>NZ_LNGI01000001.1:64166-859205 GCF_001593535.1 Neorickettsia sp. 179522 | reverse complement strand
GTTCTATTTATAGAAAAACCTACCCGAGTCATATACAATTATACACGTAGCTCATGCAGATTCTAAAGATATGAACAGTAGTTCTTCTAAATTCGAAGTGGTGTTCTACGTGGAACATAGTAACATCTTCCCCTGTAATCATATGTCAAACAAATGAAAAGATTACTAAAAGTTATACTTTTTTTTCTCTTACTATTCATATCATCGCTTTCTCTGGCTATTTATCTAAAAAACTCAGATAAAGAAAATAAATACGAACTACAGTTAGACAACCGAAATAGTATACTTGTCTCCATTGGTTATTATATTGTTAAACCAATAATAGAACTGTACATAGACTCGAGACTAGATAATTACGGATTGTTCGATGGTATAAGGAGTAGGCTTTTCTATGATCGATTAATTACAAAATCGTTGCTAAAGGCAGGAGAGGGAAATGAAATAAAATGCGGTGATAAAGTCGTAATAAATGCCTATGGAGATACAATAGGAAAGTTAGAAAAACTTGAATATGTTGTAGGAAAAAATCAACTTCCTATATTAAACATGATTCCAATAGGTATGAAAAAAGGAGAGGAAGCACACGTCAGTGTGCCGGGTTTGATAGCAAGTGAAGTTTTCTTAGATAAAAGAAACAAAAGTTTTACCTCATTCAAAGTTGAAATTATAGACGCAGAAAATAAAAATGCCCCAAACTCTGAAATGAATCCCATAATACTAAATGGAAGGATAACAAATAAAAAACCAAAGTTTTGTGGTGATGACGCACACATAAATTATGAAATATACGATATCCGGGGAAATAAAATTATCTCAGAACAGATTGAAATAAAGATTGGTAGTGGATTGTCACCAATTGAGAATTTTGTAATAGATATGCAGCCACTTACCAAAAAAATAGTTATAACAAAGGGTAGTTTTCTAGATAAGAAACTGGACGATGAATTAAAAATCTTAGTAATAGGATTAATTAAATAATATATGAGGATCGGAATATATGCTGGAACATTTGATCCAGTAACACTAGGTCACTTAGATATAATAAAAAAAGCACTACTAGTGGTAGACAAGCTGATAATAGCTATTGCGGAGTGCACATCAAAAACTCCAACGTTCTCAAGTGAAAAAAGAAAAAAATTCATTCAAAATTCTGTAGAAGAAATCCCAGGAGAACTCGAGATAAAAACTTTCAGAGGTCTTTTAGTTGATTTTGTCAGGCAGGAAAAAAGCAATATTATACTACGTGGATTACGTGCCGTATCAGATTTTGAATATGAGTTTCAAATGAGTTGGGTAAATCATAAACTGGACGATAAGATAATAACGATATTTCTTCCCGCGTCACACGAAACACAATTTCTCTCATCGACTTTTGTCAAACAAGTAGCAATCCTTGGTGGAGATCTTTCACAATTTTTACCACGTCAAATAATAGATGATGTAAAATCGCATCTACTCAAGTAACAAGTACGAATCATTTGATTTTTGTATCTTCTATTTATTCAGGTAAAAAAACATATTCTCAACAGCGGACCTTGCATCATGGAAAATTGACTGATCTATTTCTATTGATGGTTCTTCCTTGTCTAAGCAGTGATACAATTTCTCCATTGTGTTCAGTCTCATATAAGGACACTTGCTACACATACTACACGTACCAGATGAATTAACTGATTCCACTGGGAAAAAAATACCAGATGGAAGAATTTTTCTTGCCTGGTGTATTATTCCCGGTTCAGTAAGAACTATGAACTTGAAAAAGCCTGATTTTTTTATATATGAAAGTATTTGCGATGTTGAACCAACAAAGTCTGCATATTTGAGAAGCACACCAGGACATTCCGGGTGGGCAACAACTTTTGCATCTGGATTTTCTAATTTAAGGGAAATAACATGTCTTTCAGAGAAATTTTCGTGCACTACACAAGTTCCTGGCCAAATTTTCATTTCTCTACCGGTCTTTTTTTGTAAATAGTCACCCAAAAACTTGTCCGGAACAAAAACTATATTCTTATCTTTTGGTATATTGTTGACTATTTTCTCAGCGCTAGACGATGTACATATCGAATCTGACATTGCCTTAACATGAACTGAGGAATTTATGTATGCCAAAACAAACGGATTCTCAACAGAACTTACAAATTTTTCTAAATGTTCAGCTTTACAGGAATCCTCCAAAGAACATCCAGCTTTAATATCTGGGACAATAACTTTTTTTCCTGGACTTAGAAGTTTTGCAACTTCACCCATGAACGTAACACCACAGAAAACGATGATCTCAGCATCTGTACTTGAAGCCTTTGTAGACAAATCAAGAGAATCACCAACAAAATCAGCTATATCCTGTAACTCATCATCTTGGTAATAGTGAGCAAGTATTATAGCATTTTTCCTTTTCTTTAGCTCCACAATCTTTCTTTCAAGATTTTCAAGGAACCCCACTTTAAAGACATCATAAAGGACACAGGTATAGTTGTAACAAATTTACTTATTAGTTCCTAGATCTTATAAAATCTAAGACTGCCTCCACTGAAGAAATCGGAGTTTCTTTGTACATACCATGGCCCAAATTGAAGATAAAATTCTTTCCTGAAAAAGCATCTATTATTCTCTCTGTTTGAAGAAGTGCCTCTTTTTTATTAAATGCTAGAAGATAAGGATCCAGATTTCCCTGTATAAAAGCATGAGTTTGAAGATTATCCACTATCCAGTCAAGTGGAAGAGAGTGATCAGTGCTTATTACATCTACTGAAGTTTCTTTTACATATTGAAAATAGGAAACTCCAGCTCCCTTAGGAAATCCTATAACTGGAACATCAAGTGATGAAACTATTCTTCTAGTTGGTTCTATAATGAACTCTTTGAATTCGTTTGATGATGCTGCCCAAGCAAAACTTTCAAAAACTTGTACAAATTCTGCGCCGTGTTTGACTTGTTTTTTCAGGTATTGGATTGTTGCATCAGTCAACATTGATATTATTTCTTTGAATTCATCGTACCTTTCATTAATGAATTTTTTTGTCCTTAAAAAGGTCTTATCCCACCCACCTTCAATTATATAGAGTGCTACTGTCCATGGTCCTCCAGCGAAACCTATTAGGCTCTTATTCTGTGGAAGATATTTTCTTGTGAGAGAAATTGCATCTAGTGTTGGAGAAATTTTCTTCTCAAACACATCATATCTTAATTCACTTGGGTTATTGATTCTTTCTATTATAGGACCGACATCTTTTTTTATATCTATGTTACAACCAAGAGCTCTTGGTAAAACAAGAATATCAGAAAAAATTACTGCGGCGTCAAGATCGAACCTTTTGATTGGCTGTAAAGTTATCTCTGATGCTATTTCAGGTGATTCGCACATCTGAAAGAAGGTCATTTTTTTGGATATTTCGAGATATTCAGGAAGGTATCTTCCTGCTTGTCTCATAAACCATGTGGATATTTTCTTATCTAGCAATGACATAACTACTCAAAAACTTACAGACAACTTACTGCAACGCGAATCCTAATTCTACTACATACTTACTTTATGAATATATGTTTTATTGTTAATGTGGTTTTAGGAAAAAGTGTTTATCAAATCTTTTGCACACTCTTTTGAACAAAATCAAATTTTATTAATTATAGAAAAAACATAAGCTCTAATATTGGGTAGAGTGACATATCTTAGGTATAACAATATGTTAACGGTTCTTGTTAATAGAGGAGATTTCAACTAAAAAAAGACTGAAGCCTTCGGTTACATAGATTTGTTAAAATTATCTTTAAAGTCGTGTGTGATTTTTGAGAAAATCAAATCTATCAAAGATTTCAATAAATAATAAACCTCGTATAAACAGATTTTACACATACTTGTTAACATTACGGTTCTAGAGGAATTTTATATTCAGTTGGGGATAACTCTTCGTAATTTCGTAGTTCAAATACTGCGTAAGGCTGTCTATTTGGTCATCATAAACTGATCCTGGAAAGCTAAAAAGTTCCATCTCAAAATTTTCTAGCCATTCACCGGAATACGGTAAATAGAACTTTCCTGATTCAAATATTGAAACGACACTGTAGAGTCTTTCTATTTTTTTTCTAACTGGAGTAATAGAAATTATTGGTAGAGCTGTTGATCTTCTAAGCTCTTGTACTAGAGCTTGTCCGCTTGATTTGTTCTCAATAAGAATGTAATTTGCTTTCCATTTCTCTGCGTTTTCAACAATTGCTTTTTTTATTTCAGGGTAATCTAATTTTTTTCTGTATACATCTAAAACATAAAATGCCGTTCTGGACCTTGCAAATGTAATACAGACTGTATAATCACTTTGCTGCATACTAAAAGCTGCTGTATCCCAGCTTTGTGATATATATAATATTTCGCTTATTTCTTCTTTTTCTAAGTAACGCTTTATCCACTCTCTCCTGATAATTGAGTTTATATTTGAAAGAGGGTTTTGTTGGTACTGCGAAGCAAAAACATACGTGCCAATCTCTGCTTTCAGTTTTGATATATTTTCGTGTTTGAAATAGTTTCTATTTAAAATTTCACCTTCTTTCCTTTTTAGAAGAGTCTTTTTTGAATTTATGGAAGTAATTTTTTCTTTCCTCTCTGCAATAAGTGGAAGCGATATAATGTGCCACTTGCCGGAAGTTCTTGTTAAATAACCACATATATCATCGTAATGAAGTCTCTGCATAACAATGATTGCTATGCTTTTTTTACTATGATTGAGGCGTGTCATAAATGTATTTAGAAACCAATTCTTTGTTCTTTCTCTAAATGCATTACTATTCGCCTGTAGTGCATTTATTGGATCATCAGCTACTATTATGTCTGCTCCTTCTCCAGTGAGTGTTCCTGAAATTGAGGTCGCAAGTCGGAATCCCAACTTAGTAGTTAAAAATTTATTTTTTGTATTGTGATGCTTTGATATGACTGTGTCCCTGAACTTGTTCCTGTACCACTCAGAAGACATAATGAGTTTTGTTTTGAGTGAATGTTTAGTGCTTAGTAGGCTTGAATAGCTTGCTACTATTATTCCTTTTGAAGGTTCTCTTGAAAGAACAAAAGCTGGAAATGCAACACTGACTAAGGTGGATTTCATGTGTCTAGGAGGAATATTGATTATTAATCTGTTTATTTTTCCATTTAAACAGGCAATCAGTCTGTCTGATATGACATTTATGTATCCACACTTTACGAACTTTTTTGCAGGAAAAAGAGTTTTAAATGAGTCTTTAAAGAACGCTAAAAACTCCTCTGTGGAATATTGTCTTTTCACCTACACGTTTTGTAGAGTATTAGAAAGTAGAAAATTCTATTTGTATTTCGTCTTTTAAAGAAGCAAAATTTACTCGTCTTGAAAGAAAAAGCAGCTTTAATAACAGGTTCAGCAAGAAGATTAGGAGCATTTATTTCTGAAATTCTTGCAAATTATGGATATGATCTGATCCTACACTACAACAGGTCGTATGATGACGTAGTTTTATTAAAAGATAGATTAGAAAAAACATATAAGATACGAACCTATGTGTATCAAAAAGATCTAATCCTTTTAGATCATGTCGAAAAGATAATAGATAAATCATTTGCCATATTTCCGCATCTTAAACTACTTGTAAATAATGCATCGTTTTTCATGCAAGACAGTATAGAGACATCTAGTCGAGCTATTTTTGATAGCTATTATCGGATACATGTTCTTGCACCATTTATTTTGATGCAAAGATTCATTTCTCATAATCCTAAAGGTGGAAAAGTCATCAACATTGTCGATGCACTAGTAAAGAACCGCGGAAGCAAAAAGTATTTTTCCTATTTATTTTCGAAAAAGTGTCTATATGAACTTACACTTATGATCGAGAATTCAATTAAAGATTGTGAGATCAGTTTCCACTCAGTGAACCCAGAAGTCGTAATAAAGGACGATGGAAATTTCGAAAAGGAAAATCTAGCAAAATTTAAAGCCGACATTGAAAATATCTTACAGATGTAGAATGTTTTTATGGGCTATTTTTGCGATTCTTGTTTATTCTACTCCATTTAGGTTAGAACCAATGCCCTGAGGATGTCTTATGGATGCAGAATGTTTACATGACCCATCTTCCTTAGAGGTTTAGGTTGTCTTTTTCCATAGTTATAGAGTTTGACGTTTTTTTGTAGGAATAAATCCTTCCAAGTGTTTATTTCATTACCAAGGATATTCTTCATCGTGCACGGAACTACGAGATTGGGCTTTTTAAGTTTATTGCCTGTAATTGAAAGAACTAATTCTTCAAATTGATCAATATCGCAGCAATCCATGCTCCAGTGACCAGAATTGTGTGGTCTAGGAGCGATTTCGTTTACAACTAACTTGTTATCTTCATCGAGAAAAAATTCTACACACAAGAGACCCTTTATTTCTAATAGATCTGCTATTTGAAATCCTATATTTTCTATTTCAAGTGCGACATGATGAGGAAGTGCAGCTGGAACGCTTGATGTTCTGAGTATTCCATTGACATGAACATTCTCTGCTATCGGAAAACATACATTTCCAGTTTCATTTCTTGAAATTATTATGGAAAATTCCTTATTTATCCTAAATAACTTTTCTCCTATTAGAGGGAATTCGAGGTTTTCAACTTCTCTTTTTAAATGATCATGACTCTCTAGTAAGAATTGCCCTTTTCCGTCATAGCCACCCTCAATTGTTTTTAATACTACTGGAAAATCCAGACTATCAAGATCCTCTTCATTTTGAATGTACCAATACTTGGTTGTTGGTATTCCATTTTTTCTTAAGAATTCTTTTTCCAAGAATCTATTTTGTGCCACCTTAATCGCTTTAGTATTTGGAACATTGAATTTATCGTGAAGTAGATCAAGTGTATCTACCGGTATGTTTTCGGTCTCAAACGTTATAGAGTCTACGTGTTCTGCAAAATGAAGGATCGCTGACTTATCGAGGAAAGGTGCAACAACATAATCCCTTGCCACATCTATAGCTGGGGAGCTCTCTTCTTCCGCTAATACGCAAACTTTAAAACCCAGATTATATGCAGCTATAGCTATCATTTTTCCTAGCTGTCCGCCTCCGACTATTCCAATGCGTTGCATTTTTTTCTACTACAAAGGTACGTCTTTATAGTTACACCAAAACTGACCTAAAAATGAACTACCTTAACGCTAAAGAATGGATACTTGTTTTCAGGTTATTAAAACTTACTAATTCAGAATTTTGATAAACATGTGTGGCAAGGATACTGTTTTTTCGAATACTTGGGTTTCATAAGGTATGTAGGGTGATTTTTTTTGCTGGCATAGCGGAAACATTTTTTGAAAAAAGTCGCAGTCCTAATCTTTTAAAACTGTAAGTTCAACGTTCTGAAGTTATAGGTTCAGTATTTTGTTGTTGAACACGATTTTCCTGCTAGTGCTTGGAGTTGATCTTTATAAAAAGAGAGCTGCCATTGCGTGTGGAATTTGTGTGAGCTACATAAATCCAGTTTTATATAGAGGTTTTACTTATATTGATGTATAAGTGTTAAGTTAGTTCTGGGAGCTTCAAGCCTTAAAATGCCCGTAATGCCTGATCGATGGATAAAGTCCAAGGCCTTAGAATCTAGGATGATAGAACCGTTTGTATCGTCTAAAATCTCCAGCGGTGTAATTTCCTATGGGCTTTCTTCGTATGGATATGACGCAAGAGTATCGAATAAATTCAAGATTTTTACGAATCTTTCAGTTTCGCAAGTTGATCCAAAAAACTTTGATGAATCGGCACTTATAGAAAAAACAGGAGATTTCTGTATCATCCCACCGAACAGTTTTGCACTTGGGTGCACGGTCGAATATTTTAGAATTCCACGTGATGTTATAGTAATCTGTTTGGGGAAGTCTACGTATGCTAGATGCGGAATAATAGTAAATGTAACACCACTTGAACCTGAATGGGAAGGTCATGTTACACTTGAGTTCTCCAATACAACACCATTACCGGCAAAAATTTACTCAAACGAAGGTGTGTGTCAGATGATTTTTCTAAAGGGTAGCGCCGATTGTGACATTTCATATAAAGATGCGAAAGGTAAATATATGGGTCAAGCTGGTATTACTCTTCCAATCGTAAAGTAGTACTCATTCTTTTTGATTCATGTATGTGTTTCTTTTCGAGAGCTAAGAAAGTTCTATAATCTAAGGTCTATAGTTAGATATTCCTCTTATAGAGAGGCGTCAGAATTGGTATTTGCATTGCCTACATGTGTGGGGATGTGATTTCTGTAATCGACTAAGCCTGGAAAGCTGCATTTATACGTTCTCCTATTTGAGGACAGATTTTAAAGTCAACTTTATCTCGATGTAGAAAGATAGTCCCGTTTCTATGCTTGTTTTGGAGTGATTAGGGGTGTAGATAACTCAGCATTGATGCCTTTTATCTTGCTTATGTGTCATAGGGGAAAGTTAAAAGAGATATTTCTGTCCTCGCTATGTTGTCATGATGCTGGTGTAAACCATTCACTGATCACAGTGGGATTTAAAATCTGAGACCGCTAAACCTAGAACAAAAGCATCTAGGATGTTTTTTGATAGTACCACCGGCGCTTTATCTCCAAGTACGAAAGATTTAGTAGACCTATACTCATGTATTTGCTTGAAAAATTGCTAGATATGTATCTGTGCACCTGCTCCCGTAGCCAGGTTGCACTGCGCTGAAGAGAGAATCTCAGCTGGTCCCCCTAGCCTCACAGCAGACGCTGAGTAAGAGAATCGTAATGATTGAGACGTCTCGAGTACAGAACTGCAACAAGGGCATCCACTTCCATGACTGTGGGACTGTTGCTCAAAAATGTGCCTGTGTTTAATGCTATGGTCTTGGTTTAAAAAATTGTCTTGTCTTACGCTACCAGGAGCTGCAGTTGTTTGCATCTGCATGCCAACCACGGTCGTGCCAACAACCTCCGTGCGAAAAATTGCAACTACTCTGTTCTTGACTTCGGATAGGAGATTCCTTAAGGTGGCCGATATATTTATACCTTTTACAAGATCTAGGCTATCTATAAATTGATCAGAGTAAGTACTATTAAATACGTAATACGCAGGAAATAAACTAGGAGGACACTCATTTCTTAGGTCATACGATCTGACTTGGCTTTGAGTAACCGAATGCGAAACTTGTATATCTTTGACAACTTGCGCAGCAAGGAACCTGGCTTGTGAGAAAGCCTGGTTCTGATAGCCCAAAAGTGATTGTATATCCGCTTTTCCAGAACTTTCTCTAACTGCTGCACTGAGGTTTGAAATCAGGCTACTTTGGATAGCCAAAATTCTACTCAGTGGTTCTCTACCTACGCTTCTACTAAGCCTGATTTCTCTTAACAGAGCTGCTATCCTAATCTGCAAAGAAAGTTTTTCCTTGTGTTTCAGAAGAGCAAGAAGAGACTTAATCGTTTTGTTTCCAGTCTTTATTTCTAAAAGGATTTCGTCGACGGATTTTCCACCGAACAAACTCCTCAGACCTGATATGATTTTCGCCCAAGCGGATGGACGAACAGCAAGAGAGAACTTATCAGCAAATATTCTGAAAATTCTCCTCTTTCTAGATACTTCTACTTTTTCTTCAGTCTTTAATTCGTCTTCTTCGCTTACACCAGAGACGGAGTCTTCGTGATATTTGAAGCTATTTACGGACTCAGTCTTCTCTTTGAAACTTTCCTGTAACTTCTTTAACTCTTCTAAATGACTCTGTTGCTGTTCTGTCATCCTTGCCCTATAACGGGCATCAGAAGAACTTCCACCAGTTTCGTCTTCTAGTTTGTCATTTATCAACTTTTTCATGCGTGTTAGTATTTTGGCTAAGTCTAACAGAGAGTACTAAATCTGCAAAATGCCAGAACATTTGTCCTTTTTTTACCAACTATCGGGTTTTTCATTTCCATGTCTTAAGCACAACAGTATGGTTGAAACAAAAAATATTATGGATTCGGGCAATTCTCAATAGATGAAGAAAAAAACTAGCATAGGAGTCGATATTGTAAAACTATCTCGCATCGAGAAAGTGCTAGAACTTTATCAACAAAAATTTCTCTCGAGATTTTTCGACATGAACGAAATAAAAGAAGCCAAAGCCCACTGTGGGAAGGGTATGGTCTCGTATTTGGCAAAACGTTTTGCTGCAAAAGAAGCAATAATAAAAGCCCGGGGGCACGGTATAGGCCTAGCAATTAAACAGATCTCGATAAGGAACAATTGTAAAGGAAAACCGTTCATTTACTTTAAAGACAGGATGCTTCGGAATTCCCAAATTTCTCTTAGTGATGATGGTGACTATGCAATAGCCTTTGTTGTTCTTGGTGATAGAATATGAGGAACTTTCCATTTGTTTCTTAGGTTGCGTGTTTTGTCTCTGTGTTAAAAAAATACATAGAACTAATTAAAGAAAGGATTTCTGTTTCCGAGGTTGTAGGTAGGACAGTTAAGCTCAAAAGGGTTGGATCTAGACTGATTGGAAAATGTCCATTTCATCAGGAAAAGACGCCTTCGTTCTCGGTGAATGATAAAGGTAGATTCTTTTATTGTTTTGGTTGTGGTAAAAGTGGCGACGTTATAGATTTTGTTTCCCTAACAAAGCGATTAGATCTGAATGAAGCTGTTGAAGAGTTGGCTTCCAGCATAGGAATAAAAATAGACAAGAAAAATTCTGGGACGGAAAAATTTATCCAAGTATTTCAATTTCTAGAAGAGTTAAGAGATTGGTTTTGTAATAATTTGAACTCTAAAGTCGGTCAAGAAGCGAGTTATTATATAAGGAACCGTCTAGATGATGGTGTGATTTCTGAATTTAAGTTGGGTTATTGTCCTTCTAATTTGACCTCCTTCATCAACAAAACCAAGAATTTTCCTAGTACTGTGATTAAAAGTTCTGGAGTCCTTGATAAACTGGGTAGATGTTACTTCAGAGATAGACTGGTTTTTCCAATAAACAATGTACAGGGAAAAGTAATTGGATTTGGAAGTAGGGTTATAAAAGAGGGTATTTTACCGAAGTACATAAACTCTTGTGAAACGGACTTTTTCAAAAAGAGTGAAGTGCTTTATAACATTGATAAGATCCCGAAGAATTCTGAAGAACCCATTATACTAGTAGAGGGATATATGGATGTTATATCTCTCTATCAATTTGGGTATAAGAGTGTTTTGGGTATTTTAGGGACGTCTATAACATCACATCATCTTAAACTACTCAACCGATTCAAGAGAAACCTAATATTTTGTTTTGATGGTGACAATGCTGGAATAAAAGCTGCTGGTAGGGTAGTAGAGCTCATTATGGATGAGTTCATAAATTCTCTAGAGATAAAAACTACTTTCTCTTTCTTACCCGTAGGGAAAGACCCAGATGATCTTGTGAGAAGTGATAGAGCTGCATTTCAGCGTGTTTTAGATGGTGCCAGAAGTCTATCTGATACAATATTCTTTTTGGCTAAATATGGGAGGCAATGCAGTTCGCCAGAGGACTTTATAGAGTTGGAAAAAATCTTGGAAAAATATCTGATAAACGTAAAGGACTATAAAATTAGAAAACATTTTCAAGATTTTTTTCAGCAGCAGATCTTTTTACTTAAAAGGAGTCTTCGTCAGCGTAATTTTATTTCCCCATATAGGGATAGCGAAGACGCAACGCGTTTTGTAGATGTTAAAAAACTTTCTTCCTCGGCTAGTACACACGTAGATAAGAAAGTCTTATTGCTGAAGATAGTTATAAAATTTCCAGAAGTTCTCCAGAGCGGTGATCGTGAAGAATATTTTTCTTTGTTAAAACTAAGCGATCCGCAACATGTGAAACTCCAATCTTTCATAGTGCAATTGATCAACACCTCAGGTGATATTAGTGGTGCATCTCTTAAAAGTGCGTTGCTTGCGGACAAAGAGACAGAAGCGTCTTATAAGCTTCTGAGTGATTTAGCTTCACTTCCGGATAACATAGAAAAAGCAATCTTTTTATGGGACAAACTGCAGAAACAATTATGGCGCGACGAGCTCCGAGAAGAGTATCGACGAGTGATTCATTCTCCTGATCTAGATGAAAACAAAATGGAAGAAGCTCAAAGAATCTTGGTAAAGATTCGGGAGGCAGAAAAAGAATGAAGTTCATCTAAATTTGACTGCCATTTCTGGAGGGTATAAGTTTTGGTATTGCAAATCAGATCCTATTTAAAGTCTCTATGAAGATGTTTTTGTTTCCCGGACAAGGTTCTCAGCGTGTCGGTATGGGCAAAAGTTTATATGAGAATTTCTCAGTTGCCCGTGAGGTTTTTTCCGAAGTCGATGAATCTCTGGGTATGAAGTTATCAAAAGTAATGTTTGAGGGACCGGAACATATACTTTCTAATACTGAGAACGCTCAACCCGCTCTTATGGCAACTTCTATTGCGGCACTTAAGGTTCTTCTGTCGGAGTCTGGAAAAAGTGTTTCGGAGTTGTCCAAGTACTTAGCTGGACATTCACTTGGCGAATATACTGCACTGTGTGCGTCTGGTGCCATTACGGTTTCTCAAGTTGCCAAAGTTTTAAAAATTAGAGGAAAGTCGATGCAAGAAGCTGTGCCCATGGGTGAAGGTGGTATGCTTGCTCTGATTAAGGTAACTTTTGAGGAAGCACAGAATCTCATAGTGGAATCAAAAGTAAACTGTGAGATTTCGAATGACAACAGTAATGAGCAGGTTGTTGTTAGCGGTTTGACTACTGAAATAGAAAAGATCGAAGAGTATGCAAAACAAAAAGGTATAAAGCGTGTGGTGCGGTTGAAGGTGAGTGCACCGTTTCACTGTAAGTTGATGCAGTATGCCGTTATGCCAGTAAGAGATGCCCTAGATAATGTAGAAATTGTCACACCTTCTGTTCCAATCGTGTCGAATGTTACAGCGAGTCCAGTAACGGAAGTTCAAAAAATAAAGGAGCTTCTAGTGCAGCAAATCACAAGCTGCGTACGATGGAGGGAGAGCATGCTTTTTTCAATAGAAACAGGTGTAAAAACTTTCATAGAAGTAGGATCAGGCAATGTCTTGAGCAAAATGCTCTCTCGAATGAACCCACATGTGACAACATTGAATCTCGAAGGGGTAGATGATCTAGACAGAATTATTGCTACAATTGGGTGAGGTAGGTCGGATTTCTGCCGGCTTGCATGTATTCTGTTATAGAGGTTCCCTTTTCAAAAATTCCCAATGAGTAGTTCCGAATGTAATAGCAGCGATTGTCCTCAGATGGGAGAAAATTTTCATACTCGCTCTGCTTTTGTCTCTCTCATTGGGAACAGTAATGTTGGTAAGTCCACATTATTGAATGCCCTGGTTGGAAGCAAGATATCTGCGGTTACACATAAGGTACAGACCACAAGAACGAGAATCAGAGGTATATACACAAAAGGTGATGTTCAATTGGTTTTCGTTGATACTCCTGGGATTTTTATTCCGCGATGTCAGCTCGAAAGGGTCATAGTGAAAAACGCCTGGAGAGCATTCGCTGGGACAGATATTTTTTGTTTGATAATCGATCCAAGGCGCGCCGTCTCGGATAGTACAAAGGATATACTCAGGAAAGCTAATGGCAAGTTGGTATTGGTAATGAATAAAATAGATCTTGTGGAAAAACCAAGATTGCTAACGGTTGCACAAGAACTAAACAGCTTGGGCCATTTTGATAAGACATTCATGATTTCTGCTCTCAAAGGTAGTGGAATTGATGATCTCATGGACTACCTTCTTAGATCGGCTCAGCCGGGACCTTGGTATTTTGATGAAGAAGATCAGACCGATATGCCGCTTGAGTTTAATCTTTCTGAAATTCTCCGGGAAAAGTTATTTATCAGACTACATCAAGAACTTCCTTACTCACTGACTGTAGAAACTGAAAATATTGAAATCCTTGATAAAACCGTAAAGATCAAGCAAGTACTCCATGTAATGAGTGAATCACATAAAATGATCGTAATAGGATCTTGCGGGAAGACAATTGGTACTATCAGAGAATCTTCTGAGAGAGAGATGGCTAATCTTTTTCCTGGAAAGAAGGTGCACCTATCAGTATTTGTGAGGGTGAGTCCAAATTGGGGAGAAAAGTCTGATATCCTAAATACAATAAATTACATCTAGTTAGATCTGACCATCGAAAAAAGCTTTCATGTATTTCAGCAATCCCGTGGATCTTTACATTCCGTTTTCTCTACACAGACCTATGAGATAATGGAAGCCCTTCAAGTGTTTCAACAATTTCTATTTATCTTTTGATCCTCAGTTTCCGTACATGGCTGGTGGAATAAGGATTTCATGCTAACTGTCATTTTGACAATTTTCATTTATTTCGGAATCTTCTTCTTCCACCTCTTCTACCTCTGTTACCGAAGCAACTCTTTCCTCAGCCCTTATTGAGAATAGGCGTACACCCTGTGTATTACGCCCAAGAACCGGGATGTTGCTTGCTTCTATTCTTATGACTTGTCCTCTGTTTGTAACGAGCATTATATGGTTACTAAGCGTTACCTTGAAGCTCGAGACCACCTTACCGTTGCGTTCAGAAGTCGATATGTTAATTATCCCGACGCCTCCTCGGTTTGTTATTCTATACTCATAACTTGATGTGATTTTGCCATAACCATTTTCAGTAACTGTAAGAACAAACTGTTCTTCATGATTTTCGGGATTTCGGATTCTCTCGAGGAACTTCGTTTTCATGTACTCAGCTTTGTTTTCTGGTGAAAGAATCCGCTTATTCAGTATTGAGAGGGAGATAGCGTTATCATCTTTTCCCAAAGTTATAGCTTTTACACCTTCGGAACTCCTACTCTTAAGGACTCTCAAATCTTCAACCAAGAACCTTATACATTTTCCGTCCTTGGTAGAAATAAAAATACAATCTTCATTCTGAGCAGTTTTGACAGATATTAATGCGTCGTTATCGTTGAGTTTGATAGCTACCTTTCCATTTGCTGGAACGTAGGCAAAGTCGCTCATAGAATTGCGTTTGACTTTTCCTTGAGCAGTCAAGAATATTAAGTTCTCAGCATCGGAATTTTTCAAAGGAAGAATACTTGTAATAGATTCATCCTCAGCAAGATCAAAAATGTTCACCAAAGCTCTTCCACGCGATTGAGGTTCGCCTATAGGCAACTTGTAAGCCTTTAGCTTATAGACTTTACCTTTGCTGGAGAAGAAGAGTATTTCATCGTGCGTACTGAGAACAAAAATCTGTGCCAACTGATCCTCAGATTTTATGTTTTGTGCGATACGGCCCTTTCCTCCTCTTCTCTGAACTCTGTAATTTGAGATTTGGACACGCTTTATATAC
Organism: Neorickettsia sp. 179522; assembly: GCF_001593535.1. Classification (NCBI taxonomy): domain Bacteria; kingdom Pseudomonadati; phylum Pseudomonadota; class Alphaproteobacteria; order Rickettsiales; family Anaplasmataceae; genus Neorickettsia; species Neorickettsia sp. 179522. The sequence goes on along the minus strand of NZ_LNGI01000001.1, from coordinate 843,889 downwards.
CCAGAATATGTTGCTGTAACAACGACTTGCTCGCGTTCAATAAGGTCCTCTTCTGCGTACACGGCATTGACATTTTTTAAAATGACACTCTTCCGTGCTTGCGGGTACTTCGCCTTTATTTCATTCAGTTCCTGCACTATTACATTTGTCAAAACAGCCTCACTTCCCAGTATTGAAGCACATTCTTTGACGATGTTCATTTCAGCATGAATCTCGGCAACCAATTGACCTTTCTCAGTATTGGTTATACGTTGCATTTTCATTTCCAAGATTGCCTTAGACTGCGCTGTGCTGAGTTTGTATTCTCTGTTCAGAAGCTTAATGTTTGAGATAGTTTCTACAAGTAGCTCAAGTTCTTCATCTATAGCCCAGTGTTTAGCGCAAAGTGCTTTTATTGCAGTCTCGTTATCTCCGGAGGATTTTAAAATACGTACGACTTCATCAATGTTGAGAATCGCTACATACAGCGCGACCAGAACGTTAGCTTTTTCTCTAGCCTTAGCTAGTCTAAACTCTGTTCGTCTTGAGATTACTTCCTTCCTGTGAGCAATGAAGGCTGCCAAGATGTCCCTAAGAGACATCAGAGTAGGCTTCATGTTGTCAAGAAGCATCATATTCGTGCTGTACGATGTCTGAAGCTGCGTCATCTGGAAAAGTTGGTTCAGAACCACTTCAAAGGAAGCACCCCTTTTTAGCTCTATTACGACCCGTATCCCTTCCTTGTTTGACTCATCTCTCAGATCACTGATTGAATCAAGTCTCTTTTCCTTCACTAAAAGAGCTATGTTTTCTATTAACTTTGCTTTATTGACCTGGTACGGGAGCTCATCGACGATAATTGCTTTTCTTGTTTCAGTTTCTTCGAAATGTGTCTTGCTCCGTATGATAATGGAGCCTCTACCAGTCTCAAAAGATGCTTTTATTCCTTCCTCGCCGATAATCAATCCGCCTGTAGGGAAGTCAGGGCCTTTTATAACTTTTAGGAGTTCGTCAGTTGTTACGTTATTGTCTTCTAAGTACAACTTACATGCCTCTATTACTTCGGATAGATTGTGAGTTGGTACATTCGTTGCCATTCCGACTGCTACCCCGGCTGTTCCATTGACCAGGATATTCGGGAATTTTGCTGGCAGAACGACAGGTTCCGTTTCTGAATTATCATAGTTTGAACGGAAGTCCACGCTGTTTTCATATAGATCGTCGAGTAGAAACTTGGATATATACTCCAGACGTACCTCTGTGTAGCGCATCGCTGCGGCTGGATCGCCATCTACAGAACCAAAGTTTCCTTGCCCATCTATCAACGGTACGAGTAGGGAAAAGTTCTGTGCCATACGAACCAGAGCATCGTATATGGCGCTATCACCGTGCGGGTGGTATTTACCAATAACCTCACCGATTACCCTAGCCGACTTTCTATATGGCTTGTTCCAATAGAAAGAAAGCTCATTCATAGAATAGAGAATTCTCCTATGTACAGGCTTCAGTCCGTCTCGTACATCGGGAATGGCCCTGTTTATAATTACGCTCATTGCGTAAGAAAGGTAAGAGGATTTCAGTTCCTGCTCTAGATTTACCGGTATTATGGTCGACATACGCACTACTCCGAGGGAAATGATAAGTTAATTCGTCCGATATTTATAGTCACTCCATCTTGGAGTATTTGGGAGATGACATAGCTTTCGCCGAGGTGTTTAACGGGTGGGATCATACAGAAGGGCGCTAAACGATCATAGATGAACGGAATAGAAATATCCATATTACCATCCTTATTTATTCCAGATGAAACCTTCAAATTCGACCAGCCTCTCTTTTTAGTTGCTTACCTAACGACTCTATCTTGCCTTTGAACTAATCCAGACTCAATGTCAGTTTGGCCACCCCGACCTTACTCAGTCCCAGTTGATCCAAAACCCCCGGAAGCCCTTTCTGTTTCCCCGATTTCTCCTGCTTCTATTAGCAATATTTGTTCTACTTTTGCTATTACCATTTGAGCTATCCTATCGCCCCTGTTGATAGTAAATTCATTCTTGGACAGGTTTACTAAACAGACTTTTATTTCTCCCCTATAATCCTGATCTACAGTGCCAGGACTATTAAGAACCGTTATACCAAACTTTGCTGCGAGACCTGAGCGTGGTCTTATCTGCGCTTCTAATCCCTCGGGTAGTTCTATGCAAATGCCTGTAGGGACTAGCTCGAACATTCCAGGTTTCAAGACCATGCTCTCTTCTATAGCTGCACGAAGATCTAATCCTGAACTTCCCTTGCTTGCATATTTTGGTAGTTCTAAATTTTTGCCATGTGGTAACAGAAGTATCTTTGCGTACTTTTGCATGTAGGATCCTTCACTTTGAGGTTTCCTTTACTCTAGCAAGTATGTCACTGAATGTAAATTTTGCAGCGAAATGAACACAATTGAAGTGCTACTGGGAACTCCGTTTATGATAACGCGTAAATATGGCGCCGAGCGCAAGTTTCATTAGGAGGCCGACACAATGAGAATGTCATGAAACAGAGGCTGTATGGGAACTATGTATATTGATGGACTTCTGTTTTAGAATTGGTGCAGTTGGGTGATAGGAGTGGGTTCAAATGAAAGTGAGTTTAATTGGTGCCGGCAATATTGGTGGGACCTTGGCGTATTTGATAGCCTCGAAGAAATTAGCTTCAGAGGTCGAATTAATTGATGTTAACGGAGACCTCGCAAGAGGCAAAGCATTAGATGTTTCACAGGCTCTTCCACTCATTGGCTACACAATGAAGATTAATGGCAGTGCCAATATGGAAAGAATCAAAGGTTCCTCAGTAATTATCATAACTGCTGGTATTCCCCGGAAGCCTGGCATGACACGTGAAGAACTAGTTGATGTAAATGCTGTCGTTATGAAAGAAGTAGGGGAAAAAATAAAAAAGCTTGCCCCGAAGGCGTTTGTAATAGTTGTGACTAACCCACTAGATGTAATGGTTTGGGTCCTTTACAAGGCAGCTGAAATTAATCCTGATAGGATCGTTGGTATGGCTGGCATCCTCGATTCGAGCAGAATGAATTTTTTTCTTGCTCAAGAGCTAGGCGTTTCAGTAGCGGATGTTAAATCACTAGTGTTAGGTAGTCACGGTGATTCTATGGTTCCCCTATTTAGACACTCTACGGTTTCTGGTATGAGTCTACCTGAGTTGGTCAGTGCGGGTTTAATAACAAGGGATAAAGTGGACTCAATTATTGAACGTACTCGTAATGGTGGTGCCGAGATAGTTGCCCTCTTGAAGACTGGTTCAGCCTACTATACTCCCGCTGCGTCCGCGCTGGAAATGGCAGAAGCATATTTGTTGGATCAGAAGAAAACACTCGTGTGCTCTGTAACGATGAAGGGTAGGTATGGAGTAGAGGATGATGTCTTTTCTGGTATACCAGTTATTATAGGATCGAGTGGTGTAGAACGTGTGATCGAGCTTGATTTAGATCCTGATGAGAGAAGGATGTTCGAAAATTCACTTGCTGCAACAAGAAAATTAATCGTGGAAGCGCAAAAATACTTTTAAAAGTTGTCTGTCTTCTTGTTGGCATCAGGTTATTGTATGCGTAGCTCATTGTACGTGTTTTATGGTATTTGAAAAAAATTCTCCTGTTCGATGAGCTATGTAGCATTAGGTGTTGATCCGGGTCTCCTTCGTACGGGTTGGGCTCTAGTAGAGTACGATGGTCCGTGTAATATGCGTTATATTGACTCTGGAGTAGTAGAAACAGCTTCTCATGAGAAGCTTTCTTCCAGGTTGGAAAAGATCCATCATGGTATCAGTGACGTGATTGAGAAAGCGGGTCCATCTATTGCGGTTTTAGAGAAGGTATTTGTTAATAGCAACCCGTATTCTTCACTTAACTTGGCTTATTGTCGAGGTGCTCTGATACTTACGCTAGCCCTGAAGGGTCTCTGTATAATCGAATTCGCTCCCAGTGTTCTCAAAAAGCGTGTGACGGGGAATGGTCGTGCTACTAAAGCTCAGGTTAAGTACATGGTAGAACAACTGCTTAGGTTGGATTCTTGCTTATCAAAATACTCAGATTTGTACGATGCGCTCGCATTGGCAGCTTCGGTGACCAGATACGACATCATGGAGGCAAAAAGCACGCGAGCGAACTCCTCCGATTAAGTATCAGCGCTGTATAAAATCTTCATGCGAGCAATCTCGTTTCTCAAAAGATCTGAAGCAAGATGAATTGATTCTCTTAAGGATTTACCGATTGACATGTAACATGCAATCGCTGAGGACAACCTACACCCCGAGCCGTGAGTTATATTTACCCCTATTACTTCGTTCTGAAATTCCGTGGTAGTTCCCTCCTGTGAAATGAGTAAATCCATGATCTTACCTTTTTTGACGTGAATTCCTTTTACAAGGACGTTTTTTGCCCCTAGTTCAAGGATTTTCGACGCGGCAATTTTTGCGGATTCAGAATCAAAGACTTTACTTCCCGATAGGGCACCGGCTTCAAAGAGATTGGGAGTAACCAAGTATGAGATAGAGAGAAGCTTTTTGAGTAACACCTCGATTGCACCTTCATCAGCGAGCTTGGAATTTGAAGTAGAGATCAAAACAGGATCCAGTACAATTGGGATCCCAGTATCTTTCAAAATATCATAGACGGCCAGTGCTATTTCACTGTTACCCAACATTCCTATTTTTACTGTCTTTGGTTTTCTAGAGAGTGCACAAGCTAATTGCTTTGACACGATTTCCCTAGATAAGTGCTGTATTGCATGGACGCCCTTCAAGTCTTGGGCTGTAATACACGTGACAACATTCGATGCGCTACATCCCAGTAATGCAGCGACTCTAAGGTCTGCCTGTAGTCCGGCCCCACCTATAGAATCTGAACCTGCAATGATGCAGACCTCTGCTATCTTATGCATGTATTCTGTGAAAAATATCGTTTCTATATTCTTTTTCTTTTAGTTCCTTTTCTGATTGCATAAGGGTCACTTGCTACGCACAAATCCCGTGTCTACAGACTAGCACAACGATATCAACCATGTGGACTCTCACTTGATTTTTAAGCAACTGTGTAAATCCTGCTGCAAAGGTTTCACTTGGAATTCTATGGTTACAAGGCGGTATTATAACATTATTACAGGATTCTCTATTGCTTTTTTAATGGACTGCATAAACTTTGCTGCCAGTGCTCCATCGACAACCCTATGATCACAAGATAATGTTAGCGTCACAACATCACTAACTACGATCTCATCACCAAAAACGGTTGGAACCTTTCGTGCTGCACCTACGGCAAGGATTGCTGCCTGAGGTGGGTTAATTATCGCTGTAAACTCATCTATGCCATACATGCCGAGGTTGGAAACAGTGAAAGATCCACCCTGGAATTCCCGCGGTTGGAGCGTACCCATCTTTGCTTTACCTACTAGTTCCTTAACTTTGTCTGAAATAGATGCAAGCGAAAGCTTATCTGCCGAGAAGATTATAGGTGTAATAAGCCCGTCCGGGATGGCAACAGCAACTGATATATCAATAGTTTGATTCTGCCTAATAAAATCCCCTTCCCACGACACATTCATTGCCGGATTCTCATGCAAAGCAAAAGCACATGCCTTTATAACGAAATCGTTTACTGTGACTCTTGTTTCCAAACAGTCGTCGAATTTTTTCTTGGCTGATAGCAGATGCTGCAAATAGCAAGTTACGGAAAGGTAAAAATGAGGAACATTTTGCTTTGATTCCACGAGTCTTTGTGCTATCACACGCCGCATCGGAGAAACAGGTATACTGGTTTCGGTGCAGTGTCCGCGCATTTCAGCTTGTGGCCTATTATCGAGTAACTTGAGCAAGTCGTTTTTTACGATTCTACCGTTAGGGCCGCTCCCGCTTCCGACAAGTGATAAGTCAATACTATTGATGGATGCAATCTTTCTTGCAAGCGGAGTTGCAACTATCCTATCCTGTTGCCTCCCATCTGGCGGACTAGCGAGATTATTTTCTATTTTATCCTCATTTGGTGTTTTTGGTTGATCGTCGGTGACAGTGGGCTTGTCTATTGCGGATAGAAACTCCTCCAGTTCTTTTTCGCCCTCACCGTCGTCGAGCAGAACAGCTATCGGCTCGTTTACCTTTACGCCTGCAGTCTTTGCCGGGATGAGTATTTTGCCTAGAACTCCCTCGTCTACAGCTTCAAACTCCATAGTGGCTTTATCAGTTTCTATTTCTGCTATTACCTGTCCTGCTTCTACTTTTGCACCCTCACTCACTAGCCATTTTGCAAGTGTACCTTCTTTCATTGTTGGCGAGAGCGCCGGCATTAGTATCTTTACTGGCATAAAGACGTGCTTTTGAAAACACCGGGAATTATCTATCCTTTTGCGGAATTTGTCAAAATTTTGGCAAGCTGATGGGGTTTTCAAAGGATCTACGAATGGCGTAACGGTGTACTTCTGCAAGTGTCGGGATGGATCTATACGTTTGCAGGAGTGGGTAGAGTTTTAGTGAATAGATGCGAGCTTTTCTAAGGTTTCTAAAAAATATGTGTTTCTCTGTGTACCGGCGAGAAACCGTTTCCTTGTAGGGTAAAATGCGTAGCTAAAAACTGAAGAAGAGGTTTGTCCATCCTACGGGAGATTTCTGACACGGTTAAGATAACACTCAATCTGTGGATGAATCTGGAAACTCCCCGTGTGAATTAACTAGCTGATGCTGCCTCTGGCAATAATGTATGGACAGATTCAGGAGAAGAAATCAACAAGTAAGTAACTACCTGATTTGTAGTTGTGAACGTTTCTAATTTCAAATAAACAAGACAAGTATTTCCACTGTAGAACAATGTTATCAAATCATTATCAGCATTTGTGTTGATGTCTTCTCCAATTACATACTCAGGAAACTTGCTTAGGACCTTACAGTTTTGTTGCTGTGTGAATTGCTACTACCCCAAACGTTTCTTTCCTGTATTTGATTCTTCCGAATCCCGTACCACGAATAATTTCACTAAAGGCTTCCGCGTCGGGAAATTCTTTAATACTTTCGATCAGGTATGTATAAGCTTGCTTATTTTGCGTTACTTTTTGCCCTATCCATGGAATGAAGGTACGTGAGTAAAAATTGTATAACGAATTCATACACTTGTTCTCTACCTTACTGAACTCTAAACAGGAAAACTTTCCACCTGGCTTTAGGACCCTATAAGCTTCTGCTAGAGATTTCTTAATATCAGAGAAGTTGCGCACACCGAATGCAACAACGTAATGGTCGAAACTGCAATCTTCAAACGGTAACTGCGCTGCGTCCGCTGAGACTACCTCTAAGTTCACATACCCTTCATCAAGTAAGCGGTTCTTTGCTATTTCTAGCATCTCATGATTTTTGTCACACATGACTATTTCGGCAGCAATGTGTGTCTTTAAGAGACGTAGTGTGATATCTCCCGTTCCAGCAGCCATATCGAGTACACGCTGATTCGGGAGTAAGCCAATCGACTTCACGAAGTTGCGTTTCCACTGTCTGTGTATGCCGACGCTCATTATATCATTCATCAGGTCATATCTTTGTGACACTGAAGAGAATATTTCGTTTACAAAATCCTTTTCCATTACGATTTAACTCAGAAAACCTGGGAATGCCAAAACTCAAGTACTCCAAAAAGGACGTTAGAGATTCTTTTTTGCATTTCTTGTTCTATCTAGTGGTTTGTGGGTTCCTTCTCTTGATAAGGGAATTTTTCTATACTAACCTTAACTCCAGGAATAAACTAGTTAGACATTTGAGAACCGGAATAGAATGCAGTCTATATTTGACAAAGTAACGGTAAAAAACCTTTTTGAGGTTGGTGCGCACTTGGGGCATAAGACGCGCTTTTGGAATCCGAAGATGGTTTCCTACATATACGGTACAAGCAATGCCAAGACCCATATAGTGGATTTGCAGAAGACTGTACCAATGTTTAGGGCAGCTCTTAAGGCAATAAGTGATGTCGCTGCGAATTCAGGTAGGGTGCTATTCGTCGGAACAAAAATGCAGGCCTGTGACATAATCAGAGAAGAAGCGACAAGGTGTGGTCAGCATTATGTTAATCTTAGATGGCCTAGTGGGATGTTCACCAATTGGAATACCGTTTCGAAATCCGTAAAAAAGCTTGTTCACTATGAGAAACTGCTTGAACAAGAAGGTGATGTGTTAAGCAAAAAAGAGCGACTCAGCATCAACAGAAAGAGAGAGAGGATAGAAAAGTACCTTGGTGGTGTAAGGAAAATGGGTGGTTTACCTAGTATTGTTTTTGTAATCGACCCGAAAAAAGAACACATAGCAGTCGAAGAAGCTTGGAAACTTGGTATTCCTGTGGTTGCGGTCGTTGACACCAACTGCGATCCGAGCAAGATAACTTACTCGATTCCTGGAAATGATGATTCTTTAAGATGTATAGAATACTACTGCAGCTTAGTTGCTGATGCGGTTCTGGTGGGTATAGAAAGCGAGCTTCAAAGGAAACAAAGTAAGGAGCTAGATGATAAAACAGATGAAAAAGCTGCTAAGGTTTCTCACTCGGATGAGCAGAAAAAAGGAGCTTCCATCCGTGTAGGTGTTGATAAAGGGGCTTTGCATAAACGAAGGGTTTCTACGAAATCAGAGAAACAGGACAGTGTGGATGCATCTAAGCTTTCCGAGAATAAAGGTTGATGTATAGGACGGTGTAATTTCAAATGAGTAAGATAAGCTTGGAAGATCTGAAGAGTTTGTCAAAGGAGACTTCTGCTGGATTGGTTCATTGCAAGCAGGCTCTGACCGAAGCGCAGGGTGATCTTGTTAAAGCAAAAGAAATTCTGAAGGAATTGGGGCATGCGGTTTCTGCGAAGAAGGCCGATAGAGGTGCTCGAGATGGTGTCGTTGGGGCCCTTTCTTCCGGAAAGTTTGGGATAATGCTTGAGATGAATTGCGAGACAGACTTTGTTGCGCGTAATGAGAAATTTCAGCAATTTGCACAGTCAGTGCTTGAAGCTGCGTGCGCTGCTAAAGCCAAGTCTGTTGATGAGTGTCTTGATGTTTTGTTGCCAGGAGGCCAGAAAGTTCGCGACGCAATAGTGGAGCAAATTGCAGTTTTTAGGGAGAATATAATTCTCTCCAGATGTGTTGCTTACGAGGTCCCCCAGAATGGTTTGTTGGGTGTTTATGTTCACAACAAATACGTCGAAAATCTTGGTAAGATAGGTGTCGCAGTTGCGCTGGCATCGGAGGCTGACCCTTCTTTCCTTTCTGCTGTCGCAAAGGATATCGCTATTCAAGTAATGTCCGAGTGCCCACAGGCGATCGATGTTGCTGGTATACCCGCGGAGCTTCTTGAATCTGAAAAGCAAAAATACAACGTCGAGGTCGAGGGAAAGCCCGCTTCGATTGCTGAAAAAATTGTTGCTGGCAAACTGAGTAAGTTCTATAAGAAGGTTGTCCTTCTAGAGCAGCCTCTGTTTTCAGATCCTGAAAGGTCCGTAAAGCAATATATTTCTGACAAAGAAATGGAATCTTCAACTAAGATTAATGTTGTCTGGTATGAAGTGTTTGTTCTTGGAGATGCTGGTTGAGCTTTTATGCGGAGAGTTCTGCTGAAAATCTCAGGGGAGAGATTAGCTGCAAGCGGTCTCTCTGTTCATGATGCTGAGGTCATCGATATGCTTGCTAGAGGCATAAAGAGAGTGCATGAGATGGGCATACAGATATGCCTTGTTGTTGGTGGTGGAAATATTTACAGAGGAAGTAGTGGTATTCCGAATATAGACAGAGCTACTGGTGACTATATGGGAATGCTTGCAACTGTTATTAATGCCCTTGCTTTACAAGGTGCCATAAATAACTTGGGGGTAGTTTCAAGGGTGCAATCTGCTATTCCTATGAGGTCTATATGTGAGCCCTATGTACGTCAGAAAGCAATCAGTCACATGGAGAAAAACCGGATCGTAATATTTGCAGCGGGAACAGGTAATCCATTTTTCACAACCGATACAGCTGCAGTACTCCGTTCCGTCGAAATGGGATGCGAAGTAATGCTTAAAGGTACACTTGTGGATGGAATATATTCTGATGATCCCAAAACAAACACTAATGCGCAGAAAATAACTAATCTTTCCTACACAGATGTGCTTTCTAAAAAGCTCAGGGTATTGGATTCTTCAGCTGTCTCAATTGCGCGAGATAATAACATGCCGGTGGTAATCTTTTCATTGGATAGCGAAATGGCGTTTTATGAGGTGATCAATAAACAGCGTGGCTACAGTACCATAGAAGGTGAATGAGTTAAGATGTTTTTTTGGATGTTATGGAAGATGTAATCAAGGAAACGAATGATAGGCTCCGTTCTTCGCATGAGGTGTTTCTCTCTGATTTGAAAGGTATTAGGTCAGGGTCTCTTAGTGTAAGTATTTTGGATGGCGTGATCGTATCAACCCACATGGGTAAGCTACGCTTGAATCAGGTTGCTGCCCTCTCAGTGGTCAATAATAAGATGCTGTCTGTTCAAGTATGGGACAAATCCATAGTCGGTGCTGTAAAGGATGCAATTTTGGCTTCTAATCTTGGCATGAATCCGATAGTTGAAGGATCAGTCTTGCGTTTACCTGTTCCTGACCTTACGGAGGAACGTCGTAAGGAGCTAGTTAAAGTCCTCAGAAAGTATGGTGATAGAGCTAAGGTAGCCGTTAGAAATATAAGGCGCGATGCTGTTTCCAAGGTGAAAGTTTTGGAAAAAGCGAAAGAGATATCAGAAGATGATATGCATACTCTGCTCAAGAAAATAGATAAAATTATTTCCGAAGAAGATGCCAGGATTGATGAGGCTGTAAGCAAAAAGGAATCCGACATTTTAAAGGTATGATTGGGAAAGGGCTTCCCGTTCACGTTGCAATAATAATGGATGGGAACGCAAGATGGGCAAGAGCCAAAGGTCTGTGTAACTCCGATGGATATAAGATGGGTGTCGAGGCGGCATTCTCAGTTGTGAGAGCGTCTTGTAATCTTGGGATTCCTTACCTTACGCTTTTCCTCTTCTCGACTGAGAATTGGAGTAGAAATCCGAATGATGTGCATCTTGTCTTTAGCATTTTTGAAAGCGCTAGTGTCACCGCGTTGAACGAACTATGTGATGCCAATATAAAAGTGAAAGTCATTGGGGAACGGACAGGTTTGGATCAAAGCGCAAGGCAGGTGATAAAAAACCTGGAGGCCGGAACAGCAAATAATAGTGGTATGCATTTATGTCTTGCCATAAACTATGGTGGCAGATCTGAGATCGTAAGTGCGGCTTCAAGGATGATAAATGATGGCCTAAGGGCTGAGGAAGTGAATATAGAGAAATTTGCGAGCTATTTATATACAGGCGGAATTCCTGATCCAGATTTGATTATCAGGACAGCTGGTGAAAAACGACTTAGCAACTTTCTTTTATGGCAGAGTTCATATTCGGAATTGTACTTCTGTGATACGCTTTGGCCGGATTTTGCGGAAAAAGATTTGGAGATGGCGATAGAAGCCTATCAAGCTAGGTGTCGCAAATATGGGAAATAGATTTTTACATTTTATTCCTCATGATCTAAAGTTGGTGTATCTGCTGCGCGAAACATTTTTCCTATATTTCGGGGGTGTTGTTTTCGCATAGGTGTTCTGTTCTTATAGCTAAACTGGGGTTTCAGAGCTGGGTATGTGTTCCAGGTATTTTTTATGTTAACCTTTGGCTGCGGTTTGCCTATCTAATGGGAATTCTATGAAACATTATTGCGATTTAAAGGTCAGGGTTCTCTCTGCAGCATTACTGCTTCTTTTATGCACCTTAGCAATCTACGGTGGTAGTTATGCTGTATGCTCGGTTGTGTTGCTTTTAGCGGTACTTTCGTATCAGGAATGGCGGGATATGACGGCAGATAGAGGGGTTGTGTTGAGATATCTTGGTTTATTTGTAGCAATTTTGCCTAATGCAGCACTCATAGGTATACATGTTGAAGATGTAGAGATCCTTATTTGGTTAATAGTCTGTGTTGTTAGTAATGACGTGGGTGCCTATTTTATCGGACGCGTTATAGGTGGTGTCAGACTTTGCAAGAGTATCAGTCCAAATAAGACCGTGAGTGGTTTCCTTGGAGGACTTCTGTCCACCTTTGTTTGTGGTTCGACCTTTGCAATAGTTCTTGGACTGAGTATGAATTTTGTTCTTTTGACCATTCCAATTGCTATTCTAGCGACTATAGGTGATCTATTCGAATCGTTTATAAAGCGTATGTGCTCAGTTAAAGACAGTGGAACGCTGCTACCAGGGCACGGAGGTATACTAGATCGTGTTGATGGGTTTATTTTTTCAGCACCTTTCTTGTTTTTTTGTCTTTAAAGTGTGTATAGCTTCTAGTGCCCTTATTTGTACAGGGTAATGCTACGCGTTGTGTTGGTCTGGAACTTCTGTTTTTTTATTTGTCTTCTTCCCGCACCATCTGTTTCAATACAGGAAGTTCTTCAGGTGGTTCTAACTTGTGTTGGTAACAGTCGAAAATAAAAGAATCTGACAATTCTAAGATGCGTTCGACTTGTTCTATTTCTTGTTCGGTTAATCTATTTAGATTTTTCGTTATAAAACTTCCAAGTAAGATATCCATTTCTTTACAGCCGCGATGTGTACTTCTGTATAGGATTCTTTTTTTTCTTAGGTCAACATTCATTTTCTTATAAAGTAATTGTGCGGTAGCCAGCTAAATATGCCATATCAAGGCAGGTGAAATTACGTTTTAAGGATATTGTTTCATGGAGCAGCTCACGTATTTTTGGCAAGTTTATGGCAGTATTGCCAATGTGCTTTCTTAGTTGTGTATGTTCACTAACCATGAAACTCAATACCGGTGATAACGGGTGTAATTTTTGAAAAGCTTCTGCAAAGTCATCAATTTGTAATGGATATAATCCCTTTAACATTACATATTTGTTGAGCACCTGTATATTGAGCTTAATTTTTTGTTCTTTTTTGAAAAGTCTCTCCTGCAACAGCGACGTTGCCAGCATACCCGCAGCTACCATTTCTCCGTGGAAAAAATATTTTCCGGACACTTTTTCTAAAAGATGAGCCAACATGTGTTCTGCCTGGCTTGCGCTTCTACTATCACCATTAAGCCACATTCCAAGGCCAGAAAGATTTAAAGCATGCATGAGCATGTTCACCAGGGTAGTATCACCTTTCATGAGAAGTTTACTGTGTTTTAGTAGGATTTCCTCATATGGAAGCAATTCCTCGAAGATTTCGCCAATGTAAGAATGTTTTAAGGCTACTGACGCGATAAAGTAGTCCACTTTAGCAGTCCTTGAACATACTAAATCATAGAGGCCGCTTAAAATCATTCGTGGTGGGGTACTTTTTAAAATTGTATGGTCTAAGTATAGGTATCTAGGTATTTTTGCTTTTAAGGAGACCTTACGTGTCGTCTTTAGAGCTATAATTGAAGCCGTGGGTGATGTGTACGCATTTACAGAAGGTGCTGATGGGAAAATAACGAGTTCTTTTGTAGTTAAGTGTGCAAGATATTTACATATGTCGGTTATTGTCCCCGAACCCAATGCGACTATTAGTTCACAATTTTTTGCCCGTACAACTAGTTTTCTCACCAGTGCCTCATAAGGCCTCACATTTTTTGGTAGGACTATTAATTTGAAGTTTTTTTCACCCTTTATCCACGGTGGGAAAAAACAAAACGTGTTTTGATCACAGACAACTAGCGCCTCGCGAAATTGTATAAGGTCTTGCAAATTCGTTATAAGGCTATTCCCAGATACGATTTCCTTTATACCAGCAAGTTTATAATTCAAAGGTATCAAACCTAATCAGGTAAGAGGGAATGGTATCACATGTAACCCGCTGTCGCATGCAATTTTTCGAACCAGAGCCCTTGATAAGGAAGTTTCTCTGGAAAGCCTCTACCTTAGCCCACTGAACAAAACTTTTTGTTTTTCAACGTTCTCTAAAGGCTGTATCAAAGGTTCCTATAATGGGTGCCAGTAAATACGAAAGAAAACTTCTAGACTCAGTTGTAATAAAAACAATAGCTGGCATTCCGGGATAAAGCTTGGTTCTGGCATTTATCATAGCTATTTCCGATTTTGGAATCCTTATGTGTGCAAGGTAATAATGCATTCCTGTTCGTGGATCCAAAATTGTGTTTGCGGAAATATATGTCATTACACCTTTTAATATTCCTACTTTCTTCGAGTTAAATGCTGTGATTTTTACTCTCGTCTTTACCCCTATATAACCGTCAACTTCGCTAAGATTTTTCTTGACGAGTCTCGCAGATGCTATTGCCTCAATATTATTCGGGGCGACCCTTGCTTCTATAAACATATCTTCATTTTCAGGGACAATTTCCATTAGCGATATAGCTGGAGGTATCACGCCACCGATACTCAGTGAGCGCAGACCGGTCACAACACCTGATTGTGGAGCCCTTATGATTGTCCTTAGCATTAAATCACGCGCTGTGGTGAGTTTCTGCATATTTTCATGAATAGCATGCGAAACTTCTTTGAGTTGTGCTGCAAGTTCACTATTGAACCTATTTTCCGCCTGAATTTTCTCCAGCTCGGCTTCTGTGACGCGTTGTTCCCCTCTAGCTATGAGAGCTTTATATTCAGCAATTTTGCCGTTCCAGGAGATTCTTTCTCTTTCTAAAGATACGATCTTGGTTTTTTCTATGACATGTTCATCGTAAAGAGATCTCTTTCCTTCAAGTTCTTCTTCGAGAAGCTGGACACTTTTTTCAGCTGATTCCAGTTGTGCCCTCAATGCGAGGACCTCATTTTGTATCTGGCCAATTTTTTTGTCTATGATTCTAACCTGATTAGCAAAAGATTCTTTATTGGATTCAAATAGTAACAGTTGATTTTTGATGGTGTCGTTTTTCTTCTCTTCGGTCACGTACTCCAATTTTTCTATACTAGGGAGCTCCATATTTGTGTTTCTGCCTATATGTGCTAAGAGTCTCTTTTCGGTTGCCAGAAGCGAAATTTGATTCTCCTCGAGTATTGAAAGTTGTGCCTTATTGCCGACGTTTTTGAGGGTCATGAGTATCTGTCCCTCTGTAACATGATCTCCTTCGTGGACAAGGATCTCATCTATTATTCCACCTTCAAGATGTTGAATAGACTTCTTATCAGAGCTGATAACAATTTCCCCCATTGCAAGACTTGCACCGTCAATTGGTGCAAAGGTCGCCCACATTCCAAAGATTCCAAAGAAGCCTATAAGAACGACTGTGCCAGCGATTCGCGCGTTTTTGGTGAGTTCTTTGAGTTTATCGGTTTCCTTGTTTTGAAAGAATGAAATACTATGATCAACAATTTTCACACTTCTGTTAAGTGTTTTCCTGATCCCAGAGGTAAGAAATTCTAACATTTTCAACTTTCCGGACTTTGCAGAATCAGTAATTTTTTTTATCATTCTTCTGATACACAGACGTTGCCCCAGTTGGCTAATCCTATTACACAATCACTCTACTTTGTAGGTCAGTAAGCTTAAATTATTTTAATTTCCTTTTCTTGATATCAAGAATGTAGCTTCTTTAACGTGATCACTACAAAGAGATAATTTTCTAAAATTACTTTTGACCGTATCCAGCCATCCGAGTACACTTTACATTTATGCTTGTATACAGTTTTGTATTGATTTAGCGACCTTAGGTTAATTTGTAGTTGTGAGTCATTCTTATATGGCTTTTTTTTAATATCCGGTGGTACACTCTGTGAGATCATATCCATAAGACATGAAGAAGTTTACAGTGCCTTGCCAGTTTGGCCCTCAGACGGCTCCTTTTACCATATACATTGGTTCTCCCAGGCGGGATACGCATCCCATTTACAATCAGGCTACATGGTTGTCAAAAGAACGTGGTGGAGTTGTCCCTCAGAAGGTCATGGATAGTCTCTCAAAATTAAGAGAACTTGCTGAGGAGAACAACGTTTCCTTTGAGGATTTATGTGTTTATGCACTGAAAGTAGCTGAGCAAGAAGAAACCCAGAATAAGGAGGAAGAATTCTCCTTTAACGATAAACAGTCCGACGAGTAACTCCGCGGGGCCTAATCGCTTCCGAAACAAGGCCAGCGAGGTTTTCAATGGACCTCCACTATGCTCTTAATTGTCTGGTCGCGTTTTTACGATTGCTAAAAGTCCTTTTGGCGTATTGTCTTGGAGAAAGGTGTCTATTTCTTCTCGGTCTGCCATTGCCATACTTATACTTCCGGAAACAATTATGTCGAGAATTTTGTACTTTCTATCTTCCACTGTAACCAGGTAGTCTACTCTTAGCGGTGCACTGCTCTCAAGTTTTTCTTGGAGGACCGTTTGGACTAGATGTCTTTGATTGCCTAAGTCCTCTTCGCGCAGAATTTTATAATATCTAAGCTTTTTAGTCATGAGTTTTGCGTATTTGAGGGAAGTAATCTTCTTATAGCCTTCGGTGAAAGCTTGTAACTCTTCGAGTGATAGCTTACTTATGTTTCTTCCCAGTACGAAGCTCACAACCTTCTGGAAGTCAATGTTTTCCTCAATTAGCTTCATCATATGCTGTAATTTGTCTAGTTCTGAGATATTAGAACTGTTGATAGTTGTCACATTTGTGTATAGAGACGAGATAAACTCACCTGTAGAGTCTTCTGCAAAAGTCTTCGAAGAAGAAAGGAGCGTTACAAACAGCAGCCAGATTAGCCACTTTGTTTTATTCGGACGTAGCATCGTAATTTACTAGGAATGTGCGTGATTTTACATATGGGTCAATGCTGTTTTCAAAAACTATGCTGTAATAATCAATTTCTCTCGCAATTCGGGAATAGTTGTATACTATAAATGATATGAATTTGTGTTGTGTCACGAGATTCAATGGATTTGTAAGAATCTCAAGCAAAGCAGCAATACTGTTCCTTAGTGATGTTGCACCGAACAATGGAAACATTATGAATGGTCCATTTTTCATTCCATATATGGTAAGTGTCTTTCTATAGGAAGTTGCTTTTTTCTCCAGACCTAGAGTTTCCGCTACATCGAATGTCCCGAGTATACCAAGCGTAGAATTAATAAAAAACCGCCAGAATTCTGTTACAGCCTTTTCTGGATTACCTTGTAAAAGATGGTTAATAACATAACTTGGTTCAGAAAGATTATCTACGATGTTAAGAAGTAAATGTTTTGCAGAGTTCATACCTTTCTGTCCTGTCCGAGACTTTCTTGGACTTGTTCCTTGGAAAAGTTTTTTATTAGCAGAAGATTTTAGGTATTTGAAAAGTAGGCTATTCATTTTGAATATCCTCCTATTAAGTTTCTCCATAGGATCGTAGGCTTTTGTTACCGCTGTGCCCGTTTTTTTGGGGTAAGAGAATAGTGTGTCGAGCTCTTCTGTTGTTTTTCCCAGACGCGGTGTAAGAATTAGAAACACGAGTGCAAAAAAAGTAAGAAAGAACCTATTCATCCTACCGAATTTAAAGACCATGGGCATCGATATATGAACGAATGAGTTTTAAATCTTCCCAGGCTAATTTTTTCTGAGCAGGCTGTCTCAAGAGATACGATGGGTGGAACATTACGGTCGTAGTAATCCCTTCGTGAATGAACTGGTTTTTATATTCGTAAAATTTATTTCTCAACATAGAAATTCTGTCTTGGCTTTCTAAAACCGAAGAAGCAGCTGTAGAACCAAGTAGCACGATCAACTTGGGTGATACAAGTCGTATATGGTGTTCTAAGAATGGTTTACAAATCTGTATCTCCTCGGGTGTCGGTCGTCTATTTCCAGGTGGTCTCCAAAAAACTGCGTTTGTTATATATACTTTGGTTCGATCCAGTCCTATAGCTTGAAGCATTTTGTCCAGCAAGTTACCGCTCCTGCCACAAAAAGGAATCCCAAGCTTATCCTCTTGTTCTCCAGGTGCCTCGCCAATCAGCATGATTTTTGCTTCCGGATTGCCATCACAGAAAACCGTGTTTTTAGCACCCTTTTTAAGCTGACAGCCTTCAAAACTGGAGAGAAGTGTCCTGAGTTCGTCGAGGCTCGTTACGCATGTCAGATCTCTTTCCAGAGTTTGGTACTTACAGGCTGTGTTTTCAGCAAACTCTTTCGTATCAACGTGCATTGCGCCAACTTGTGTGATAGATGCTTGGTTAGACAAAGGAATATCAGTAGTCGTAGTCTCTATTCTGAGTCTATCGTAGAATTTAAGGATCATAAGATGACTCGACTTGATATACATGCAGATAAGATAAAACTAGTGCCATTTGATTACATTAAAGTAGTCTTTGTCAATAGGAGCGGGTATATCCTTAGAATATTAAAGTCCTTGCTTGGTCGTAATGCCGTATTATTGGTATATTCTCGAATCCTGCTATTGGGGTTGCTCGATATGCAATACCACGTACGGCCGCATTTCTCGCGCATTCCATGTCTGTTGCGCTGTTACCGATAAAAAGAACAGTTTCTTTCGAGGGAATAATATTGCCTCTCGAGAGAGCGTACAGCAGCGGTGTTGCAGAAGGTTTATCCTGATCTGTATCACCCGAGCCAACCACGACATCGAATCGATCCGTTAATCCAAGAGAATCTACCTCTTTTCTAGGTAATTCATTATATTTATTGCTGACTACACCCGTGAATATACCCTTTTCAGCTATTAAATCTAAAAACGATGTGAATCCTGGGAATATCCGTAAAGGTCCTGGATTCTCAGATTTAAGGTGATCCCTAAATATTGAATAAGCGAAGATCCACTCTTCTCCGAAAATCTGTTTGAAGAAATCCATTCTTTCTGGTGCATTCATGTCCCTATCGAGCACTGGTTTGCCAAAGTAACTCAGCGTTTTGTTCACTGCATTCAGGATCATGAGTCGTGTATCGACAATAGTATCATCCCAATCAAATAATATTGCCTTAGGAGTTACCATTGCTTTGGAGTTCGATTTTTCATTCATTACACTGGGTGCGACTGTTGATACTATGTGCTGTCACATGATTTCTTGCTAACATTTCATCACAACTTATTAAAGTTTTGGCTACGCTATTTGTCACAGCGACACAGATATATTTGTGACACTCATTTAATGTCACACGCTGGTCTAGCAGGACTCCGGAGTACAGATGCGAAGGAAGAAATGTGACCTGGGAAAAGACCTCCGCCTTGATACCCTACGAAAAACAGACCAATCGACAAAAAGCCTAGCACACAAAAAGTCTCATAGTATGCATAAGACCCCGGACCCATGCTAAAATATTCGTTTGAGAATGTTCTTCCTATCAATAATTAGATGCTTTAGGGTTGCTAGGATATGAAGTGCAATCAGGCAAGCGAGCAAATATATGATGACCTGATGTGCGTCATGTGCTGTTTTTGCGATATCTGGATTTTGTGGAAACAACAATGGGAATTCGAAGATCCCAAACCAGGAAACAGCTTTACCTCCACTGCAAGACATTAAGTACCCTGAGAAAGCAGCTCCAATAGTCAAAACATAAAGTAAAGAATGTACAGCACGCAACAAGATAGTCTCTAGTCTGGAAAACTGGCTTTTTGGGGCGCCAAAAAACATGCGAATTACCAGCCTTATGAGCATCAAAGCACCGATCGTCATGCCAATCGCCTTGTGCTTTCCGTAAACAACGAACTTCAAAGGTGGAACCAGATAACTGGTCATAACGAAGCCGCTTATAAGTGCGCCAACTACTGCAAACGCTAAAACCCAATGTAGGATCCTCAGGGCTAAATTATACTTTTCAGGATTATGCATATTCAGCAAACTCAGAATGAACTAGTGCCATGGTAAAGTAATCCTATGTTGTTGTCTACTGAGCATTGAGTTGTACTCTGCTATTTTGTTCCTGAGACTCTTGCACTGCGGATACTTCGCTGTTTTCACAGATATTTCTTACACTATCTGCTTCGAAGTTGCTTATGTCAAAAGAATAAATATGAGTTTCCGGTCTGTTTAGACTGTTTTATCATGTCTCGTGATACTGTTAATTTTATTCTGTTTTGGGAAAACCGTATTCCTATTAATCCACCAAGTTATATGTACAGTCTAATCTAGCATTGATTTCTCTATACAGACTTTTAAATACCAGCGTGTTCAGTTCTGTTGAAGAAGTACTCCTTAATTAGATTCCTGTGTTGCAGTCGATTGCCCTTTTACGATTGAGTCTAGTTCGTTATGGCTTTGTTTTCTTTTCCTAGCAATCAGATACGATGTGACAATTCTGGTTATTGTATGTGGTCATTTCAATTGTCCGTGTATTTGGAAAGCTAAACGATGAATTGAAATACTCACCAAAACGACTTCGTCCTGGTAAGTGCAGGATAAACAGACTCTTCTGAGCAAAATTACCAGATAGAGGAAGATACCTGGCTGGGAAAGCGCATAGATGCGAAGATCTTGTCCGGAGAGTATTTCAGTATTCGTCGGAATCAAATTGTTTTATCTAATCAAGTTTGTGTTACGGATAAAATTCCGTGTTCTTGCTTTTCCCTTTCAAACTTCCTGAGAAGAGTATGTATCAACTGCTTAGTTGACGTAGTTGCATCCATCAGTGGGAGCCTAACATTTGGTGTGATGTATTTGTAGATGCAACTGATGGCGTATTTTAGAGGTACTGGGTTAGTTTCGCAGGACATAGATTTGGCAAGTGGGAAAATGAGTTTATGTAACTTTTTAGTATTGTTATAGTCACCTTCACAGATTGCTCTTTCTAACGCGACCATTTCTTTTGGAATCAGGTTACTCAGTGTAGATACCATTCCATCTCCTCCATTGAGTCTGTGGGCTGCATATGTTGTATCATTCCCTGTGAGTATAGGTACGTTGTCATTTCCGTCACGCAGTATTGTTGGATGTTCAAGATCTCCTGATAAATCAACAACCGCTGATATACCGGGTAGATCCATAATTCTGAGTGTTGTTGCGGTTTCTATATTGATAGAGCACCTATGTGGTATGTTGCACATGACAATGTTTGCCTTTGTTTTGTTTGTAATCTGCCTATAATGCTCAAAGATTCCTTCTTGTTGTGGGCGCAGGTAATATGGTGCTGCAACAAGGAATGCTTCAATTGCTTTGTTTTTTAGACGAGTTATTACATCGATAACCTGTGTTGTAGAACAATGTGGCACACTTACAACCAGAGGTATCCTATTTTTAAGCACGGCTGCTACATTTTTTACCAGGGCGTAATATTCTGATTGAGATAATGAGTGTCCTTCTCCAGTTGAGTCCGCTATTACAATGCCATTTACGGCACTCACTATTTGAACCTCGATTAATCGTTCTAGACTTTCTATGTCTATTGCGTTGCGTTTAAAAGGCGTGATTATTGCTGTAAAAATTCCTTTTATGGTTGATCTGGCTCCCTGCATTCCTGAGATGAATTCGCAACTAAATTATTACTATCATCTTGTTTGAAAAAATAAAATTTTAACTTTCATTGATGAAAAGGGGATACGTTCCAGAATATTGAATTAAGTCTTGGTGCTAGTTGTAGGGAGACTTGTACTTACTTTATATATGTTTACCAGTTGAGGTTGTTCAGAGATTTTTTTTAATGTACAATATCCTGCCTGAGGTTGTAGACCATTTGCGGGCTAAGTGGGTGTTTTATGAAAGTAATAGGTTCTTTGAAGTCAGCGAAAAAACGTGATGCTCGCAATTCGTATGTTGCCAAAAGGGGTAAGCGTATATACGTGTACAACAGAAAAAATCCGCGTTGTAATGTGAGACAAGGGTCCAAGTAGCTCCGTTTGAGTTCGCTGTAGCCTTTAGTTGGTCTCTGGCATTAGCCTATGTTGCTGTCTTTCTTTTTGGTTCCCCTTGTATATGCGTCTTTTGCAGCTGTTGTTGCATTCGCTATTGCACCGTTGCAGTACTTGAAAATCATTCGGCAGGAGACGGCTTCTTCTTACTCTTCCATTTTTTTTTGTGCATTTGAAAAGGGCGGAGCAGCGATAGGGATTTTTTTCGGGGGTGCGATTCCCTACGTTACGATGAACTTTCTTGCTAATCTTTCATTTGGTTTTAGTGACAGGATTTCCGAGATCGTGCTTCCAGTTCAGTACGGTATTCTGGTTGGCATCTTCGTTAGAGCATTCCTCGGAGGAGCAATAGAGACTTTGTTTACCATATATCCTGAGGTACGTGAAATTGTCAGAAACAAAGGTGATCTTGCTGTTGGTAAAGGTCGGGTATTGAGTATACTTTTCCCAGCTTTCTTGAGGAACTCAGTTGCGTGGTTAGGTGCGACTTCGTCCTATGAAATTTCGACCAGGCTGTTTCTGAGCCTGGATAAGTCCCTCTTTTTATCAGTTGTTCTAGGCCTTGTTTTCGGCGTTATTTCTATTCCGTTAGATGTGTTGGTAACACAGAATTGTGCTGCCAGAGAAGAATTGCCGTTGCTAAGACGTGTCCTTCTAGTGGCAACCGATTCTAGCAGTAAATTTTTTTTGGGCAGTACGATCAGGATATTACAAATTAGTATCTATACTGCTGTGACCGTTTCGACGACGTTTATTCTAAGATATTTTGGTATTTAATTTGGACGCATTCGAAATAGTATATGTTCCTGCAACTTTATGATGTTATTTTAGGGGGAGTATTTTTCGGTTCATTTGCTGCAGTTGCAGCTGTGCTGATGTCTCCGTTGCAGTTCCTAAAAATAATGAGGCAACAGACAAGATCTTCGTATCGGAAGATAGCTTTAGATACTTTATCTGATGGTGGTGTGGCTCCCTTTTTTAGAGGTGCGCTTCCGTATGCAGTAATGAATTTTCTGAGTTCCATGTCTTTTGGGATTTCGGAGGCTATATCGGGTATTGCACTGAAAGCATTTTTTCATCCTACTATATTTTTCGTTGTGCTTTTTCGTTCCATGCTTGGAGGGCTTTTGGAAACACTATTTTCTATATGGGCGGAAGTATGTGAAATCAGCAGAAACAAGGGGAAACTAATGGAAAATAAAGCAACTCTTAAAGGTGTCGCGTTACCAATACTTGTGCGCAATATGATCTTCTGGTCTGCTTCTGTGATCTCGTATGAGATTTCAATTGCATATCGCATGAGCCTTTTGAGTGGAACAGCTGTTGGTCTTATTTTTGGGATATTTGCTGCATTACTTTCTATACCTCTTGACGTGGTAGCAACTAGGAATTGTGGTGCTCGTGTGAGGCATGGAATCTTAGCCTGTGTTTGTGCGGTGTTTCTTGGTAAAGAGGATGCGAAACATCTTCTGTACGGTACTGTAATAAGGGTGATCCAAATAGCAATGTTCACGCTTGTGACACTCCTTACAATGTTTGCATTCGAAGCTGTTTTTCACTCTTAAGGTGATGGTTTGCTCGACAAAGCAACTAGGTTAGCAGGCTCCCTTATTGCTGGAATTTCTGATTGCGTCGGTGGGGAAACGACCGCGACCTTGCCAATTTCGTAGACAGCATGCTGTCAAGGTTTTGTTGCCGCGGGAAAACAGTCCAGGTTTACCCTAAGACTAACTCATCCAAGTAGACTCCTTCTTTCCAGTCTATTAATTCCAAACCACGTCTGATTTTGTGTTTGCACTCTGATAACGTCGGGGCACTCACCACTAAATTGAGGACCCGACCACCGTTGGAAATCATCTGTCCTTCTGCATCGTACCTTACGGCAGCGTTGAGAATCTGTAGCCCTTCAACGTTTTGTAGTGCCTTCTCTACATTATCTATCCGGTATCCGGTTTCATAAGAGACTGGATAACCGCGGGTGGCAAGGACGACAGACAGACATACTTCTTTCTTGAAAGAAATCGTAGCTCTATCAAGGTCTCCATTTAATGTTTTGAGCATAAGATCAAGGAGATCAGCGTTTAGGCGTGGCAGTATTGCTTGGGTTTCTGGATCACCAAATCGGACGTTATATTCCAATAGCTTAGGTCCGGAGTTGGTTAGCATGAGTCCCGCAAAAAGGATCCCCTTGTACTGAACGTTAATTGCTGACAACGCATTGATAGTTGGATATATAATCTTCCCGAGTATTTCTTGTTCAGTTTTTTTGTGGAGCAGAACGGGCGAGTAAGCACCCATACCACCGGTATTGTACCTTTTTCCGTCATATGAAATCTGTTTGTGGTCCCTTGCATGGCCAATTGGAAGAATTGTCTGCCCATCAACGAGGACAAAATAACTTAATTCCTGTCCATATAAGAACTCTTCTATTATTATATTTCTGCCTGCTTCGCCAAACGAACCATTCAGCATTGCCTCACCTGCCTCTAGTGCTTCTCCCATGGTTTTGCACACTACGACACCTTTTCCAGATGCAAGTCCATCAGCCTTAATAACTAAAGGGAAGCTTCCAATGTTTTCAATTTGCTTTTTTAAGTTGTTGATAGATGAACAAAAACTGTACTTCGCCACAGGCACACCATTCATTTCTGCTATTTCTTTGGCAAAAAACTTTGATGATTCCAATTTTGCTGCATTTTTTGTGGGTCCAAAAACAGAAATGCTTTCAGCCATAAGAGCATCCGTTACACCCCTTGCCAAATGTTCTTCTGGCCCTATAACTACCAGATCTATTCCTTCTGACTTACAAGTCGACGACATGTACAAGTAGTTTGCCAAGTTGATATCAAGGTATTCTGCGAACTGACTAAAGTTCGGGTTTGTAGTGTAAATCTTGCCAAGCATTGGCGATTCCTTAATTTTAGTGATCAAAGCGTGCTCTCTAGCGCCGTTTCCGACGACAAGAACTTTTTTTAATTGCATTGTCAGATTATAATCAACGGTCATATTGTAGTTTGTTATCGCCCGAATGAGAAGAAAGCTGTATAACTTTTTGCTTATCTGTTTTCTTTGTATTTTTTCTAGCTGTGATATTGGGCAATCAAAAAAAGTTTTGAGCAGTAAAATGCGAGAAAATGAACTGTCAATGTATAACAGCGCGGTTCTGGCACTTAAGAAAAAAAACTACAAGGTTGCAAAGGAGCTTTTCGAAAAGGTAGCTGATATTGCGCCTTTTTCTTCCATAGGGGAAGAAGCAAAGGCGTCCTATACTAAGATACTTTACGATGAGGGGAAGTTTGCTGCGGCTGCAGGTAGTGCCGAAGGATATCTTTTACACTATCCAAGTGGTGCTAGGATGGATCAAATTCTCAGCATAAAGGGGAATGCTTACTTCCAGATGTCAAAGGGTCGTACTAATAGTGGTGAGTTCGCGGATAAAGCTAGAGATGCTTTTACGGTTTTAGTGGATACATTTCCTACCTCTGAGTACGTTACTGACGCACAGCAGAAACTACTCGAGATAAATGAAATCATGGCAGAAAAAATCTTTTCTATAGGGTCCTTCTATTTCAGAGAAATGAGTTACCATGCTGCCATAGCTAGATTCGATGAGTTGGTTCGTGATTATTCTGGGACAAAACTCTATGCTTCAGCTCTCTCAAAGAGAGCTGAAGCATACAAAATGCTCGGCATAGATGTCTCCTCATCGTAGGAGATTTGGGACGGAGTAATGATAAATTGTATGGATGTTCCACTTCTTTTCGGATGTTGACCTTTCGTTTTTTGGCTGATCTTTGAGTTGATGTGTTTGAGCACAATATACTAAACCTAGGGCTGGAAAAAAAACAGTTTCTCAGATCTTATGGGAGGCGTCGTGGTCGAAATTTTAGCGAGAATAAGCTCATCGACTTAGAAAGATTTCTTGCGTCTAGTGAGAAACTTGAAAATCTCAAGAGTGAGATCGTGTTGGAGGTTGGCTTTGGTTTTGGTGAACACATGCTAAAAAAGGCTATAGATCACCCGGATAAAGTATTTGTCGGCGCTGAAGTGTACGTAAATGGTATAGCAAAGCTCCTGGAGCAAGTGAAGCTTCATGAACTATCAAATGTTCTAATTTGGAATAACGATGTTCGTCTTCTTCTGGAAAAGTTGCGTTGTAAAGTTTTTCGTGAGGTATACATACTCTTTCCTGATCCCTGGCCTAAAAAAAAGCACCATAAACGTAGAATTGTAGATGTATCGTTTTTGCAGCTCCTAGGTCGTAGTTTGCATACATTAGCTGAGGTTGTTATTGCGACTGACGATCAAGATTATGCTCAGCAAATATATCAATCTGCCTTGAAAGTCTTTTCTAAAGTTGAAGATACTGAGATACCAAAGAGCGCCACACGCTTCGCCTCGAAAGCAAGTAACAGAATATTCGGTTACAGGATGGTATATAATGCAACTGATGCATGAGTTTTTTCGTTTAGCTCTGTTTTCTGATCTGTGAGTAGAACGCGCACTGGTTATATTTCGGAGCTAGAGGAGCGTTTCCCAAGACTTTTTGCTGCATCATCAACTGGATAGAGCATCCTTAAATGGTTAAATGAGTGTTACTGATAGCTTGAAAGATGAGATATTACACAAGCCGGTGCTTTTGAGCGAAGCTATAAAATTTCTTGCTCCAAAGAATGGTGGTTTTTATGTAGATGCAACATTTGGTGCAGGGGGCTACACTAGGGCTATTTTGAGTAGTGTCGACTGTTTCGTGTATGCTATCGATCGTGATGAGACAGTAAAACGATTCTTCCAGGTCGTAGAGAATGATTTTGCCGGACGTACGAACTTTATAAATGGTAATTTCGTGAATATTGAGGCTCTACTGGGCGAAGTGAAGGTGGACGGGATTGTGTTTGACTTAGGTGTCTCAACAATGCAATTGAAGGTTGCTGAGAGAGGGTTCTCTTTTCTTCACGAGGGTCCTTTAGACATGCGTATGGATAGAAGTACTCTACTAACAGCTGAGACAGTTGTTAACAGTTATACCGAAGTGAAAATTGCCTCCATTATCTACCAGTTTGGTGAGGAGAGAATGTCGAGAAAGATAGCTCATGCAATTGTTAATGCAAGACGCAAAAAGAGAATTACCACGACCAACGGTCTAGCAGAAATCGTGCGATCTTGTTTTCCAAGAAGGCACTATAAGATAGACCCAGCAACAAAGACTTTCCAGGCTCTAAGAATTTTCATAAATGATGAATTGGGTGCTCTCGAATGCGGACTGAGAGCAGCGCTGACAATGCTGAAGGTTGGAGGTAGGATAGTTGTTGTTAGCTTCCATTCTCTCGAAGATAGAATAGTCAAACATTTGTTTAAAAGTGTTCATGGACACGGGTTTAATCTGCTCACGAAGAAGATTGTTGTTCCAAGTAGGGAAGAAGTAAGAGAGAATCCAAGCTCCCGTTCTGCAAGAATGAGAGTGATAGAAAAGGTATAAAAGAGCTCACATTGTGCTCATGAAGTACAATTTCAGATCTTGTGTGCGTATTAAAATTGTTTTTGTACTGGCTCTTGGTTTTAAGTATTGTAAATCGCGCATAAATTGAACAGAACGGTGTTATGCGTGGTACGTTAACACTGACAGCGTAATTCAATTTATACACAGAAACTTGTACAGGGACCCCTAATTTACTTACTCAATTCTCGGTAGTGGAAGTTATCTCCTCGACGGCGAACAGATGCATGGATCAGCGGAATATGTTCCACGATCGTCCAATTATCAATACTTTTATGTTACCAGGAATCTCACCAGTCAGAATTGCTCCTGAATGAATAAGTTTTCCAGGGTTTCGCATTGTGACAGCTTTCTGTAAAATGATTAGTACCCTCTCTACGTATACAAGAATGGAATCCCAAATAGTGTCTTTAATCCTGGAAAGTTTGTCTGTCCATAAGGGGAGAGATATTAAGATTTATGGTGGAAGAGGTATAACAGGTTGCATGGTTGTTGCTTCTTCTGATTCACACAAGCACGTAAAAACTCTGGCTGACTTTGTCGTGAAGCTAAGCAAAGAAAAAGGAATATCTGTGAAGACCGAAGGCTACGACTTAGGTAACTGGGTGCTTATCGACATGGGTGAAGTGATAGTACATATCTTCAAGGATGATGTCAGGGAATATTATGAAGTAGACGCTCTATGGAACTAGAAGAACTGCAATCTTCAATTGGAGTACATTTTAGAAATAAAGAGTTACTTATCGAGGCTTTAACGCATCCAAGTGTTGAAAAATGTCCATCTTACGAGAGATTAGAATTTCTTGGAGATGCAGTGCTGAATTTGGTTGTTGCTTCGATGCTCTATTCTCTTTTCCCCGGTGATCCTGAAGGTAGACTCTCTCACAGACAGAGTGCACTTGTTTGTAAGAGCACTCTCGCGATGCTCGCTCGCCAGATGAATTTGGGTAGTTATATTTACCTTTCAAATTCCGAGGAAGCCTGTGGTGGACGTGAGAAGATAAGCAATCTAGAGAATGTTTTAGAAGCGCTTATAGGCGCCATTTTCCTGGAGGCGGGTTTTGAAACAGTTGCCTGCTTCATTGAGAAACATTGGTACGGTCTAGCTGTCCAATCGGATTCCATTAAGGCAAACCCAAAAAGTGCGCTTCAGGAGCTGCTTCAAGCAAAAGGAATGAAGCCACCAACGTACAGTATCATCAATAAATTGGGACCAGCACACTCACCCATTTTTGAAGTAGAAATCTGCGCAGGCGGAAAAAGAAATAGGGCCACTGGCACAAGCAAAAAAGCAGCTGAGGAAAACGCTGCGAAGCAAATGCTTGAGGATCTGACAGCGGAAACCCGGTAGGAACAAAATGTTCCAAACCGAGTTTCCATATTATCCTCACGCGAGGAATGTACCAAAGGTAGTTGAAACACCAACTTTAAATGCATGCGCAAAAAGAGCCGAAGCATTCACTTCTACTTTTTCTGATTTTCCCTTGTCACCAGTTTCTTCAAATGAAACCTTACCAAGTGGAGAATATTGCAATGAGTACCCAATGGTACCGTAGACAGATTCAGTAAGCGCGATAGAGAGCGATAGATCACCAACAGCAGCAAGGCTCAACTTAGAAGAGAGCTCCCTTTTTTCAAAAGGTTTTTTATCCGTGCTTGTTGGCGTATCAAATACAACATATGTAGGGCCCAAGCCGATTCCACCAATCAACCCAAGACCATCTGCCAAGGCAACTCTTTTCTGTAATTTCAAGATTCCGGAATATAAAGTTGGGGAAGCGAGCATATCAGCTTCTGTTTTCTCACGATCCAAAAAAAGATCTTTTGGGTTTAATACGTCAACTTCTACACCTATATCTGCAAGTCCGGGTACTGGGTAGTAAATCCCTAGGCTCCCACCGTGATTAAAGGTGCTATACTTGCTTAGAGAATCGTGGTTTCCTGCAATAGCTGACTTATAAGATAAGGTGACAAAAGTATCGGAAAGATCATTGGAGAGACCATCCGACTCATCAGCATAGGATGGCTGAACAAACATTTGCAACAACAGGATTGACGCGATAAACGATTTCTTCATATGACACTCAAGAGAACAATAAAAAACAAAACTCAACGGAGAAGTACTGGCAGTTGGTATACTTCCAGTTTAGAAGTTCGCATGCCATGACTATGTAAGCAACTATAATGCTTAGTGTGGTAAAATCAATAAGTTGATCACTTTTTTGTAAAGCTCGTTAAGCCATAGTGAATATTTTGTACAATTGGGGTGGAAATGGTGCTACCGTATCGTATACAATTGCCGGGGTGGCTTGGTCTGCCGGCGTGATGTGCCGTAACCAAGGAGAGAGGCTCACAAAACAATGGAAGAGTATGAAAAATTAGAAAAAATATTTGCAAGAATTGACAGCCTGCAAAAGACTTTGTGTTTTCTTGATTTCGATGTAAGGCTCCACAGTGAATCTGCGAATGAGAAGTTAACCCAAGTAATCACGCTGAAGGAGATTATTCACGATGTTGCGACAAGTGACGAGCTGTATTTCCTGATTGAGCAGGCAAAGCTTAAGGCCAAGGACTTGAACGATTGGCAGAGAGTCAATTTTGGGTTTATGCAGGATTTCTGTGCAAGGAGAAGGGGAATACCATTCGACGTTGTAGAAAGTTTCACAGAGGCTTCGTTTGCTTGTAGGGCGGCTTATGCAGCAGCGAGAAAGGTAAAGGACTTTTCTCTCGTAAAGGAGGAGTTTAAAAAACT
Organism: Neorickettsia sp. 179522; assembly: GCF_001593535.1. Classification (NCBI taxonomy): domain Bacteria; kingdom Pseudomonadati; phylum Pseudomonadota; class Alphaproteobacteria; order Rickettsiales; family Anaplasmataceae; genus Neorickettsia; species Neorickettsia sp. 179522. The sequence goes on along the minus strand of NZ_LNGI01000001.1, from coordinate 813,850 downwards.
CATTGAGGTGGTTGCGCAGATAGCGGCTTTGTATGCAAAAGATTCTAGTGTGGATAGATATTCAGCTCTGTTGAAGGCTTATCAGATCGATCCGGACCATCTTGAACAGCTCTGTATAGGTGTAAGTCCGTTGTTGAAAGGAAAAGTCCAGGGTTTAGGAGAAATTTCCTTGAATAAGCCCCAAGAGAAAGGAGATGCCAAGTGTAATCATAAACGCGTCGTTGAGAAGTTTTTTCCAAAGAATGTGGTTAGAGTTTTTTACTCGGATCATTTTCACCTCTCAGGCGGAGAAAATGGGCTCAAGTTGATTATGCAAGAAGGTGGGAGCGCATTCTTCCCGACATTATTGTTCCTTTTAGGGCAGGGACTGTATATAAGAAATCTTCCATATGACAAATGGAGGACACAGCCGATATGCAATCCAACCAGTATCTCTATGTATGCGGTTCAGGGTTTTTTGTTTTCTCATTTTCTTTTCGAAGAGAAGAACTTTGCTCAGTTTCTTGGTGTACAAGAGAAATCTGAGTATTCGAGTTCAATCATGGGTGCAAACAAGTTTGTTGCGCTTACACACTTGATGATACTATTCTCAATCGAGAAGTCGCTCATAAACGGTGAGGTTTCTGTTGATGATATTCAGAAGCTTTTTGTTGAGGATCTTTCGTATTATTTCGGTGTAAACGATCCGCACGCAAGTATTCTTGATAATCATCATTGGTTTTTTGGTGAATTTTGCTACTATCCTTCTTACTTGAAGGGGATGATTGCGTCTGGACAGATATTCCACGTGTTGAAGTCCGAATGTTCTGGGTTAAAAGAGGAAAAATCGTTAATAAGAAAACTAGTTGCGTGGTTAAGTTCTAATGTGTATACTAAGGGAGCGCGTTGTTCCATGGACGAGTTAATCACTAAGCTTACTGGCGAGCCGCTTGACTGCAGATTTTTCAAGAAATTTGACCAGTAGGTTGTTCCTCCAGTTCTTTCTTTTTAGTGTGCGCTTTACAGGGTGTTGGTTGTGTGTTGCGAAGGAAGTTGTTTGAGGGATCCGTTTTCTTTCGACAGGTTTTAGTGATCCTAGTTGGGTGCTGTGTTACCTTCTTAGACTTGTATACGAAGCGCATGTGCGCTTTAATGCTGGAAGGTGTTACAGAGGTAAAACTTTTTCCCGTCCTTAATTTTGTCAGGGCATATAATACTGGTGTGAGTTTTGGGCTTTTTGGTGGGTATCAGTTCTCGAACATTTTTTTCCTTCTTGTCAGTGTGCCCGCAATAGCATTTGTCTTGTTCTTTTCTCTTCGTGAGAGAAGGCTAGTTGCCTGTGTAGCCTGGGGTTTTATTCTTGGAGGTGCCATTGCTAACTTTGCTGACAGGGTGCGTTTTGGTGCTGTGCGTGATTTTATCGACTTTCATTTTTTAGATTTTCATTGGCCGGTTTTCAATGTTGCTGATGCGGCTATTTTTCTTGGTGTTGTGTTTGTGCTCTTTTATTCAACCAGCAGTAGGATCTCTTTGTCTGGGGGAGATCGTAGAATCAATTAGATGAGAAATATTATGAAGGAGTTTTTATCTTGTTTGCTCTGTGTTTTTTTGTTTCTCTTTTCGAGTCTGGGGCATTCGAAAGAAGACGAGCGTGTCCACTATACATTGAGTAACGGGTTGGATGTTTATCTGATAAAGGATACTTCCCTGCCCATTGTTTCGCATGTTCTACTTTATAAAGTTGGAGGTGCGAGCGATCCTAGGGGCGGTTCTGGGCTTGCCCATTATCTAGAGCACCTAATGTTCAGAAGCTCGAAGAATATTCCAAATATTAGTAAGGAGATAGATGGGTTGCATTCTTTGTACAACGCATTTACCTCCGATTATCGCACGGTTTACCATCAACTTTTTCATAAAGACAAGTTGGAGAAAGTCGTTCGTCTTGAGGCTGAAAGAATGCAGAATCTTGTGATCAGTGATGAGGCTGCAGGGTTGGAACGCAAAATCGTGATAGAAGAGCGCAAAATGAGAGTAGACAACAAACCAGTTGTAAAACTCGAGGAAGAGATGATGGCGGCCTTTTATCGGAATGAAACAGGTTGGAATGTTATAGGTTGGGAGGAAGAGCTTGAACTTTTTGATGCTGCGCTGGCGCAAAGAATGTACAATGCATGCTATCGGCCGTCAAATGCGGTACTTCTTATTCTTGGAGATATCGATGTTGCTGAAGTAAAGGGATATATAGAGAAGTATTATGGTGTCTTGAAAAATTCATCTTCTCGGTGGCGTTCGTGTTTTGGTAATTTTGCAGAGCCAGCACATCATTCGGACATAAATGTCAGAATGGTCAATTATAAAACAGAAGACAGGGCTCTAATATACTTTTTTCCGGCGCCTAATATTTCAACAGAAGAATATGCTGCGATGTTAGTGGCTTCTCAGGTATTAGCAGGTGGTAAGACAAGTGTATTGGGTATGGAGCTTGTTCACAATCTCGGGCTCGCACTCAATGTTTCGGTAGATTATGATTATTTCACTCTTCGTAAGGGGATCGTTGAAATAGTTATCACTCCGCTGAATCCAGACGTGAAGTTAGGAGTTCTCGAGGAAGGTGTTTCGGGTATCATGTCAGAGGTTATCAAGAATGGTGTCAATATCGAAGATATTGAAGCTGCAAAAATGACACTGAAAGTCTCCTTAATGAAAGCTTTGGACGGTTTCAGTGCTCGCAGCATTAGTCACGTTGTTGCCTTGTCTGTAGGTGCTGATTTTGACCACTTCCAGAAATTGGCAGAACGTATCTCAACTGTAACGCCGGAACAAATTAACAATGCAATTATGCAATTGATGAATGCGAAGAAAGTAATCGGGTACTTAGATAAATAGATATGCTTAGAGGTCTTGTCTTTGTTTTATTTTTTGTGATGTGTGGGTTTTCCCATGCAGTTGATACTCAGACCTTATTCAAGATTAGTGAAGTTGAGAGTAAGTATGGTGTGAGAGCGTGGTTTGTTCATAAAGATGATGTTCCATTGGTCTTTTACAGTTTTGTGTTCAAAGGGGGGGGCTATGCATATGATCCAAAAGCAAAACTCGGGTTGGCAGCCCTTGTTGTGGAGGTTCTTAACGAAGGTATAAGTGGTACAACCAACAGAGATTTTGTAAAAAGTCTTGAAAAAATAGGTGGTAAAATAGTATATGACCTTGGAACAAATGATCTTGTGGTAACTGTGAGTGCTCCAAAGGAATCCATAAGGCAGGCGATTGAGCTTTTTTGTGCGTCAATAGCAAAACCAAAATTGGACGACGAAACTCTGTCAAAAGTGAAAGAAAGACAAATTTCACAACTTAAGAGAGCTGAAGGTGATCCGGTATCTATTGCTAAGACGGAATTTTTCAAGGTTGCGTTCCCAGATTCAGGCTATTCGAATGTCCGTTGGGGACGCGTCGAAACGGTTAGCGCAATAAAGGCGGAGGATATAAAGACGAAAATTGTCAACGTTTTTAACAGAATCAACATGAGGATTGCAGTTCTTGGAAACACTCATGCTGATGATATCAAGTCCGTGTTGGACGATTATCTCATAGAGTTCCCTTTGACAATGATGGAGGTCAAAAAGCTTGAACAGCCTGTTTTCCGCACCTCAGGTGAGTGTATTTCAGTCGAAAAAAGTATCCCGCAGAATATTATTTTGTTCGGGCACACCGGAATGAGTCCAACAGACAAGGACTTCTACAACCTGGTGGTATTAAATCACATTCTTGGAGGTCCTGGACTTGAGTCGTTGTTGATGCAAGAAATTCGTGAACGCAGAGGCCATACGTATGGTATATACACGCAGATAATGCATTCGGCGGTTAACTTGTTGTTCGGTTTTGCTACAACAAGCAATGATAGCGCTCCTCAGGTGAGGGAGGAAATATTAAACGTGCTGAATGAGTTAAAACGTTCTGGGTTAACCTCTGCTAGTGTTGAGAAAGCTAAAAGCCATTTACTGGATACTTTTGTCCTGAAAATGGATAAGTCAGCTAATATGTTGGATATGCTTGTGCAAATGCAACAGGAAGGTTTGGGGATTGATTACATGCAAAGATACTTAGAGGGAATACGCAAGGTAAAAGTCGAAAATCTAAACTTATTTATAAAAGATTTTTTGAATCCTCAGTCTGTACTCTTTGTTAGTGTTGGCGCAAAGGCTTCATCCACTACCGGCGCAAAGGTTTGTCCAAAGTAATAGAGATATATTGAGAGGCTTTTGCTGCATAAATGAACATGATTCTTGTTATACATGGTGTGTCAATCACGTTAACTCAGTGGTGGTTCTAGCCTTTTTTTTAATTCCAGTGTAGAATCTGGCTCTGTGTGCACCCTTAGCTCAGCTGGATAGAGCGTTTGACTACGGATCAGAAGGTCAGGGGTTCGAATCCTCTAGGGTGCTTGGGTAACCTTAGTTTTCTGAGGACTGATTCCCAGTACCAGCTGGCAGTCTGGTTTTTTTGTACTCTAAGACGGTATTTGTAGGTGGGTTTGCTTCTTGCTGAGAGTTGGAGCGGCTACCTTTAGATAACACGCTATCTTTGTGTTTTTTCCGTCTCTGTATGTTTTCCCTAAGTCTCTTCGCTAAGACGTCCTTACTAATCTTTGACATAGCGCTACCCGTGTTTAAAAACGATTACATCTCCGTCTTGTATGATGTATTCACGGCCCTCTGAACGAACCTTGCCGAGTGCTTTACACTTTTGCTCACCACCGAGAGTGATATAGTCCGTGAAGCTTATTACATCGGCCTTAATGAACTTCTTTTCGAAGTCCGTATGAATGACTCCGGCCGCTTGAGGAGCTGTAGAACCTCTTTTGATAGGCCAAGCTCTTGCTTCTTTTTCTCCTGCAGTGAAAAAGACAACAAGGTCAAGAAGCCTTGAACTTGTCTGGATCACCTTATTTAGTTGTGATTCTTCTAAGCCAAGTTCATTCAAGAAAAGTTTGCGATCCTCTGGTGAGTCTAACAGAGAGATTTCCGCTTCTATTGCCGCGGAAACCTTAACCGCTTCGGACATATTGTCCTGTGCGAATTTTTCTGCCTGTTTGCTGAAATCGTTTCCTGAAATGACATCTTCTTGTGGAACATTACACACGTATAGAACCGGTTTTGCACTTAATAGATGCAGTTCTCTAAACGTTTGATCCATTAGATCACATGGAAGAGGATTTTTTTTATTTAATATCTCCAGAGCTTGTTCTATCGTCTGAGCAGAGGTTTTACTTTTTTTAAGACGATTTTCTAGACTCTGAATGTCTGCGAGGAGCAACTCAGTTTTTATGATTTCCGCATCGTACACTGGGTCTACCTTCCCATGAACGTGTCTTATGTTGTCATCCGGAAAACATCTCAGAACGTGTATTATAAGGTCTACTTCTCTTATGTGGGAAAGGAACTTATTACCTAATCCCTCACCTTTGTTCGCTCCCTTAACTAGCCCCGCAATATCAACGATTTCTAATTGGCTGAATACAATTTTTTGTGCCGCTGAAATTTCGGCTATTCGAACAAGGCGTTCGTCATATTCTGGTACTTTAGCAATATTTGGTTCTATTGTACAAAAAGGATAGTTTGCAGCTTCGGCTGCTTGCGTTTGCGTCATCGCATTAAACAGAGTCGACTTTCCGACATTTGGAAGTCCGACGATCCCGCACTTTAAGCCCATATCTAGAATTCACCACCTGGTGGGAGTCTACACTTTTTGCTGTTTTTACGCAACTTTTAACAATGGAAGACGTAGTGAACTGCTTTATCCTAAAAAAAACTTCATAAGTTTTTTGTGCAAATAGCTGTGTTTCTAATGAGAAATTAGTTTAGTGAGGTTCTTATCTACTGGGAACCCGGGAATTTATCTCATTCTAAAAGATATTTATACGTATTGCGGGTGTTACTTTGTTTTAATCTGGTGTTTTTGAGACTCACTAGTGCTGACTGTGGTGGTCTGTAGTTTATTATGTGGTTTGTATAGGATAGATGTCGCTGCAGCCGTTGTACTTTTTTATGTTTGCTAGACTTCTGATAGTAGATTTTCTGCACCGTTTTTCAGTTTACTGTGTCGGGTGGGTTTGTGTAGTTGCTGTAGCGATATGGCATCCACAGTTCTTTGTATCAATTTGTTTGTATACTTAACGTTAAACGTTCGATTTGCCATCGATTATGAGTTTCTTTTGATCCAAACAGATGCAAAGGTATGCTACCAGTGCTTCACTAGGGTCCTGTATTGACAGGAATAGTTTTTCATGAGTTTTGTGTTAGCCCACGAAAGCCATTTGATCTCATAGAGACAACATATATCGTTGGTATTTAGGTATGTGGATAATCCTTTTCTAAAGGTCTGATCTGGATAGTAATCTTATTGTGGTAATGTGCTTGCACTAAATATGTTTATGAATGCTCAGCCATCATTATGATTCGTGTTATGGCGTGTCCTCCTATTTGGAACTTGTCTTTCTATCTTCAGGACTGTGGCACCAACTTCGGTTCGAGCGTAGGCTAAGCTCTAGTTTGTTTTGTGGGTGGTGCCCCAATGGTGTGTTTATTACATTGTTCGTGCTATTGTTCCCAGTTCTACAAGTTTCTTGGCGAAGCTAGTTGCGTCTTCGAGATTGTCATTGCTGAACAGCTCTCTTAGTGCTGAATTAGTGAGTAATTTTTTCAAATTAGCAACTGCTTCATTATTCTCAAGCGATGCTTTGAAGTGAGGAGAAGTTAAGATTTCGGTTGCGTGTCCAGCTGTTGTTTCGTTTTTGAACAGATTGTTAAAATGTTGATTCTTTATCAAGTCATTTAATTTGCCGTGTTGATGATGCTAATTATAAAATCTATCACTCTTTTGGCGATTCCTTTATCCGTGAACGCTTCCCCAAAAAATTCGTTAGTAAGTATATCTTCTACTTCTTCACTAGCTGGACCTGCGAACAGCTTTTTGAAATTCTGATTTGTGAGCACATTCTTCACTTTATCTTTTCCCGAACATTCAACGAGTTCTTCGAAAGTGCCGGTCCTATCTGTAAGGATGTTTTTTATTGTGTCTTTGCCTGCACCTTTTAGAATTTCCTTGAACTTGCTGCTTTTTAGTATTTCCTTTGCCGTCTCATCTTTTAGTATTTCAGCCGCATTGCTGTTCTTGAGTAACTCAGCTGCATTCGCGTTCTTTAGGACTTCTCCGGCAGTATCATTCGTTATAACAGCACTGGCTATACTATCGGTAAGAATAGCTGTTGCATTGTGGTCAGTTAGTATGGTTTTTACGGTGCTAGCTTTAGTTTTATCTTCAAATAGTTCTTTGAAGTTTTCGCTGGTGAGTACATCTTCCAATTCTGCCTTACTCACGCCTTTTGATGCACTAGCAAAATTCGGATCTTTAGCCAAGCTGAGAAAGATTCCATCTATTAGATTTTCGAAATATGTGTCATCGGAAAGTACGCTCAAAAGTGTATCGCCTGGCATAAAAATTATTTATCTTAAGAAATTTACTAAGAAATGGTAGCTTTAAGTTATAAAAAATATATAAAATTGTAATGTTTAAGATTGCCAAGTTTTACATCTATTTTTAGCTATAGAAAATTGCATAAAGCCTTATTTTTTCTTTCATGCTAGAAGACGCAAAGTTTGCGTATAGATTGCCTAATGTAAAATTAGGATATAGCAACTTACAGGAACTATCGGAGCGCAGTGGTGTCAATTTACGTACGTTTTGATTATTGACACTTCCGACTTATCTTCTATGTTGTTGTGCCAAGGATGAGTATTTTGGTCTGGGAGTTTAGAGGGTCTAAGCTATTTTGGACTGTTCTTTTGATATGTGTTATCAAAACTTGAGCTTAGCCTACGCTCGAACCGAAGCTGGTGCCACAGTCCTGAAGATAGAAAGACAAGTTCCAAATAGGAGGACACGCCATAATACAAATCATAATGATGGCTAGATGTTGTCGCTATGTGACGGGAGTTCGCTTTAGAGCAGTTCCGGTTAGGGTAGGTGCTATATTCTAGCAGCAGGAAAAAGAGTTTATATAAATCCTTCTTGTTGTTTAGTGTGGGTAGAGTAGGATACTTTACCTTCTGCTACTTCAATGAAAGAGGGAAAAGTTTCTATGTAATTTCGCTTGGGCTGAGTTGTTTTACCCCATCCTATAATTAATTAACCGCATTACGGAGAGTGACTGCAATAGTCTCGCAATGTGGATTGGTAAAATCAGTATCTAATTCCTTTCTTTTCGTGCAAAGCTGTTCTCCAAAGCTTTTTAATTTCTCGGCATAGTTGGTGTTGTCGCTCTCTGTAAGTAAACCCTTTAGGCTAGCCAAGGCTCCTTCAAGTGCTTGCAGTTTTTTTGGGTTGTCCTTACATGTTTCAACTAGGGGTTTAAGCTCACTCTTGGTAAAAATTGCTTTAACAGCTTGGGCGCTATCTGTTTTGTCAAATAACCCTTTAAAGCTGTCATTAGTAAGGAGGTCTTTGAATTCGTTTTTACCTGCACTTTCTATAAGCTCTTTAAATTTACCCGTGCTGTCTGTAAGAATTTCTTTTAGTACGTCTTTACCTGCACCTGTTATTGTTTCTTTAAACTTACTGTTTTTTAGTACTTCTTTAGCTGTTTCGCTCGTAAGAATTTCCTTAGCATTGGCGTCTTTTAGTACATCGGCTGCATTTGTGTTTTTTAATATATCTTTAGCTGTGGTGTTTTTTAGTACTTCTTTAGCCGTGCCGTCTTTTAGTACATCTTTAGCTGTTTGATCCGTAAGGATTTCCTTAGCATTGGTGTCTTTTAGTACTTCTTTAGCTGTGCTGTCTTTTAGTATCTCGGCTGCATTGGTGTCTGTAAGTACCTCTTTTACATTATTGGCTTTCGTATCGTCCTCAAATAATTTTTTAAAGTTCTCATCTGTAAGAAGGTCTTTTACTTTCTCCTTACCAGTGCTTTCTATGAGCCCTTTAAAGTTACCTGTGCTGTCGATAAGTATGTCTTTTAATATATCTTTACTACTACTTTCTATTAGGTCTTTAAACTTCTTGGTGCTGTCTGTAAGGATGTCTTTTAACTCTGTCTTTCCATCGCCTTTGAGTATTCCATTGAAAACCGTGTCCTTAATTAGGCTGAGGAGAAGTGTATCAGTTAAGTTATTGAAATGCGTTTCATCGGAAAGTACGCTTAAAAGTGTATCGCCTGCCATAACAATATCGAAATAAATCCTAAAACCCCAGTGAAAGAGGGAAAAGTCTCTATGTAATTTCGCTTGAGCTGAGTTGTTTTACCCCACCCTATAATCAACTACTACTACCAGTGCAACTTACTGTAAGGTTCTTGCAACTACCGTTGGTAAAGGTGCTATCACACTCACTTCTTTTACTGCAGAGATCCTTTCCAAACTCTTGCAATTTCTCGGCATAGTTGCTGCTGGTGCTCTCTGTAAGTAAACCCTTTAGGCTATCCAAGGCTCCTTCTAGTGCCGTCACTTTGTTTGGGTTGTTCTTACATGTGTCAACTAGGGGTTTAAGCTTATCATTGGTAAAAATTGCTTTAACAGCTTTGGCGCTATCTGTGTTCTCAAATAACCCTTTAAAGCTGTCATTAGTAAGGAGGTCTTTGAATTCGCTTTTACCTTGACTTTTTATAAGATCTCTAAAATTACCATTGTCATCTGTAAGAATGCCTTTCAGTATGCCTTTACCTTGACTTTCTATAAGCTCTTTAAATTTGCCAGTGTTATCCGTAAGGATGTCTTTTAATTCTGTCTTTCCATCGCCTTTGAGTATTTCATTGAAAACCGTGTCCTTAATTAGGCTGAGGAGAAGTGTATCAGTTAAGCTATTAAAATGTGTGTCATTGGAAAGTACGCTTAAAAGGGTATCGTCTGGCATAGTGGTTTTCGTATCAAGAATTTTATGCAAGCATAATACTTCCTGGTTATGAAAAATGTATAAAGTTGCTGAATTTTATATCCATTTTTATTACGAAAGATCATGAAACTGTAATATTCTATCCCCCTTATGCTAAAAATGTGAACCATAAAGTATTTATTATTACAAACCGGTTGGGATATGATGAGCTGCTGCTCAATTGGGTCCCGACTGTACCTGAGAAATACAGTCGGTGGTCTTAGATTTTAATTATTTCTTTTTTGATTGAGACTTTTTTGCATTCTTTGCTTCTTCATCCAGATGCTTCAAGACATTCATGATTGCCTTGTTTTCGGTTCTTGCGTCGTCCTCTGGAAGCTTGCCGTCTTTTTTATCATGTTCAAGAACTTTGATTGTTTCTATCAGGGTCGGATTGTATCTAGGATCATGATCTATAACATATGAGATTTCGTCTTTTCTTTGCAGATTTGGAAGCTCGCGCGATAGGTCTTTGTCGTCACAAATGAGACTAAAGTCTTCTATACTACCCTCAACATGAACAAGTGCATCATCGTCATGTAAAGGAAATTCTAATGACATCATGTTTGTACCCCTTTCCAATGTATTATTTCTGAAGTCGCTTTTTTGTCTTGAAAATCCGCCCAACAGCTGAACTTTGCCTGCTGCACAGAATTGTCTGGCCAGAGTCTAGCTCGGAAAGCTGAACATTCTGTTAATTATTTCAAGAAAAGTATAAAAACTTATTCCTTATAACTGTCCAATTGTAAGTTTATTGTGGAATGATCCCATAAAATGGCGACTCCCCTGAAAGCAAGAAACAGTGCACAGGAGCCCCTAGTAACATTCAAGATGGTAAAAAGCTTATGAAGAAGGCCATAAGCGGAGCCTAAACAAGAAACCGCAAGATCAACCTAAAGAGCGGTGCGGCATTGTTCGAAAATGCCTCAAACCCGCAATGAGAAGTAAACTGTTGCTTATGATGCCTTTTCAAGCATCTCACGAAGTCCAGCTTCACTCACACCCTGTACTATCTTATCACCAACGATAAACACAGGCGTTCCATCTAATCGCAGTTTTTGTGCAAGCTGTATGGTTGCCTCAATCATAGCGGAAATTTCACTCTCATTCTGCTCGACAAATTTCAACACTTCCTGCGGATCAAGGTCGATTTCAGAAAGGATCTTCGTAATGACTTCTGGTGTGTAAACACCATCATGAGCCATCAGCCTGGAATGAAAGTCAGAGTACTTCAAATTTTGGATGTCCTTCTCTTTCATAAAAAGAAAAACACCGGTATCGTACTTTGCGGCAACTAATGAGCTCTGTCCGAGAATCGGCAAATTTCTCAGAGTGTACGTAACGTTTGGATAATCACGCTTTATCTTCAGTAGAATTTGTGAGGCAAGCTTGCAATAACCACACGAAGCATCAAAAAACTCAACCAAGACAGTCTTTGCATTCTTAGCAACAAAGGACGGATAGTTGGTGTCAAAAACCTCACTCTTGTGCTGAGCTATCAACTTGTTTATTTCTTGCTCTTTTTGTTTTTGTTGTTCCTCAAACTGTGCAAGCCGATACTGATTTACAGATTCTAGTATTTTCTCTGGATTTCTTTGTATGTACTCTTCCACGATCTTCTCCGTTTGGGAGACCGCATAAGCATCCTTTACACGCCCGTAATACCAATTCGACACAAAAGGAAAACCCGCTATAGCAATAAGGGCAAGCACTAACAAAAAGGTTCTCATATTTCAGGATCGGAACAGCAACAAAACCCACAACGCAGTATTGTCTTAGTTAACCTGCGTCATGTCAACATTGACTAACCATTTATGCAATTTGTGACAGTGGTGAGCCTACACTCTTTGTATAAACCAACGCATAGCGTCTGCCTTAAGCCGAGTACCACATGGTATGGTAGTTAAGTTCTAATAAATCAAGCTGGAGAGAGTACCAGGAGGTAAGTGAACCTCAACTGAATGACTAGTCCAATTCCACTATCCTTCTATAGTTCTTTTATCGTTCAGAATTTTTTCTATCTTCTTCTCAAAAGAAGAAAATTTCAGAGGTCCCGTGTACCTTTCACCGTTGATGAAAAGCACCGGAGTACCCTCAATACCCACTTTCTTGATTCCGAACAGTTTCGAATATAATACCTCATCCTTAACACCAAGATCTTCTGTGCAGGAAAGAAATTTTTCTTTTGCGCTCCCATGAAGATTCGCATCCGAAATGATACTGTCAAACATTTTGTCAGCATCTTCTTTGTTCTTTGCGTTGTTTCCAACATCAAAAAGTTTTCTTATCAGGCTGATCACGTGTTCGTCATTAGGCATTGTGTTTTTGCGGTAGCACATAAGAAAAACAGACGCATTGAACGATAGCTTATCAAGGGGAAAGTCCCTCATGATTAACATGACTTTACCCGTCCTACCATATTTCTCATATACAGGCAGGATGAGCTTTTCAAAGGCGGCTTTGCAGTGTGTACAGGAGAAAGATGAGTAATCAACAATGGTAATGGGCGCATCAGTGCTACCTATTGGTAAATCGCCAGGAAAGAGAAGATTCTCACTTACCTTCAGTGTTGTAGGATTGAATTTTAACGCATCAGGGTACAAGGACAACGGTGCGGAAAAAGCAAGCGAAAAAGAAAGAAGAGTAACTAAGCCACAGAGTAACCACTTATGAGAATAAGACATACACAAACACAGAATGTGCGCAGACGCAAAACCCGGATATCATTATACACGCGATTGAATGATAAAGTTAATGGACAAGAAGATAAAAGCCCTAATAAACCTTGCTGAAAATTTGCCGGGATTGGGGCCTAAGTCAGCAAGGAGAATAGTTTTGCACTTATTGAAGTCTAAGGAGACAACGTTGATACGGTTTATTGATGCGATGCAGGTTCTCTATGAGACAATCAAGCACTGTGAGCTGTGCGGAAATCTCGAAAGTGAATCACCCTGTTCAATTTGTAGAAACACTAAAAGAAGCTCAGATATCGTATGTGTAGTTGAGGAGATTACTGATCTCTGGGCAATAGAAAAGGCTGGAGTACACAGTGGAAGATATCATGTGTTGAATGGTGCATTATCCATTGTGAATGGTATTACTCCCGAAACGTTGCAAATAGAAAAGCTAAAACTAAAGGTTTCTTCTGGAACTGTAAAAGAGCTGATCATTGCTACCAACGCAACCGTAGAGGGCCAGACGACTGCACAGTACATAGTTGAAGTCTTGAAGGAGATGCAAGTGAAATTATCGTTTTTGGCGCATGGCATACCTGTGGGTAGTGAGATGGATTATCTAGATGAGGGAACACTGGGAATAGCATTCGCGAATCGTAGAGCTGTATAAAGTTGTGTTGACATACCGGTGCATAATATCTTAAGTCTTGGCCTGTAAGGCTGTACTTTACTTTTTTTGAGTCAGGATTTACAATCTTACCCAGTGGTGTCGGGGATGCCTTTATGCTTGCGGTAGTTGAACAAGGAAGTAAACAATACCTTGTCAGAAAAGGACAGGTTATCAGTGTGGAGAAAATCGCTGCTGAACCAGGGGAAGAGGTTGAGATTTCTTGTGTGAAGTGTGTCCTTGATGGAGAGACCAAACCTCATTTTGGTGTTGGTACGGTTAAGGCCTCGGTCCTGGCGCAGGAAAGAGGTGAAAAGCTTGTTATTTTCAAGAAGAGGCGCAGAAAAAATTCACGTAGGCGGAATGGACATAGACAATATGTGACGATTCTCAGAGTTACGGATATTGCTTTGTAATTGACTTTTCAGCTTGGGGTCTATTTTTTTATTATTTTTTGTAGAATCTTATGGCAACGAAGAAAGCCGGTGGTAGTAGTAGCAACGGTAGGGATTCGATAGGTAAGAGGTTAGGCGTAAAGAAATTTGGCAGCGAGAGCGTAATTCCGGGTGACATAATAGTCAGACAGCGTGGAACGAAGTTTCACCCTGGCAGGAATGTTGGAATGGGTAGCGATCATACCATTTTTGCTATGAAGTCTGGCTTCGTATCGTTCTCTGTTGGTCTGAAAGGTCGACGTTTTGTTCACGTAACGTAGATTCCCTGTCGTGCGTTTCGTCGTTCTGACGATGTTTCCAGAGGTTTTCCCCGGACCTTTGGGTGTATCAGTCGTCGGTAGAGGATTGACTAGTGGATGTTGGTCCCTCGAAGTTGTTCCGATAAGGCGCTTTGCTGTAAATAGTCGCGTTGACGATACTCCTTATGGTGGGGGACCTGGTATGGTGATGCGTGCCGATGTCCTGGGTGAGGCATTTGAGTACGCGAGCTCTGCTTATAATGTGGAGAGGCGTATATTTCTCAGTCCTAGGGGCACGAGATTCGCACAAAACTCTACCGCTAGTCTAGTGGAAGCTGGTAGTGTCTTGTTAATTTGTGGGCGCTTCGAAGGAGTTGACCAAAGATTCTTGAATTACTACAATGTTGAAGAGCTCAGTGTCGGTGATTACGTACTTTCTGGTGGCGAGATCGCTGCTATGGCGGTGATAGATAGTTGTGTTAGATGTATTCCCGGGGTTTTGGGCAATCTGGAGAGTCTCAAGTGTGAGAGCTTTGTTGGCCCCTCGTTAGAGTACGACCATTATACACGGCCGAACTCTTGGAAAGGATTGAGTGTTCCTGAAGTCCTTATGAGTGGGAACCACAGGAAAATAAATGAGTGGAGAATTAACTCCGCTGCAGCCGCTACGGGCAGGAATAGGCCGGATCTGGTTGTGGAAGAAAGTTAGGTTTGATTTTATAACAAGTCGATATGGGTGTCTTAGCTAAATTTAATGAGGCTCAGAGGGAAGCTCTTTCTGAAGGTAGGAACTATCCCGAGTTCAGGGCCGGCTATACCATGAGTGTAGAGTTCTATGTCCAAGGTACTTCTGGACGTACGCAAGTTTTTAAAGGTCTTTGTATTGGAAAAAGCAACAAGGGTGTGCACTCTTCTTTTACATTGCGCAAGCTCTCTGTGCATGATGTTTACGTAGAGCGTACTTTTCGTTTGTACTGGCCTTCTATTAAGTCCATTTCAGTTGAGAGAGAGGGTAAAGTGAGAAGGGCTAAGCTTTATTACATTAGGGCTCTCACAGGAAAGGCAACCAGAATAAAGAAAGAATACCGCAATTAAAGAGTTTCATATGGATGAGCTAAGTGATTTTTCTACGCAAGTTTCTGGTTCTTCTGGCCTTGTCCTTTTGGATTTTTGGGCAGATTGGTGTGCGCCGTGCAAGCAATTAATCCCTACACTTGAGGCTTTTGCAGAGTCCGCCGAGAATGTGAAAGTATATAAGGTCAATATAGACGGTCCTGGTCAGGATTTAGCTGTTTCTAATGGTGTAAGGGCTGTTCCAACGTTGATACTATTTAAAGACGGAAAAATTGTAGATCGCAAAGTCGGGGTTTTGTCATTGTCGCAACTCAAGGAATGGATTGCCACGTTCTCCTAGTGCAGTTACTCTCTGTACGTGTGGAATTGCTGTAACTACCGATGTTTCTTGAATAGCGGCGAGACCGGTAGCGTGATTTGTGTTCCAGGTTTTACACGTGACTCCCTGTTCATATTTGCTAGTTTTCGTTCCCCCGATGGAACTGCAAGCAGGTCCAGCATAGTACTTGCAGATTGCGGAATAAATGGCTGAAGTCCTATAGCAATTATTCTGAGCGCTTCTAGCACTGAGTATAAGATTCTACCTGCTTTCTCAGGGTTTTCCTTTAATTTCCACGGCTCCTCTGTAGATATATACTCGTTTGCCTTGCTGGAAAGTTGTATTATCCTATCCAAGCTACTATTAAGGTCGAGCAGTTCGATGTCATTTTTGTAGCCTTTAGCTAGTGAGTACGCAAATTCCAGGAGCTCATTTTCTGATTCGTAGATCTCACTCACTTTTGGGCCTAGCAGCCTGACTGTCAAAGTGAGTGTTCTATGTAAAAGGTTTCCTATATTGTCAGCTAGTTCACTGTTGATTCGTTCTATTAGACTTGCCGTATTGAAGTTACCATCTTTTCCAACAGTTATTTCTCTTATTAGGAAATATCTTATTGGATCTACACCAAACTCAGAAATTAATTCGAATGGGTCTATTATATTTCCAAGTGATTTCGAAATTTTCTCACCATCATTAAGCCACCAACCGTGTGCAAGTATCACATCGGGCGTTTTCAAATTTGCTGCCATAAGGAAAGCTGGCCAGTATATTGAGTGAAAACGTAATATGTCCTTTCCTATTATGTGTATTACACGTGCATTATCCCAAAAAGCGGAGAATAAAGAGTCAGTACTTGTATCGGGATAGCCAACGGAAGAAATATAATTCGTCAATGCATCAAGCCAGACATACACTGTGTGTGTTGGATCATCTGGAACATTTATTCCCCATTGGACTCGAGTTCTAGAAATAGATAGGTCGTGCATGCCAGCCTTAAGGAAGGCCAGCATCTCATTAAATCTACTTTTTGGTTGTATAAATGTTGGATTCTCAGCATAGAATTTCTTCAGTAGTTCAGAGAATTGAGAAAGTTTGAAAAAGTAACATGCTTCTTTTGTCCACGACACGGGTGCTCCTGTCGGAGCAAGGCCATTCTGCAGTTCGGCTTCTGTGTAAAAGGCTTCATCTCTTTCGGAGTACCATCCTGAGTACTCGTCTAAGAAAATAAACTCATTCCTACTTAATATACTCCACAGTGCTTGAACAGCATCCTTATGTCTTGTTTCAGTTGTGCGTATGAAGTCAGAGAAATCATAATGCATTGCCACACATAAATCGCGAAAGCGTTTGCTTACATGGTCTACAAAGTCTGTTTCACATTTTCCATGTTTTTTGGCTGTGTTTTGTACTTTTTGTCCGTGCTCATCAGTTCCCGTTGTGAAACGCACTTCATGACCGACTAATCTAAGTGCTCTTGTTAGTACATCAGCTATCAAGCTGCTGTATGCGTGACCTATATGTGGATTGTCGTTTACATAATACACTGGTGTGGTGACGTAATATCGCATGGGACGAGCGAAAAGCATTGAAGCCACTCTAACACATTTGTTGCTTCATTTCATAGTTGTGTACTAGAGCTCCATTCAGGTGCAAAGGTTACATGAAAAAGTTTAGCATATTGCTTTTTTACTCCATTAGTTACAAAATATATGTTCATCTGTGCTTTTTTCATCTGTTCAACAAGTGGTAACGGTTCTGCGTTGTATGCTGCATGATTCATGGGTGCACAGGTTTGCTAGAGTGTTTTTATTCGTACTATGAAAGGGGAAGGTTCTGAAATACTTTTTGCCAGTTCTTTGGGCAAGCTCCATGGGTATTATCATGATGTTCCTGGTGCCCAGTCTGTAGCGCTCGTTCTCCCACCTAATCCGAGGTATGGTGCTACGATGAAAAACAAGGTCGTGAAGTCTATTTACTCTTGTTTTGCTAGCAAGGGTTTTTCGGTTCTCAGAATGAATTACAGGGGGGTTGGATATTCTTCCGGTCAGGTTAGCGTACGGGATGAGGATTTGATCAAGGATGCCAATGCAGCTATAGAGTGGCTTCAGTCGTGTTATCCACTGGTAAGTTCGTTTTGGGTTTCTGGGTTTTCTTTCGGTGCTTGGCTTGCGCTGAATCTAGTCATGCGAAGACCGGAAATTTCTGGCTTTGTAGCAGTAGCCCTTCCATTGAAGGTGTACGACTTTTCTTTTTTGTCTCCGTGTATTGTTCCTGGCTTGATTGTTCAGGGGGATCAAGACCAATTTTGTGATGCTGCTGATCTAATTAAACTTACCTCTCCCGTTTCAGAGAGGCTGAGCAAGTTTAAAGTTGAGATTCTTGAAGGTGCCGACTGTCGTATGAGTGACAGCTATAACCTTGGGCTTTTACAGCAGAAGATTGATGATTATTTGTCATTTGCTTTCTCTACAGCGCCGGTACGTATCCATTGTGAGGACGAAGAAGTCTATCACGATACTGACATTGAGGAACGGATTCTGGTTGAGGAACAGGCTTAGTTGCTCCGTGGGTGGCTATTCGAGATAAATAAGGTCACTGGCTAGTTCTGTTGGTTTTTCTATGTCAAGAAGCTTGAGGACGGTTCCAGCGATGTTATATAAGCCTCCGTTGTTTACACGTTTCACCCTTTTTGACACTACAATGAATGGTACTAGGTTTGTTGTGTGAGCTGTGTTCGCAAGCTTTGTAGAGTGGTCGTACATAGATTCTGCGTTACCATGATCCGAGGTGACTATCATTTCGTATCCGTTAAGTTCGCAGGCCTCTTTATATAGCTCGCCAAGGCAGTTATCTAATGTCTCTATTGCCTCGATAGTTGCTGACATGTTTCCAGTATGGCCCACCATATCGGCGTTTGCGTAGTTGACCACAATGAAGTCAAACCTTTTTGACCTTATCGCCTTGATAAGTGCATCAGTTATCTCTAAGGCTGCCATTTTTGGGTACAAATCATACGTCTTGACGCGTGGTGAGTTTATCAGAATACGCTCTTCTCCTGGAAAAGCTGCCTCTTTTCCTCCATTGAAAAAGTAACTCACATGAGCATATTTTTCAGTCTCCGTGATTTTGAGCTGGTACATTCCAGCACCTGAGATAATCTCCGATAGAGTATTCGTGATATGATGCCGCGGGATCAGTGTTGGTAAAGGTTCTTCAAAGTACTGACTCATTGTCATCATTTCTGAGAATTTAATCTTGTCTTCACAGAAGTTCGTTTTACCGATAAGCTCAGAGGTAATTTGTCTTGCCCTATCTGGACGAAAATTTGCTATAAAAAGTCCATCTCCATCTTGGGCGCCTGCATATTCCCCAATCACTGATGGTGGAATAAACTCGTCGCTTATGCCCTGAGCATAATAATACTCTATGGCCTCAGTTGCTTTTTCGAAGATTCTTTGGTGCTTTGATGGTTTTACAATAACGCGATACGCTTCGGCCGTTCGGTCCCAGTTTCTATCTCTGTCCATGCCGTAGTAGCGTCCACTCAGAGTCGCAATTTTTCCTGTGTTCTCTTCTGTGAAATATTGCTTTGCTGCTTTTGGTGCTGTGTCACGACCATCTAAGAATGCATGTATACACACAGTCACTCCATGCGATGTGAGGTAGTTTGAGATTTTGTTTATATGTGCGACGTGAGAGTGTACTCCTCCATCAGAGAAGAGTCCGACAAGATGACACCTCTTCCCTTTGAGTTTGGTTGCAAACACATTCAACTGAGGGTTTTTGTCGATTTTTTCAAGCTCGTGGTTAACTCGAACAAGGTCATGATATATAATCCTTCCGCTACCTATGGTCATGTGACCAACTTCTGAGTTACCCATTTGTCCTTCTGGTAAACCTACTTCTAGGCTGCTTGCGGAAAGAAGTGAATGCGGAAACTTTTCTAACAGCACGTCATAGTGTGGGGTTCTAGCTTGGCGGATAGCGTTATACTTGTCTTGAGGTGAAACACCCCAGCCATCCAGTATACACAAAATTAAAGGCATCTACTGATATCAAGCGAACAAAAGATCCAACCTAGTGCAGTCAAAACACGCCGGGCGATTGTAACATATCACTCGAACTCTTGCATCACGTTTTCACAGCGTGCCGAGAGAATTTCTTTCTCCTTTTGAAGCTGTGTTTTGACAGTGGAGTTAGATGAAAATTCCTTAAGAGCCTTTCGCAAAATTGAGCATGCGTGATCATAGTCTCCTGTTGACCTTAATATGCTAATCGATTTTACCAGTGCAAGAGGTGCCCGAATCCCTGTTTTGTCTGCATGATAACTTTTTATAAAGCTTACTAATGCAGCTTTGTGTTGCTTCTTGTTCAGATGAAGGTTTCCGAGGAAATAATACACATCATCTAAGAAATTGCTTTTCGGAAAGCGTCCAACGAACTGGTTTAGGCTTTTTTCAGCTTCTTCACTTTGTGATCGCTCCATCAATAAAAGGATGTTTTTATAATGGTTTCTCTCTGCAGCATCATGCGGATCCATATTTTTTATCTTGTTTACATCGTACAGGGTTGTCTTGTCTATGTTGTCTAAGCTGCTCAATTCAGGTTCATTCTCCTTTATACTCACTTTCCGTGTGTCTTGAGGTTTTTTGGTTGGGTAAGGCACAGGCTTTTTAGGTATTTTGCCTTCTTTTTTCAATTCTCCAAGAATGATCTCGATCTTTGATATACTACTTCTTATTGTTTCGAGCTCTCTTACTACAGAGCTGAGATCAACATGCGGCTCAGATACTTGTTGTATTGCAAGAGCCACGGACCCACAGAAAAAAGGAGTGTATAGAGGGAGCAACAGTAGAAACCAAAACAGAACAAACCTCATGCACCCATACGCGGACATACAAACCTGTCGAAAGGACCGAACAGAAAGAAGAAAACTCGAAGGCTTTTCAACCCTCACCATGCTGAGTTCAAGGTACTACTCCTGATTACACTCCTGCACAAATTCTACAACAACCCTACGATTTTTCGCATGGGCTTCTTCTGTATCACCTTTGTCAACGAGCTCATCTTTACCTGCGGAAGCTGTGCAAAAATGACTCCTTAAACTATCCTTTGAAGAAGGGACAACCTGTGTAGCATCGTCGGAAGAACCGGGGAAACCTCCAAATTCTTGTGCAGGATCGTCTAGATTTTCAGAGACGGCTCCTAACAAGTACTCAAGAACCGCAACAGCTCTCTCATTGCCAAGTTTTGAACTGTCCTTAGGAGTGTCAAGCTTATCAGTATGACCTGTAATTAAAACTTTAAGATTAGGATTTTCACTGATTCTCAGAGAAATGCACTGGGCGATGTTTTCATAAATGAGTTGCTCTGCCTCAGGTGAAACCGCTGACTCACCAGATTTAAAATGAATTACGGCTAAAGTTCCACTTTTTTTTGGACACTGGCACTCAACGCCAGAAAATTGCGAAGAAGTGGAACTACCATGTCGCGACGTGCCTACACTTAAGCAGCCGGACAGCGACAAAAGCGCTGAAAATAATGCAACATTAACGATTCTTGACATTGTACCTCCAGTTCCCATTTCACAAAGCTTCTAGTCAGAACACCACCGCCTACATGTGGAACTAGGACGGCAAGCCCGCTAAGGAATGGTATCTAACCCAGCTTAACTAAAGATTAATGTCCGTTAAAAGTCAACTGCAAGTGTATGCTATTTTCAATATACACACGAATATAAAACAAGCTCCTTCTTTTAAACATCAGGTGCACAGTACCACTTGACTTGGATGAGTGTACTTTCTAAACAGCCGATGAGACAGATTCACAGTTGATAATTCTTGTTTTGACGGGAAAGTAAGCCCATTGTTTAAAACTGTAAATGCACAATACTACCATTTGATATGTGGAGTATTTCCATTAACAGCTAATACAGAAATTTTTTTAGTGATCTCTTTCTGTAGTAAAATATTTGGAGTTTGGTATGCCAAAAATTATCATTATTGCTTCCGGTAAAGGAGGTGTGGGAAAATCAACGATCGCGTTAAATCTTTCTGTTTTACTGGCGCGAAATTTCAGAACCGGTCTAATAGATGCTGATATTTATGGACCCTCTCTTTCGTTTATGCTCGGAACTGAAGCAAAAATCACAATGACTGAACGAGAAACACTAGTTCCTGTGGAAAAGTTTGGGCTTAAATATGTTTCAGTTGGTGCAATGGTAGAATCAAGTGCGCCGATACTATGGCGTGGACCAATGCTATCTAAGATTCTACGTACTTTTCTCACTAATACTGAGTGGGGTGAGTTAGATTATCTTGTCATTGATACTCCTCCGGGTACCGGTGATGTTCACATTACACTCTGTGGTGATTTTGATATCGATGGTGCAGTTCTAGTAACGACTGCACAAAAAGTTTCAATACAGGATGTCTCAAGAGCATGTGAAATGTTTAAGAAATTACAAATTTTTGTTCTTGGTGTAATTGAGAACATGAGTTGCTCCCATTTAGAGAAAGATGAGCAGTATATTATTGGAGACGCAGAAAATACGAAAGAATTTTCAAGGGCTTTTTCTGTCCCAGTGCTTGGCAGAGTTCCATTCTTGAGGCAAATCTCATATTCGTGTGATAGCTCTATACCAGCAGTTTTGGATGCTGAGATTACTATGATATACAAACCAATCTTAGATGCATTGCTTTTTAGGCTAAATGAAAGAGTGTGATCAGAATTTGTAAGACAAACTAAAGGGAGCGTTTGCATCGCAAGGTGTATTTTTTTACTTTTAACCATGCTTCACTAGATTTTGTTGTCTATCAGCAATATAATTTGCCCGTGTACTCCCGTGAGAGCAAATGATACCCGAAATAGCAATCATTGATCTAGGGTCGCAATTCACCCAACTAATAGCGCGAAAATTAAGGGAAAACGGATGCCGCTCGTGTATCTATACCCCATCTGATTTTACTTTTTCTGACAATGTAAAGGGCGTTATATTATCTGGCAGCCACCGCTCTACTAGTGAGTATGCGGACTACAGGGACTTAATCGCAATGGTTCTGAACGCGAATTCTACGCGTGGTATACCAGTGTTGGGAATCTGCTACGGAAAGCAGCTCTTGAGTAGTTTCTTTGGTGCTGATGTGGTTTCAGGCAAAAACCGCGAATATGGAAAGGCTAGACTCCAGATCATTGCAGAAAGCCCAATTGTGAACAACATCAGTGCTGCGGATTTTACGGTCTGGATGAGTCACGGCGATGCAGTTGTGACGCTTCCGTGTGGCTTTCAATGTATAGCAATGACAGACGACTGCCAGTTTGCGCTTATTGCTGATGAAAAGAGGAAGATATATGGTTTCCAGTTTCATCCTGAAGTCTCACATACTGAGAATGGTGATGTCTTACTACGCAATTTCATAGCAATTGCAGGAGTCGAAAATACCTGGGATTTACAAGTTTTTTCCGAGGAAGAAAAACGTATAGTAGTTTCCACTACCGGTGATGCAAATGTTCTTGCCGCAGTTAGCGGAGGTGTTGATTCAACGGTTGCAGCGAAATTTATGTACGGAGCAATAGGTGAGAGGCTTCACTGTATTTTTGTAGATACAGGACTTCTGAGAAAAAATGAAGCTAATGAAGTGAAAGAGCTATTTTCGTCGTTGGGAATACCACTGAAGATCGTTTCTGCAGCTGATAGGTTCTTTGGAAAGCTTGTTGGAGTTACAGATCCTGAAGAGAAGCGAAAAATTGTGGGAGAGACTTTTATCCAAGTGTTTGAAGAAGAAGCTCTCAAAATACAGGATGTGGAGTTTCTTTTACAAGGTACTTTATACCCCGATGTTATCGAATCGGGTGGCGGAGGTTCCCATACAATTAAATCTCACCATAATGTAGGCGGGCTGCCTAAGAAAATGGGGTTAAAGTTGCTTGAGCCTTTTAGGTTGCTCTTCAAGGATGAGGTAAGGGCAATCGGGCGTCAGTTAGGGGTGAACGAGGCCCTTTTAATGCGGCATCCGTCACCAGGGCCCGCTCTGGCAATACGAATCCTAGGAGAAGTAACTCAAGAGAAAGTAGCTATACTTCAGGATGTCGATGAGATATATATCTCGACGATGAAGGAATACAATCTGTATTCTGATATATGGCAGGCTTTCAGCATCTTATTACCAGTCCGTTCCGTCGGTGTGATGGGGGATAAGCGCTCTTATAATTATGTTTGTGCGCTGCGTGCTGTTACTTCTCATGATGGAATGACGGCTAGCGCCTACCCGTTCGAAGCTCATGATGATGCTAAGTTACGCTTTCTTTGCTTTCTGAATGAGGTTGCAACCAGAATACCTAATCGTGTGAGTGCAGTCTCTCGTGTAGTATACGACATTACATCAAAACCTCCAGCTACAGTTGAGTGGGAATAAACCTTGACATTTTAGGTGCTTTGCACGTGTGCAGAGCTCTTCGTGCTTGTGTTTATGTGTCTTAAGAAGATGATTACTCTTTGGCGATGCTCTTTGGAATTGCATAATCACACGCTCTGAAGCGTTCCTTCAGTGAGGCAATTGCGAAAGATCCCAGACCGACTGACTGTAACACTTCTGCCCCTATTTGCAGACCGGTTTCGTAAGTTTCCGGTACCAGTTTATGTGCACCTAACTTTCTATAAGTCTTGATATCAGAGAAATCCGACACGCGCACGACAATCGTAGCGTGGGGGAAACTTTGACTTATGAGAGCGACCGCCTTTTTGCTAGTAACCCCATTTTGCATCGAAAGCACTATAGTTGAAGCTCTGTCTGCAGCAATTGCCTCTAGAGTGGTACGCTTATTGATGTTTCCTTTAAAAATAGGGAACCCTTCATCTTGTGCTCTCTCTACAATTTTGGAATCCACGTCGATGGCAATGTAGTTAATTCTCTCCTCAGATAGCATCCGTGCAACCATTCTACCCACCCGGCCAAAACCTGCTATGACCACATGGTTATCAATATCAGCAACACTAGCACGCATCAGTTGGATGAGTTCATCTTCTTCGACTATTCTGTCAGGTGCTTCAAGTTTATTTGCAACCATAGCCCCAATACTCGAGAAAAGTGGTGTGAATGCCATACTCATTGTAACTGCGGAGACCAATATGTTAACCAGTGAGGCATCAAGGATTGCAGTACTGCTGTCCAACTTAAACAAGATGAGTGCAAATTCACTTCCCTGCGCTAGCAGCAAACCAGCATTTATTGCAGGGCCAGTTTTAAAACCAAACAATTTGGCTAACCCTATTATAATCGATGCCTTGAGTGTCATTAGAGCTAAAGCCACACCGGTAATTAATCCTATGTTTTCAGCGAGCGTTCTGAGGTCTATCGACATGCCAACTGTCATAAAAAATAAGCCTAGAAGTAAACTCTTGAATGGGAATATTACCTGCTCTACTTCATGACGGTATTCCGTTTCTGCCAGTAATAGACCAGCCACAAATGCACCCATTGCCATTGATAATTCAAGTTTCTCGGTTATATAAGCTGCACCGAGCACTATGAGTAATGTCGTAGCTATAAATAGTTCGCTACTCTTGGTGGAAGCGATAATCTTAAAGAAAGGCCTTAGCAATAACCTACCAGCAACGAAAATTAGCAACAACACCAAACCGGCCCTGATCAGTGACATCGCGATAGGAAGAAGGAGATTTTGTGGTGCATTATTTCCTAAGAGTGCGACGAGCACCAGCAGCGGCACAACTGTAAAGTCCTGCATGAGCAATACAGCTATTGAAAGCCTACCTACTTGGTTTGATTCCATTCCTGTTTCTTGCAGTACCTGAAGTACTATGGCCGTTGAAGAAAGCGCAAACGCACACCCTATTATGATTGATGCACTTGAACTGTTACCAAATACTCGACAGATTAGTATGATCAAAAGCGCAGTTATTATGACCTGTAGTGTTCCCAACCCGAAAACGTGGAGCCGCATGGACATGATCCGATCTAACGTAAGCTCCAACCCGATCAGGAAAAGTAGAAAAACAATTCCGAACTCAGCGAAGGTTTCCATGGGTGAGGAAAACTCGACTATTTTGAATCCATGTGTGCCAAGAACTGCTCCGGCAACAAAATAACCCAAAATTGGACTTATATTTAATTTCAAGAACAACGCTACCACTAAAACAGCGGTCGAAAGCAGCGCTATTACCTGGAACAAAGTAATGCCATCATCAAACATGCAAAGGTGATACCGTCAAAATTATTTCCACTTTATTGAACAGCCAATACTGGGTTTCTGTTTTCTCGAGACCTTTTTGCCATCGGCGATTTCCAGCATCGCATCGAGCAGATCATGGGTTCCTGATGTGAGATCCATGAAGTGTCCACGATACTGCAACTCAAGTTTTTTGTCGAAACCGAAAAAATCCGGCGTACAAACAGCCCCATAGCTTGCAGCAATCTTTTGTTCAGCATCATAAATGTAAGGGAATGAAAAACCGTATTCCCGTGCAAAGTCAGCCATTTTTTCTGGCGAGTCTTCTGGATACGAAGAGACATCATTTGGCATAATTGCTACTGCACCAATACCGCTCTCTTGCATCAATTTTACATCCTCGGAAAGTTGCCGCACTATTTGCTTTACATACGGACAATGGTTGCAAATAAACATCACCAAAGTACCATTGGGACCAGCAACACTTGACAGCGAGTACACTGAACCACCAAACTCAATCGAAAAAGGAGGCGCTTTGAAACCAAGTGAGGCTTCTGGAGTGCTCATCTTTACCATAATAGAAAATGCCAGAGACGGTGGAAGATGTTAACCTAAATGACCCTAAATCGCAAGAGTATCAAAAAAAGCGGCTCTCTCATTAACAAAAAATTTCCTTATTCAGATTGCATGTTCGTAAAGCATCATATTCTTGGGAATAGTTTGGGGTATGTGATGAATGAATATTTAATTATCCAATATGTGCATTTCTTCATTACATTCAGTTTGGATTTCTCTTGACTGGATCGGGGGAAGTTGTTAATCCGGACTTTAACAATTATCATACAAGTGGATCGCTGCTTGATATGAGAATCAAGTTAAGGTTTTGTATAGGATTCATTTAATAAAGTAAGAGTTGTAAATTTGTAAAATCCGTATGTCGAGGAAGCATTGTTATGCCTAGGGAAGATGAAAAGCGCTTTGTAGGTGAGGTAATTGAGGTTCTTAGGGGACCTGAGTTTCGAGTGAGACTCGAAAATGGGAAAGAAATACTGGCGCATTCTTGTGGTAAGATGCGCAGAAAGAAAATAAAGATTATCCTTAGTGATAAGGTAGTTGTTTCGATGTTTCTTCAGTATGACACGAACAGGGGGATCATCGTCGAAAGAGAGGGATTCCGAAAGAAGCGTACGGATGATCTTGGTGATGGAACTGCTAAAGATAAGAAACGAAAATGAATTATTATTCATGTTGACCATCCACTTATACATTATGTGACATGCACTCCGACTTTATTCTGGGTTCCTCATCAAAATGTAGGAGTCGGCTCCTCGAAGTTCTTGGATTTTTCCCAAAGAGGTCTATTGGACCAGAAATAGATGAATCACCAAAAGGGAGTGAGCTTCCTCTTACTTATGCTAAGAGAATGGCTTATGAAAAAGCACTTAAGCTCAGAGGAGTTTGCCGTGAGGAAAACGTAATAACGGCTGATACCGTAGCTTCTTGTGGTAGACGTATACTTCCCAAGGCGTGTTGTGATGAAGATGTACGCTATTGTCTTGAGCTCCTAAGTGGAAGGAGACACAGACTTTATACTTCGCTTTGTTTAGTTACAAAATCTGGTGAGATAAGACAAAAGACGGTCATGACCGTCTTAAAATTCAAAAGACTCTCTCACGAAGAGATAGAATTTTACCTGGCAATAAAGGAAGGTATTGGTAAAGCAGGTGGCTATTCAATACAGGGAGTAGCACAGGGCTTTGTTTTATTCATTAGAGGTTCATACTTCAATGTTGTTGGACTTCCAGCCTATGAAGTCGTCTCGCTTTTAAGGTCTGTAGGTGTGTTTCAGCAGAGTAAGGAAGCTCTCTGCTCACAAGGAGTAGAAGATGCCAAGTGAGAAAAGGGTCGCCAGGTTATTGTCTATTGAAGTGTGCTACTCAAGTTATTATTCTGATTTACCTAAATCAGAACTTATTAGTAGGGCCTTGGAGCTGCAGGAAGTACCCTATATGAGGCGGTATGAGCTTGGGTTACTCAATTCTGTCTTAGATTTGTGTCTTGCTAACACGGAAGTGGATACAGAGCTTATAGGACGCTTCTTATCTGAAGAGTGGGAGATTAGTAGAATGGATAATCTCAAGCTATCTCTCTTAAGGGTTGCCGTATCCGAACTTCGGCTAAGCAATGTTGCGCAGAGAAATCTTGTAATTAATGAATACGTAAGCTTAGGAAGACTCTTTCTACCAATAAAGGAAGTTGGTTTTATCAACGCAATACTTGAGAAGCTGGCGAGCGAAATTCAAGGACAGTAGATTTAGATTTACCTTTCGGCACCTCGACTTTCTTGATTCCTGATATTAATTCCTCGTTGTACAGTCAAATCTGTAAGACCTGTCTCCGGTTGCTCTGTATCTGAATCACCAAAAAGGGAACACTGTTCACTAAGCAACTCAGCAGATGAGGCTGTACTTCCAGTTCTTGTACGATTTGTGGATGATCTTGTTCTCGGCCACGGAAAATTGCGCGTGCTGTGTGAACTAACCAAACCAACAGAGCTGCTACTTCTTGCGGCGCTTGCAAACAGACTGGGAGAGTTATCTCCTCCTATTCCTTCATGATCATCCGTTTGTACTCTCTTTAGGCCAAAACATCCGGTCTTTCCTCCACTATGCGAAGCAAGAAATTGCGCATGGCAAGCATTAACTAGCACTCTTTGTATTATTTCTGGTTGCAGCTCCGGAGAATTCATTGTGCATGCGATTGCATCTGCTGAACTTGTTATGTATCCCGTGCGATCCTTACCGCTTTTACATGAGACGCATAAAACACTATCGTCACACGTCTGTTCCCATAGTGCCGTGACTTTAGCCGCGATCCTTGCATTTTTATTCCTAGGAGTACTTCTAAACGGTGAGGTTATCACTTCATAGAGTGAACGAACTCTACCAGAAAAGCCACTTTGTTTAAGCCCAAGCCTTCTGAGCTCGACTAGTTCCTTTGCTAGAGTTCTCTCTTCCCGCGTTGCTAGATTGCTTATATTACTGCATGCTTGTCGATATGCTCTTGTATTCCAAGTGTTAGTAGACTGCGTGAGATACCGTACCAAGTCTCGGCATCCGGGGTTTGTACTTATTCCAGATTTTTGAACGTAACCACCTATTACCTTGTTGCAAGTCTGGTGTATTGTGTTTTTACTGATAAACCTGAGTGCGTTAGTTGGTATGATGTGCGTATTTGGCTTGCCAATAGCCTTTTGTGTGGTGTCAACAACGTAGATGTCGAGGATATTCGCGCTCAGCTTGGGAAAAAACTTGTCTAAGAATCCCTGCAGTGGAACGCTCGAACACAAGGTAAGCATGTGCACACTTTTTCCAGGATTAGCATGACGTAGTTGCTGATAGCTTTCATTAGCTAGTTGTAATCTTAGTGCTGTGTCAGCATGCGTAGTAGCAAGTGACGCACTATGCATATAACTAGCCAGGGGTGTTCTACTGACGATATTGCCTGAACTGTCTATGGTGAGCTTTTCAAGTGTTTTTTTGAAAGCATTACGTAGACCGGGTGTACCTCTTAAATATGTTGAGAGAATATGCAGATTATCCACGAAGGCATCTGCATGCCTTCTGAAGATGGCTTGTTCAACAGGATCTAGATTTCGATACCAGGACTGCTGTGCATAATTCCGTAAAAGCTGTTTCTGACTTTCCGTTGTTTCTGTAATTGGGACATCAGTTTGAGAAATTATGCTATCTCCAACTCTCGTGACCGTCGCTACTGCAAAGTGATGCTTATCTCCTAGAGCAGCATAAGCCTCAGCCTTTCTTACCAGATTGGCAATTTTGTTCAGTGAGAGTGATGGCAGCACATCTCTCTGAAGGATTGTACAAACTTCGGTGTTAAAGGTCTTTAAAGATTTCCGGCATGCGTCTTCGTCACAACGCGGCAATCCAGTCTTTAGGACATTTAGAGCCCTACTTTTTAGCTGACGTCTTAGTGTTCCCTGCGCGGGGTCAGTACACACAGCAGCAACTATCTCATCAGCTGCCCTGAACATATTCAGTATCTGTAGCAGGTAGTCATGCGATGAGAATGGATTCCTTGGTGCTTGGAGTCCTTCTTGGAGTGCTGATAGGTCGTACCGCGTTATTTGTTGGTCGTTCTCATTTTTAATCCAAGCTATTCCCCTATCAGTATCTGCAGCTTCCTTGAGAATGAGTAACGCTTCCTCGTAGCTGAAGCTTTCTTCTGTAACCCTAGTGATGAGGTCCATTAACGAAGCGAGTGCGCGTAGTGGTCGGGGTGATTCTGATGACTGCATGTATACTCAATAAGATTGTGGTCTAAATCCCTTTTCAGTATTTTAATACTAATAAATTTACGAAAATATAAAGGAGAAAAAATTCTCGAATGAAGAAGACATAACTGTGGCTTGACATCTACCGCATGATCGTTTCTAATGTGCCAGGAGGGGGTATAGCTCAGCTGGTAGAGCATCTGGTTTGCACCCAGAAGGTCGCAGGTTCAACTCCTGTTGCCTCCACCACTTACTGTGGCTTTCCCTCTAGTTGCTAATTCTAGCATAAATCCGCCTAAAATGCACGTTCGCCGTATGCGCGAGCCCTGTCAGCTGTACTTGCGTAGCAATCCTGCTTTCACAAATGACAAAAATAGTGGATGTGGTTGAAATATCCTGGATTTGAATTCTGGGTGAAACTGTACCCCCAAGAACCATGGGTGATCTCTGAGTTCAAGGATTTCTGGAATGCTATAATCTTTCTCTGAATACCCAGAAAAAAACATACCTCTTTCTTCTAGTGCAGGTAGATAACGCGGATTTGCTTCATATCTATGCCTATGCCGTTCTACAATCACTTCTGTTTCATTGTAAATTGCGTAAGCTTTCGACTCCTTCTTTAGAACACAGTTGTACTTGCCAAGGCGCATCGTGCCGCCAATTTGTGAGGATTGACTACGCCTTTCCACGGATGAGTCTGGACGGTGCCACTCATCCAAAAAGCAAATCACCGGCGCTTCACAATTTTTGTTAAACTCCGTTGAATCAGCACCTTCAATCCCAACAACGTTTCTTGCAAACTCTAAAACTGCCAGCTGGAAACCAAAGCAAATACCCAAAAAGGGAACGTTATTAACCCTTGCGTGCGTTATCGCTGATAGCTTGCCATCTATTCCGTTATTACCAAAGCCGCCCGGAATGAGTATCATGTCAAACTTTGAAAGATCAGACATGTTGTCCCCTCGTGCGTCTATAATCTGGACGGATAAATTTACGCCCACAGCGAAAGCGGCGTGCTGCAAAGCAGCATCAACTGAAATATAGGCATCACACAAATCTGAGTATTTACCGATTATCGCCACAGAAAGTCTTTTGGTACTGCTTGCAAGAGATCGTGTTTCTTGCACGACTTTCTTCCAATAAGACACGTCTGCTTCTAGTGGACCACGTCCAAGAAGTGCACTTATCTTTGTATCAAGTCCTTGCTCTTTGTACATTACAGGGATCTCATATACGTTGTCGACATCCTGTGCTTCTATAACGTTACCCTCTTTAACGTTACAGAACAGAGCTATTTTCCTTTTATCTGCACTAGACATTCGTGCAGATTGTGTTCTGCATATTAAGAAATCGGGCTGTATACCTAATGCGTTCAGTGCCTTGACAGAGTGTTGGGAGGGTTTTGTTTTAAGCTCACCAGAGGATTTTAAGTAAGGAACAAGGGTAAGATGCAAATATATAACATTCTCCTTTCCGACTTCATACGCAACCTGCCTTGCGGATTCAAAAAACGGCTGTCCCTCAATATCTCCAACTGTACCACCGATCTCACATAGTATCACATCGTACCGATCAGATCCGGAGTAAATAAAGTCTTTAATAAGATTTGTGACGTGGGGTATAACTTGTACAGTTGCACCAAGATACTCACCATTCCGCTCACGCTCTATGAGGTCAACATATATTCTACCCGCTGTCGTGCTATCATGACGGGTGCAATTTATGCCAGTGAATCGCTCGTAATGACCAAGATCAAGGTCGGCCTCGGTACCATCCTCAGTGACGAAGACTTCACCGTGTTGCAGTGGACTCATGGTCCCAGGATCGACGTTGAGGTAAGGGTCCATTTTCCTGATGCAGACACGGAATCCCATAGACTGCATAAGGGACGCTATGGCAGAAGTCGTAAGTCCCTTACCAACAGACGACGAAACACCACCTGTGACAAATATAAAGGCGCAAGACCCCCTACTCGGAAGAGGCATAGTCAGTATTTTCAGATTCCCTATGATCTGCTTCCAGGGCCCTCTCTAACTCTCCTTCCACTTCGTTTACTATAATCTCAGTGTTCGAAGCAAAATTTAATTTTCCCAGAAAGATGGTGTTCAGGAAAAATATAAACAAGAGGACCCAGGTAAACCTAACAAACAAACTAGATGCACTTCTGACAGGAAAAAGAGCCCCACGCCCAGAGGCAAAAGCACCAGCTACACCAGAACCTGAATTTTGACACAGGACCAATGTAACAATTAAGACCGCAACAACAAACTGTAAAACAATCAAAAATAACATGCACACCTACACAAAATCAGCGGTACAAAACCCCACCCTGTAGCAAGAGAAACTAAGAACTATGCGTTCATAGGCACCATCACACCAACTTCAAAGTTGTGTACCATGTGTGCAACTTTAGGTGCAAAGGTAGTATTACCATCATCTGCTTTTGCGCCTGTATACTCTCTTTCGTTGAGGTATGTAAATTTATACCCGGCATAAGGCACAACAGAAGCCAAACCGGTCACATTGACACCAGCTTTCAACTGAGATGCAAGGTGATAAGCAGTGACTGAATTAGATTTTTCAAAATCCAGAGCAACTCTTTGTGCACCAAAACCTACACCAAAGTATGGACTTATGTATTCAGTAACAGCAACGTCATAGTTTACACTAAGCATACCACCGATAAAGGTTGCACCTTTATAAGTTGCAGTAGTATTTGCACTATTTGTAGTGGTACCACTAGTTCCGCTGCCAGTTGTAGTGGTAGCTGCAACAACAGGAGTTGTAGACAACTTGGTATCTTTTTCAGCAGTGACTTTGTGTACACTACCTTCGATTTCAACTCTCATGCCACCAAAATAGTAGCCGAGTGCACCAGATCCACCCATGAGTCCGAAATCATATTTTGGTTTGAATGCCTTTTTATCTGCTGTAGTGGCATAGGCGCTACCACTCCATTCAGTTTCTTGGATCATGCCAGGAGCATAACCGACTTTAGCGTAAAATACATCTGCTTCGTCAACAAAATCCTCCGCACCACTCTGCCCATAAGAAGGAGATGCGCACGCAAGGACACCCACAAGGGCAGCACTCACTAGGAACTTTCTATTTATCATTTAGTTCACCTCTTTGAAGTTTCATAGGGAAAGTCTATATCATGCCCTCCAAGAAGTCCATCGTCAAGGGCCTTTGAAGTAGATCTTTTTGATTTTCTGAGTTCAAAATCGCCCAATCGATTTGATATGCTTACCCACTCGAGAACATATCAGATTTAGGTGAATCCACAAAAAAGTGTCAAAAAATAAGTCTTAAATCGGACAAAACAAAGAAGTCGCGAGCAGCGTTCTTGTGGCGATTCCATTTTGTAGTATACATCCGACATAACGGAAATTTCCCCTTGAAATACACTAATCTACATGAAGGAAGATAGACTTTCTTGGAAATCTATCTTCCGGTGTGAGTAAGTAATGCATTACGCATCGAGCAAGAATGTAAAGCCTACCTCTAAGTTATGAAGTATGTGTTTTGCCACAGGCGCAAAGTTTACACCTGCTACTGGGCTTGTCTCTACCTCATAGTCACGAAAGAGGGATGTTATGAGACCACCACTAGATGATTTGGATCTTATCACACCCAAACCTGTTACTGGTTCTTTAGTTCCTGTTTCCGCGAAGTAGCGTGCGGTATATCCTAAATAAGGTACTACGCCAGCCTTCTTTAGATAATCAACATCGAAAGAAAGACCGACTTTACCCTGTGCAACAAAAGGTGTACTCACTAGCTCTTGTGCTTCGGATAATTTGTACTTGACCTTAGCAAATCCGATACCGCCTCCTACAAACATGTTTAGTACCTTACCGGCACTGAAGTCGTGGTATACATTCAATAAGCCGGCCTTGTAACTGAAATCCGTGAATTGCATAGGTCCGACGGGCACAAATTGTATACCGTCTAATTTTTTATCCTTATCTGTCCCCGTTGGTAGATTGGATGGTACATCTGCGACACCGTAGAAAGTTTCTTCTGCTCTTTCAGCAAGTTTACCTGCACCGTTTATCAGGACTTCAAATTCTATTCTTGCCTGTTCGATATGGTAGCCAACTGCTAGACCGACACCCATCATGTTGAACGCATGTGTAGGTCTGAATTCTCTCACCACAGTACCATTGAGATAGCCATCTGGTTTGCTCGAATGAGAGTCATTCCAGGCATTTATCGCTGCAAGCCCAGTATCCATGAAATTACTCTCTCCAGAGAGCTTTGTTATATTGAAGACCCTTCCATAAAGTCCAATTTCTGAGTTTGGGGTTTCAGGATCTGTAGCTTTGGCTTCGTATGCGGGGGCTAGAGCAAGCAAACAAAGACATGCAGCACTTTTCAAAAAACGGTTATCAATCATTTATAAACCCCCGATGGTTCAGTAAAATGCAAAGAACTAACCTAATTTTGTAAAAAAAAATATTACTTTTTTTCGTATTAATCTCAATTAACTATTTAAAATAGCATAAAAAATAATCTTTTTTCAGAATTTGAGTGTATAAAATTTGAGAAATCTTGCTTAATTCCGAAATCTCAGAGCAAGGAGGAATTTATAGTGTGAGGTTAGATGTTAGTTTTTCCTAACGCTGAGCTTACCATTTTCTCTAGAAACGGAGCCCAGAAGATCTCATACGCAAGAACACAGTATGAGAGAGTATTTGCGGTCACTTTAATCTAAGTTGTACTAGCGCGCATGAAATACTACACCCGCCTCAATATTGTGAGAAACATGACTCATCTCACGAATCTTGTTCACTGATCCTTTCACCTTGTCAACAATGCCTAGATTTGGATCTAGATGGTCTGTAACTATTGCTGGGACATCAGTGAATTTTTTTGCACATAGGCTTGAAATTAACATTAACCTGTACCCAAAATATGGTTTTATTGCCACTGAGAACAGTTCAAGATCCGACTTTAGTCCCATTCTTAATTGTGTTACAAGAGGGAACCCGTAACTACCGTCATCTCCTTCGGTGAGTATACTGCCGCTACCAATGCCAACGCCTACATAAGGACTTAATAGAGTTACCCCAGAGAATTCTAGGTTGGTATTGAGGATCCCCAACAGATATACACCTTCCGCGTTAAAATTCTTATCACTAGTTGGAGTGGTCTCAGTTTTGCTTGTGGGGTCGCTAGTTTGAGGAACTAAAGACGAAGAGGTGGTGCGTCCATACAGGCACTCTGCCTCTATACTAATGCCCGACACAGTGAATCCGATTTTACCACCGAAACTCTCGAGTGTACTGTCCATAAGTCTATCCTTAGTTACAGTGAGAAGTTTTCTTTTTTCTGTGCGTAGATCTTCTCCACTGATTTTGCCGGCTACAAAAGCACTGTAATTAGCACCGGCATAAAATCTAGCACCCGACTTCACAGGAAATGCGTTAGCGGAATCACCAAAGAGAAGAGCGAGCAGTAAAGCCCAGATCGCAGGTCTGGAAATATTCATAAAGGGTAAGGCCGATTTCTCATTCCAAAAGGGCAATATATCATAAAGATATTTCTTATCAACAAAGATAAAAGGTGTGTATCAATGGGTTCTGAAGTTTGTGTGTTCGGGAGACTCTAATTTTGTTTTTGCTTTTCCGAACTATTTGCGAGTAACCAAGATTTGATGTCTTCTAACTGTTTGTGATCCATGAGTGAGGGTGCATGTCCTATACCAGCGTATTCTAGACACGAAATTTTCTGGTGCGACTGAGCCATTTTAGTAAATGTTTCTTCTGATAACATACGTGAAAGTTCTCCTCTCAGTGCAAGTATTGGAATATTTTGGTTAATATTGTGCCATATTTCCCATAAATCTCTGGATCCAGTTATTTTTTCCTTGTGGTTTCTAAAAATTTCTGGGTCAAAGTCCAATACATATTTTCCTTCCTTGGTATTTCTGAATGAATAATGCAGTACATGTTGCCAATGTTCTTCTTTGCGCAGGCCAAGTGGTTTTAACATTACTCTTAAGAATTTTTCTGCCTCGTCAAGTGATGAAAAAGTTGGGTACATGCAGAGATATTTGCTTAATACCATCATTGCCGAGAAGTCTGTATATGGTCCTATGTCATTTATAACAAGTGCTTCGATTTTTTGAGGAATAGTAGACGCTAACATCATTGATATTATTCCCCCCATTGATGTTCCTACTAAAATGCATTTCTGTGGAGCCAATCTGTTTATAAATTCCAAAAGAATTTTTTGGTAATTCTCATATGTATACAGCTCTGGTTGCATGTATTCGCTTTCTCCTCTACCTGGCACATCAATAGCTATGACCCTAAAATCGCTTTCTGCTAATGTTTTGGCCAGATAATCAAAGTCACGTTTATTCCTGTTAATACCGTGGATACAAATTACAGGTCCAAGTTTACCCTTACAGTTCCAGTCTAGGTATACTATTTTTCCAAAGCTGGTTGTTATGCTTTTTTTCTCCACTCTTCCTGTTAAATTTCTTAAGCTCGAAAATAGCCTACGAAGAAAGCACTTTCAATGGTGGATGAGTTGATTATGCATGTTCTGCACTTTCAAAGCGGATTAGACAGCACAGAGAGGCTGAGAGGTGGAAAGATTTTCCAAAGAAACAGAAGTAGCACTCTCCGATTCTTGCGAAGGACTTTCTTCATTCACGCTGTTCGCCCTCATTTCTTTTAGCGCGGATACGAGCAGAAAAGTTAGAACTATGCAAAAAAGAGCTATTGAGGAGAAGAATACTCCCAAAAGGCAAGATTCTATTTGTACAGTGTATTTCTCGAAAAGGACGTCATCCTTGAAAGTTTCTTTAACTATGCCTTTGAGAATCTCGGCTAGGGGATTATTACGAATATTGTAGAACTTTAGTGCAAAGTTCAAAATACTTTCGGGTCTTTTGCTAGGTAGTAGAAAAAACGGTATGAGTAATATAGTGACAGCCAAGAGAGTTCCAAGTGTGAATCCAAGAGTAAACTGTGCTGCTTTTAAGACAGACTTCCTTTTCCTTTTTTGCTCTGATTGCCCTTCGACAACATTCTTTCTCCGTTCAAGTACACCTGCTACTTCATAGGCGGTTAAAACGATAAAACCTCCGATGATAAGGAATGTAGTAATCATACTGACAAGGATTGCTTTGGTGAAAAAAGACCTGCTACTACTAAGCAGGTACCCCTTGTTCCAAAAAAGGAACTGTGCCAGTGGGTTCGAACGTTGAGATAAGTAGAGTTGATCCAAGGTACTCGCTATGAGTTCATATAGGACGGCAGAATCATGAAGGTATTTCATTATTGCCAAGGTGATAATGCTTTGCAGCGCTACCTGTACCAGGAAGCCAAGCAGGGCAGTAGGAAGCCATTCAAACCTTCTTCTTGGTTCTAGCGGGTTCCTCATTTTAACATAGCCGGACGAACGTCCATAACATCCCGATCCCATTTTCTAAAACAAAGTTGAACAATACGACTGCGCATGATCATAAACCTGTGGTAGCAACAAAGCTGCATACACAGAACGGCGCATATGAACACAAGGATTATATGCGCTGTGTAGATCAAATGTAAAGTTATTTACAATAACGATACCTATCAACTCATGATTCGATAAAATTGTATAACAAAATATGTTACACTACAGCTCTAGTTTGCGGTGCAAAATCCGTCTGAATTGCTTTTAGGTCCTTAGAGCTTGAAAGAATTTGTCTAAGCTAGTTGCATCGGATCATTATTTCATTTGTTCGCTTCTGGCGGATAAAAGTGTTTTTCTTCTGTATATCTGAAAGTGCAGTGATACTATGCCGTATAGAAATTTGGTTTTTAAAGGTGGTGGTGTAAAGGTTCTTTATAGTGTTGGAGCTATGGAAGCACTAGAAGAACATGGTGTCCTAGATTCCATAGAACGGGTTGCGGGTGTTTCATCGGGAGCTGTGTTGGGTCTTCTCACAGCGATGGACATGAGCGTAGAGGAGATAAGAGATTTTTTCCTTAAGGTCCCTTTTGCAGAAGAAGCAGAGGCAGTGTGTCTGCCTGAACAGACCAACAGGTTTTTTGAAGAGTATGGTAGATATACCGGGGAGAAATTGCTTGGGCAGTTGTGCAGCCTACTAGAGAAAAAGTGTGGTACCTCCAGCGTTACCTTTGCTGAAATGCACGATCTTGGATTTAAGGATCTTTATGTCTTTGCCACAGATGTTACGAACAAAAAACTTGTTCAATATTCCTGGGAGGATACACCGGATTACAGTGTTGTGGATGCTGTAAGGGCTTCTGCTTCTTATCCGTTTTACTTTGTTCCATGCCGTGGACCAAATGGGGAACTTTTAGTTGACGGAGGTCTGTTGGACAATTACCCACTTTGGCTTTTTGATCAACCTCAATTTCTTTCTGATCCAGACGCAGACTACAATAAGGAGACGCTTGCTATTCACATAGGTATGTGTGGTGAGGAACAGACTTTGTGGACGCATAAAGATTTGCTCTTCATGATGCAGTTGTTCAACGATATGCATCCTGGTGTAATCTCTAAGAGAATCGGAGAGCTGGACTTCTCTCAAGTGCTTTCTGGGCCTGCTGAGTATAATGATCTCCTTGGATATCTGATGTATATCTTTGATGCTGGTAGGACTGCTCAGCCTAGGTATCATCATCCTAATTTTGCTGGGGAGATGAGCATCGATACAAACTTTGTTAGTTCAAACGGTAGGGTGTTGAGCACTTTTGATCTTGATCTTAGCGAAGAAGTTCGTCGTGAGCTTATGGAGCACGGGAAAAAAGAGGCGAACAAATTCTTTGAGGAAGTATGTCTTCTTGAAACAGAGTTTTGTTTTCTACCAGAAGATCCTCCACAAATTGACCTGTTGTAGAATGTTACTTGGAGACTAGTGTAGTGAAAGCAGACTTGGTATTCACTTCTAAATGTGCTAGCACGTAGGTCTAGACTGGATACATCCGCGGTATCAGGTTACCGATATTTTGGTATTTAAACCGCGTTACATGATAGACATGACAACGTTATCATTAATTTTTGACTTATTGTGGCGCAAGAGTTCAATTAGGTTACGCTTTGCTCTTGTTTCAGCATGTGGGTTTCTCTGTTTGGCGAAGATAAGCAGCAGTCTGGTACCATTCATTTATAAATTCCTTTTTGATGCAATCGAGAAATTTGACTCGGTACAGAATTTTTCTATTGGATCAGTTATTTTAGTTGTCTTCGCTTATGCAGGAGTAAGGTTTCTATCTCAAATTTTGAATGAGCTAAAGGAGATATGTTTTGTTTCAGTTGAACAAAATGCTGCTAAAACATTAGCTTTAGAAACCTTTTCTCACCTCCAGTATATGGGGATGAGGTTCCATTTAAGTAGGAAAATGGGTGAAGTATCTAAAGTAATGGAACGCGGTGTAAAGGCAATCGAAACATTCTTGAGATTTGCAACTTTCAGTATATTTCCAACTTTCCTTGAAACGATCTTTGTTTGCATACTTGTTTTTCTTTTCTATCCGTACTACTACTTTGTGCTGCTTTTTCTGACATTGGCTCTCTATTGTGTTTACACGATCTTAATCACACAGTGGCGGACTGGCTGTATAAAGGAAATGAAG
The DNA here is from genome assembly GCF_001593535.1 of Neorickettsia sp. 179522. Classification (NCBI taxonomy): domain Bacteria; kingdom Pseudomonadati; phylum Pseudomonadota; class Alphaproteobacteria; order Rickettsiales; family Anaplasmataceae; genus Neorickettsia; species Neorickettsia sp. 179522. Next base: position 774,446 of record NZ_LNGI01000001.1, on the reverse strand, counting down.
CTAGCTGAAACGAAAGCTGCATCCAAAGCAGTTGATAGTCTGATAAATTATGAAACTGTCAAATATTTCAATAACCAAAGCTACGAAGCCACTTGCTATTCCAATTTTCTCAAAGGCTATGCGGAACTTGCGGTAAAAAACAGGAGGAGCTTGTCCGTTCTCAATGTTGGCCAGGCGCTAATCATTGCTCTTGGGTTAGTTGGAATAAATCTTGCAGTTATTCTTGATATTCTTGCCAATACTGCGACGATTGGTGATTTTGCTCTAGTTAATACATACCTTTTGCAGCTTTACATTCCTCTGGGAAATCTTGGTTTTGCGTATAGAGAAATGCGTCTTGCTTACCTAGATGTAGATTCAGTTAGAGAGTTGTTATCAAAAGGATGTCATGACAACGTGCAAAACCGGAGCTCTGAGTTTGTATTCAAGGAAGGAGTGGTTGAATTCAAAGATGTGAGCTTTGGATATTCTGATGATCGCCAAGTTCTAAGGAATCTCTCTTTTCGCATGGAGCGTGGGAAAACTCTTGCGATAGTTGGAAAGAGCGGTGCTGGTAAGTCAACAATATCGAAATTGTTATTTGGGTTTTATTCTCCATCCAAAGGCCAAGTCCTAATAGATGGCCAGGACCTCAGTACTTTGAGACCTGAGACTTTTCAACGGTATATCGGTGTTGTTCCACAGGATATTACCTTATTTAATGATACCATCTTCAACAATATTGCATATTCTGATCCGCAAAATACAAAGTTAGATGATGTAATCAGAGTTGCGAACCTTGCAAGTGTTCACGAGTTCATTACCCGTACAAAGGAACAGTATCAGACTGTCGTCGGAGAAAGAGGTCTCAAACTTTCTGGTGGTGAAAAACAAAGGGTTGCTATTGCACGTATGTTACTCAAAAAGGATGCAAAAATTCTTGTATTCGACGAAGCTAGCTCTTCGCTTGATAGCAAAACAGAATCCGCAATTAAAGAGAGCATTATGAACGCTGGGAAAGATTGTACGTCTTTGATTATTGCGCACAGATTGTCTACAGTGGTTTACGCAGACGAAATCCTAGTTCTCGCTTGTGGTGAGGTGGTTGAAAGGGGGACTCATTCCACGCTTCTTGCAATGAAAGGTGCATACTACACACTATGGCAGCATCAAAATCGGTTTGGATAAAGAATTGCTTTATATTCTAGGAATAGGATAAATAAGATGCATCACTGATCTGCTCTGGAGTGCCTTGTTTATCTGTTAACAAAGAGCGCCACTTTTGCTACTAGATATAGATTTTCTGTGTGGTCGTGGCTAGAATTTGTCCGACCAGGATCCGTGTAGCTGGTTGTGGTGACAGGGATTCTTGGGTTTGAGTATTTTACAAGAGTAGTGTTGTGATAGTTATGTTGGGAAATACTTAACGATTAGGTAATAATGTGTATCTGAATGGGTGCGGTGTATCCATGATGTCATGAGTTGATAGCGGGATTGTGAAGTATGGGTGTAGGTAGTTTGGGTCTTGATCCGCTCTTTAAGGGTCTTACGCGTCCGGCAATGTTCCTAGGTGTGAGTTTCACTTTCAGTGCAATGAATCTGATTGTCTCGTTGCTTGGGTATATACTAACAAAAAATCTTTTCATCATGCTTTTTTTCATGCCGGTCATACACGGAATAGGATATCTTATCTGTTTTAACGAGCCCCTCTTTTTGGAGCTTTTTCTAGTAAGGAATCAGAAATGCATGAGGTGTAAAAATCGTCTTTACCATAATGCTAACTCTTATGATGTGCTCTAAGGATGTTCGATTTCTCCATTTTTAAGAACTACAAAGCTAAAGTTGCTTCTTCCGAGTATCATGCTCGGAATTTTATACCATATAAGGATCACTTAGATTCTAGCACCGTCCTCCTTAAGGACCACTCTATGCTCAAGGTTATAAGGCTGGTGGGTTACCCCTTCGAGACCGCCGATGATGAAGATGTAGACATCCATAAGGCACTAAGAAATCAGCTTTTCAAAAGCGTCTCTTCTGGTCATTTTGCCCTTAGTTTCCACTTAATCCGTAGGAGAGAAGGAAGTCAAGCTCGTGCTTTCTTTTCTAACAAGATACCTAACTATTTTGCTGACTATGTCAGAAAAAGGTGGCGCCAGAAACATGGAGACAAAAGCTCTTTTGTGAACGAGTTATACATAACAGTCGTGAGACGCAACGATAGAAAGGTTGAGTTCTTTAACGATTTGTACAGAAAGGTAACTCGTAAGGATACAAAAGAAGGTCGTATCGCCGATCTGAAAATTGCCCATGAAGAATTGGAGGAAATGACAAACAAGCTTTTGATAAGCTTGAGGAATAACACACCACATCTCCTTGGATTGAAAAAAGTTGGCAATGTCACATACTCCGAAGTTTTAACTTTTCTCTCTAGGATTGCCAATTGTGGTGTAACACAGTCAGATCTTGTTCTTCCTTACAACCGACTGGATGAGGCTCTTTGTGGTTGTAGGATGTATTTTGGACGAAAGTCGATAGAGATAGTCACACCGTCTAGAAGTGAGTATGCTGGGATTATAAGTCTGAAGGAATATGGGCAGAACACATCAGCTGGAATGCTCGACAATTTTCTGCAAGTCCCATATGAACTTGTTATCACTCAGACATTTCAGTTTGTACATAGACAGGTTGCAATCAGTAAGATGCAGGTTCAGCAGAGTCGAATGTTACAAACTCAAGATAAAGCTATTTCGCAAGTTGCTGAAATAACTAGAGCTCTCGATGATGCTATGAGTGGTCGAATTGCGTTTGGGTTGCATCATTTGACCATACTTTGCCGTGAAAAAACTGAAAAAGGACTTGAGAATGCACTGTCACTGGTTGAATCCGAGCTGACAAATGCAGGTGTGTATGCTGTCCGTGAAAAGATAAATCTGGAACCTGCTTTTTGGGCGCAGTTACCTGGAAATTTTGATTATATAGTTAGAAAAGCAACAATAAGTACACTGAATTTGGCAGGTTTTGCATCGCAGCACAATTATCCATTTGGGAAGATGGAGGGTAATCACTGGGGAGATGCGATCACTGTTTTTGATACTGCTTCGGGTACGCCATTTTACTTCAATTTCCACTGTAAAGATGTTGGGCATACACTAATAATTGGCCCGACGGGTGCAGGTAAGACTGTCTTGCTCAACTTTTTATGTGCACAGAGCATGAAGTTCAGGCCGCGGATGTTTTTTTTTGACAAGGATAGGGGTGCTGAGATTTTTATTCGTGCACTAGGTGGTGTCTACACAGTGATAGAGCCAAGGAGTAAGAGTGACTTTAATCCTCTTCAACTTGACGATACACACGAGAATAGAACCTTCCTGACAGAGTGGTTAAAGCTTCTAGCTTCCGTAAATGGAGATAAGTTCACTGCAGCGGATATTGCGATGCTCAATGATGCTGTGGCAGGTAATTTTAAGTTAGACAAAGCGGATAGAACTCTAAGCAATCTTTCTGCGTTTTTTGGATTGGAAGGTGACAATAGTTTGGCTACTCGCCTACTAATGTGGTATGGAAATGGTTCGCATGCAACACTTTTTGATAATCAGGAAGATTGTCTTGATTTTTCGAAGGCCAGTGTATTTGGTTTTGAAATGGGACACCTTCTTAGAGATAGCGCGGCGCTCGCACCTGTTTTGCGATATTTGTTCCATAGAATAAGCATCTCATTGGATGGCTCTCCCTCCATGATTGTGTTAGATGAGGCTTGGGCTCTTATAGATAATCCGGTTTTTGCGCCCACAATTAAGGACTGGCTGAAGGTTCTTAGGAAGCTAAATACGTTTGTCATATTCGCTACCCAAAGTGTAGAGGATGCAAGTAAGAGTGCGATAAGTGACACTCTGGTCCAACAAACAGCAACGCAGATTTTTTTGCCGAACCTTAAAGCAACAGAGGTTTATAGATCTGTGTTTATGCTTAGCGAGCGCGAGTACACGCTCATCAAGCATACAGATCCAGCTACGCGGTTTTTCTTGATAAAGCAGGCTATGAGCGCTGTTATAGCGCGGATCAACCTTGCTGGAATGGAAGATATTATATCAGTCTTGTCTGGACGCGCGGATACGGTGCTGCTCTTGCACCGCATTATGGAAGAGTATGGTGAGGAACCAGTGAAATGGCTTCCAATTTTTTATGAGAAAGTGAGGGAGTTAGGTCAGTAATGAAGCTTTTTCTTAGAGGGTTACTTTTACTCTTTGCACTTAACCTTTTGGATAACAATATATTACTTCTTAAAAGCGGATTCTTTTTTTCTTACGCGCATGCGGAAGAAATTGCTCTGCCAAAAGTAATGCCAGGTGAAGCATCTTATCCCGAATGTGGAACTGATGTAGCTTTTGCACTCATAGGTCTAATTGCCGGTATTGTAGCTGGAATAATAATCATTGCTGGTAGTGGTGGAATCATGGTCGCTATTGGTCTTGGATTGATCGCTGCTGCGGTAGTTTCGGCCATGCAGCTGGTGGGCTGCCTTTGGTCATTTGTTAGAAACCCGGTTCTTAGGACGCGTGCTGGATATTACAAATACTGTCAGGATGAGAATACAGGAGCTGAAGTCTGTTCAGAGGAGAAAATGGCCTATTGCGAGCAGAAAGAGACTAATGAAATCAATAGTAATGCAAAGGGTTGCACATATGCTTGGCCACGCAACAGAGCAGAGAACGGAAGGTACATTGAAATATGTTACAGGGAGCCTTTTGATTGGGGTTATATCTCCAGAACGGGGCAGGAAACTCAATTGGACAGCAGGGAAAGCAATTTCACTGCAATTAACCTGGGTGTGTTAGGTGGCGAGAACAAAATCCAAAGTTTGGACACCCTTCTGGACATGAAAAGAAAAGTAAGTGTGCGCTCCATACAGTGTGTAACACTTAAGCACATGGAAAGTAGGAGAATAGGTCCTTACGTTTTTTCCGCTGAGTACGATGGATCCAAGCTTTGTGGCTATGTCACATTTTCTAGAAGAGCGAAAGTTGGCTGTCATTTGAGGGATCCTGTCGATCCTGCGCCTATGTGCATCAAATCAAAGCCGATCTATGATCCTGAAGATCTTTCTAGGGTGTTAAGTTACGATAACTCAGGTTGTTTCAATTGTTACATAAGTAATGCGTGTTATGGTGTGACCGGTTTGATTGCTAAGGCCCAGTTCCCAATGACATCTTTGGTGGTTCAGTGTCTCAGGGAATCCTTGAGGAATATTTTAGTATCGGACTGTAGAAATGGAGAAAATGATGGTTTCTTGGTTATTGCACAGAAAAAGTTGAAGACTGCCGTAGAGGCTGTGCTGGTCCTCGCGATTCTGCTATTTGGCTTCAAACTGTTAAGTGGTGGTGTAAGCGGTATACAAGAGTGGACGATATTTGTCCTTAAAATTGCTGCGATTGCTTATTTCACGATAGGTGATGGAATGATCGTCTACTATGATAGATTGCTAACACTCTCTACCGGTCTGGCAGATATCGTCTATAGTGGAGGAGGAAAAAAAGATGTGTGTAACTTCGATTCATCCGAGTACAATGAGCTCGTAGTTACGAAGGCTTTTTCCTCTGAAGAAAGGGCGTGTTTCGAGGCTTTTGTCAAGTCAGGTCATAAGAGGAACTTCGCTGAATTGAGGAAGTTTATTAATACAGGTGTATTAAGTTGCTCTTCACTGAAACCAGCAAGTGGTGGCGAATTGCCGATATTCTCGAAGTTGGAATTGAAAAATCTCTCCTATATGACTCTTTGGGATAAGTTGGATTGTAGGGTGGCATTTTACTTGGGTAGTGCTCTTGCTAATCCGACTGTTGCAGGTGGGGGTGTAGCGACTGTCATGACAGCTGGTGCGATAAGTGCACTTGGCGCGGGGATATTCATAGTACCCGTATTGATCTTGGCATTCTTTTTTGCAGGACAGATGGTAATTGCGTTATTGGTCCTAATGTATGTGATACTGATGTTCCTCATTATCCTGTGGATAGTTCATCTTTTTATACTGGCAATAATCGCGCTTACGATACTTATACTTTTTTCTCCGATTTTTATTCCGATGATTTTGTTCCAGGTAACGAAACCTTTCTTCGAAGGCTGGTTGAAAGAGGTTATGGCTTACTCGCTGTATCCTATAGTTCTATTCGGATTTTTAGCGCTTGTTTTTTCTGTCTTTGATAAGCTTTTCTTTGATGATTTAACCTTCCAGCGGATCTCCAAGTTGGATGGTGTCCGGAGTTACTACAGCTATAAGCTTGCGAATCCAAATCAATGTAAAGAGAAGAATGCAGACGGAGAATTGAGGAGTTCAGCAGTTCTCGCATGTGTAATTCAGGAGATGTCACTTACTGAGAAGCCGCTACTTTTTGGTGTGTATGTCACTACGGTCGCGAGTGATGCTTCGGCCACTAGTGCTTTATGGATAAAGCTGGGCATGATGGCTTTAATGCTGTTTTTGTTTTTCCACTTCCTTGGTATTTTAGGTGGTTTGGCGGCAGAGCTTGTTGGTAACTTCCGGGCAGATCTTTCAAGACATGTCAGTAGTCCTCAGGTTATGGCAAGAAAACTTGCTGCTGTTTCGTTTAATGCTGCAAGTACCCTGGTTTCAGGAGGAAAGAACATAGGCAACAAACTTGGGGAATCACTTCCGAGATCGAAGAGTGCTGGTATTCAACAAACAGTTCAAGGTGCAGGTGGTGCAGCTGGTGCAGGTGGTGCAGGTGGCGCAGGTTAAGCAAACAGTATACAAGATGCTGACGAAAGTCAGGTTCAGAGTTGGTGGGTTTACTGTGTCTAGTAGAGGGTTTTCTCTTGCTTGTTTGTTGCTCCTTCTTTGTTTATCTGGATGTGCCGGGGACTGTATTTCTGGTGCTAGCTCTAATGATATTAGAGAAGGTACTTTGCGAATCTGTGCCAATCCAGGTGATGTGGGTAATAGAAATTGTCTTGAGTATATGGGCGTTGGTGAAGGAGAAGTCCCTGGTGCTAAGACTCGCTGGGTTAACTTAGGTATCAATCTGGAAAGGGGCGATATATTTGAATATAGATTTGAGAAATCTGAGGATTATTCGCTTTGTCATCCTCCTTGTCCTGATAGTTGCTTGAGCGAAGATGGTGAGAATCTCTGTGATACTCCTAGTTGCAGATCAGTGGATCTTAAGTTTCCAGATGGCAAAGCTGAGATCGATCTCGAACTCGTTGAGGGTGATGAAGTTTCAGTAGGTTTGAGGCCCGCTCTGGAATCTGGCCTAATTAATAATGATATTTGTGCAGGTAAAGATGCAAGAATCTACCCGGGAAATTATCAGGAATGTATGAAGCATAGAGGGGAACCCTATGGAGGTCTTTTTGCACCAGGGATTAATCTGGCGATTAATAGTAAAGGTTCTTTAGACAAGTTTAAGGTTGTTTACAGCATGGGTAGCCGTATAGATGAGTCGATTTACACAGCCGATTTCTGTAGAGCCGTAGTTTTTGGAGAAAATTCAGAGCAGTATAGCAGAGAGATAGAAGATCTAAGGGTGAGAGTCCCTGGGATTGTTCTCCATGGGTACTGTAAAAGGCTTATAGAAGCGAGATACGGAAAATTTATAGAAAGCAAGGAGGCCTTGGTTGAATTTGAGCGTGAGGATTTTGTTTTGCGGTGGCTTCATCTCTATTTGAAGGATGATAATGGGCAATTTTCTTATTTGTGTGGAAATAACGCGAGTATTCCAAATCTTTGTAGCATTGCAAGGGGGGGTTATTTTTCTGACCGCACGACCGTTTCATTGAATAAATTCTTTAGGGTATCTTCGAAGTCCTCCAGGGGAATGAGACTACAGTTCGGTTCTAATGATCCGAATGTTGTGCAAAATGCTATTTTTAAACTCAAAGTAAGCAGGAAATGCAATGTTTCTGGTTTTGATGAAGTGAAGGTGTATACCTCTGATCAAGAGCCCAATTTTGAACCCTCAGTTCATGGTGAGGGTGGTGCCTTTTTAGTGCCAAACTCTGCCAATCTAATAGATAGAAATGGGTCTGTATACGTGGGAATAGTAGATCAACGAGGAGATCAAAAGGCTGGAAGCCGTGGTTACATATCAGTACATTATGTCCTTAAGCGACAAGATGGTACAAAATTTTTTAGTAAAGCAACTAACAGTATAAAGAGTAAAATAATAAGGATTTTATACGGCAAGACAGTCGATGAATACGGCAGGTTCAGCGAGGGTGACGATGTTGCTGGTGCGGTAGGGAGTGTCTATAAAGCAGTAGCAGGAAGTACGCTCACAACCGCAGTGCAAGCTTCTATCGTACTTTACATCGTTATCTATGGTTTAGCCTTCTTATTTGGCCTTGTTAGGACGCCTCACGTTGATTTGGTGATCCTACTTGTAAAGCTTGGTATAGTTGCGGTTCTTTTCGGTCCCAATAGCTGGAAATTTTTTAATGAGAATTTGTTTCAACTCTTTGTAGAAGGCTCTGGGCAGTTAATCAATTACTTTTCGGGCAGTATGAATGGGGTAGATTTTGCGTTTCTTGATAAAGTGCTTGCTCCTTTTAGCACGCAAGAGAATTGGCTCAGGATCTTTAGTTTTTTGTTTTCCGGTGGTTTAGGGATCTTGTATTTCTTATTGATACTTGTTGGCCTAATACAGATTTTCATGGCCATGCTTAAAATCATTGTTGCGTACGTCATGTCGATTGTGATGGTGGCGATGCTTCTATGTTTTGCACCGATCTTTCTCGCTATGATTTTCTTTAAGAGGACAAAATCCATTTTTGATAACTGGATAAAAAATTTGGCACAAGTGGCCGTGACCCCTATTATCACATTTGCCGCATTTGCGGTGTTAACAGAAGTTGGGTTGGGAATAATTCACGCACTTTTCGATTTCCAGATTTGTCCTAGATGTGTAATTGAACCAGATTTTGTGCTGTTCAGGTTCTGCCTACTTGCCGTGTATTTGCCAACTTCATACGATACCGGAGGAATAATGGTTGCGCAAAATGCAGGTGGGATGCCAGTAGGCATAAGTTTAGTGGTGTCGTTCATTGTGATTAGTAACGCAGTTGTCGCCTTCACTTCAAGAGCTGCAATTCTTTCTAGTTCAATTTTTGGTGCGATTGCATCTGACGCGACGGTTCCTGCAGAGCAATTCATGGATAGTATGAAAGCAATTGTAGGCCAAGATGCTCAAACACAGTATCAAAAAGCACACATGAGACATATTAAAGAACTCGATCAGGAGAAAGATGAGCCTGAGAAGCCACCAAAACGTAGTAGATAATGGAGTATTCATGCGTAGAGTAGTTCTGGGCTTATTGCTTCTTTTAAGTGCTTGTGACATAGGGTGCATCTATCCTGGTGATGGTGTAAATGCAAACTTTACAAACGTCATTGTGCCTGCCTACCTGGAAGGTATGGATCCCTCTAAACCTAGTACATTGTGGGTAGATTCGGGCATCAAAATTGGAGAAGGTGAAGAGGTACCCTTTGGTGTCATTGGTGACATAGATCTATGTGGGAAACTTTTCAATAGAAAGGAATTTGAAATGTGTCCTGAATGGAATTGTCAAGTGATCGAGGTAAGTAATAGATTTTGTGCTAATGGTGCTCCTGGAGGCATACATAATCCATCAAACCTTTTGGACATTAAGAATAAGGAACCTCTATGTGAGCAATCGTCGACAACTTCACAAAGGTATTATGTCGATACTTACCTAGAAGTTTCACCGGGAGACAAGGTGCTCTTTGAGTTGGTACCAGTAGTCAGCGTCGATCTAGTGGATTGCGACAATATACCACTCGGGTTTTCCTGGTATAACGACGAAGATTTTAAGGACGTGAAAGGAAAAAAGATACAACTTGTTTCTGGAGATGATGTGGATCCAGGTACTATATGCAAGGCTGGTGGACAGGTCCTTATACATAGAGGTGCGTATGAGTTACAAATCTTTCTTCCTCCTTCGTTTAAGGGGGAGTTGTTGAATGCATCTCTTGTTGGAAACGGCTATACGCCGAGAAGCAACAGAGTCATAGTTGGAAATAGTAATGCCAAATGGATAGAAGCGGCTGCGGTCGATATGCGGGTCATTGTTCCACATATTTTATCTGATAAAGACTTTTGCGATGTTGGGTTCAAGAGTCAGGTTGACCCTGAAGAAATTCGTGGAGGAAAGAAGGTAAATTGGGAGTACAAGTACAAGGATTCTTGTACTTCGCAAAAAGATAGAGCGAAGCTTAAGAGGTTCGAGACGTACAAGGTAAATAAAATGTGTGGAAATTTCGTTTCGGACGGTACATATAAAGATGGAATCTATAGCATTAGATATGATGATGATTTTGATGCTTTAAATCCTTGCTTCCGTGCACGCAGAAGGAACGAATCAGACTTGGAAAAAGCATGGGCCGATCTACTTGTTGCTAAAATAGGTAAAGCTGCTGTTAAAGATAAGTCGTCACTACTGCAAAGTGAAGATGAAGCTCAGTTGTGTATTTATAACATCGGTACGAAAGAAACATCTCTCTACAGTGGTAGGGTAAAACAATGCATGAATATTGATGAGTACGGTGGAGCTATACCATCGTTAGAGTTGAATACGTGGTTTACCATTCCGCGCAGTATAAGTGGTGGAAGTCCGCTACTCCTTGGGATTGCAGGTAAGGAAAGTTCTTCAAAAAATGACATATACTCGGGTTACCGTGTAAGAGTTCGAAAAAGTTGCTCGTATCAAAACGGGGAGAGGCTTTATGTTTATATTGGTGATGGTCCTCCAAGTATTGCACCCGGTGATCCGAGTCCAAATGCACATGAACTTCGCTTCAGTATTGATGCTCCTAAAAGGGCAGTCGTTAATCCGCAAAACATAGATCCAAGTACTTACAGCCTTTCTTTCAACGGGAGTGGAAAGGTCTATTTTGGTATAGCAGGGGCAATTGATAGTAGTTTGGTGAAAGCGGTCAAAACCGGGAAATACCTTCCTAGTGAGGATAATAAATATACAGTCAGTATAGTGCAAGAACGGTGGTATCCAAACTTTTCCGGTCCTTTTAACACGATCTATCACGCGATCGTAAAACTTTTTTATGGGAAGGGTGAAAAAAATCCATATGGTAAACCTGAAGCGACAGGAGTGATAGTACAAATTTACAATGCAATTGTCGGGAGAATTGCACCTGCTGTCCAAGCCTTGATAGTGCTTTATCTAGTCACTTATGGGTTGTCATTTCTACTTGGGATAATCAGAGATCCAAGGTCGGATGTTATTCTGCGAGTGACGAAGATAGCATTCATTTTGCTCTTAGTGAGCGATTACAGCTGGAAGTTCTTTGGCGAAACAATTTTTGATCTGTTTGTTAACTCTTCTAATGAGCTCATCTACTATTTCACTGGCAGCCTGAGTGGGAAATATTCTCCAGACAGCACCTTTGAATTCCTGGATAGAACCGTTGGTGTGATAATAACAAACCAGTTTTGGTTAAGGATGCTGGCCCTTTTTCTTTCAGGTCCTGCCGGTTGGTTTATCATGTCAATCATATTGTGGGGTATATTTCTCTTTTTCAGTTGCATCATCGAGGCAATGGTGATCTATCTCATGATATTGATTGCGACAGGTTTACTATTTTTGTTGGCACCTGTCTTTATCGCTTTTTTGATTTTCCAAAGGACGAAACCTTTATTTGAGGGTTGGCTCAAGATGTTAATTTCTTTTGCTCTGCGCCCAATTTTTATTTTTGGAACCCTCGCATTATTAAACGCAGTAATGATGGCGACGCTATACGAAGTAAATAATTTTGGTGTCTGCCCTAGTTGTATTGTTTCCACAGATATATTTGGAAGTGATTTGTGCATTATTAGTTCGCTTGTACCTATAGGATTTGATGCTGGAATGGGTGGTATGGACCGTTTTCTCATTCCAGGTACTGCGAAATCTGGCTTCTTAGGTCTTCCTGTGTCATTGGTTTCAGTGGTTGTTTTTCTTTTGGTGGCTCACTCTATGAAGAGCTTCCTGAAAATAACGGATTCCATGGTGGATATGATTACAGGTACCATGATGGGCTATACTGGTGTTACAGGCGGTGGTAGTCCGTCTGATGCAGGTCATGCTGCATATCAAGCTATGTTATCCGTTGCCGGTTTGGATGATGCAACTCAGTCCGAAATAGGACAAGCAATTAGAGCAAATCCTCGTAGCCGCCGCAGTATTACGTTGGAAGTTGCTGAAGATGCTAAAAAAGTGCCTTCAAGTAAAGACGACCCACTGAAGAAAGCTGAGCGTATTCCTTTAGATGGTTCTTCCAAAGATTCGAATATGAAGTCGGTATCTTCGAACAATGAAGGATCGTCCAATGTTCCCATTAAGGGTGATGGAGTGCAGGCCGATACAAGAGGCAGTCACGGCGTCGATGGTCTTGCAGGTGCTCCTGGAGAAGGAACTTATAGCCTAGCAGGTGCTCCTGGAGGAGAGAGCGGAGAAGGAAGCGTAGCTAATCCTATATACCAAGGCGGTCCTTCTGATGGAGAGCATATTCATGCTGAGAGAGGTGGTGTGCGTCCTCAGGATCCTTATAGTCTTGCAAGTGGAGAAGGAACTTATAGCCTAGCAGGTGCTCCTGGAGGAGAGAGCGGAGAAGGAAGCGTAGCTAATCCTATATACCAAGGCGGTCCTTCTGATGAAGAGGATATTTATGCTGAAATAGATGATGTGCGTCCTCAGGGTCCTTATAGCCTAGCAAGTGGAGAAGGAACTTATAGCCTAGCAGGTGCTCCTGGAGGAGAGAGCGGAGAAGGAAGCGTAGCTAATCCTATATACCAAGGCGGTCCTTCTGATGAAGAGGATATTTATGCTGAAATAGATGATGTGCGTCCTCAGGATCCTTATAGCCTAGCAGGTGCTCCTGGAGGAGAGACCAGAGGAGATAGTTCACAAGGTTTGTCAACAGGGGAGAGCAAAAACTCTCATGAAGAGGCTGATGAATCAGGTGATGGAATTCATACCCAGGGTCAGGTAGGTGACGATGAAAAAGATTAGGGTAGTGGAAGTGAGTAGTGCTATAGCGCGATATTGTCCGAATGCTTTAAAGCGTGTTTTTATACTCATACTTGGGCTGTTTTTACTATCTGGCTGTGAGAAATGTGAAAATGCGTGTCCAAGATGTATAGCGGCAGACGATTTTGGTATACCTAAGTCAAGCGCTTCCGCGTTAATTGAGCGTGCTAGCATACTTCTCAAGTCCGATGCAGAAATGCTTGGTTTAGAGAGCAATACTGCAGGCAAGCAGATAATGCGCTGGGAGGATTCCGGTTATGTTACTTCAGGTGAGCCAATCACTTTGAATGTGGAGGGACGGTGGCTATTCATACCTGTACGTAGTGCACTCAACTTTTCTAAAGATGAAATGCAAAAGGTGTTCCGTTGTGGGGATATTGACTACGAGGCTCTAAAAGGAGCAAGTGAGGAATTTAGGAGAAATTTTCCACACCAATCCTGCACCTACTTACCGACACAAATGACGGATATTACAACAGGCTGCTTAATCAATGGTGTAAAAATAGATCCTAAATTTTCCCAGTCTGGATGCATATTAGAAAAGGGGTATGGATTGTATTTACTTTTTCACCGCCCTGGTGATCCGAATCCTAATGCTACTTTTGCATCTATTGCAACCCCATCCTCTCCGACGATGCATGTTGCATATAGTGGGGATGATATTCGTATAGAGTCGATCTTTACAAGCGATTGCACGCATTTGAAGCTGAAGCCCGGTTGGAGAATCTATTACAAACTTATGGATGTCTTCTATCAGAATAACATAGGTGGTTATTCTCTAGAATTTCGTACAGGAGTTGTTGACCCAAAAAATACTGCGAAGTTTTTTGAGGGTGTGCGTTCCACGCTACAAAAGCTTCTTACCGGACAGAATGAGGTAATATACAAAGCTATTACATCCAATAACGACTATGTTTCGTTAGTCAAGGCGCTAATAGTTCTGATGATTGTTCTCACGGGTCTTAGGTTTCTTATGGGAATGTCTGATAGTCCGCCAAGTGAGTTACTGATAAAAGTTTTAAAAATGGCAGTTATTCTTCAGCTAATTTCTCCAAGTAGCTGGGATTTCTTCTACAACAATTTGTTCCGTCTGTTTATAGATGGACTAAACGAAGTCATAGCAGTAGTGAATTCTCATACTGGTGCTGGTTACCAGCCGGATCAACCTTTTGCCTTTCTTGATGACACCGTGAATCTTTTGTTCAAAATGCTTGTTTCGACAAAAGTTAAGGCGATCCTACTTGCGTATCCATTGGGAGTTTTTTGGTGGTTAATCCTTTTCTTTATACTGGTAATCTACGTTGTACTTGTCGCATATGCGTTTGTTGTTTATCTAACCGCCCTTGTTGGAATATCGGTGCTAATTGTCTTAATGCCGATCTTGTTTTTAGGGATGCTATTTGGGCAGCTTAAACATACTTTCGATAACTGGTTTACCCAGGCACTGAGTTTCTGTTTCCAAGCGATAATGATCTTCACTGTAGTTTCGCTGTTTTCAGCGATGATAAAGGACCAATTTTATAGAAACACGGGTTACACAGTCTGTTGCAACAAGTTCTGGATTTTTCCATTTAATGTTTCTGTTTATGCTTGGACGCCCGGGCAGAGATTTCTACCGCTCACTATGGATCATATGTGGGACAGTAAACGCGTTGAGTTTACTGGTGGTGCAAAAGTGATTGATATACCACCTCATTACGAGAAAAAAGGTTGTAGATTTGTTGATTATCCATTCTATGATCCACAAATTAGCGATGTTAATTGTGGAGTCGCGGGTTTTGCGGGAAAAGGAGGGGATTGGGAGCGGATAGAGCAGATAAGAGAATCTGATTCTGGACTGCTTGATATGGCTGAGGTATTTGTGTTGTTGCTCCTTTCAGTGATTATGTTCCATATGAGGGATCTTTGTCAGTCTATAGGAGCATCGCTTGTTGGTGCATCACCGTTCCAAGCTGTGATAGGTGGTGCTTATGCTGCTCAGGATGGCATAGGGGGACTCTACAGAGCTGGGAAAATGATGGTAGGTGCCCTTGCCGACAAACTTCCTGTACTTAGTAGAGTACGCAGCGGCATAAATGATATTGCCTCTCTTAGAGGTTATATTGGCGAGAAGGTTGCAGCCAAATTAAACGAGACAAACTTAGGTGAGACAACAATGAAAGTACTCTCCACTGTTGGTGATGTTTCTAGCGGTGTTATTAAGGGCACAAGTTATCTCTTAGGTGTGAATTCGGAACTCAGTGACCACTATTATGAGAAAAAAGCCTTTAGGCAAATTCACTATACACAGGCTCTTATGGGGTACCACCTTGTATCTATTGTGGGTACTAGAGATTTAAGTGATTCACCAGGAATAAGAATGCTTTTTGGTGGTCTTAAACATATGTCGGATAAATATTTTGTTGGAGAAAAGGAGGAAAGTCTTTTTGGTGGTTTACGTAAACTCTACGTCTGTGAACGGGAAAAAATCCATGATTACTATCTTGGCATTCAACGTGAGAAACTACCGGAATATACGAGTGATACTAAAGAGCACAAAGACTTAGATGCTCATTTCTCCGCTTCTGCTGAGGGTGGTCCTTCGATGAATGAGAGTTCAGAAGCTAGTGAGAATCTGCCACGTCATCCTAATTCATTACCTCCTTCATATAGCGAGATCGAATTCGAAAACACGGCTTCTGATATTTCGTTGGAGACCCCTGGGTCTGTCAGTACTGGTGAAGCATCTCCAGAATTAACATCTCGCACCATTGTCGAAGAGACATCTAGTGCTCCAATGGGAGAGGAAAGTAGTACTTCTGACATTTCGAGAGAATTGTCTCAAGATACAAGTGCTAGTGAAGCATCTCTCGAGTCAGCATCACACAGTGATGTGCAGCCAGATACTGCACAGGGTCCAGATAAAGTAGAGACTGCTTCTGCATTTTCTAACACCACTCAAGATACGGCAGGTGTTTTCTCCGTTGTAAAAAATGTTCTAGATAAACAAAGTGCATATGAAGACCCTATGCGTAGTGTTATTCCGGGAGAAGAGGAAGCCAAGAAGTCCAGGAGAAAACGTAAAGGACGGAAATTGCCAGGCCAGGTTACCGAAACTGAGGAAGAGACCAGTGACTAGTACCTAATAGCTCTACTTAGAAAGGTGCTTATTAAAAGTCTTCCTTGTGCATTCTTGTTGGAGTTTAGGGTGCGCAAAAGGGTGGCAGCTTAGAAGACGCTTGAGAGAGAAGAACATAGCTTTTGGCAAGGGATGTGTTTTCAACATTTCCAATGCATACTCTGAACAAGTATGCTCGTATATGCAGCATCGTGGTTTTGACGGTGATATTGCATATCTGTAGAAAGTAATGGCAAATACCGCTAGAGTAGTGAAAGGACCCCTGCGGTTTCGGAGACACGACAGAACGTAGCAAAAAACAAATACAAAAACGAAAAGCATCATAGCGAGCGTGAACGATTTGCTCTTTCTAGACAAGACAAAACGTCCCTCCTTATTGCTGAAAAATCGGAAAACACAGACGCGGGCGAGGGGATAAATATATAAGCACGGTTCAGCAGCTTTTTCATGGAAACAAGAAAAGGAAGCAATGCACGCAGTCTCCTACGAACCTTATTCCGTTTAACCGCAGAACCAACCTTTTTCGTCACTATAAACCCTACCATAGGCTCCACAGTTACCTCGCGCGATATAAGGAGCAAAACACTTCCAGAACGGCAGCCGAAACTGTGACATTGATAGTACCGAAACGCCCTGCCAGAAAGAGTTCTAACCCCTCTTAAGCGCACAAGACGTGCCTACCTTTTCTTCTCCTATTGTTGATTATAGCTCTGCCACTTTTGCTTGCCATGCGGGCTCTAAATCCATGCCGTCTTTTACGTACTATTTTACTTGGTTGATAAGTCCTTTTCATTTCTAGCTCCAACAGCAGGAACACAACAGCGTAGATTCTACTATGGATTCATGGATGGTTTCAACGCCTTCATTAATCCAACTAAAACTACTTATCCGTTTTTTATCAGATTTAGTTTTGAAAGCTTGCTCATCTTTAAGTGTTTGTATGGACGAACTTTTTCATTGCATAGTTTTATGTGATCATTGCCGTATTGGGGTTGTTAAAGAGTGTGATTGCAATGTCTTATAGAACATGGCTTGCTGTCTGTATAATTCTGATCTTGTCTATGGTGTCAATTGGTGGTTTCACGCGATTAACTGAGTCTGGATTATCGATTACTGAATGGAAGCCAGTAACTGGAGTGATTCCCCCACTTAGCAAGAGTGCATGGCAAAAAGAGTTCGATAAGTACAAAAATACTCCCGAGTATAGAGTACGTCACTTTTCGATTTCTTATGCCGAGTTTCAGTTCATTTACTTGGTAGAATATTTTCATCGGCTTGTTGGGAGAGTACTGGGATTAGTTTTCGTGACAGGTTTGGTTTATTTCTTTGTTGTGGGTAACCTATGTAGGGGGTCCCAATTGAGGCTGGGCCTTGTTTTAATCTTGGGACTGGTGCAAGGGTTTGTTGGTTGGTACATGGTCAAAAGTGGTTTATTGGATGTGCCAGCCGTTAGCCATTATAGACTTGCTTTGCATCTTTTTTGTGCATCTTTACTTTTCGTAGTGTTGGTCTACGAATTCCTGTTGCCGACAGTAGTTAAAGGAGCAATCTTCGAGTGGAAGCTAGTTGGATACTCACTTATGTTTCTCTTGAGTATGCAGATTGTATTTGGAGGCCTTGTAGCTGGGCTGAAAGCTGGTCTTGTATGCAATACATTTCCTCTAATGAATGGAGAATTTTTTCCTGCTGAGATATTTAATGAAGTAAGTTTAAAGTGGTTCGATGATCCGGTTTTTGTGCAGTTTTTGCACAGAATGAATGGTTTCTTGTTGACCTTGGTGTGTCTTATATATCTTATAATTTCATTCTTTCGTGATCGGACCTTTCGCGCTAGGGTTTTTCTGATAGCATCGATGGTGTTGCTGCAGATGTTTTTCGGTGTTCTAACGTTACTTTTTCACGTGCCAATTGATATTGCATTGTTGCATCAAATAATGGCTTTCATCCTGCTTGGTATTTGTGTGTCTTTTTTAAGGGTGCAGCACGCATAAATCCTGTACTCCCAGAAGCTATCCTCCAAGTGCTGTTGAATCTCAGCTACCTGGGACTCCCTCCCTGGACGCTTTCGTAGCGATTAAAATCATTACGATACCTATTCCTATCATTGGTAAAGAGAGAACCTGTCCCATAGTAATAAAATGAAAAAAATAACCAATTTGAGGATCTGGTTCTCTAAAATTCTCTAGAACTATTCTTGTTGAGCCATATAGCGTGAGCCAGATTCCGGATAGCATTCCAGGGTATTTCAAGATAGGTGTCTTAAAAAAGAGTAGTTGTGTAGCTAGGAAAAGGAGAAACCCTTCAAAGAATCCCTCATAGATTTGTACTGGGTGTCTAGGGAGGCCATCACCATTTGGGAAAATGACACCCCAACTATGGGTAGTTGGTCTACCATATAGTTCGGCATTTACGAAGTTCCCAAGCCTTCCAAGAAAAATGCCTAAACTTGCAGTGGAAGTGATTAAATCTGTAAGGTAGAAAAATTTGTACGAGTGCTGACACGAGAAAAGAAACAGCACTAGCATTAGTCCGAGGAGACCCCCGTGAAACGACATACCTCCACGCCACAGCATCAGTATTTCAAGTGGGTTTGCGATGTAATAGGTCGAATTATAAAAAATGACATAGCCAAGCCTACCACCAAAGATTATTCCCAGTGTGGCGTAATAGAAAAGACTATCTAGCTCCTTGTGCGTGAGATTCGCGTGCTTCGAAATGAAAAGATAACTGTAAATGATACCAAAAACATATGCGAAAGCGTACCATCTCACCGTAATAGGGCCAAAAGAAAAGGCAACCGGGTCAAGGTATGGTAAAACTATGGCGCAAGTCACCGGCTGAGTTGAATCATCACAGAACGAAGTTAGTAAGCTCAAATAGGTGAGAAATCAAGTATAGGTGGTGATTCCGCATTATCACGTACACATATAAGAGGTCTATACCGCAGGTTTGGTATGCTCGAGCAATCGCTTTAGATAGCGAGCTAATAAATCGCTTTCTACATTTACTTCATCACCAACTTTGTTGCTGTGAAAAATAGTGTGACTCCAGGTATATGGGATGATGTTGACACTAAATTCGTTTTCGAATACCCCGTTAACCGTGAGGGAGGTACCGTCGATACAGACGCTACCCTTATACGTTATAAATGGTGAAATTCCTTCCGTAAGGGCAAACGTGAAGACGTGTGATTCACCAACTTTTTCTATGGCGGTAATCGTAGTAGTTTCGTCAACATGACCTTGTACGAAATGTCCGTCGAGTGTATCGCCAATCCTAAGGGAAGCTTCCAAGTTTACCTTTGCACCTTTCTTGAGTGCATGAAAGTTGGTTCTGCTAAATGTTTCTTGAGAAATGTAGAATTCTAGTTCTGTATTGGTGATAGAAGTTACTGTGAGACAAACGCCATTACATGCTACCGAGGAACCGAGTTCCACATTCTGTGCTAATGCTTTCGCATCAACTGCAAGGGAAATTTGTTTATCCATCACAGTTAACTCTGTTACTAAACCTAGTGCTTGCACTATTCCCTTAAACATAACTTTGCTGCTTAAAACACCAGCTACAGGCAACATTTTCATTCTGAGTGCACAATGGAAGTTTGTCTACACTATATTCTGATTACGAAGGAGAGGTGAATTAAAAGCAGTCTAAATCATATATCACATCTTGCTTCTTACGTTTCTGAGAATAGTATGGATTCGAATCAAAGGTTTATTCCGCAAATGAAGGACTAACTTGAAGGTCATGTCCGGTAGTCAAAGTAAAAATAAACTTTCCCTAAGTCGTTAAGTAGATTGCTTTATGCTATAATCTTGATACCTTTTGGGGTCTTTGGGTGTTGGGTTGACAATGAGGGAAAGACGAAAAATTTACGAAGGAAAAGCTAAGATACTGTTTAGTTTTCCTGACAATCCTAACCTTGTAACGCAGCATTTTAAGGATGATGTTACAGCTTATAATAATCAGAAACATTCTGTTATTCCAGGTAAGGGAGTAATCAATAACTATATATCAGCCTTCTTCATGCAAAACCTGCAGAATGTCGGAATTAAAACACATTTTGTAAAGGTACTGAACATGAGAGAACAGCTTGTCAAAAAAGCTGAATTAATACCCATTGAACTCGTCGTACGCAATATAGTTGCGGGTGGTCTCGCAAAAAGGCTTGGTTTAGAGGAGGGAATGATCCTTGATGCTCCGCTGATAGAGACATATTACAAAAGTGATTCGCTTGGAGATCCGATGGTCACTGATGATCACATTCTTTCATTTGATTGGCTCAGACAATCTGAGATAGAGGAAATAAAAGTCATGGCGTGGAGGATAAACGATTTCCTAAGTGGCGCTTTGTCCTCTGCCGGTATCACACTTGTAGACCTGAAGCTCGAATTTGGTTTCTATGATGACCAGATTATTTTGATTGATGAAATTAGTCCTGATACTTGTCGTTTTTGGGACACTGGCACAAAAGAAAAAATGGATAAAGATCGCTTCAGAAGAGATTTAGGTGGAGTGAGTAAGTATTACAGAGAAGTTGCCAGGCGTTTGGGTATTCTGAATGGTTCATTCTGAATGCTGTCTCAAGATAGTCAAATTTTACAGTCCGCGTGTGTAGACGGGTGTTATAAGTTTTGTGGATCTGGATTTTCTATTAATAGCTTTTTATTGAATTGCGAGTACTACCATATAATACTTTCAATTCTAGAGTATGATGAGGAACAGTATAGCAACTATTACTGCGTTTGTTCTGTTTTTTTGTGGAGTCAGTTGCTCGTATGCGTCTGTTGTATTGCTGCAGCCTCAAGAGAATGTGTTATCATATACCGAGCGTGTGAGTTTTCGTAAGGTTCAACAAATGGAAAAGAAGAACGCTAATCCGGTAGTACGTCTTGAAATAGGTGCTGGCGCGGAAATGTTGGGTGAGATAGACATTGAACTTGCAGCGGATGTAGTACCTAGAACTGCAGAAAACTTTCTTCAACTCTGTACAGGTGAGAACGGATTTGGCTATAAGGGCTCTGTGTTTCATAGAATAATACCTTCCTTTATGATACAGGGAGGTGACTTCACTCAAGGGAATGGTACTGGTGGTCACTCGATATACAACAATGATGTTTTTCCCGATGAAAACTTTGTCATAAAACATACTGGTCCCGGGAAGGTCTCTATGGCTAATCGGGGTCCAAATACGAATGGATCACAGTTTTTTATTACTACAGTGGAGACGCCTTGGTTGGATGGTAGACACGTTGTTTTCGGACAAGTTGTTAGGGGAATGCCGGTTGTGAGAAAAATAGAAAGCTATGGTTCCAGCAGCGGTAGACCATCGAGGGTTATCAAGATATTGGATTGTTGGCAGGTATCGTAGCTGTCTGATTGGATAGAGAAGAGTAAGATTTGCTAGTAGGCGTTGGTGCAATTTCCTAACTTTTCAAGTTTTTGTAAAGCACTTCGGCTGCGAAATCTATGTTGCTTTTTTCCACAATCAGTGGAGGTAGAATCCTCAGGACCTGTCTTTTTGATGTACGATTTAGCGCTAACCCAGATTTTAAGCATTTCAGCAGCAGATCCCATGTATCTACAGTTTGAGCTATCTCTACTCCCATAAGCAAGCCTCTACCTCTAATATCTATTACCTGGTCTGGGAGGAGTGCTGCGATCTCTCTTAAAGAGCTTGATAGGTATTCTGACATCTTTATCACATTACTCAGCAATTCTTTGTTTAGTAGATCCAGAGTTGCACTGACAGCGGTCATGGCAAGTGCGTTTCCTGAGTAGGTTCCTCCATGAGTACCGAGTGGAAGTACAGAGGCAATATCTTTGTTAACTATACATCCCCCTACAGGAAACCCGTTACCCATTCCCTTTGCGCATGTGAGTAAGTCTGGTTCTATACCGAGATTTTCATGGTGAAAGAGCCGCCCGATTCTCCCGAAGCCTGTTTGTATTTCATCGAAACATAACAGAAATCCAAATTTCTTCCTTAGTATCTGCAAATTTTCCAGGTAATCATTTGTTATTTCATAGACTCCACCTTCGGACTGTATAAGTTCGAGTATGACTGCCGCTGTATTATGATTCACCTTTGCTTTCAGTTCATCTACGTTATTTGCTTCTATCTGTGTAAATCCCTTTAATAAAGGTGCAAACCCGCGGCGCGCTTCTTCCGTGCCACCAGCTGAAATACCAGTAGCGCTCCTTCCGTGAAAGCCATTTTTCAGTGTCAGTATTTCGGTTTTAGCTGTGTCACCGCATTCATAGAAGTACCGTTTTATAAATTTGACTGCTGCTTCTATTGCTTCTAGACCAGACGAGCAAAAGAAAACTTTGTCTCCAAAATTTGTTGAATTAATTAGTTTTGTGGCAGTTTGTTCTTGGATTTCACTCGAAAAAATATTCGAACAGTGCCACAACTTATGGATTTGCTCACTGATTTTTTTGTTTATGTACTCATTGCAATGCCCAAAGTTGACGGTCGCAATACCACTTGTGAAGTCGCAATACTGTTTCCCATTGGAGTCGAAAAGATATATCCCTTCGGCTCGTACTATCTTTACCGGAAATTTCCTTGAAAATCCTAGGACTGCAGACATAGACTCAATAGATCAGATCGTCTTTTCAAATAACTTCGAGAGAGCTTTCCAATCGCGTTCGCCCAATCTCTCCTCAAATGTAAGCATATCCTGCCTTGCCTTTCTACATACATCCGATCCTGGAAGTATGTATTTCTGTCTTGTGGAAAGAATTGCAACTTGGGTTCTACAAGCTTGTTCTAGAAATCTGGTATAGAAAAGAGCCTCTTGCAGGTCACTACCGCACGTTAGCAAACCATGTGAACGCATTAGCATTGCTTTGTAAGAACCTAGGCTATTCACTAGATCCGCTCCTTGAGTCGCTTTATCCAAAGCAAGAGAGTCATAGTTGTAATAGGAGATGTTCTCAAAAAAGGGCATCGCAAATTGGGAAAGTGGTAAGAGTCCACACTCCATAACAGAGACCGCAATACTTGCCTGTGTGTGCAGATGGTATACAGCGTTCACATCACTACGGCTGCTATATACGGAGCCGTGTATCGTGTAAGCTGTTTTATTGTATATGACCTCTTCTCCCTCGAGAATTTCGCCGTCCAAGCTGACTTTGATCAAATCATCGAAAGTGACCTGATTAAAAAGAACACCAAACTTTGCTATGTAGAAGAAATCTGCATTTTCTGGGCGGACAGTGATGTGAGTGTAGGTGAGATCATCCATACCAAGATACCCGATAATTCGGTATGCGCACAAAAGGTCTTTCTTGATAGGAAGATCAGACATCGATTAATGAATAAAACCAATGAATAAAACCATGTACGGGCGAACACAGCACAAGCACGCACTTAATTTGTTCATGTCATCACAGTTTCTTGTTTGTCACACCCTGTTTCTAGGAAAAGCGTCCTAAACAAACCTATGAAACCGGGGTTCTCAAAATGGCGGGGATGACGAGACTCGAACTCGCGACCTCCGGCGTGACAGACCGGCACTCTAACCAACTGAGCTACACCCCCAAAAACAACGGGAAGAGTAAGCAGTAACGCACACGTTGTAGCCTTACACACCCCAGTGGTGATAGTATTACACGTGTAGAGAGGGTGTCAATATGGGAGAAGCATTGTCTATTGGGTATATAGGATTGATGGGTAATTTTGTTGAGACGTATGGTGGTATTTTTATTGCCTTAGGGGCGGTATTGGCAATTTTACTTTGTGATGCTTTGATCCGTTTTAAAATTCAATCAAGTTCGGAACAGCATCTTTTTTTCCGCCTTCTTAAAAATATTAGATACCCTCTGCTCATTTCGATGATTGTAGGTGGTCTTTTGCTCTCTCTGAAGAGTAGCACCATTTACGAGAAATTCTGGGCTTTATGCATGACACTAGAAGTTGCACTTATTGGATGTATCGGTTGGGTATTTATTCGAATAATCAAAACTGTTGAGAACCATTACGCACTAAAGGAAGAGAATTATTCTTTTGTGATTAATGTTCTTACAACGGTCACAAAAAGTGCGCTGCTGTTGGTGTTAGGCTTGATGATACTGGACAAACTCAACATCAATATCAGTGGAATTTTGGCTGTTGGTAGTATAGGTGGTGTTGTTCTTGGTTTGGCTTCAAAGGATTTATTTTCAAGTTTTTTTGGATTTGTAACGATTCTTTTGGATCGGCCATTTAAAGTCGGGGATCTCATTTATTCGAGTGACAGGAATATCATGGGGGTAGTTGACAAGATCACTTGGCGTTTTACTCGAGTCATTACACTTGAAAAAAAACCCATGTATATTCCAAATGCGATTTTCTCAACAATCGTTATTCAAAATGAGAGTGAAGTTCTTGCAAGGCGTATCGATGAAGTCCTGAAATTTGAATTTCGTGATAGTGCAATAATTCCGCAATTTACAAAGGAAGTGGCTTCGTTTCTTGAGAACAATGAACTGCTCAATCAACAATTTAAGGCAACTTTTAATGTGAGTAAGATAGGAAGTGCAGTGGTTGCAATTAGGTTGATCGCGTACACAAAAGCAAGGGTTTGGACGGAGTTCTCCTCAACTCGACAGGAAATCCTTCTTGCGATCTTTGAAACCGCAAGAAGAATGGACCTCAAACCCATGTATCCGGAAACAGAGATATGCCTGTACGACAGCCGTTAATCCGCTCTTTTAGTCTAAGAGCGGATTTTTATTCTTTACGCAAAACCTCCAGAAGAGGGGTAACGCTAGGACCGCAATTGCTAAGCAATACGTGATAACTGAAAGCCCTGCTATAATTCTGTCGGGATCTGCTACGCTACTTCCAATCACAATGCTTATTGTTGAGTGAAAGAAATACCCAAAAGCCATCATTATCATATTGGCACATGCTGCAGCAGTTCCTGCACAGTTTTTTGGTACCATGCAAGAAGCAAGGTGTATTATTAATGTTTGGTAGCAGCAAGCTACACCCACTACGAACAGCACAGCGGATACCAAGTTGAGTGATAATTGGGCGTAGAACAACAACTGGAAACCTAATAGCATCACACATCCGCAGAAGGTGAGGATCGAATAATAGTTGTTGAAACGTGCAACTATCAGCCCTATGATTGGTGACCCCACTGCTATCCCTAGCAGTATTAACGATGGCAGAAAGGCTGCCATTGAAGGCGTAATGCTAGGATAAACGACGGCAAAGAACTTGGTGGCCCAATTGTCGGCGAAGCCTTCCACAGGACCTATCATCAACCCACCTATCAATGAAATAACCAACCACTTCTTGAACGAAAAAAGCTCTGACAATGCCTTTGTGGCTGTATTCTCACTGCGCTGCTTTTCTCTTGCAGGAATAAAGATGTACGCAGAAACTGCAATAACGAGGCCCACCATCAAAAGCACGGAAAAGGTGCTATACCACCCAAACGTTTGTATACAGTAATGCAATGGGTGGCCGCCATACATCGCTCCTACTAACGCAATGGATACTGAGCTTCCCAAGACGAAGGAGAAATTTTCTTGCGCAAAAAGATCCCTGACGACTTTTAGTAGGCCTAGTATGCCAATTGAAGACGCTCCGCCTAGAATCAACCTTCCCACAATCAAGAGCTCTATAGACGAAGTATAAACCAGAGGTAACATTCCGATGACCACTAACAAAGCCCCAACAAAAATCACCATCCTAGCACCCACACGGTCCAGGATCATTCCCACTGGTATGTGAAGCAGAGTGTATGCAATATAATAGAGCCCACTCACTTGTCCTAGGGTGGCAGGCGAAATGTCAAACTTCGTCATTATGTCATCAACTATTACATTCGGCAGAACACGAAGTATGTACTGGTACATGAAGAATAAAGTCGCTATCAGCCACGGAAGAATATTTCCCATATGTTTACCTAAAAACGCAAAATCACATATAAAACGACAAAGGTATCTCCCCTACTACAGGAAAGGTAGTTTGCTTTCCGGTGCGCAAAGGCCACCCATTGTCGAAGTCATTGGTAGGCGTTATAATAATACCTCCTGTGGTGAAATATCAAGCGTCGTCTTCGATATTTCTTATCCCCTTTGTTCACTTCATAGTCCTGCACCCATATATATGCTGATTGCTGCCGCAAGCCAAAAGATCATAGGCGAATATCTACGCATGTGCTGACAATAGCCAGAAGCTAAATTACACAAGATAAGCACAATAAGGGCAGGATACAGTAAGCTCAAAATACTTATCAGAAGGGTTGTCAAAGTCTGAAATCCGAACGAAGCAGAAATCATGCTACAAATGACAGTTCCGCAAACAGATAGTTTAAAGTCGATGCCGGCGCGCTCTGTGAGCCATTTTGATACTAATTGTACTAATGCAATCACAGTTGTAAGACAAGCAAAAAAGACGGTAAATGCCACTACCACTGATGACGCTTTACCCACAACCAAACATGTTAGAGAATTGAACAAGTTTGCCTTTGGTATTTCGTTAAGAGCGATGGCATACTTCGCGCCCAGGAAAAGCAGTGCCGCGTATACAATTCCTAAAAGGAAAAAGCCGAATATCGAGGAGAGTAAAGAATAATTTAAAACATCACTTTCTGGTACTTCCTTTTTGAAGTGATCCAGTATGATTTTTGCGAAAAAAATCGCCGCGCAGGCATCCATTGTTTGGTAGCCTTCGAGGGCTGCAAATGTAAACGAAGAAAATCCAGTAAGGGTAGCGTCCGACATTACCTGATTTGATGAGATCCCAGCGATTACTATCACCAGTATTCCCAGTATCAATGCCGGTGTAAGCCACTTACCAACGATCCGCACAACTTCACTTTCACGTAGGACAAGCAGAAACGTCAGTGTGCCGAAAAGAAGGTTAAAATGAATGAAACGAATACTACTGCTCATAATTTTGAGTGCTTCGAAAGAAACTATGATGCATCTAGGGATCCCACCAAGTGGTCCCAACAATAGCAGTATTAAAACTACCAATATCGTACTGACTCTTTTTCCTGCTAAGGCGAAAAATTCATCTGTTTTGCATCCTATCTTGATCATACTTATTAGTCCCAATAGTGGTAAGAAGATCCCTGTAGATGCAAACCCAAGAAATCCATACATGAAGTTACCTTTTGTTTCTAGGCCAACGAATGTTGGGTAGATGAGATTCCCTGCGCCGAAGAAAATCGCGAAAATGGTCAGTGAAGCTATAGCAACCTGTATTGGTTTGGAGACAGGCATAAAAATTGATGATCTTGGTTATATGTAGAGTGGAACGACGGGGTGGAATTCATTTTTGAAATCTTTCTGCTGAAGTGCCAGTAGAGCTAAATCTTCCGCAGAGACCTCACAAATATGTCCGCAACCAGGGATGTTGGTTAGTAAAATGTCTGAACTAATCTTTCCCAAATCTTTTCGGTCTATTCTGACAATTTTCGCATGTTCCTCAAAATTTCTTTTGAGCTCTTTAAGATAACAAAATGAGTCGTTGTACCCACGTAGTACTATTGCAATCGTGTTCCAGTTTTTCATCCTTTCCTTATTGTTCCTCTCGAATTTATCAAGCACAACCGAGAAAGCATTGAGACCTATAAGCTTCTTACTCGAGAAAATTGACAGCCCTTGGAGAGCTGCTATTGCTGCTCTGATGCCAGTGTAGCTTCCTGGTCCCGTATTTACAGCGAATAAGTCAATCTCCTCGAAGGTCTTCCTTTCTAGAGAGAAAAGAAACGGAAAAAAATGCTCGGAAAATCTGCCCTCGATTGCCTTAGAGGAAGTTATCTCACCATCTTCTACGATTGCCACAGAAAAATTAAACTCCCCCGATGAGTCAACGGACATGACATTCATGAGTTGCCTTCCAAATATGCTACACGCGAAAAAATTAGCTTATCTAGGTCGACGCATTATCAGTTTGCCAGCCTAAAAATTGCCACAGAACCAGATTGTCTATTTCATCGCACATTGTGCCAAGTTTTGCAAAATATGTTCCAAAGTGGTAGTATCCTGCTTTGTTAATTGATGGTATCTGCAATGACAGTTATATTACCGGACCTGCCTTACCATAGAGATGCTCTGGAGCCACTCATCTCTGAGAAGACTTTGAGTTTTCATTATGATAAGCATCATTCAGGTTATGTAAATAAGCTAAATGAGCTGTTGGTCAATAACGAACTCAATCACGGGTACGGGTTGGTTGATATCATAAAAAAAAGTTATGGAAGAGAAGGTTGTGAAGGGATTTTCAATAACGCTGCACAAGTTTGGAACCACTCATTCTACTGGAACTCCATGTGCTCTCCATTGCATAAACCTCAACCGGATGATGCTTTTATGGGACAGGTCGTGCGAGATTTTGGTAGTCTCGACGCATTAAAGGAACAGCTTGGTCTTGCTGCTATCGGTCAGTTTGGTAGCGGATGGGCATGGCTAGCTTTCGATAAGTTGAAAGATAAACTGGTGGTTCTCAAAACATCTAACGCTGAAACGCCATTAACTGTGGAGGGTTTGTCTCCATTGCTTGTGATTGATGTATGGGAGCATGCTTATTACCTAGATTATCAGAATCGTAGGCCCGATTATGTAGCGGCATTTCTAGGTCAATTGCTTAATTGGGAGTTTGCTTCCACAAATTATGCTGCATCTGTATAAGCATGCAGCCTCTCTTTTTCTTGATAGAGTTTTATGGTTCGAAAGGAAGATTATGAACATCTGACCGAGTCTGAGCTTGGTTCTCGCCCACCAAAGGGTACATTGTTGTACATGGTCATTTCTTGTGTGGCGCTAGCTTGGGCATTTTTTCAACTTTGGGTTGCGTCTCCTCTACAGTTCCATCTGGCGAATTATATTGGTTCAAATGCTTTCATTTTCAACGATTTTCAAGTGCGTGCTTTACACCTTGCATTTGGGCTTTTCTTATCTTTGTCGATGTTCCCAGCTTTCTCGACTTCAGAGAAGAGATACATCCCTCTTGCGGACTGGTTGCTGAGCTCCATAGGTATATGTGCGTGTTTATATCTAGTGGTCTTTTACAGGCAAATTGCACTGAGACTTGGAATTCCAACGATAATTGATCTGCTGATTGCTGCATGTGGAATATGTGCTCTCCTCGAGGCTACACGTAGAACAGTAGGTTTTGCGGTTGTGGCTGTTGTATTGGTGTTTCTTTTCTATTCTAGATTTGGTGAAGTTATGCCAGATGTTATTGCTCACAAGAACTACATGTTCTCAGCAATTGCTTCACAGCAGTGGTTTTCTACCGAGGGTGTGTTTGGAACAGCTATTTCCGTATCTGCAGACTTTGTTTTCTTGTATGTCCTTTTTGGGGGTCTTTTGGAAAAGACAGGTACAGGGAATTTCTTTATCGAACTTTCATTTTTACTTTTAAACAGATTTAGAGGTGGACCTGCGAAAGCTGCTGTAGTGTCTTCGGGACTTATGGGGATGATTTCTGGTTCTTCAATTGCGAACACTATTACTGTTGGTTCATTGACCATTCCTATGATGAAGAAAATGGGCTTCAGCGCTGAAAAGGCTGCTGCTATAGAAGTTTCTGCTGGGATAAATGGTCAAATTATGCCTCCAGTAATGGGAGCTGCTGCGTTTCTGATGGCAGAGTACCTTTCTATTCCCTATATCGAAGTTGTCAAACATGCCTTTTTACCCGCGATTTTAACGTATATAGCGCTTCTATATATTGTTCACATTGAAGCCTGTAAGCTTGATACCATGCCTCAAGTTATTCCAGATGCCAAGAGGATGAAGCTCCATACCATGATTTGGTATTTGTTGCTTGTTTGTGCATCCATTGCGGTTCTTGTTTCGGGTCTCTACATCCTTATA
The DNA here is from genome assembly GCF_001593535.1 of Neorickettsia sp. 179522. Taxonomy (NCBI): domain Bacteria; kingdom Pseudomonadati; phylum Pseudomonadota; class Alphaproteobacteria; order Rickettsiales; family Anaplasmataceae; genus Neorickettsia; species Neorickettsia sp. 179522. The sequence continues at coordinate 744,463 of NZ_LNGI01000001.1, read as the reverse complement.
GAGGGGTTTCTACATTTCTCAGGTCTGAAGAGGATTGCCGGTCCTTACGTTACGCTTGTCATGGGTGGGTTGTGTGGATTAGTGTACGTTTTTCTCCTGTGGTGCCAATACAGGCTGAGCAAGGCGCCAGATGTTGATAAATCTAGTGTGGCCTTTAAGTTAAAAACGGGCTTACATCACTTTTTACCTCTGATCATTCTGGTGTGGTGTCTTCTTGTGGAGCGAATGTCTCCGGCGCTTTCTGCTTATTGGACGATACTTTTTCTATTTTTTGAGTTACTTACGAAAGAAATCATTGTAAATGCTCTTGAGCGTAGGTGTGGGTTTTATTCTGCGATGCGTGTTGGTTTCGTTAACTGCATTAATGCAATGATAATGAGTTCAAAGAACATGACAGTGGTGGCAGTTGCAACTGCAGCAGCAGGCATAATTGTTGGTTCGGTTTCTTTGACAGGCATAGGGTTGAAAATTGGTGCCGTACTAGATGTTGTTTCTAATGGGAACCTTTTACTAACCCTGTTTCTTACAGCAGTAATGTGTATAGTCTTGGGAATGGGGATGCCTACTACAGCATGCTACATCATTGTTTCAACTTTGATGGTCCCTGTATTGATGTATGTGACAAATAAGAGTGGGATAGTACTTACACTATTTTCGGTTCACTTATTTGTCTTCTATTTTGGTCTCATGGCTGATGTTACACCCCCGGTCGGTTTAGCCTCGTACGCAGCTGCAGCCATAGCGGGTGGCAACGCAATCATGACGGGAGTGCAGGCGTTTTTATACAACATTAGGACCATGTTACTTCCATTTTTGTTTGTCTTAGACCCTCAAATCTTAGGATTTAACCTTTCAGGTCCTTTGGATTTGTTCCAGGTTGTTGTTTTCTGCATACTGGGAATAATATCCGTAACGGCGGGATCACAAGGTTACTTCCTCATCAGGAGCAAGTTTTACGAGTCGGTTATACTTTTCTTCGTGGGAATCGCTCTTTTAGCTCCTTCCATTTTTGTTAATCTTGTCACACCGGAATACCTGCCACTCGAAATGAATGAACATATCTTAGAAAGATCCAGTGACTCTAAAAGGATTAGGGTTGTGCTGCAAGAACGAAGTTTTTTTGGCAGCCCTGAAGTGAAAAAGGTCACAATACAGAGTGGTGTCGACGGTACAATAGAACAAAAGCTTCGTTCCTGTGGAGTAGTAGCCGCATATGATGAGGACCGTATGCTGAATGTTGTATCAGTCGATCACAATGCAACAGCTCAATGTGCCACATTTGATACCTCTATGAAGATTGTACAAATTATGGTGTCACGACCGCAGATGCCAAAGTGGGTCGTATACGCTACAGCTTTTTTACTATTTTCTTGTATTTTTCTGAGCCAGAGGAAGCGTAAAGTGTCCTAAATGTTCGATCTAGTATTGTTATTTGTCTTCCTTCTCACAGTTCTCGTTGGTGTACTGAGGGGTGCAATTAAGGAAGTTTTCAGTGCTGCTGTTATCATTATCTCTGTGATGTTCACTTATCATAATGCCAATGTCTTTCTCGAGTTGTTTGACGTCAAACCTGGGCCGATAGTTGCTCCGCTTTCAGGGATATCTGTTTTTATCACTAGTTTTGTTATTCTGGGCCTTATAAATGGCTGGGTTATGTATCTTATTGCTCCTGTGAGATTGGGGCCTGCAGATAGAGTATTGGGCGGTTTTTTTGGTGTTCTTCGGGGGATTGCGTATTGCTATTTGTTGTTTGCTATGATCAACGTCTTCTACTATGCCCTGAACGGGGATGAGATAGAAGATGCTTCGCGAGAGCCTGGGTATTATCTTCCCGTATGGTTAAAAAGTGCTAAGAGTTTTGGTGCACTTAACTATCTGGACAGTGCCGTTAATGCGGTTATTCCAGATGAAGTTTTTGCTTCCTTGCGTACCTATTCAGCGGCTTTTAACAACAATTCCCCCGAATCAAGTAGAAGCGATGAGAGGGTATTTCTTCCAGGGCTGTTAGACTCTCTTCTTGACGAGGAGTCAGACTTCGACTAGAGAAACGAGTATAAAGATAGTATACAAGCTGCTAGTTGACTGGCATTCTACGTGATATTAGAATCACCCCTATGAGTACGTTTTTTTTAAAGCAAGCGCAGATAGAAAAGCAGTGGGTTGTTGTGGATGCAACAGACGCCGTTGTTGGAAGGCTTGCTGCTTTTATTTCTACTGTCTTGCGGGGCAAGACCAAGCCTACATATACTCCACATATGGACTGTGGGGATAACGTAATTGTTGTGAATGCCTCTAAGGTTAAGTTTTCCGGTTCTAAGATGTCCGATAAGGTTTATTATAGGCATACCGGATATCCTGGTGGGATCAAGAGTACAACTCCGGCCAAACTGCTTGGTGGAAAAAAGCCTTGTGAAGTTGTCAAGCTTGCTGTTAAGAGGATGCTAGACGATGGCCCGATGGCACGTAGAAGGTTTAAGAATCTCTATGTTTATGCTGGTCCTGAGCACAAGCATGGGGCTCAAAAACCGAGCGTTGTGGATTTTGCGTCGTTAAATAGAAAAAATAGAAGGTAACTATGCTTGATGGTGAATCTCAGGTAAAGAGAGTGCCGGTTGTGGATAGACAGGGCCGTGCGTATGGTACAGGACGCAGGAAGGCGTCTGTTGCTAGAGTTTGGGTTAAGGCTGGTACGGGGAGCTTCTGTGTAAACGGAAAGTCTGATCTTATGTCTTATCTTAAGCACCAGTATCTCTGCCAGGATGTGTATCTCCCGTTGCGTGTCTGTGATGTCGCGGGAAAGTTTGATGTTTTTGCTACTGTCAAGGGTGGTGGAATTTCAGGGCAAACCGGTGCACTGCGACTTGGTCTTAGCCGGGCTCTTCAAAATTTCAATCCTTGTTTCAGGGGCACCCTAAAAGAGAGTGGCTTCTTGGTTAGAGATCCTCGTGTAGTTGAGAGAAAGAAATACAGTAGGAAGAAGGCACGTAAGAGCTTTCAGTTTTCCAAGAGATAGCGTCGGTTTGGAAATGTTACAGAGGCTGTTACTGTGCCTTCTGTTTTGCCCAAGTTTTGTGCATATCCTGCCACGCTTTCCGTTGGAGATGAGCTGCCTGGTTTTAATGAGATCACTACTCCCGATAGGGTTTTTGCTGCAAGCATTCAGGCCGCGGTCGAATTCGCTGCATTGATGTTGCTTCCCCTTCTGAATGTTGTGTGCTCCGCATCGTTCACACTCCCAAAGAGACGAGTCCTCTAAGAATAAGTGAAGATCTGGAATCACTTCGTGAACGTGGGAGGTCTTTAGCTTCACTCTTAGAAAAAGGTGTCCAATTAGTCGTTGTGCACAATCCTTCTGAGAGTAGCCCTCTTTATAAAGAAAATCTTGGGAAGTACCCTTCTCTTTTTGATGTAGTTACACACGAGCCTCTTGAGGCAAAGAGCGGAGCCACATTGATTATCTCCCAAAGAGTGTCGGAGCGGTTTTTCTATTTTGAGGTTACTGCCCAACAAGTGGATGTGCCCGCGGATGGTGCTGGTCTCTCATTGAAATTCGATGATTCATCCGATGCACGGATTCTTGATCTAACGAGACAACGTATAGGTCTGCTTGGGGGTATTCGAGTAAGAGTACAGACTTCCGTGCAGGGGGAAATCTCTTTATCTGAATTTAGGGTAAGCATAGGGTTGTTTTTTCCAGCGTCTCTAGGAATCCCGGGATCGGTTGTGGGGGATACTGGTGCGAGTTCTTTAAGTATCAAAGAAAAATAATACTGTGTTTTCCTTAAAAAGGTCATGGAATTAATGAGTTTTTCCTGTACATGATATTTGCAATTCTAAATGCTGTTAGGGCTTTTTTCCTTGACACTTTTTCATCTACCACCAGCTCAACTGGTGTCTGGCGTTTTTTTTGTAAGCGAACAGGAGTGGAACACATACTGCTGTACTCAGGGAGCCATTTGTATATGTATTGTAGTTGTGGATCAAATTTTTTTATTTGCATGGTTGGACTAAAGATTCGGAAATATGGTACAGAGTCTGCACCAGAGCCTGCAATCCACTGCCAGTTAAAGGTGTTGCTTGCAGGGTCAGCATCCACTAAATGTTCCCAAAAAAAATTTTCTCCATATTTCCAGTGTATCAAGAGATTTTTTGTAAGGAATGATCCAACTATCATTCGCACTCGGTTATGCATGTGTCCAGTGCTCAGGAGTTCTCGTATACCAGCATCTACGATTGAATATCCAGTTGTTCCCTGAGACCATAATTTGAATTTTTCTTTATCATTTTCCCATGGGAAATAGTCGAATTTTTGTTGTAAATTTTTCGAATCTAATTCTGGGTTTGTGCTTAAAATGCCGTAAGCGAATTCTCTCCAAAGCAGTTCTGTGAGAAATTGCATTGATTGAGGAAAAAATCGTGCAATAGAAAACCAAATTCGGTTTGGTGAAATTTGTCCAAAATTTATGTAAGGCGAGAGGTTTGATGTACCGTTTTTTGCCGGATAGTCACGATCGATGTGATAATTTTCTAGTTTTTTATCAACAAAGTCCTGTAACAAAGTGTGTGCATCTTTTTCGCTTATCTTCCATTTCCTATCTATTCCCTGCTCAAAACGGTGGTCTTTATCTTTAATGATGTTTTGCGGTGTAACTGAAACTAATTCTGCTATTTTTATTTCTTTGCAGTAACGTATTTCTACAGGAGGAGGGATGGGAAGACGAGGTTCCAACTGTTCTTCCATGACTTTATTTTTAAATGCTGTGAAAAGTCTGTATGTATCTCCATTCTTCTTGCGGAGTTCAGACGGATCCCATAATAACCTAGCATTAAAATTCCGAACGGTAATATTCGGGTAATATTTTAGAATCTCCGTTTTCATTTGTTCATCATATTTGTCTTGTTTGGGGTCATATGTGGTGTTCCAGTATAGTGCTTCTGCTTTATAGTGAGATAACAAAGTCTTGAGGATGGTTATCGTATCACCGCTATAAATTTTCAGATGATGGTCCAAGGATTTATTTAAATCGATTAGGCTTCTTGCGATCCAAATTCTAGCCGCTTTTCCGGGTTTTCTAGTGCTACAATTGTTTTCATCGATTATATACACAGGAAGAATATTCCAAATTTTTGTGGCCTCAGATAATGCAGGATTGTCGTCAGTGCGAAAATCTTTCCGAAACCATACTATTGCTATTTGAGAAACGCTCATTTGTTGTGAGATGTCCTGTTTTTATCTGTTCTAGCATAATCTTGTTGTTTATACGAAAACTGATGCCCAAGTAATGGTGTGAATTGATTTGCTGTGGTGGAAGTATTCAAGATGCTTGAGCTAGAAAAGCGTCAGGTGTGAGAACTCAGTTGTTTGCATGAGATCCACATAATTGCTGCAATTCATAGAAGAGTACGACGCCATGCAGCTTTGCTCCATCTTATGTATGGGCTCCTGCCCGTTTGAGTTGTGTATTGTTTTAATGTTGAGGTATAGAGAGACACTTTCTTGAAGGCTTTGGGTTTCCTGTATTATCAAGAATAAGCACAGTTTATGATGATACTCTTTCATAGATGCTGAACTCGTCATGGAAGAAATGACTCCGGCATTCTCACGAGTATGTCTCCGTTGCATATCCGCGGATTTGAATCAAATACCCATCCATAGAAAGCAGAGAGATTGATATAGGAATAGAACCCCGCTAAGACGCTGGTAAAAAAGGTGCTCCTTAATTTTGTGTGCAGAAAAGGACTACCTACTAACGGCCACTATAAACGACAAGCACCAGACGAATTACACCCGGAGAGGGAGGGATTCGAACCCTCGATACGACTTTTGGTCGTATAACGGTTTAGCAAACCGCCGCCTTCAGCCTCTCGGCCACCTCTCCAAAACTGCTTCTTGTGTAACTCTAACTGAAATCACCATTGATGGCAAATGCAACTGACTTGTTCCAGGAGTCACTAGTGCAATGAGCACCAGAAAAATTTAGTAAAATAAAAATCTTATACGAAGAGTGACACTGGTCAATCGAAATAATATCTGGAGAAAAGCAGCTTGCCGACAGATTTCTATGAAAGGCATGACGCAAACAATACCGTATAATACACTGACATTTTCCTCACTCTATTCTGGCGTGAATACCGGTGCACCTTCCGCTGAGGTATCATCTATTTTGCCAAGCGGATTGGTACTGCAGTGGAAGGTTTGTTGCACGCATTTATAGCATACAAAATATGCTCATTAGGTCACAATGATATTTTCTGCAACGCATTTTAGTGTGAAAATTGACGCATCTTCTACCCGCATACTCACTATTTTACCAAGTAGACTGCTATCATGACAAAAGACTTGTTGCATGTATTCGGTCCTGCCAGAGATTTTGTCTGGGTACTTTTTATCGAATAGGACTGTGACGGTTTTCCCAATCATTTTTTGGTTGAACTCTAATTGTTTTTCCTTAAGCAGTTGTTGTAGTTTTTGAAGTCTCGTATTTTTTGTTTCTTCGGCAATTTGTGTATAAGCAGCACCCGGGGTGCCAGGTCTTGGGCTGTATTTGAAGCTATAGCATTGTGCATAATTTACTTGTTCTATCAATGCGAGTGTCTGTTGAAAATCGTCATCACTTTCTCCGGGGAATCCCACTATAAAATCAGATGAAAAAGCGATATCGTTTCGTGCATTCTGGAATTCGTGGATTATTTTAAGATAGTCTGCAGTGGTGTATTTCCTGTTCATTTTTTTGAGGATTTTGTCTGATCCAGATTGGACCGGTAGATGTACGAACGGCATAAGCTTGCTTTCATTAGCATGTGCATCATAAAGCTCTTTATGCATATCAACAGGATGCGAGGTGGTGTAGCGTATTCTCTTTAGTGAGGGAATCTTGCCTAAGTGTGAAATTAATTGCCCTAAGTTGAGTACCTTATCTCCGGAGTTCAATGGCCCATGGTAGCCATTCACGTTTTGTCCAAGTAAGGTAATCTCTTTAACGCCTTTGGTTGTTAGGCTTAGTGCCTCGCGATAGACGTCTTCTATTGGCCTGGAATACTCAGCTCCCCTTGTGTACGGGACAGCGCAGAATGCACAGAACTTGTCACAGCCTTCTTGTATAGAGAGAAAAGCTGAAGATTGATGTACCTGTCTTTTACTAGTTTCTTCTGCTAAGTAGTCAAATTTTTCTATAGGGTCAAATTCTATTTTTATTGCTTTCCCAGATTGTCTGTTGACTTTTGCAATAAGTTCAGGCAGCGAGTGGATACTTTGTGGACCAACAACTATGTCAACATTTTCTGCTCTACGCATTATCTCTTCGCCCTCGGCTTGTGCAACACACCCAGCAACCACAGTGAGAATTTTCTCTTGCTTCTTTTTTTGTAGAAGTCTTATTTGTCCAAGCTCGGAGTAAAGTTTTTCGGTTGCTTTTTCCCTAATGTTACACGTATTTAAAATTATTAAGTCTGCATCCTCAGCTCTTTCTGAGAGTGTGAACCCTAATCCGCCAACGATTTTCTCGATCATTTCCGAATCGTAAACATTCATCTGGCAGCCATAAGTCTTAATATGGAACTTTTTCAGACTGTTATTTTTTTTCTCTATTTCTTCCATGTAAACCTTCGTGTGAGAAAACATGACTACTTACGCTAAGTATAACAGCAAAGTACAACTCTTTAAGGTGTTCGGTTTGTGCTAGTTCATTATAGACTACCTGATTGTTGTATGATTGTTCAAATAGCACTGAATCTGTACTTCTCCCTTTTTTCCGCAGTTTTCATTGTGTGCAATTTCCAGAGATTTTGTTATAATTCAGGGATCCTGGGATTGCTGTAACAAAGAAGTCCCTCTGCATGGTGGATCCGAGAGTTTTTACCTGGTTTTCCGCGCCTGTGGATTTAGAAAGTGTTAAAAATCGCGTTTACTGAAAGGCTTATAAGGAAACTTCGTGGTGCGGTTGTTCTGCGAATACTCGCTTAAGACACAAATGTAGTTAGAAAGTAGATATTGTTGGTGATAAATGACGGATAATAATTTAATTTTTTTACCTCTCGGGGGTACTGGTGAAATAGGAATGAATGTCACCTTGTATGGATACAAGGGACAGTGGATCATGGTTGATTGTGGCGCTGGTTTTGCCGATGCAGAATTGCCTGGGATAGACATCGTTGTTGCAGATATCAGTTTTATTGAAGAGCGCAAGGATGACCTTTTAGCTATAATTATCACACATATTCACGAAGATCACTGTGGTGCACTTCCATATTTATGGGATAGATTAGCTGTTCCTATATACACCACTCAGTTCACTGCGAATTTCCTACTAAAAAAAATTGGTCGTGATAAGGTGCAATTTCCGATCCACGTTGTTGAACCAGGGAAGCTATTGCATTTGGGGGAGTTTAGGCTCGAATTCATTAACATGACCCACTCGGTACCCGAAATGAGTGCGATAGGGATTCATACTGCCGATGAATTAGTGATTCATAGTGGGGATTGGAAGATAGACGATGATCCCGTTGTTGGAAAGACGTGTGATTTCAAAAGACTTGAAGAACTTTCTGAGAAGGGAGTTCTGGCAATGGTGTGTGATTCAACTAATGTATTTTCTCGAGGGAGGTCTGAGTCTGAATCCTCATTGAAGGAGCCACTGAAGGAAGTGATTTCCAATGCGAGTGGAGCGTGTGTTGTGACGCTTTTTTCCTCGAACATTGCAAGAATAGAGACTGTGACAAGGATAGCAAATGAATACGGAAAGACAGTTGTTGTTTTAGGAAGGTCTCTTCTTTCTGTCATTTCTGCTGCAAAGGAGAGTGGTTATTTGGAAGATCTCAATTACATCGATGAAATAGGATTGGCCCACTATAACGGGAGCAGAAAGTCGTTGATTATTCTTGCAACAGGATGTCAGGGAGATGAATTAGCTGCGGTTAATAGGCTTTCACAAGGTACGCATAACAGTTTCACCATAAACTCTGATGACACCATCATCTTTTCCTCAAAAATGATTCCAGGAAACGAAAAGAGGATAGCAAAGATGATTAATAGGTTTATTGCTATGGGGGTGAATGTTGTCACAGAAAAAACACATTCCGTACATGTGTCGGGACATCCATATAGAGATGAGTTAAAACAGCTATATCAATTGCTTAAGCCAAAGATTCTTATTCCTGTGCACGGAGAAAATCTACATCTTCATGAGCATGCAAAATTTGCGCTGGAATGCGGTGTAGAAAACGCTTTAATCGCAGCAGACGGTGACATAATTGAGATATCTTCAGCATCGGGTGCACGCAAGATCGATCAGACAGAAGTTGGCTTCTGGTGCGTGGATAATGACAGGTTACAACATCCGGACAGTCACGTTATCAAAACAAGGAAGAGATTGCAATTAAGCGGAATGATTTTGGTAATTCTCGTGATGAACAAAAAAGGAAAATCACTAAAGAGGCCTACCATTGTTGCGTTTGGTTATAGCGAGGAAGGAGGGTGGAAAGAAAATGCATTAGCCTCCATTGATAGGAGCTTGAAAACAGATAAAAACAGTGATTTCAGGACAATCACAAAGACAGTAAGAAAAATTGTGCGTGGCTCACTAACTAGCAGGATAAAAATTCCATTGATAGAAGTGCAAATAGAAAGGGTGTAATATGCTACTTCTCCGGTGGAAAAGGTTTTGGTTTTTATCATTAGGCCTTCTGCTTTTTTCTGGAGCTGTTTCGTTGCTGTTATTTAATCTTGGTGAGAGTATCTCCTTCTTTTATTTGCCCAGTGATATTGAACGCACTGTTGGTTCAAACAGGGAAATAAAAGTAGGGGGAGTGGTCGGGGGTATAAAAAAGTCAAAGGATGGTGTGAGATTCTTGCTCTCTGACGATACAGCCGAAATAGAAGTGTTTTATGAGGGTATCCTACCTGCACTTGTACAGGATGGAATGAATGTTGTAGTTATTGCTAGATTTGAGGATGGGTTACTTTTTGCTAAAAAAGTCTTAGTCAAGCATGATGAGCGGTACTATCCTCCGGAAGACTTCATTAAACCTCTCCGAGGAAAGTGAATAGCTTTGATGGGATGGTGTTTTTTAGTTCTGATATGGTAGAATTTCCGGTGTTATCTTGAATAGGAGGCATAGTTTGGGACAAGTTTTTATGGTTCATCATGGAGATGTTGAACAGGCACTTCGTAGATTAAAGCAACATTTATCCAGGGAAGGAATAACACCTGGAAAGAAGCGTATTTTCGAAAAGCCTTCTGAAAAGAGGCACAGGAGAGCTGTAGAAACTAGGCGCAAGATAAGAAAGCAGAAGCTCCGTGTGGTACCGTACTGATTAGTTGCCGCCCCACTTGGGTATGCGACCTACGTTGCCCTCTTTGCACCTTTTCTCTGTTGTATTCTTCCAAGCACTTCTTTTAGTGCGAATACGAGTTCTTCCATCATTGTGTCGGTATGCTGCGGTGTTGGTGTGATTCTCAGACGTTCTGTGCCGCGGGGAACCGTTGGGTAATTTATGTGTTGGATGAAGATCTTAAATTCTTCCAGTAAAGTTTTAGATGCATATTTGCATTCTTCTGGATGCCCAATTACGACTGGTATTATGTGTGTTGGGGCATCTTTGTATGGGATGTTATTTGCTTTGAACATTGCCTTAAGTTTTGCAACATTCTCCTTTTGCTTTTTTCTTTCTTCATCGCTGTTGTACAGGTGTGTGATGCTTGCTCTACCAGCGTTTGCGATCACAGGTGGAAGTGCTGTAGTAAAAATAAATCCAGATGCGTGACTTCTGACGACGTCGATTATATCAGCTCTAGCTGCTATATACCCTCCCACGACACCATATGCTTTTGCAAGTGTTCCCTGGATTATATCCACTCGATCTATCAAGCCCATTTCTTCTGTGATTCCACCACCGTGTTCACCGTACATTCCTACGGCGTGTACTTCATCGATGTACGTCAAAGCATTATACTTCTCTGCAAGATCGCAAATCTCTTTTATTGGTGCGACATCCCCGTCCATTGAGTACACCGACTCGAAGATTATTATCTTGTAAGCTTCGTTGGGAACCTGTGAAAGCAATTCTTCTAAATGATCAATATCATTATGGCGGAAGATCCTCTTCTCGCAACGACTGCTTCTAATACCTTCTATTATCGATGAGTGGTTATACTGATCGGAGAACGCGATACAGTCTTTCATGAGTGAGATAATTGTGGATATTGAAGCAAGATTGGCAACATAACCACAAACGAAGGACAAAGCAGCCTCTTTCTGATGTAACTTCGCAATTGTTTTTTCGAGGAGAACTACTTCTTTGTTATTTCCGGATATATTTCTAGTACCACCAGCGCCGGCACCCATTCTGTCGATGGTCTCTTTCATAGAGTCACAAACTGCAAAGTTCTGCCCCATTCCTAGGTAGTCATTGCTACACCATATGACTATTCTTTCGTTTGTTTCCTCGTTTATAGCACAGGGGAACTCACCAGAGATTCGTGCGAGGTTAACAAATTCACGGTAACGTTTCTCGTTTTTGATCGTATCGAGAGCTTGGGCAAAGACACCACTATAGTTAGACATGCGCAAAGAAAAGGGAGCGGAAAAAGGGACTCGAACCCTCGGCCTCAACCTTGGCAAGGTTGCGTTCTACCAACTGAACTACTTCCGCTTGGAATTGAGCAAAGCAATACATCGGGATTGTAGCACTTCTGTGAAAGTGCAACAATCCATTTGGCGTAATAAATATGCTAAATATTTTCTGCTGAACAAAACACGCAGCGCAATATTGATTGTATCAAAAGTAATTCGATACGATTCGAAGGTTGTTTATTAGCTTCAATACGTTTTTCTTGCATTTACCAATTGATATGGCGAGAATGGTTTTCCTAATGAATAATTGGTGGATGTATTACCGTTGATCTCTCTTTGGTCAATTAGAGAGAAACACTGCCTAAATAACGATGCAATTCCAGAAGAGCATCGTTTTCTCGTGATTGAGATTATACAGAATGATTGAAATTATACAGAACTTTACTACTTGTGTTCATACTTTCCACAGCTATACTTGGCAGTTCTATGTGAGCGCGTCTTTCTTTTTTTGTGTGCAGCAGGTTTATCATCTTGCTGATGTCAGGTTTTTACGTGTGTAGAACTGTTTCTGTGGAAAAGAGTAATGGATTTTGCAAAGAATATTCCTTCATTTTGGGGCTCCCTATTTCGAAACTTAGGCATGAAATGGACAGTAAGTTTTAGTTTTCTTTTCCTTCTATTATTTGGAAGCGCATCTGGTGAGAGTTTTCACTGGTTCCAACTTATGGGTGGTAATCAATTGTGGTTCCGTTTTGTAGTTGAAGAGGTAGATATTTGCCCAAATGTTGTTGTCGATGGTGTTGAGCACTTAATGGATCAGCATCATGCTGCAGATGGCTCTTTCCCATTGAGTTGTGTTTATAAATTGAATCTTGAGGCTCTTCCTCAGTCATTTATTTTTGGTGACAGGGAGATTCTGCCGCGATTCAAAAAGGATGAAGTGAGGAAAATAGCCGTAATTGGCGATACGGGCTGCCGTAACAATCGTTTTTTCTCTCCACAAGATTGTAAGAAAGAGTGGTTTTTCAAAGAAACAATAGACGCTATGTTGGAACATGATCCAGAAATGGTTATCCATGTTGGAGACTACGTTTACAGAGAGGGAAGTAGAGCAAGCACTTGGACTACGTGGAAGGAAGATTTTTTCCTTCCAGCTACCGCATTACTGAACTCTAACATTCCGTTGCTTTTGGCAAGAGGAAACCATGAGAACTGTAACAGGGGTGGTGAAGGCTGGGCCTATTTCCTCAGTATTGCAAAGGAGTGTTTGCCTTATGAAGAGCCATATACATTTTCGGTTAATGGCCGTGATATCGTAGTAACGGATTCATCGATTGCAAGGAAACTTTATGAAGATGTTGCACATGTCAATAATGTTAATAATGGCAAGAGGACTTGGATTGTGACACATAGACCGCTCGTATTTAAAAATAAAGAGGGCCTATATGTAGGAAATACAACAATATTTAAAGATCTAAAGAAAGAAATAGAATTAATAATGTCTGGGCACGTCCATGTTGCCCAGTTTCTTAGGTTGGATGGACACATACAGTTTATCTCGGGTAACAGTGGAGCACGTCTTTCGCATTGGCAGACCGGTACGGCTAGTGATTCGCAGTTGGAGTATGGATTTGGCATCATTGATCTCCTCAATGATAATGCGAAGATTACCAGCTACGATCGCTTCAATAACGAAATGATGTCTGTATATTTGTCAGCGAATAATTAGCTCCATACTTTCGATACCACATTTCCTATGCCATGTCGTTTAGTGGCGGGTAAGTGGAATGTGGTTTCGGCAAGCATGGGTGCACTTTTTGGATCTTCCTGCTACCTGTTTTTCCGTCTTATTAGCGCCCTCTTCTTGAGCTTGATGAATGCCTTTGTTGAGTTTCAGGGTGAGATAATCTGCTGCTAGGTGTGCGCTGAGGGTCTTCTGTAGGATCTGTGGTGTCAGTACGAGAGGATTGGCTTGATCTGCTTTGTTGTGATGTAACAGCAGCAGAGCTAACACCTGATGTACTAGGCTGTTCGTCGTCTTGAGGGGTTGTATCCAATTTTCTGCGTTTACTTTCCGGAGCGCAGGGTGCATGTCCCGCTGCTGCCGCGCGACGAGATGGTTGACCGTGTTGTTGGGTGGATTTAGGAAGAACTATATCCACATCCTGGAGTCCTTCCGCGATCTCTTTGTCGGTCAGTAGCTTGCTGGTCTTAGTCATCCATATCGACGATGTCCGCACATTGCCACCGAAGTCGCTGTCAGCCAGGTCTTCCTTACATTTATCAACTAGCAAACCAAGAAACATCCTTAGATCTCTAAACTCTTGCTTAGACATCCCCGGTTGGTGTGAGGTAGGGCCTCTCCCTCCTGATGGGTGAGAAGGCTCATTACCACTAGATTCTCCTTTTTGTGATGTAACAGCAGCAGAGCTAACACCTGATGTACTAGGCTGTTCGTCGTCTTGAGGGGTTGTATTCGATTTTCTGCGTTTACTTTCCGGAGCGCAGGGTGCATGTCCCGCTGCTGCCGCGCGACGAGATGGTTGACCGTGTTGTTGGGTGGATTTTCTCTTCCTAGGAGGAACTATATCTAAGGATTGGCTTGATCTGCTTTGTTGCGATGTAACAGCAGCAGAGCTAACACCTGATGTACTAGGTTGTTCGCCGTCTTGAGGGGTTGTATTCAATCTTCTGCGTTTACTTTCCGGAGCGTAGAATACACGTCCCACTGCTGCCGCGTGACGAGATGGTTGAACGCGTTGTGGGGTGGATTGAGGAAGAGCTAGCTTCAGCTTGTGGCATTCTTTTAGAAACTCTTTTGATGTCAGAACTTCTGTGGAAAGCTGATCTAGCCGATTAGTTGCTGTCCACACACTGACCTTTTCCTCGCAAGCCAGTAGGTTTCTACAGTCATCATAAGCCTGCTTAAGATCTACATCTTCATCCTGCAAATCGTGAGACCCTTCTGTCTCAGAGCCGTGGGGAGATGAAGGTGCAGCCCCATGTGAAGGTTCCTCGTCACCTCCAGGCCCAGATGTTTGTTCTCCTTCTTGTGATGAGGTGTGCTCTTCATCGCTTTCCTCACTTTCAGTGGAAGTAGAAGTGGAAGGTGAAAATAGCCCTTGTGGAGAAGGTGCTGGCGGAAGGGGAGACGCTCCTCCAGGCCCAGATGTTTGTTCTCCTTTTTGTGATGAGGTGTGCTCTTCGTCGCTTTCCTCACTTTCAGTGGAAGTAGAGGTGGAAGGTGAAGATGGCGAAGCACCGGATTCTTCTGGTGTAAAAAGCTTATAGTCTACCTGAGGTGCACTTGTTTCAGGGGGGGAATGTGCTGTACCTTCACCATCAACGATAACAAATGCACCAGGTGAAGGTAGGGGAGTGCCATGTGCTGTACCTCCACCATCAACAAGAACAAATTCACCATGTGAAGTTACGGGGGTGCTATCTGCTGTACCTTCACCATCAACGATAACAAATGCACCAGGTGAAGGTAGGGGAGTGCCATGTGCTGTACCTCCACCATCAACAAGAACAAATTCACCATGTGAAGTTACAGGGGTGCTATCTGCTGTACCTTCACCATCAACGACAACAAATGCACCAGGTGAAGGTACTTCCGAAGTAGGACTCCTAGGACTATCAGGATTTTCGTCATCTGACCCCGTAGGATTGTGCATTTTCAGATTTTGATTAAAACTACACTAACTATTTTATAATATAATGAAAATTTTAATCAACATCGATAATTCCTATCCTTCCGAACAGGGCTGTGATGGTTCTTTTATCTGCATAGATTGCAAGATAATCTGCTTTATGTTAACTTCCTCGGTGGATGGGTGGCCGAGCGGTTTAAGGCAGCAGTCTTGAAAACTGCCGTGTGTGGAAGCATACCGTGGGTTCGAATCCCACCCCATCCGGTTCCTTGCCGCTTCAATTCTTAGGCTTGAGTTGACCTTCTTGTGTTTGGTGTGTCTAGATAACAACCCTGATCACGTCTCGATGATCCAATTCGTTTTGTATACAGGTGGCAATTACTGTGTTCAGCATGAGAAAAGCGATTGTCATTGGTCCAACACCTCTTGGTACCGGTGTAATGAACTTTGCTTTTTGAAAAACGTTTTCAAAATCGACATCGCCAACTAATCTACCATCCACTTTGTTTATTCCGACATCTATAACAGTTGCCCCAGGCTTGATGAAGTCTCTTTTCACAAAGTGTGGTACACCAACAGCTGAAACAACGATATCTGCCTGCATGGTTTTTTCCTGTATATCTCTGGTTTTAGAGTGTGTAAGCGTAACAGTACAATTCTCATGCAAAAGAAGCATTGCCATGGGCTTACCAACAATATTTGAACGTCCTATAACAACAGCATCCATGCCAGATAAATCGTTCCCTAGAACTGATTTTATTAGATATAGAGAGCCCGCTGGTGTACACGGTTTTAATAATGCATCTTTACTGAGAGTTAGTCTGCCAACATTTTCAGGGTGGAAACAATCAACATCTTTTTTTGAATTAATCGATTCAATAATTCTGCTCGAATTGATGTGTGAAGGCAGTGGTAGTTGGACGAGTATGGCATTAACACTAATGTCGCCGTTTAAAGATTCCACTAATCGTATTAGTTCTGCCTCAGTCGTTTCCTTTGGTAGTGCTATAGTTTTCGCGTTTATACCAAGCGACTCTGCTTTTTTCTGCTTACTTCGAACATACACCTGACTTGCCGGATTTTCACCAACGATGATGACTCTCAGACTGGGTATCAGGCCATTATTTTTCTTGAGGTGCGCTACAGAAGTTGCAATGGATTCACAGATACCCGAGGCAATTCCGAAACCATCAATGAGTTGTGTCATTTCTATTGAGCATTCTAATTAATGCACTTTCCCATTTACTACCATTGTCGAGTAATTTCTTCTTGTTGTAGAGCAAATCTTCACGGTTTTCTTCTGCAAACTCGAAATTTGGTCCCTCGACGATTGCATCCACGGGACAAGCCTCTTGGCAAAATCCACAATAAATGCATTTTGTCATGTCTATATCGTATCTTGTGGTCCGCCTACTTCCATCAGAGTCTCTGGGAGCTGCCTCAATTGTGATTGCTTGGGCAGGACAGATCACTTCACATAATTTGCAGGCTATACAACGCTCTTCCCCGTTTTTATAGCGCCTGAGCGCGTGTTCACCCCTGAAACGCAGACTTATAGGTCCCTTTTCTTGCGGATATTTTATCGTAACCTTTGGTGCGAAAAAGTACCGCAGGACGGTCTTGAAACCGACAAAAAAGCGGGTCAGCTGCATCTGTCTTACGAACTTAAACATACACCGACCAAGAACGATGAAATGCTAACATATGTGCCTTGTTAAGTAAAATGCGTGTTCTAAAAACATAACGCCGTACATGAAGTGATTTTCGGGTGGTGTTCTATGTGGAAGGTAGTCTGGCCCTCAATTAACTGAAAGCCTAGAAAAGGTGCAAGAGACACCTGAAGTCTCAGTAATTACAGGTCACGTTAAGTAATCCTCAATCCTATTTTATAAGTGTATCTCGGGCTTTATTGAGTTGTTGTGCGAAATAATGTGAACCGCCCTTATCAGGATGTACTTTTTGTACGAGAGCGTGGTATGCCTTGTTGATTTCTGCCTTGCTGGCATTCGCAGGTACCCCAAGAATTTCTCTGGCCTGCGCCTTGGACATCTTTTCCGCTGAATTGGAAGATGATATTCCTTGCTGAAACTGCTGCAGATTCTCGAAGTTGAAGTTTCCGCTCTTCATCATTTCGTAAACAGCATCGTATATCTGCGAGAAATTTTCAGAAAGTTGAAACTTTTTCCTGTAGATGAACGCAACCACTAGCAGAAATAATATCGGCAAGAGAATCACTAGTAACAAAATCAGCAAGATTATCGAGAACATTTACGAGCGTTGAAACTACGAAGCATTGTATATTATAATCCCGCTGTAGTTAATAAGTGATTGTTCAATACACTTGAAGTATGTTCATACAAACCGAGCACACCCCGAACCCGAATGTACTAAAATTTTTTCCTGGTGTAAACATACTTGATAGTGGAGTTGCTGATTTTGCTACAGCTGATGACGCTTTTGGTCATAAACTTCCTGAGATGCTTTGGCAAATACAAGGTGTTTCTGGTGTGATGCTTGGGGTGGATTTCGTATCTGTGAGTAAAACTGCAGATGCGGAGTGGGATATATTGAAGCCGCAGATCTTTAGCGTGATAGTCGAGTATTTTACTGCTGGCTCTGATCTTGTTCGACCTGTAACAGAAGACGAGGAAGTCGAGTGTGTTGATGAGGTTTCTAAAAAAATACGAGAAATTATAGATACCAAGGTCCGGCCTTCTGTTGTCGAAGACGGCGGTAATGTTGTGTTTAAAGGTTATAAAGACGGGATTGTATATCTGAAACTTCAGGGAGCATGTGCTGGCTGTCCCAGTGCTTCTGTGACTCTCAAGGATGGTATAGAGAACCTGCTTCAGTATTATGTTCCTGAAGTTAGAGAGGTTCAGCAGGTTTGATGGATAGGCTCTCCTTGTTGGATGAGTATTCTTTCAAGCTTGTGCGTCGGTGTGACATTCTTTTTGTACTACCATTTCTTTAAAACGTGATTTTCTGTGGTGGATTTGTTCTCCCATATCCTATATCCTTTCCTAGTCAATTTAATGTGGCTGTTGCGCTAATAACATGAAAGTGCTCATGGGTAGCAAAGCTGGAAAACTTGGCCAAGAAATAGCTTCACTTCTTGACTTGGCCATGGTTCGTGCACAAGTAAGTAGATTTCCTGATGGTGAGAGTAATGTTCTTATACATCATGAAGATGTTGTTCCTGGAACCGAGGTCCTTGTCCTGCAGAGTCTCTGTAGTGATGGCGACATAATGGAGTTTTTGTTCATCGTTGATGCTTTGAACAGGTTAGGGGTGCGCGATATTACTTTGGTTTCTCCATATTTTGGTTACGCTCGCGCTGATAGGATTGTTACGCCTGGCTCGTCTGTTGCAGCAAAAGTAGTTGCGCGCCTTGTCGGAGAAAGGATTTCGTCGCTTTTGGTGCTTGATGTACACTTTCCTCAGTTTGAGGGCTTCTTCGAGATCCCGGTCTATAATGTTCTTCCGTGGTCGCTGCTTAAGGAAAGTATGCATGTGGATCACAATATGGCGCTTGTCGCACCCGATGTTGGTGCTGTAAAAAAGTTGAAGCCTCTATCCGAAGAGCTTGGCACAAGTCTTGTTATCATGAATAAACGCAGACCTAGAGCCTGTTTATCCGAGGTTACTGAGGTGGTCGGAGAAATTTATGGTAAAGACTGCATAATAGTTGATGATATCGTTTGTGGTGGTGGAACCCTCTGTAATTCGGCTGCTAAACTTAAAGAACTCGGTGCAAAATCTGTTGTTGCATTTATTACTCATGGTGTATTTTCTGGTAGTGCGAGGCAGAAAATTACAGGCTCACATGTAGATAGGATTGTTGTAACTAACAGCATACCTGGCGGTGAGACTCAGGGAAAAATAGAGGTTATTAGTGCTGCAGACTTGCTCGCGAGAAAAATTCGTTCAGTGTACTTAGATGTCAATACAAAAAGTCCTAATTGCTAACCGCGGGGAGATCGTATCAAGAATAGCACGCACCTTAAAAAAATTGGGTAAAAAGAGTGTTGCTATTTATTCTGATCTTGATGTTAATTCGGGCTATATTCAGCATACAGATGAGGCCGTTTATATAGGCGGTGTTACCGTTAGTGAGAGCTATAACAATATGGAATCCATACTCGCAGCGGTCAGAAAAAGTGGTGCAGATGCTGTGCATCCTGGATATGGTTTTTTATCTGAGAACTCTAGTTTTGCCCGATCTGTTGAGCAAGCTGGTTTTACTTTTATTGGTCCCAGCTCAGAGTGCATCTCTATGATGAGTGATAAGGTGATGGCAAAAAAGATTGCTCAGGAAGCCTCAATTAATCTTGTACCCGGGTATATAGGGGAAATTTCTGATTATGAACAGGCTGTCTCTATTGCTAAAGAAATAGGCTTCCCAGTTCTGATAAAGGCTGCCGCAGGAGGAGGAGGTAAAGGAATGCGGTTGGTCAATAGGGAAGATGAATTGCGCGAAGCTATGCAGCTTGCTTGCCATGAAGCCCTGAATTTTTTTGCAGATGAACGAATTTTCATCGAGAAATATATCAAAAACCCTAGACACATAGAAATACAGCTAATTGCTGACAAAAATGGCCACGTTATTTGTTTGGGTGAACGAGAATGTTCGGTACAGAGACGGCATCAAAAGGTTGTTGAGGAGGCTCCGAGCCTTGTACTCGATCGGGGACTCAGAGAAAAAATGTATGAACAGTCTATTAGATTAGCTCGTGCAGTTGGGTACACTTCTGTTGGAACGGTGGAATATATACTGGACCAGGAGCGAAATTTCTATTTTATGGAGATGAATACTCGCATCCAAGTTGAGCACACAGTAACCGAAATGATTACTGATATTGACATAGTCGAGGAGATGATCCGCATCGCCGAGGGTAATGATCTATCAAAGAAGAAAAGCGTTACGAAGTTCAACGGTTGGTCATTTGAAGCACGCATATATGGTGAGGATCCCATGAATAACTTTATGCCAACGAGTGGTTTTGTACGTCGTGCTGATTTTCCCACGAATGCCAGGGTTGAAAGTAGCGTAAGTACAGGTTCCGAGGTTGGTATGTTTTATGATCCGATGATGGCAAAGATTATCGTTAAGGGTAAAACGCGTGCTGATGCGTTAAAAGGAATGTGTGAGGCGCTCCAGATGACGTGCATAGTGGGTGTAAGGAATAACTTGGTGTTTTTAGAGTCTCTATTTCGTAATACCGACTTTATTAGCGGAAATATAAACACTCATTTTGTAGAAAAGCAGTATCAAGGGGTGGGTTGGTATGAGTCCCTGGACAAATGTGCGACCCTGCGTTTTATTGCAGTGATTTTGTATGCCATGATGGATATATGGAGTGGCTCATTTGAGGAAAGTCGTACTTTCATTGTAAGACTTGGGAGTCAGGAGTATGAAGTTGATGTTTCCATTGCAAGGGGTAAATTTAGCTTCGTCCTTGCTAAAGAGAAATATATAGTCGAGATTCTGAGAGAAACAAAGGAGGGCTTATTTCTTGCAAACATTAATGGTGAAGCATTCGCTGCGAGGTTTTTCAATACCGATAAGTTAAGTAAACGAGTTGAGCATGATGGTCGTTCACTGTTGTGCATTGCTCTTCCTAAGGAAGTGTATACGAAGTGGTCATCTGTGCAGAAGAATACCTCAGGTATACAACAGGCAGACAAAATGGTGTCTACAATGACAGGAGTCATAGTAAGCATTTATGTTCGTGTTGGTGACACAGTCAGACCAGGTGATCCGTTATTTTTACTCGAAGCAATGAAAATGCAGAATACTATCACCGCTGAACGGGCTGGCACTGTGAAAGAAGTCTCCGTTGTGCAAGGGCAAAATGTGAGCGAGGGTGATTTATTATTGAGTTTTCTAAAAGTATAAATGTATAAGCAGAGACCTAGACTCTACTTGGTCCTAAGAGTAATCGGTCTGCGGATAGGCGCTTGTAAAAAGCCTTTCTATGATTTGTTCCTGAGTGTGTGATTCTTGTACAGAGTGAAAAGAAGGAAGTTATTGCTAAGTTTCTACATCAAGGTCATTGCTACCTTTTTTCTTGGGTTTTCCTGTGGTGTTCCAACTGTCCTCGTCGCGCCCACTCTAAGTGTGTGGCTAGCAAAGGCTGGTGTAAACTGTTCAAGTATTGGGTTGTTTGCCCTCGTGGGTATACCATACGTAGTAAAGTTCCTATTTGCACCATTTTTTGACCTCTATACTGTCCCAATACTTGGTCGATGCTTCGGGCAAAAAAGAGGGTGGATACTGCTATTGCAGCAGTGTGTTTTTTTCTCGATTGTCGGACTGAGCTTCATGAATCCCTTAAAAAATATATATCTCATGGGCTTTTTTGCTTTGGTCGTCGCATTTTTTTCTTCCCTTCAGGAAGTTGTGGTTGATAACTATCGAATTTCTATTTTGAGAACAAAAGAGCAACTAATAGGTTCTTCTAACGTGTTACTTGGATGGAGGGTCGCACATTTAATCAGTGGTGCTCTAACACTTTTTCTAGTTGATTATCTTTGTAACTCATACGGATTGTGTGAGGATTTTATTAATTGGAGAATACTCTATATCTTCTCAGCCTTTTTAAGCTTGAGTGCTAGTGTAACGGTTCTGTGCATGGGTGAACCAAAACTGAAAGCTTTAAAAAAGGAAATGAGTACCAATTCACGATCTTTCCTTCCTGAGACAATCATCCAACCACTGAGAGAGATTCTACAAATGAAGAAGAGTGTTTATATTATCATTTTGGTTGTTATATATCGTTCTTGTGATTCACTCATAGCGACGATGATTTCTCCATTTCTTTTAGAAATCGGCTTTTCACTCACTGAGATCGCAGTTGTTGCAAAAACATTTGGTTTGCTTTTTCTTATTGTGGGGGGTGTTATTGGTTCAAGAATTGTCTATAGGTATGGGATTATCAAGGGGCTTATTTTTGGAGCCGTAGTGCAGATGCTTTCGAATGTGATGTTCGTTGTGCAGTCAAAGGTAGGATACAATCTTCCATTGCTGTACATGACCATAGCAACGGAAAATATTTGTGGGAGTATTGCTACCACGTCTATTATTGGATATATCTCAGGACTTGCAAGCAAAGCTCGCTTTTCCGGGAGTGTATATGCAATTTTCAGTTCCCTCTTTATAGTAGATCGCTCGGTTTTACCTGTCGTTGCAGGGCTAATTGCTGACTATTTTGGGTGGACGGTTTTGTTTGTTACAAGTGTTGTCTCAGGTCTTCCAGCATTGTTTTTGGTCTTGTTTCTAGAGAAATACGCCAAAATCGAAAAGTCTTCGCGATGAGCATGTGTCATTTGCTTTTGTTCTGTGATGCTGCTGTGATTAATTTGCGTCATTGGCTTACTTTCTGAATTTATTAAACTATTTAGCTAGAACCTTGTAGCTGATAAATGCTCTTTTGTCTTTCAGCAGAGCGCTTTTGCTTGGAGAGCTGTCTGTGATGTGTGTAGGACTGGTAGTAGAGTTTTGAGTTTGAAGAAAGTTCTCTAGTGCTTATGACTTACGACGTGGTGAAAATGATTTTGCAAAGTGTTGGTGTGGTCTATCACAAGCAATATCAATGTATTTTATAAAAATTTTAAATTTTAAAAATTATCAGCATTGAAAAATTCTTTATTTTGTGTAAATACTTAAAAAATTAATTATATGAGTGAGAGTATACGTTATGATCAACGAATCGCTAGATTGCTGTTCTTCTTGTTGTGAGTATGCGGCGGAACCTGCGGAATTTGAGTGGAATGTATCATTGGAGTTATCTGGCTTTGTTCAGTTTCCAGCTATTTCTACTGACTCTAGCAAAACAACACAAGCGGACAATTTAGCTAAAACTGATCTCATGGCATCTGCAATAAACTATATGAAGTCTTTGTTACACCTAGAGGAATAGGTCTATTGTAGACATATCAAATTCTCGGCTTTGGTGGCCTTTCTGGTACTGTTGAGAATCTCCTCTCAACTCGGTAGGGTAGGACCGTTTTTTCTATGGAAGTCTTAGATCTGCAAGAATTTGTGGCGCTGAAGCTGCATTTATACTTCCGTTCATTAGCGTAATGCGCTCCAAACAAACAGTAGTTCATTAGAACTAAGGGAAGTTTGCAAACGGTGTCCTACATTAATACTTCTTCCTCTCCATGCCGTGCCTCTGTAAGTCAAACTAGAGTAGGGTGCGTTTGTATGCTGACAACAGTGCATCAATCTTAATTTTACTGGATTTCCCCATTTCCAGTACAGCTTCCTGTGTAACCTTACCAATTTTTGTAATCTCTGTCTCTAAAAATGTGTCCATGAAAGCCAACTCGTTTTTCGGGGCGACAGTGACAATAATTTCATGTGATTTTTCAAGATTCTCTTTCTTGTCTTCAAGGGAAATCATTCCACCATGGCCGTTAGCCATAAGCATTTTTGCGATTGATACAAGCCTTCCACCTGACCCTACTGGAATAGCAGAAGCTACTAATTTATTTTTCAGTGCCAAGTGATAGCGTCTGAAAACTTCCAAGGCTCTTTTTGCTTCCACGTTCATATCGATGAGGTATATTAAATCCTCTGGATATTTTGTATCTAGCGAAACGATATCTTCGTAATCATCCACTATTCCGATTGCGGTTATTAACAATGAGGGGATATTGGAAACTTTGACTTTTGCACCTGAGGCAGTGTATCCGCTAAAATCATTAAACATGCTGTCCTTTCCCGAAATGAAAGGAGTGCCTAAAGCTATAGAGATATCGTGACAAGCTCTCCCGGCTTCTTTGAGTAGCCATAGTTTTTCTGGATCATTCGAGTCGGACCAACAAAAGTTATCTAGAAGAACAATTTTGTGAGGGTTTACTCCGATTGTTACTAAGTTCCTTACTGCTTGTTCAATCGAAGAGCATGTGTCCAAATATGGATCACGTGTCATAATTGCTAAGTCTTGCGCTTGCCCTATGCACTTCTTAGAGTTGTGTAACGGTTTTATTGCTGTTACCTCTGAGAAAATTTTATTTCTTCCTTGTAGTGGTTTGAGAATAGATGTTCCCTGAACTTCATGGTCATACTGCTTTGCTATAAATTTTCTGCTGCAGACATTTTTATCTCTAATTGTTTCCTCAAGGGATGAGAAGGTCACATGAGGCTTTTCTGGCATTTCTTTTGGTTTTTTCGTTTGTAAATGGACCGTAGGGTTTCCATCATGTAGAAAGTGCAATGACAAATCAAAAACAGTTGTGCCCTCGAAAGTGATAAGTCCTCTGCCGGATTTGTTAAATTCACCTATGACAGCAAACTCAACACCATGTCTGGTCATAATGTGCCCGAAGGTCTCTAACTTTCCGCGTGGAACTGCAAATGTCATTCTTTCTTGAGATTCAGAGATCCATATCTCCCACGGTGCAAGCCCACTTGTCTTTAAAAGCACTTTTTCGAGATGCACTACAAATCCCTCTCTTCCCATTTCTCCAACAGAAGAAGATAACCCACCGGCTCCATTGTCAGTAATAGCGTTATAAAGTGCTGCGTCTCTTACTTCACGTATTATTGCATCGGAAAGCTTTTTCTGTGTAAAAGGGTCGCCTAATTGAATCTCAGTACCTTTGACATTTGAGTCTGTTATTCCAGCTGAAGAAAAAGTTGCTCCGTGTATGCCGTCCCGTCCCGTTCTTCCACCCGCTATGACAATCAGATCCCCATCCTCTGGTCCTTTTATCCAGGATTCTTTCTCTGCAATTTTCGCTGGGATTATGCCTGCACATCCGACAAACACGAGTGGTTTTGCTTTGAATGCGCTGCTGAAATAAAGTGCGCCTTGTGGAGTTGGAATACCAGAACAATTGCCTCCAGTGTTGACACCCTGAATTATTCCCTTAAGGATGCTTCGCGAATCCAGTTTGGGTTTTGTCTTATGTATATCGTGATACAAATCTAGTCTTTCAGTGTCTGGGTCTTCAACGCAGAAAGCATAATAATTTGCTATAGGTTTTGCTGCCAGCCCAAAACCCAGAATATCTCTGTTAACTCCAAGAATTCCTGTCATTGCACCTCCGAAGGGTTCCAATGCAGAAGGGCTGTTATGTGTCTCGACCTTTACGCAGATGAGATGATCCTTATCGAACCAAATTGCACCTGCGTTGTCAGTGAATACGGAGGCACAGATATGGTTTGGATTATTTCTTATGATCGTCTCAGTCGACTTTTTTATGTATCCCCGGAATATTCCTTCTTGTAGGTCATCTATAGGATAAGACATGATGTTGTGCTTACAGTGCTCAGACCAAGTCTGTGCAATAGTCTCAAGTTCTATGTCACGCAGGTGGCTCCTGCCTTCCTTTGACCTAAAGTGCTCAGCTATTTTGGATAGTTGAACTTCACTGAGGTTGAGTGCGTTCTGACGATTGAAAGCATCTAATTCCTCTAGAGTGAGATTTTGTGTCTTACCAGAAGAAATGATATTTAAACTCTCGTAAGGGTAGTAGAATGTTACTTTCCTGCTATGGATGGCTTGCAGTGAGATTTCCTCAATCATGGGATTGTACAGCAGATTAAGGTTGGGCAACCTACCTCTTCCTATCATGAGTGTGCTTGTTTCTACTTGTATGTCTTGTTCTATTGTGTTGATGCCCCTTTGCCTCAGTAATGTGGTCACAATATCCAAGATTACTTCCGCTAATAAGTTCTTTACTCCTCGGAGGGTTTGTTTTTCTATTACCCAGAAGTCGCTTGTATAACATCTTCTGAAATCCCATAGAATACTACTGCCTTCGTGCTGACTTATTTCACTGGTTTCAAAAATTTCTATTTTGTTGTGATCCGCGTTGTAAATGAAGCACCTGAATTGTTCTGCAACATGATTAGTCAATGCGTGCACGATCTCCAATAGACTTTCCTTAGAAGAGTGATTTGTGGAATGGAATCGGTACACATCAATAACTTCCCGAATATTGATCACACCATCGCTTTCAAGTGTCGTGATTCTTGGATCTGAGTGCGGTTTACGAACTTCTATGATTGCCTGCATTGCCTGAGAACTTCTACTCCTTTGTCATCCTTATACTTGGGACCAGTCATGATTAAATCGCTTTATTATGACTGGGTCAATGTGAGGACAATCTTCGTTTATACTGTTAATCGATCTCGATTGTGGAGATTGCAATTGCAGGATGAAGTTTTATACGAATCTTGTTTTGCTGATGGTGTAAAAATGTTCTCACTTTCTCGTCAAGTAATAGAGTGTTAGGATCTACATGCAGGTAGCGTCTACATAATGAAAGTCATTGCAACCAATAAAAAAGCCCGATTTGATTACTCATTAGTTGATGAGTTTGAAGCCGGGATTGTCTTACTTGGAACGGAAGTTAAGGCTTTGAAATATCATTCAGCTTCATTAA
Organism: Neorickettsia sp. 179522; assembly: GCF_001593535.1. NCBI lineage: Bacteria > Pseudomonadati > Pseudomonadota > Alphaproteobacteria > Rickettsiales > Anaplasmataceae > Neorickettsia > Neorickettsia sp. 179522. The sequence continues at coordinate 717,839 of NZ_LNGI01000001.1, read as the reverse complement.
ACGAGGCCTTTGTTGCCTTCAGGCGTTTTGAGCTATGGCTTAATAACATGCATGTTCCACCCTATAAGCCTGCAAGTAGGTTCAATCACGTTCCTACTAGGTCTCGTAAATTACTTGTCCACAAAAGGCAGTTAAACAAAATATCCGGTGCAATAAGAACTAAAGGATTAACTCTAGTTCCATTATCTATATACGTGAACGAGAATGGGCTTATAAAAGTTAGGTTTGCCTTAGCAAAAGGTAAGAAAAAATATGACAAGCGTCAGGATATCAAGGATCGTGATTGGGCAAGGAAGCAGGCCCGGCAGGATTTCAGTTAGTCATACACGCGTCTATCTATTTATGAGGCAGTCACTTTACTTTGTATTGCCTGGACCCTATGTGCAGATGAAGCAATTTTTCCTTTATATCACGCACATTCTGCTTTCTATACTAATGCGAAAGAGTAGATATTCCGGGTTTTTGGGCGGAGCAGTTAAGATGTGTATAAGATCCCTGAGAGCTAGACGCGTATTTTGATTTGTTTGGATTGATCATTTCTGTAACGACATAGAAACACGGATGTGGCCCTCTGATTTTTTCCTTTTACGTCTCTGTATTTTGTTGTATTGACACTGAACAAATAGAGCTCATTACCTGCGTGCGTGTATTTTGAATAGGAGTCATAGCTTGTTTCCACGTAATGAGTGTGTTGAAATCAAATGGTTTTTATTTTGCAAAGCTTAGATCCTTATGAGAGCAATCCAAGAGATATAGTTCTACCATCAGTATGGAAGAACAAGTTGTTCTAAGTAGCTAACTGATGTGCTAGGATCGCTGTACGCACTTGTAGCTCAGTGGATAGAGCGTTGCTCTCCGGAAGCAAAGGCCGTAGGTTCGATTCCTATCAAGTGCACCATTAACCATTAAATGTGGAAAAGGAGACTAGAAGTTTTTACTGTAGCGTGCGGAGTTACATTTTTACGAGGTGTGTCTTTGAACTTATCCTCGTTTTTTGTTAGTCGTTTGTACTAAAGTAGTTCCTCACAGAATCTTCCTTCAATTTTTGGAACACTTTTTCTGTCTGTCCGTGTTCTACAATTTTTCCCTTTTCTAGGTATACGATTGAATCGGAAATGTTTCGTGCTTGTTTCATGGAATGTGTCACGATTATGATGGTGAACTTCTTTTTTAGTTCTATAACGAGGTCCTCTATGAGTTTTGTTGCTTTTGGGTCAAGAGCAGAACAAGGCTCGTCCATTAGGAGTATAGTTGGCTTGACTGCTACAGCTCTAGCTATGCAAAGCCGTTGTTGCTGTCCACCTGAAAGTTCCATTGCATTTTGATGCAGATTCTCGTGCACTTCTTCCCAAAGTCCGCTCCTTAGGAGACTCTTACAAACAATTTCGTCTAATTGGCCACGTTTGTTTGTTATTCCTTGGAGCCGCGGACCGTAAGCGACATTATCATATATTGATTTTGGAAAAGGGTTTGGTTTTTGAAATACCATTCCAACTCTGGTACGTAGCATTACCACATCTACTGTTGGGGCATAGATATTGTAATTGTCTATCAATAGCTCACCCGTGATCCTGCAATCATCAAAGAAGTCATTCATCCTATTGAAGCATCTCAAAAGGGTCGTTTTTCCGCATCCGGACGAGCCTATAAGCGAAGTTACGGATTTTGAGTAGATATCGAAGTTTATATCTTTAAGGACATGTTTTGCTTTATAGAAAACGTTGAGATTCTTTACGGATGCTTTGATTTTTTTATCTAAAGACATAAGAGTCAGATCTATTAATTACTACGAAAGACGCGTTCCATATCTCACTGCTATTTTAGGAGAAACGCGATTCCTTCCGGGTCTTTAACTGCTATGTCTATCTAATCGAGCAGTAACCCCTCCTATAGTAGACCAAAGGAAGGGATTTTGAAACATTAAGCTTTTTTTCTTCTACCGTGGCGACAATGATTTTGTGATCGCCGGCATCGTACCTATACTTAGTACGACAATGCATCCAGCACAATGCTCTTTTCAATTCCAAGCTTGTTGAAAATTCCTTTTCCCACGCTTGGATATTATTCTGCGAGAATGAAACTGAGGTTTGTGCAGCTGTTTCGTCTAATACGCTCACCACAAAGTCTGTTGCGGGGAAGAAGATGTCAAACCTATTGGAATTTCTATCTAGGCAGTATGAGATTAACTGGGGCTTCAGTGAAACTGAGCAGAGTGAATTAACAGTTATTCCGTACTTTTCTCCCATGAACTCAGTTGTCACAACTGATACTCCTGTAGCAAATCGACTCATACACTCTTTAAATAGGGCTTCATCACTCATAGTCTGCCTAGTAGGATAACAAGAAAAATTAGCACGCCAACAAAGTTCATTCGCTTGAATGTCATTTCACAGCTTTTTGGATCGTCTAAGTCTATAGAGTCTGTAAATTTTTCCTCCATAAAGAAGAGGGCTGCTAAGCCAATGTAATACAGAAGGTTAAGTCCAGGTAATACAGCAGAGAAAGCAAGAAAGGATAGTGCTAGCCTTGCGTACTTCTTCAGCCATACTTTTGAGCCAAACTTCCCAAGTGAAACAGAATGTAATCCAAGTGCCGCATCATAGCGTTTGTCTTGGTGTCCGTAGATCGTGTCGTAGTAAAGTGTCCAGAAAAAACAAGCAAAATAAACAAAAAGTGCTGAGGTGTGAATGGAATTTACAACTACAATCGATGCGAAAAGGGCTCCAACATTGAAGACAATTGCAAGAAGCAATTGAGGGTAAGCAAAATATCTTTTGGAAAATGGATAAACCACCACTCCTACAATCGTGAGTGCGCCAAGTGCAGTTGCTTCAAAAGGAAGAAAAGCCAATAATGCTGTTGCTAGTATAACTAGAATTGAGAACAACAGTATTGCTTCGGTGACACTTATTTCTCCAGATGCTAAAGGCCTTGCAGACGTTCTTTTGACTTTTCCATCGATGTTGCGGTCAGCAATATCATTTGCAATACAACCTGCTGATCTTACCAAAAAAGCACCCAAAAGAAAAAATGGAATCCACAAAAACGAGTAGACACTATTTCCAAGAAGTGCGACTACGAACAAAGCGGGAAAAAAACACAACCACATTCCGCTAAGACTCTGGAACCGGATCAGGGAAGCATACTTTTTAATTTTCATTTTTCAAGGTAGTTCTATTAGGAAGTTGTAAGTTTAAGTTTCATTTTTGTAATACCACGCGAAGGAGTGAAATTCGAGTGTGTAAACTACGAAGATAAGGTATGCATTCATGGACGCTCAAGGTTCAAAGTGAGTCTTTTGTTTTATGGGTTCGGTGAAATCCAAGAAAATCGAACCGTTGACATTGTTTTTCTTTGCATGTAACCTGGGAACACGTGCTTCAAAAAACGCCGGTTTCGGTGGATGCACAGCCGTCGCTGTTCGCGCAGCGTGTTGTTTGAAAAGTTTGAAAGATTAATAGGTCTCAAATAAAACAGAAGTATGATAAGTAGGTTTTGTTCTGTACATAACCTAAGATGTATACTGTAAAAAACTAAGAGTGTCTGATGGATGCCTTGGTGCCAAGAGGCGAAGAAGGACGTGTTAGGCTGCGATAAGCCGCGGGTAGTTGCCAAAAAACGTTTATCCGTGGATCTCCGAATGGGGAAACCCGACTAGCTTGCTAGTCATTGCATACTGAATTCATAGGTATGTAAAGCGAACCCAGCGAACTGAAATATCTAAGTAGCTGGAGGAAAAGAAATCAACCGAGATTCCGCTAGTAGTGACGAGCGAACGCGGACCAGGCCAGTGGCTTGGACAAGAAAACTAGAATGCTCTGGAAAGGGCAGCAAGATAGGGTGATAGCCCCGTATAGGTAATGCTTGTTCAAGTCCTCGAGTAAGGCGGGACACGTGAAATCCTGTCTGAACGTGGGGGGACCACCCTCCAAGCCTAAATACTACTTGGCGACCGATAGTGAACTAGTACCGTGAGGGAAAGGTGAAAAGAACCCCTGTTAGGGGAGTGAAATAGATCCTGAAATCGGACACTTACAAACAGTCGGAGCCTGAGCATCGTCCTTCGGGACGGTGTCTGCGGGTGACGGCGTACCTTTTGTATAATGGGTCAGCGACTTAATTTATTGAGCAAGCTTAAGCCGTATCAGGTGTAGGCGTAGCGAAAGCGAGTCTTAATAGGGCGATTAGTTCAATGGATTAGACCCGAAACCAGGTGATCTAGCTATGGCCAGACTGAAGGTGCGGTAAGACGTACTGGAGGGTCGAACCCACTGGTGTTGCAATACCAGGGGATGAGCTGTGGCTAGGGGTGAAAGGCCAATCAAACCTGGAAATAGCTGGTTCTCCGCGAAATCTATTTAGGTAGAGCGTCGCATAATACATATTGCTGGGGGTAGAGCACTTGATGGGTTAGGGGGAGTAAAATCTTACTGAGCTCAGCTAAACTCCGAATACCAGTAATAGTTCTGCGGCAGACACACTACGGGTGCTAAGATCCGTGGTGAAGAGGAAAACAGTCCAGACCGCCATTTAAGGTCCCCAAATTGCAACTAAGTGTGGAAGGATGTTGGAAGGCCAAGACAGCTAGGAGGTGGGCTTAGAAGCAGCCATCCTTTAAAGAAAGCGTAACAGCTCACTAGTCTAAATAAGCTTTCCTGCGCCGAAGATGTACCGGGGCTAAAGTTGTATACCGAAAATGCGGATTGTTGCGGGTATCCCCGCAGCAATGGTAGCGGAGCGTTCCATAAGCCGTTGAAGGTCGACCGTGAGGTCGGGTGGAGGTATTGGAAGTGCAAATGCTGACATGAGTAGCGTAAGGAGTGTGAAAAACACTCCCACCGAAAACTTAAGGTTTCCTGTTTAAAGTTAATCTGAGCAGGGTTAGTCGGTCCCTAAGACGAGTCCGAAAGGGGTAGTCGATGGAAACAAGGTTAATATTCCTTGACCTGTAAGTAGTGACGGGTTGCTGTGGTGGTATTCTCTTATTGGATTGAGAGTGCTGCTTATGCGGCTCCAAGAAATAGCTCTTACATATAGGCCGTACCGCAAACCGACACAGGTAAGTGGGTAGAGTATACTTAGGTGATTGAGATAATGATGTTGAAGGAACTCGGCAAATTACATCCGTAACTTCGGGAGAAGGATGACCTTGTTGTGGGCAACCACGATAAGGTGGCACAAGCCAGGGGGTAGCGACTGTTTACTAAAAACACAGGACTCTGCGAACACGTAAGTGGAAGTATAGGGTCTGACGCCTGCCCGGTGCCGGAAGGTTAATAGGAGAGGTGAATAGCTTTGAATTGAAGCCCCGGTGAACGGCGGCCGTAACACTGACGGTCCTAAGGTAGCGAAATTCCTTGTCGGGTAAGTTCCGACCTGCACGAATGGCGTAACGACTTCCCCGCTGTCTCCAACATTAACTCAGCGAAATTGAACTCCCCGTGAAGATGCGGGGTACCTGCGGTCAGACGAAGAGACCCCGTGCACCTTTACTGTAGCTTTACATTGGTATTAATGACAGGATGTGCAGGATAGTTGGGAGACAGTGAAACTCAGGCGCTAGTCTGGGTGGAGTCGTTGTTGAGATACCAACCTTCCTGTTATTGATATCTAACTCTGCTTTCTTATCGAGAGCGAGGACAGTGTATGGTGGGCAGTTTGACTGGGGCGGTCGCCTCCTAAAGAGTAACGGAGGCGTGCAATGGTAGGCTCAGGCTGGTTGGAAATCAGTCGTCGAGTATAATAGCATAAGCCTGCCTGACTGCGAGGCTGACAAGCCGAGCAGAGACGAAAGTCGGTTATAGTGATCCGGTGATTCCGCGTGGAAGGGTCATCGCTCAACGGATAAAAGGTACGCCGGGGATAACAGGGTAATAGCGTCCAAGAGTTCATATCGACGACGCTGTTTGCCACCTCGATGTCGACTCATCACATCCTGGGGCTGTAGAAGGTCCCAAGGGTTCGGCTGTTCGCCGATTAAAGTGGTACGTGAGTTGGGTTTAGAACGTCGTGAGACAGTTCGGTTTCTATCTGCCGTGGGTGTTGGAAATTTGAGAGGAGCTAACTCTAGTACGAGAGGACCGAGTTGGACATACCAATTGTGTACCAGTTGTCCCGCCAGGGGCACCGCTGGGTAGCTACGTATGGAAGGAATAACTGCTGAAAGCATCTAAGCGGGAAGTCCACCTCAAAACTAAATTTCCCTATAGGGCCGTGGGAGACTACCACGTTGATAGGCTGGGTGTGTAAGCGCGGCAACGCGTTGAGCTTACCAGTACTAATAGCCCGATCGATTTACAGTTTAGTCTTGGATTTTATGTACAGGACTGAGCCTACTTTCTGTGATTTCATGGGTCTAGTGATAATAGCGAAAGTGAAACACTCGACTCCATTCCGAACTCGAAAGTGAAACCTTTTTGCGCCGATGGTACTGCTTATGTGGGAGAGTAGGTGGTTGCTAGGTCCTTGAAATCACAGACATTTTGCATGGCTGCGTGTTTGGTTAGTGTCTCGAACGTATGTTGCTCGAACCTTTAGATTCGTCGGTTCTTCTTCCTCTTTATGAGAGAATGCTTTTGATCCGGCGCTTCGAAGAGAAGGCTGGGCAGCTTTACAGCATGGGTGAGATATGTGGGTTTTGTCATCTTTACATAGGGCAGGAAGCAGTTGCTGTTGGTTTGGAATATTGTTTGGGTAGAGAAGACTCTATCATTACCAGTTATAGGGATCATGGTATGATGCTTGCTCGAGGTTCTTCTCCCGACGTTATGATGGCTGAGCTTTTGGGAAAGTCTTCTGGTTGTTCTGCTGGTAAGGGTGGGTCAATGCATATGTTTGATCCTGAAAGGAATTTCTTTGGGGGTCATGGTATTGTTGGTTCGCAAGTTTCTCTTGGCACAGGAATTGCTTTCGCAGAGAAGTATAGGGGATCTAAGGCTGTTGTTGCAAGCTGCTTTGGGGATGGAGCGGTTAATCAAGGGCAGGTCTATGAATCTTTTAATATGGCCGCTTTATGGAAGCTTCCCGTCCTTTATGTTGTGGAGAATAACATGTACGCTATGGGTAGTTCTGTTGAGAGTGTATGTGCTAATCCTTCACTTTCTAACAGGGGCGAATCGTTTGGTATACCTGGCTACTCGGCTGATGGTATGGATCTCATGGATGTGATTCGTGTCACAATGGATGCGGTTGAGCATGTGCGGAACGGCAATGGTCCGGTTCTTGTGGAGTATAAAACTTATCGATTCAAGGGACATTCGATGTCTGATCCAGCTTTTTACAGATCGAAGGAGGAGGTTTGCTCTTTTAAGAAGCGGGATCCTCTGAAAGGTGTGGAGGCCTTGCTTCTGCAGGCAGGTGTGTTGTCCAGTGAGCTGGAGCGTGTACAGAAAGTAGTTAAGGAACAGGTATCAAGCAGTGTGGCTTATGCTCGCGCTTCTACTTTTCCTTGTCAGGCGAGTCTTATGACAGATATTTATTCAGAGTAAGAGTTGCTTTCTATGAGAAAGTTGTGAGTCTTCATATGGCTTGCAATTTTTTTCCGTGGTGTTAGCATTTCGGTGTTTCCCGTGTGGAATCGAATAATGATGATGCGCTCGAGCATTGTGAGGAAGGTGAGTGAAGTAATTCGCAGGGTGTGTAATTCACTTGTCAGAGATTTCCATGAGATACAGCGTTTACAAGGTTACCCAAATTTATCGTCGTTTGTTCAGGTGACGCATGAACGTTTACGATCGAAGTTATTGTCCGAGCTCGACAGTTATAATGCTGCTACCGGATCCAGGTACGAGTTTGTTCTTTTTCCAATAGATGGAAGAGAAAATTTTTTCCGCGGTATACCGGACTTTACGGTTTCTGTGCTGATAAAAAAAGATGGTAAGGCCTTTGCTTGTCTTGTTGAGCTTCCTATGACTCATACTACGTTTTATGCGGAGTTATCTTCAGGAGCTTATCTTGAAGATCTTGGAGGGACGATGCGTCTGAAAATAAAAAACTGTGTAACTTTGGATATCACTAAAGCAGTAGTCTTTCTTGATTGTGTGGAAAATCAATTAAGTCTTGCGGGACGCAGAATGTTAGGTTGCAATAGTCTGGCTGCCTGTTATGTTGCTTCTGGCAGGGGAGATATTCTACTTCTAAAAGTAGGAGATGTTAATCCGGAGTTGTTGTTGCTGATAAGATTGCTGATAGCAGAGAGTGGGGGAAAAGAATTGTGGTTTCGGGATATGGTGTTATTTGCGCACCTGGATTTATGTGAAAAGTTCAAGCAATTGCTGGGTGTGACTCGGTAAAGGCGGACTCGCTTTTCAGGTAAGGTTATAATCAGTAAATTTTAGGTTGTGATGTCTGAACTCGATAGGAAGTCGCTTGTTGTTAACGTAGCTGGCGTTAAGATAGGTGGAGGAAACCCGATAGTCGTGCAGTCCATGACCTCTGGAAGCAGAACAAATCCAGATGACGTATCAGCAATAGCTGTAGATGAATCACGTGAAGCTGTGGCTTTAGCTATGGCTGGTTCTGAGCTAATAAGGATTGCAATAGACAGTGAGAAGGCTGCAGCAGCGATTCCTTACATAAGGGAAAATCTGGATAAGTCTGGCTTTGAAAAAGTTCCGCTTGTTGGATGTGGTCAGTATGAGATTAAGCGCGTGCTTGAAACCCAAGCTGAAGCGATCAGCTCTCTGGGTAAGATAAGAATTAATCCAGGTAATATAGGATTTGGTTCAAAAAGGGATGCAAATTTTGACAAAGTAATTGAGTTGATTTGCAAACACGATCTTCCAGTTAGAATTGGTGTTAACTGGGGGAGTCTAGACCAATCGGTGTTGCGTCAAATAATGGATGATAATGCGAAAAAGGAGAAACCAAGCTCCTACCATGAAGTACTGAGATGTGCACTGATTCAGTCTGTCTTGGCCAGTGCTAAGCGTGCTGAGCAGGTTGGACTATCACCAGATAAAATCATACTTTCCTGTAAGGTAAGCAATTTTCAGGATTTAGTAGCTGTTTACTCTTCCTTGGCCGAGCAATGTTGTTATCCGCTGCACTTGGGACTGACAGAAGCAGGTATAGGTACCTCAGGAATAATAAAAACGACTGCAGCACTCTCAGTACTTCTTAATAGGGGTATTGGCGATACAATACGCGCTTCTCTAACGCAGAAACCCGGCGAGTCGAGAGTAATAGAGGTCGAAACATGTAAGTTGATATTGCAGTCAATAGGTTTAAGGGTCTTTGCCCCTCAGGTTACTTCATGTCCTGGTTGTGGAAGGACGAATGGAAATTATTTTCAGCAGCTTAGCAATGATCTGAATGATTTTATAAGCGATAATCTTTTTGATTGGCAGAAACTTTATCCAGGTGTTGAGAATTTAAAACTTGCGGTGATGGGGTGTATTGTTAATGGTCCTGGTGAGAGCAAGCATGCGGATATAGGTATTAGTCTACCTGGTTATAATGAGAATATGGTAGCAGCGGTTTTTGTTGACGGAAAACTTTCAGCAAAACTTACTGGCACAAACATTCTCGAGGAATCAAAGCGAATTATTTTAGAGTACATCAGGGACAAGTATACGCCAAAAAGTTAGGCGAAGTGCTCTTGAGGAATCAAAGCGAATTGCTTTAGAGTACATCAGGGACAAGTATATGCCAAAAAGTTAGGCGAAGTGCTCTTGAGGAATCAAAGCGAATTGCTTTAGAGTGCGTCGAAAACTAGTGTGTCCTATAACGTTAGACTAGATCCGCGTCCATGGGAATCACGACTTTTGCTGTGTGGATGTGCTAAAATCTTCCCTGAGCAGTATGTCTAGTGCCCTGTCTCCGTATATCATAAAAAGAAGCTTGTAGAACGCACCTACCTTTGCGGCTTCTGCCTGTCTGAGCTGCGTCTTCACTTTTAACAACTCTAATTCAGCATCTATCACATTCAGGTTGCTTTTAAGATTAAGCTGTGCTTCCTGCCTGATACTATCGGCAGCAATATTGCTTGCTTTTACAAGTTCTTTTAATGCAGATGCTAAGAGTAAAGCATTGTGGTAATCGTTCCACGTGTTTTGGACCTCTTCCTCCAGAAGTTTGCTTTTTGCGTGGTACTCGTGTTCCTTAAGAGACCTATCTTCATATGCTATTGCTACGGCCAAAGTGTTTCTGCCTCCTGTGAAGAGTGGCATACCTATACTGATTGTCGTTTGTGCACCAACTCTCCGAAATCCACCAGCTATGTTTTCTTCGGATGGCACATAACGTAATGTTGTTTCAAGGCTCATTGCTGGAAGCCACCTTCCCATACTTTCCATTACCCTCAATTTTGCTGACTTTATAGCGTTCCTCGCTGCTTTTATAGGAGCATTATTTGCAAATGCAAGAGTAACACACTCTTGTAGAGTCTGTGGCAAGTACTGCACTTTCAAAATAGGGTCTTCGAGCTTTGTGTGCATGCTTTTCCTTCCAACCAGGTGGTAGAGAGATGCTCTACTACTCTCGGCCTTATTTTTGCTTTCCAAAAACTGAGATCGTGCCGACAGGAGCTTCGCTTTTGCGTATGCTAGTTCTCCTTTTGTACTTTCGCCTAATTTCAGCGACTTTTGCACTGCGTCCAGATTTATTTCCAGTGCACGTATGGTTTCCTTATGGAGAGTGAGGATCTCCTCTGTTCTGATTGCTTCCAGGTAGGCATGGATGACATGCAACATAACATTGTGAATGGCATCGGCATATAGGAAGGTCGCATTGAGATAGTCATGCTTTGCTAAGAGTAATTTAGACAGTGGGGCAAAGGGATTACCAATATTCTGTGTCACAGTCAGTCCAATTACTGGGTTTGCTTTAGTGCTTCCTGCAGGTGACCAAAACTTGCTGTCAAAATCATGTAGCAGTCCAAGTGAGGCCACTGGAAGGAGTTCCGAGATAGACATCTTTTTTCTTAAAGATGCGAGCTCGTGCTGCTTTGATAAAGATTTTACTGTGTCGTTGTTGAGCAGTGTGTCGTGAAATGCATCCTCCAGGCTGTAGGGATATGCAAAACCTACAAGTGAAAGCCATAGCAGTAAAAAAACCAAAAGGCGCATCTTCACATGCAAAGAACAAAGCGCAATAGTAGCACCTATAAGCCTATATTTCAAAATGTTCCCATAGGAATCTGTCTCGCTTTTAGAATTCGAATACTGCGAAATGGTTGTTTACTTTACTTCCGCTATAACAATTGTAGATATTCATGGATTCGCGTTTCCGAAATCAGACTAGTGCGCTATTCAATGATTTGTACGTCATTGGTTTTGTCTGATCTAGTTTGAGAACGTCTAGGTTGTTTATTGTTTGAGTGATTACTACCGTCGTATTGGTATATTTGGGTATTACTTCTACTCTTACTCTTAATTGCATTTGAATTTAGGGTTGTACTTGTTGTGCTGATACTAGCATTATTCGTGCTTTCATACAGTTTGTTTTCAGACTGGTCCTTGCACCATTTCGTTGAATCATAATTTCTTACAGCATTCACTAGAGCTATACCAAAGGTCGAGGAAGGACAGGCGTTGCAATACGTGATTGCCCTTTCAAGTGTTTGAGCTATTTGTTCCATGTTTACGGAACTTTTCCCAACTGATTGTATAGATGCAAGCACACGTAAAAACTGAGTCCTTTTATTGGAGTCACCAAGGCGTTCAACAACGGATGCACAAGGCTCCATGCCACCCTCCACGTAACTCATTGTTAAAAAATACTCCATAATAGGATTTGCTGCTGCAAATCCGGTGCTTACTGCTAGAACAACGAATAGTAAGAAAGGCAGACGCATAGGCGAAATGGACAACTCTCTGCAATGCTACCACATAAAAACTAACCAGAGTATAACTGCAATTCCACATGGACCGTCATGTCTGGTGTAGTCTCGTTGACGTATTCGATCTATAGTGCTGGTTAGAGCGGAAGATTATCGTGTTTCCTCCAAGGTTTTTCCATTTTCTTGCCAGCCAGCATTCTGAAGGCTTCTGCTATTTTTCTTCTGCTATCCGAAGGTTTTATTATATCGTCCAAGTATCCGCGCGCGGCAGGTATTCTTGGATTTGCAATCTGCGCTCTGTAATCTGATGCCAATTCCCTGATTCTATCTATTCTGTCTGGTGTATCGATTTCTCGCTTAAACACGATTTCTACGGCTGCTTCTGGTCCCATGACAGCAATTTCTGCATTTGGCCAAGAAAAGTTTATGTCTCCACCAAGATGTTTTGATCCCATCACTATATAGGCGCCACCATAAGCCTTCTTTACAATGAGTGTCACTTTTGGGACTGTTGCTTCAGCATACGCGTAAAGCAGTTTTGCTCCGTGTTTTATTATTGCATTTTGTTCTTGAGAGGATCCAGGTAAGAAACCTGGTACATCAACGAGCGTAAGGATCGGGATATTAAATGCGTCACAGAAACGAACAAAGCGTGCTGCCTTTCTAGAAGAATTGATATCAAGACAGCCTGCCAAAATAGATGGTTGATTTGCAACAACACCTATACAAATTCCGCCAATATGAGCAAAACCGATCAATACATTTTTCGCAAAATCAGGCGAAAGTTCAAAGAACTCTCCATCATCGACTATTGCCCGTATGATATTACCCATATCATATGGCAAGTTTGACACTACCGGAGTAGAACGATCTAACCACTCGATCTGTCTGAACACGGAATCAGTACATTCTTTTTGACGTGGGGCCTCGATGTTGTTTTGTGGCAGAAAATCAAGAAAATTTCTCACCATAATAAGCATCTCGACGGAGTTTTCGAATGCTTTATCGCATACGCCTGATTTTTTCGTGTGTATCTCGGAACCACCAAGCTCGTTTTGTGTAAGATCTTCCTTGAGAACGGTCTTCACAACTTTTGGGCCGGTAACGAACATGTAGCTCGTGTCTTTAACCATGAAAATAAAGTCGGTCAATGCAGGTGAGTATACAGCACCGCCAGCACACGGTCCCATAATCAATGAAATTTGTGGTACAACGCCAGAAAGTTGAACATTGCGCAAGAATATCTCACCGTATCCACCAAGAGAATCAACACCTTCTTGTATCCTTGCACCACCAGAATCGTTTATCCCGATGATTGGAGCACGAGTCTTGGCTGCAAGGTCCATAATTTTGCAGATTTTCGAAGCATTCTTTTCGCTGAGTGAGCCGCCAAAAACTGAAAAATCTTGCGAATACGCAAAGACACTCCTCCCATTGATTTGCCCATGTGCCGCAATGACACCATCCCCATCTATGGATTTTTTTTCAAGTCCAAAATTTGTACATCTGTGGCGAACCAAACTATCGATCTCCACAAATTTCCCATCATCGAATAGGATTTCTAGTCTCTCGCGGGCAGTAAGCTTAGAAGTTGGAGATTGCGTTTTTGTTGACTCACCCAGGGAAAGCTGAAGAGATTTTTGCATGCTAAAGGTGCCTGACTGGTAGAATGTATTATATCTAATTGATCTGTTTGCGGTCAATAAAGCGGTTTAAAAGATGTAGTAATAATGTTATCAAATCAACCCTTTCTGTGCTTTGCGTTTCCCTAATCTACAAGTGGCGTGTAGGGTTTTGCAGTGCGTGGTACCTGAATTATGTTTCGTGTTCCATTTTCATGTAGTGAATGCAAATTATTATCCGTATCTGTTGCCACTGGTGTTTTATCAATCTCATTTTTTTAGATACAGGCGTGGTGCTATGCAATAAAAATATAGTGCTACGTAACAATTTTTTCAGATTTATCTGACAGAAAGAAGTGAATCTTTAGGAAAATCAATATGAAATTGGGCACTTTTGAGTATAAATATCATGTCGTTTTTGGTGTGTTGATAGTGCTCTCTTCTCTTTGCTAGAGTATGGTAGTCTTATTTGCTGATGAAGCAGCCTTGCTTAGTGGTACGGGGATGCCAGACTTTCTGTGATTCATGGTTTGAGTTTCAATGTGTTTTCTGAGCTCGGTGTCTTCTTAGTACTCCTTTTCCTTGAGGTGATACTCGGTATAGACAACATTGTTTTCATTGCAATTGTCACCGGTAAAATGCGTAATGGGGCCACTGTCAGGTATATTGGGCTTGGACTTGCTCTTTTACTCCGTCTGCTGATGCTCCTCTGCGTCTCGTTTGTTCTGACGCTGAAAAAACCGGTGTTCTATTCGCTTTCACTGCAGGATATAGTTTTCCTAGTTGGTGGGGTATTTCTCTTGTTTAAGGGTATAATAGAACTTGCACAGTGTGTTAGGTCGAAAGATATTCACTACGAGGTGAAGAGCAGTTTTCTTGCTGTGTGTTACGTTGCATTTGTAGACCTCGTGTTTTCAGTAGATTCTATCCTTACGGCGGTTGCGATTACCAAGAATATTTTTCTCATAGGGTTGGCTTTTACTTTAACGATTATCTTTATGACCGTCACGGCAGGCTCTGTGTCAAAATGGATAGAACGATTCCCGGAGTTGAAAACACTTGCACTTGTATTCGTTATATCCATAGGAGCTCTTTTGTTCTCGGAAGGGTTGCACATCGAGTTTAGCAAGTCACACCTATATTTCGCATTTGCTTTCTCGCTGATTGTGCAGCTGTGCAATATTGCACAAAAATGCAGGAGCACTACCGGAAAGAGTTAGGTGCTTCTGATCTGTGTATATTGAAATCTCGCAGTGGCCTATTTGTTCGTCAGTGAAGAAATTATTTCCCTAGTCGCTTTTACTGGATCTGATGCACGTGTTATTGCTCTACCGATGACTATGTAATCGGAAACGCTGTTTTTTAATGCTGAAATTTGAGAGACTCTTTTTTGATCATCAGAGTATGCACTGACGACTCCCGGTGTGATGATTGTAAATTCCTTTCCACAAACTTGTCGCACTATATGGGCCTCTTGATTCGAACATACGACACCATCTAGACCGCATTTTTTCGCAAATATAGACAGTTTTTTCACATAGTCCGGTAGAGGAATCTCAATGCCGTTATTCTCTAGATCCTTTTGTACGAGACTTGTCAAAACAGAAACTCCAATTAAAAGTGTTCCGGTATCCTGAAGTGCTTCCTTAGCAGCCATGAGCATTTCCGTACCACCAGTGATATGGACAGTAAGGAAGTCAACACATTCCATCTGCTTGATAACGCTAATAGTTCTAGCAACTGTATTGGGAATATCATGCAATTTGAGGTCCAGGAAAATTGGTAGCCCAAGAGCAGCGATTTTCTCAATACCTGCAATACCGCACGAAGAAAAAAACTCTAACCCAAGTTTTATAACATGCACGTATTCCAATATGCTGTTCACTAGCGAGTACGAGTATCCAAAATCAGGATTATCTACTGCACAGATGATTTTTGGTTTCACTTTCTATGGTTTGCTGTATTTATCCCATCGGTACATGTAACATAGTACTCGATTTTCTACATGATCCACAGTTGAATATTTACACATACGACTTCACAGGTTTGCAATTACAGTGATGAAGCGTTGCGACATTTTCCAGTCCATCCTGTTTGTATTAGGCATTGCCCAAGAAGTTACTTAACTAATTTGTTTATCGATCAAAATGTAGACTGTTCCCATCCTTTTATGTGGAAAAATCGTTTTATGTGGAAAAATCGCCGGAGGGCACATAAGAACACCCATAACACTAATCGTTAGTCACAGAGAGTTTTATTAAAAGTTACATAACTGCTGACTGTTTTGTCGGAAACAAGATTGTTGAAATGCCATTTTGACTGTTGTATTATAGCAGCCACGGACGCACGGACAATCTCTTTGTTTGTGCCGTCGGTGTTAGAGTAAAAAGTAAATGATGTAAAGGAATGGCAAACACTGCTAGCGCGAGGAAGATGGTTCGCAAGATCAAGCGAAGAACTTTGATCAACAAGATGCGTATGAGCCGTATAAAGACCTTCGTAAGGAAGGTGAGACAGGCGATCGCTGTTGGGCCTAAATCGGCTGCTGCTGAGGCTTTGAGGGTTGCCCAGCCAGAGATTCACAGAGGTGTCACGAAGGGTGTTCTACATAAGAACAGGGCTGCTCGAATTGTCAGTAGACTCTCTGGGCATATAAAGAAAATGGCTTGATCTTGTTTTTTAGGGTATTTTTGTTTTCTTCTTACTGTTTTGTAGGGAAGATCCATAGATCGTCGTTTTAGTTGGGTGGTTTTTCTATTTTTTCGGTTTGTGCTATGACAAAAGTGAATATAAGGATGCTGCAGAAGTCCATCTTGTGCGGCTTTAAAGGTACGGTGAATTTTGCCATTGCTGCTGTGGTTGCGGCGAACGGTGCTACTATTAGGGCTGCTGTGCCAGGTGGTGGATCAGGACCACGTAAGAGGTATGAGGGTCTCTATGGTATGTACAATAATGTGGTCCCGACAGTTGAAACGCTGCTGTGTATGGGGGTTTTGTGCACCGTGCTAGAGCGTGTTGCCTTCAAGAATGCCATCCAGGACACAACGACAAGGATTCTGGTCTCCATGTTAATTTGTATGGTGCTTATGATGATGATCTGCACCTTACTTAGAGTATTTGACAAGCGCAAAGACTGCTGTGCTGACTACGACTATGAGGAATCCTATGGCAGAGTGGGGGGTTACGGGCCGCACTTCGCAGTCCCTAGTGGCACGCGCGAGAGGAATATGCTGTCCGCGCTTGCTCCTGGTAAGCTGTCCAAGCGTTTTGCGTTTGATCGGCATGTTCCTGAGCCGCCTAATGATGGTTATCCGATCCGTACTCACCGGGAGAAGGCTTTGCACTTTCTTGGAGCAGTTGCTGCTTTGCCGCTATGGCTTCTTATGCTTGCGCTAAACTGCGTTGAATTGCCTTTCGTACTTCTCTTAGATTGTGTGGCTTTATGCACTAAAGCAGGGCGTGCACGTCCTCTTGGTGGTACCCGTGATGTTGCGGCCCAGATGCTGTATGGCATCTATAACGTGTGTGAGCCAGTTACCTGTCTCTTGCCACATAGGGCGCAAATGGCAGTTGGTGCGGCGTTTGAGAAGGTTTCGCACGCCATCCTACCTTCCCGTCGTGCAGGAGGGGGAAGTGGTGGTACTGAACCTGGCTCTGAAGTCAATGAAGTGCGTGTCTCAGGTGCAGAACAAGGGGCCGGCGAGAGCCCAGTACTCGTGTGATTGCTGTCCTTTTCTTGTGTTAGTTGGGTGAAACAGTTTCACCCTTGTTTTCGCCTGTTGCTGGGCATGTGACCGATGTGGGTTGTGTCGGGGCCGGTTCTTGCTGTTGTGTCCTGCTGGGTTTTGGGGATGCTATATGAGTAAGATCGCTGTAGTTTTGCTTAATCTTGGGGGTCCCGACTCCCCTGAGGCTGTGCGGCCGTTTCTGTTTAATCTATTTTGTGATCGTAGGATTATTAACCTACCCAATCCGTTGAGATATTGTCTTGCTTGGTGGATTTCTTGCAGGAGATTTCGGGAAGCTCGTAAAATATATAGCCAGATGGGCGGCAAGTCATCGATATTGCCCGAAACGAATATGCAAGCGAAGCTTCTTGGGGACTTACTTGGTCCGCAGTATGAGGTTTTCGTTGCTATGCGTCATTGGCATCCCTTTATTCAACAAAGCGCAGCTAGAATCAATGGAGGAGAATTTACAAAGGCTATTCTCCTACCGCTCTATCCTCAGTTTTCTACTACTACTTCTTTGTCGTCGATAGAACAGTGTTTGAAGATCTTGCGTATCCCGACGCAAATCGTGTGTTGTTACTACGATAACCAGCTCTTTATAGAGGCGCATGTAGAAACTATTTTACCGATTTATACCAACGCATGTGCTTTAGGGAAACCCATTATTTTGTTCTCAGCGCATGGCCTGCCGTTGAGGGTTATCGAGGCTGGTGATCCGTATAAATTCCAAGTGGAAGAGTCTGTAAAGAGGATAGTTTCAGCCTTAAAAATAGAAAACTTGGATTGGGAATTATGCTATCAGAGTAAAGTTGGTAAAGCAAAATGGCTTTGTCCTGACACGGAAAGCACTATACGGTCTCACTCAGGACGACCTATAGTAGTTGTACCAATAGCATTCGTTTCCGAGCATTCAGAGACACGTGTAGAGCTGGATGTTGAATATGCATCATTAGCTAGGGTGGGATATTTTAGAGTTCCAACCCTTTCTGCGCATCCGAAATTTATACGCTGCCTGGCTGAATTATGTCTTCTTAGTTCTCGTAGAGAGGCTGGATCAGAGTGTTCTATGAAACATAAGATGTGTTTCTGCAGGTCTAAAGTTGAGTAGTCCTCATATTTTTATTGTCACGATGGCCCTAGTAATTCTTCCTCGTTCTGTCGAGAGCCTGCGTTTATTACTTCTGGTGGGATTTCGTGTACTGTGGTCGGTTTGATTACCTCTATTCCCATCTTTCTTTCTTGCAGATACTGATTACACATTTGTGCTAATTCTTCTACTGGTAACGCACGAAGTGCAAGTAGTTCCCTATGTACGCTGCTAAACGCTACATCTGCTTTCCTTATCTCCTTTTTCATACAAAATGTTGCAACTGCAAATGCAATTGCTATAGAAAAACACACAGCCGTGAGTGTAATGAAAGTTGGTAGGCCGTATTTCTTTAGTTGAGAACTATGAGTTAGAGCGGCACCAATTAATGCAATTGTTGCAGTGATAAAGTATATGCAAAAAACAATGCTGAAAATTCCAAAAATCTGTGATTTTTTCTTTAGTGCCCTAAGGGTTTTTGTTGCTATTTCATAGCGATCTTTTATTCCAGGTGTCTTTTCATCCTCCAGTGAAGCGAGTTTGGATAAAATCCATTCAGCAAGTCTCTCTGAAGGAGTGATAGTAGTTGTTGTATTATAAATGAACTCAAAAACTACTCCTTCTGGGTCACGCAAAATAGGTTTAACAAATGCATCTAATTCAATCTGTGCCTTGATTAGAACACTCCTATCAGGAGCTAAGATATGCGTAACGATCATGCTCTCATTTCGTTTTTTTATGCGGATGTATCGTGGCTCTATTGCTCCGAAACACTCACTGAGAACCGTTTCTGCTATTTTTGCCGCACTGTCACTAAGTAAAAATACAAACCGTCTTTTAAACTTATACGTTGGCAACATTGTCTACGGATAAAACTTTTACTAAACAATAAGGGGGAGCGAAACCAGAGGTACTAATTCCGGATAAGGAAGACTGCAAAACAACAAGACCGCATGGTTCTAATTATAGCATTTTTCTTAGTATACTAACGCTTCTAGAATTGTGGTCCTTTGTAGATTAAAGATTTTTCACACTAAGTGTATAAATTCCAAGGTCTAGAACGACATATAATGTGTTTTCTATCATCGTAAAGGCTACCGATTTAATATGTACATGACCCGGTATCTTGCTGATCACCTCATCCAGAAACATATAGAATCTCATTCTAGAATCTGCGGTGAAGGAGAGCGTTACATCAGTTAAGATGACGTCATAGAATGAGGATTGCTTGACAGTATCTACCCTGATGGAGTTTTGAATAAGAAAATTATAATTTTCAAGGTCATAGTCATCCCTGATAAGTTCAAACAAAAGGTTTAGATTCTCTATTTTGTTTGCGAAGATGATCTGTGTTGCAAGGGAATCCTCTGTTATTAATTTTCTGATTTCAGCTTTTGTCCTTTCGATGTCGGACTGTTGCTTAACGGCTTCCCACGCATTTAGCCTTAGCTGATGTGTAACTTCCAAAATGCGTGTGTTGTAGTACAAAGCAGCCCCGCATAAAAGAAGGAACGAGAATAAAAGCAAACTATACTTTAGATAACATCTGAACACGGTGCCTTCCTCCCCTACTACGGTGTTATCACCTTACCGTTTAAAGTTAAGCAATGATTCGTATAGTATTTCTTTAACTCCTCCGCTATTGCAGCTGTTTCGACATATGCGTTCCCTTCAATGTATAGGGTGATCCGCTTCTCAGGGTCTATGTTCTCCCCATCATATTCGATGCGTACTCTCTTTAGAGAAACTTGATTTTCTAGTTTTCTTAAGTAGTCTACAGGGGATTTATGTGGGCTTTGGAATACTTTGTAAAGCTTTATTTTCTCTTTAGACTGTGCGTCGTAATTATCGAGATCCAGCCTCAATTTGCTTATTACTTTTTCCAGGTGGATCAGCTTTTCAGAAATAGCGTGGTTTTTGTTTGAATAGTTATGCAATTTTATTTCACCGAAAAAGACTATTAGGATTACCAACAGAAACATGAAAAGGCTCCCTAAAGAGAAGCTCTTTTCCTTAGAACGTTGTCTTTCTTTAAGTGCCTGTTTCCTTGGCAATGTCCTGTATTTTGTTTTTCCCAGGAGTATGTTTGTAGCGAAAAGTAACCCACCCCTTTCCTCATCTTCTCTAAAGAATTTTTCAACTTTGAGTAGTATCGCTGCTTCGTATGGTGTAAGCAAAAACATATCGGCAAGTTTTTCTTCGCCTTTTATGACTTGGTTTATCGTTTTGGTTGCTATGACAGCAATATTGCTGCTTTTCCTGAGGGCGAGATCTTCAATTTTCTGCAATATCTCCCCGGCAATTCTTGTTGGGGTATTTTGCTCTAGTTTTATGTTTACTATTTCTAAGGGGATATGCTCTTTAGTGAGTCGAACAACAGTCAAGGTATGTGTGGGGTTGTAAACGAGAACTACATTTTCTCTTTGTAGCCTGTTGAATGGGCCAAATATGTTCTTTGAAATTTCTCCCATTTCTAAAAAGGGAAAAAAGATTCCTTTGCACTTCTTACCAGCACTATCGATGAACCGTTCGATTTCTGGGCTTATATTTGAACATACAAAGGAGTAGAACAATCTATTCGCAGTCTTACTGCTGGAAAAGTATTCGCATAAAGCATAGTGTCCACACTCTTCTTCTAATATCGTCCTTCTCAATAAGGAGTTTATATTGATGTACGATATAAAGGGAAAGCCCCTTGTAAAAAATCTCTGACCAGGTTTAGAAGGACAGTATACGATATAACAGGTGGCGTCGCTAAAGTTTACTATCTCCGCGATCTTTTGTAGATCTACGCTTTTACACGAGATAATATTGCCATCTTCGCTGGTTGTCTCGAATAGCGTAATGCTTTCTTCGGAAACGTATATAATTACTTTGTCTAACACTGTTAATAATCCGTGTTTTTTCATCGCCCCGTTGAAATAAAAGTAGTAGCAAAGAGTAAATAAATAGTTCAGGCTATGAAGTTTCCTGGTGTTGCTCTAGCCTTCCGTTTGTAACAGTTATTATAGTTTTGGTCGAATTTTTAACAATGCAAGGCTGTGGAGAAATTTAGTTGGTCTTACTAGAGTTGAGTATTCTAGCAAAATAAGACTTTGCGTGAAATGAAATTGCACAAGGGTATCCTTTGGCCCAATAAAGGTGATAACTTTTAACTTACTTAGCTTTTCCGGTAAATTAATGGTGAAAGTTATCACTTTTGGGTGTCGTCTGAATTTTTATGAGAGCGACCTCATTGAAAATCTTGTAGGTATCCGAGATAGAAGAGATTTTATCATCATTAATACCTGCGCTGTCACAAATGAAGCGGTACGTAAGGTAAAGCAGAAAATAAGGAAATGTCACAAAGAAGAACCTGAAAAAAAGATCATAGTTGTTGGTTGTGGTCCCCAACTTGATCCTAACGTGTATTCTCACATGCCTGGAGTTTTTAAAGTTCTTGGTAATGTCGAAAAATTAAAGGCCGAAAGTTATGCTTCCGAGCAAAAGATAGCAGTTGCCGATATAACTAATGCATCTGAAACTGCTTTTTCTGGCACGATAATGCCTGTGGTTTCCACTGTCCGTAAACGGGCTTTTCTTGAGATTCAAAATGGATGCGATCATGATTGCACCTTTTGTGCAATCACTCTTGCCAGGGGTAAGAATCGTTCTTCAGATGCTATGAAAATTGTTTTGGAAGTACGTAAAATGGTCGCCGCGGGTATAAATGAGGTCGTGCTTACCGGGGTTGATATCACTGATTATGGAAAAGATTTCTTCGGCAAACCAGCATTGGTTTATTTGTTAAAAGAAATTCTTAGTGGTGTTCCGGAGCTAAAGAGATTGCGTTTATCCTCTGTTGACGTCTCTGAACTTGGTGATGATTTCGTCGACTTATTCGCTACGGAAGCTCGCTTAATGCCACACTTGCACTTGAGCATACAGTCGGGCGATCCCATTATCCTGAAGCGGATGAAAAGGAGACACACTCCTGAACAGGTTGTTGAATTTCATTCGAAGATTTTAGCTGTTCGTCCGGAAACTGGCTTTGGTGCCGATATAATCGTAGGGTTTCCAACAGAGACCGAAGAAATGTTCCGCAATAGTTACGAATTAATCAAGAAACTTGCTATTCCATACCTACACGTTTTTCCTTTTTCACCTAAAAATGGGACGAAGGCTGCCTTAATGCCGCAGGTGGATGGAGTAGTAAAAAAGGGACGTGCAAAGCAGCTTATAGAATTGGGAAAGGAGAACTTGCGAATATTCAATGCCGCGCAACTTGGTAGTATACACAACCTTGTACTTGAGAGAGATGATATTGGAAGGAGTGAAAATTTTTGTTTAGTGAAACTAGATAGCGCGGTAAGTAATGATGCTGGCATCATACGTACCAAGATAATGGGTTGCAGTGATGCAGAAATGCTGTCGGGGCAGGTTATAGTGTAACGCTTTGTCTTAAAATGCGCGGCTCTAACATTAATGTATGATGTGACTCCGTCGGTCGCACAGTATAAAAAACGACGGTTTCAAAAGTTTACTATTTGATCTGGTCATGCCATTCCGGATAGTTTTATCTTTTCTTTTGGGCCAGCTCTTCTGGACGAAGCGATTTCCATGTTCTTTCTAAGCGTAGTTTTATTGGTATGAATCTGTTTTCTGTTGTACCAAATGAAAGCAGGATACGTTCTGCCCTGCCAACTAAATACTCTGCTGGAATGAAGCCTACAGATGCGAGGAATCTGCTATCAGTGGAATTATCCCTATTATCACCAAGGACGAAAAAATGTCCTTGTGGTACATGATATGTGCCGGTATTGTTTGCCGGTCCCTCAGTTGTTTTCTGCAGTACTGGATACGTAAGTTTACTATCCAGGATTTCTACGAAGCATTGTATTTCTGGTGTCCCAGAGTCCATAAAAACTCCATCTTCTGCTCTCTCTATGGGTTTGTGATTCACATACACTCTGCCGCCAATGAGTTGGATCTTATCTCCTGGCAGTCCGATAATTCTTTTGATGTAATTTGTGTTGTCCTTGTGTGGGTTTCTGAAAACTACTACATCTCCGCGTTTTGGAGGCTCGTAGAAAATTCTTGGATTTCCTCTTATAAAAGATGGGGAAAATGGGAAAGAGTACTTACTATATCCATAGGCATACTTAGAAGCGACTATGTAGTCTCCTGCCAAAAGTGTCTTTTTCATTGAACCCGAAGGTATGATGAACGGTTCGTAAAACAGACTGCGTACCAGTATCAGACCTATTATCAGCCAAAGTGTTTTACTTCTACAAGCATCCCTCAGTGTGTGTAGGATTTTTGATGAATGTGTCATTTATTTGGGAAGAGAGCCTTACCTACTGATAGCAGAATACCTATACTCTAGTCAATTCACATCCACCCCGAACGGGGACAGCCACAATTTACGTCTGGAGAGGAACAACCAATGCTTTGTATCTACGTAATAATGGACATGTAAAGCTTTTTAAGCTACTTTCTACTCCGAGGATTTTTAGAGTCTAGAGTTTGGCTTAAGAAGAGAGTGGTTTCTCATTTTGTTGTTTAGTCTTTGTTCTGACTCGCTTTAGTAACATGCTGTATCTGGAGAGTCTAGATTGTAGCTTGTTTATCCGATCTACTGTGTGGTAGTGTGCCATGTCCGAGAAGTCTGGGTTTGTTAGACAAATTGCCGTAACCCTTCTGTGTAATAGTCTTGTTTGGTACGACTACGCACTTTATGGTCACCTTATAGGCGTCATCAATATTTTATTTTTCCCTGAAATTAACCCAGTAGCACAACTCCTCTCATCTTTTGGAACGTTTGCTGTTGGTTTCTTGATGAGGCCAATAGGGGCGGTTTTTTTTGGCCACATAGGAGACAAATACGGTAGAAAAATTGGGGTTCTGCTATCTCTGATGATGATGTTCTTGCCTGTGGGCCTGCTGGCGGTTTTGCCGACGTACCATAGTATTGGTACGTCCGCGATTGTTTTGCTCATTTTGATTAGATTAATTCAAGGCTTTGCTCTTGGAGGGGAAGTTGGTAATGTACTCTTTTTGATAGAATGCAGTCCTCCCAAATATAGGGGATTTTTTGGAAGTTTTGAGGTACTCAGTGCAGTGATAGGTGCCACAATGAGCAGTGTTGTGGTTCTACTCTGTAAGAATGTAATTCCTGAAGAAGCATTCTTGAGTTGGGGTTGGAGAGTACCTTTCGTTATAGGAACATTTATGGGTGTTTTAGGTGCGGTCTTTAGAAACACACTTAGTGACACACCAATCTTTGAGAATGCCAATAGAGCCGACATCCTGCCAATAGCGATGCTCTTCGGGAAGTATAAGAAGGCGTTTTTTGTTGCTATCGGAATAGACAGTTTGGAAGAAACAAGTCTGTATCTTTTTCTTGTTTTCTTAGATGTCTACTTTGTGGGTAAAGTGGGTTTATCTGGCACAACCGCTGGATTAGTACATTTACTGTTCTTGCTTTTGCTTGGTGTATTAACGTTATTTTCGGCGCTGCTATCTGATTTATTCGGTAGAAAATTGATACTTTCACTGGCCGCTATACTTGCAATTGTTTCTGCGTATCCAATCTTTTTTCTTATAGAGAGTGGTGGCCTGGGTTATATGATTATTGCGAAGATATTATTTGTAGTAATAACAGGGTTCTCATTGGGTCCCGTGAGTACTGCTGTGTACGAAATATTTCCTGCTGAGATTTCTTATACAGGACTTGCGATCTCACGCAATGTTTCCAGTGCGCTTTTTGGAGGTATGGCGCCTGCTTTTACAATGTTTCTTATTGCAACGACAGGTAATAATCTTTCAGCAGCGATTCCTTTGGTTCTTGTTGGATTTTTGACTCTAGGTTCTCTGTGTTGTTATTCAAAAATATGAGACCGCGCGCTTACAATATTGCATTGCAGCTAATGTTCTTTTTCATGTAGTCTTTTTCAGTGATATATCGAGCAATTGTTTGAGAAAGCTATGTCTGTTGATGAAAGTACTAGATCCAAACAAATTGAGACTTCCATATACAATGTTTTGGATGTTGTTTACTGTGAAGTGAAAAATATTTCGGAAAGTCACAGAGGCCACGTTGATCATTCCCAAGATTCTCACTTCGAGATAGTTGTTGTGTCACCTTCTTTTAGAGGTCTATCAAAAATTTCTAGACACAGGATGATTTTCAAAATACTTGAGGAGCACTTCAAACTTGGCCTGCATGCCTTATCTATGAAACTATGGACAGAAGATGAGTATAAAAATCAATAACGTCAAAGGGACCAGGGATCTGTTTGGTGAGCAGCTAGAAAAGATGCATCTCATTGAGCAAGTGGCTAAGAATCTTTCGGTTCGGTATTTGTTTACTGAACTTGATACTCCGATAATTGAGTATACAGAGCTCTTTATTAGGAACCTTGGTGAAACGTCAGATGTAGTAAATAAAGAAATCTATTCATTCCAAGACAAAAGCGATCACAATATTTGCCTGAGACCAGAATTTACAGCTGCCGTAACCAGGGCATTTGTAGAGAATTTTCAGCATCTTCAATCACCTGTTCGGTTATTTTCTTTTGGTCCTCTGTTCAGATATGAGAGACCCCAGAAAGGGAGATATAGGCAATTTCATCAGGTGAATTTCGAATGGATCGGATCAAGGCATTATCTTTGGGCTGTTGAAGCTGTAGTTTTGGCAACGTCGTTCCTTAGAGAAATTGGAATAGGATGTGAAATACGCATTAATTCACTTGGTTGTACAAAAACTCGGGAGGAGTATAAGCTTGCACTTATTGAGTATTTTCTACAATATAAAGACCACCTTTCGCCTGATAGTTTGCTCAGGTTGAAAAAAAATCCATTGAGAATATTAGACTCAAAGGATCCATCTGAGAAAGAAATTGTCTTGGGTGCACCAAAAATTCTGGATTACCATACTAGTGATGCTTTAAGGGAGTTCGAATCAATTTGTGATACACTAAAACTCCTCAATATTAAGTTTTCTATAGATCATAGACTGGTCAGAGGATTAGATTACTATTCTGGTTTAATTTTCGAATGTACTAGTCCTGATCTTGGTGCGCAGGATGCCCTCTTGGGAGGTGGAGCATATGAGCAACTTTCAGAGAATTTGGGCGGAAAAAAAGTGCAGTCAGTCGGGTTTGCTGCCGGAATTGAACGCTTAATTGATGCGATGACGGTTTGGACACCTGCAAATGACAGAATTATCTCGATTGTTCCCATCGGGGAGGTCGCAGAAAGAGAGGCGCTAAAACTACTATTTTACCTACGCAGTGAGGGATTATGTGTTGATATGTGCTATGGGCTTGGTGTTAGGTCAAGAATGAAACGTGCCGAGAAAAGCACAGTTGCGGTCATTCTTGGTGAGGAAGAACTCTCGAAGAAGGAGTTAATTGTGAAAATAATGGAGACTGGTCAACAGATGACGGTTGCACGCGAAAAACTCCTATCCACGTTGAAGGAATTGGTCTGTTAGTGTTTGATTGGCGTGGGTTTTGCCTATAGGGGTATCAGTATAGATTTTCTTTGACGGTTCTTGATATTAACTTCTGATATCATATGGCAAGCCTCCCTTCTCACAATGGACTATCAGTCCCTAATCCTCGATTTGCACTGGTGGTAGAACAGTTAGAAGACATATTCTAGCATCGGGATAGAGCTCACATCCTTCTCATCTGAAGATTTCGTTCATGTTTGTAGAGTAGCGAAAATTGTATGCATCTCCGCCCATAAATTTTTCGCGGATGTGATGACACGCAGTTGCCGCTTCAGAAAATCCAGAAAGGATGAGTTTTAATTTTGAGTCGTAATATGCCACATCTCCAACCGCGTACACGCCACTGATATTCGTGCTGCAAGTAAGTGGATCGACATTAATACGGTGGTGAGTGATATCTAAGCCCCACTCCTCGAGATGTCGTAACGATGGCTTGAGGCCGAAAAAGGCTAAAAGGTAATCAGCCTCTAAGGTGACCGATTCACCGGTAAGCCCACTAAGCTCGACATGAGTGATTTGGCCTCTGCTTCCCCTTAAACTAGTAATTTGATATGGAGTGAGTATCTTAAGTTTTCCTCTTTCTTCTAGGGACTTTAGGTTTCCAAATGTACTATCCGAACATCTAAACTTCGAACGTCTGTGAATCAAGTACACCTTTCTGGCTATATTAGACAGCATCATACCCCAGTCTGCAGCAGAGTCTCCGCCACCGGCTATAGCAACAACCTTACCAGCGAAAACACTTGGATCCTTTATGCTATAAAAAAGTGATTTTCCCTCATAAACGTTGCTCGATTCTATTGGAATTCTGTTGTACTCGAACGCGCCTGCTCCCGCTGCTATGATGACTGCTCTGGCTGTGATCTCAATTCCCTTGCTTGTTCTTATTGTAAAGGATGTGTCCGACCTATTCATATGCGTTGCAAACTGACTGGTGTGGTACATTGGATTAAATCTCTCAGCCTGATCAGCTAAATTCGAAATAAGCGCAGCAGCAGTGATCTGTTTGTACCCGGGTATATCGTATATGAATTTCTCTGGATAAAGTGCTGTACACTGTCCACCGATGGAAGATAGTGAATCAACCACGTGCACCTGCATGCCCAACATACCAGCCTGAAAAGCTGCAAATATCCCAACAGGACCAGCCCCTATTATGATAACGTCAGTGTTCACCTAATTAGAGTCCCAAACTCTAGGTATGATACCAGGTTATCAATGGTTTTGAACATTATTTCGCTTTCTTCGGATTTTTAGCTTTTGAGTGAAGTGAATGTTCCACTTGAACAAATACGCTGTTCTGTAGTTGTTTCTTGCATCAGTGCGGAGAATAATTGATTTGCTGCTGTTTGTGGTGAGAGAATAATGCACTTTAGTAGATGGCTGTTCTGTGAATCGTAGGTATTTACGACACTTTGGTCTTTTTGGTAAAGAAGGTCAGTATGCGCTTCTCGATTCGAAGGTTGCAGTCATTGGTTCGGGAGGGCTTGGGTGTTCAGTTTTGTACAATCTTGCTGCCGCTGGGTTGGGTGAAATTGTCATTGTGGATTTCGATAGGGTCTCTGAATCTGATCTGAATAGGCAATTTCTTTTCGATAATTCATCGGTACAACAGCTTAAAGTGTATGCAGCTAAAAGAAGGCTCAACGCATTTAATGCGGATTGCAAGATCTCTTGCTATCCAATGCGAATACAGAACTGCCCGGAAGTGATCGAAGAATGTGAAGTAGTTGTTGATTGTACGGACAATTTTAAGACTAGATTCTATCTTAATGAATTGTGTTTTTTAAAAAGAAAAGTTTTGGTTTCTGGCGGAGTTACTGGATATTCTGGGTATGTTATTGTCCTGAAGCCTTTTGCCTCTGGGGACTCACCCTGTTATAGCTGTTTTTGTCCAGAAGAGCCGGAAGCCTGTTCTAAAGGTTCATGTGAGGAAGGTGGAGTGATTGGTGCTGCAGTCAATGCAATAGGAAGTATTCAAGCAATGAAAGTAATTCAGGAGATTTTGCATATTAACCCAGAAAAAGCAGGCAAACTTGTTTTTTGTGATATTCTTAATAACCGTTTCAGAAGTGCAGTTATCATGCGGGATCCGTATTGCAATGTGTGTGGGCAGAGATGCATTTGAATGGTAATTCAGCTTAATAGTAGTACCAGCTGCCATGTTTTTTCTGTAGCAGGGTAAAAGCAGCTCTGTCGAATTTTTACGAACTCAGATGTAGTGGAATAATCGTTTAGCTGAACCCAGCTGCCATGTTTCTCATCTTATAGTAGTAGAAAATGGCAGCTTGGCAATTAGATCTCTGTTAAAGTCATTGTTGGATGCCCCTTATGCTGGCACTCTCACACGATGACGAGGTCAGTTGTGTGTCCGGAGTTTGTTGCTTCTGCGTACCTCCTTCAACAGCGTCCTTTATGAAAGTGCAGTACATCCTAACAATGCAACTGGTTGTATTATTTGATGCAGCTTCCTTGGATAGGGGAATTATCGTTGATGCGTAATCCATATTTCTGCATGCAGCGCGTGCTGCTCTACGGCTAACTTCACCGTTATCGAGATAAGAAGATGCTAAAGAGTGTGCACCAGATGGTCCATCATTCTGGATTGCTTTATCTACTGTCTCTACTACTCGGGATACTTTTCCTGATATTGCTTCAGGTGCGGTACTAAGCTGCTGAAACAGTGCCGCTCTAAATTGTTGTATTTTTTGACATGGATCTAGTCCTGGGGATGCAAGGATAATTCTTCTTGCCTCACGGAGCTGAAATAATAGACGAGAATTTAACATGGTATCGATTCCTCCTGGTAAAGTTGATTTGTTAAGCTATTTATGAAGTTTCTAATAAAGTTATGTCTTATGCCGTTAGTCATCTCTGACATATTAAATTAGACATTGCAAAGACATGATGCGCCTCGCATATTTTTAGGCACTAAAAAAGCTCCTGAATAAATTTCAGACCACCAACCAGCGTGAGTGACGCAGTTTCTATTCGCTCTATGCTTCATAAAAAAATTGGATAAATGAACAACACCGCTCTATCGTAGCACGGAGTTCAATGAAGGTAAATAAATTTAGAGAAAAATTTTTTATTTAAATTTTGCCAATTGTCACATAAAAAATATAATAACTATGCTATTTCCAATAAGGTTCTAACTAATTTTAAAAGGTGTGCCCACTAGATGCGGTTACCGTTTTTTGTGCTAACATTAACGCTTCAGTCCGAGAGCTCTTTACCGATTGGAAATGGAAATACAAACTGCCTGGCCAATAGAAGAGGCAAAAAAACTACTGCCAAGGGTGAAAAATGACAAGATAATACTTTTTGAAACTGGGTATGGTCCTTCGGGTTTGCCTCATATAGGAACATTC
Organism: Neorickettsia sp. 179522; assembly: GCF_001593535.1. NCBI lineage: Bacteria > Pseudomonadati > Pseudomonadota > Alphaproteobacteria > Rickettsiales > Anaplasmataceae > Neorickettsia > Neorickettsia sp. 179522. The sequence continues at coordinate 687,752 of NZ_LNGI01000001.1, read as the reverse complement.
GGAGAAGTGGTGCGAACCATAATGGTTATGAAAGCGCTGCAATATCTTTCTCCTAATGTAAAAATGAAGCTTATCTGTTTCTCCGATGATATGGATGGGTTGAGGAAGGTACCTGATAATGTTCCAAATCCTGATGAGGTGCGTCAGTACATTGGGTACGCGTTGACCTCAATTCCAGATCCCTTTGGTACGCATGAGAGCTATGGTGCGCACATGAATGCAAGGCTGATGTCTTTTTTAGATCTTTTTGGCTTTGAATATGAATTTAAAAGTTCAACTGAATGCTATAAGTCTGGGATGTTCGATGAACAATTACTCCTTGCATTAAAGCATAACCAAGAGCTCTTAGACCTAATAAAGCCAACCCTTGGTGACGAAAGACAGCAAACATACAGTCCTTTTCTTCCGGTTAGGGATGGTAAGGTGCTTCAAGCGGAAGTTGTCGAACTTAAAGAAGATAGCATTATCTATAAAGATCCGGAATGCGGAAAATTAGTTGAATCTTCTGTGATTGGGGGTAACTGTAAGTTGCAATGGAAGGTGGACTGGGGTATGCGTTGGGCGGCACTTAATGTGGATTTTGAGTTTCATGGAAAAGACTTAACTCCTTCTGCGGTTTTGTCCGCGAAAGTCGCGCGCATACTGGGTGCTGAACCTCCAGAACTTTCTGTTTATGAACTCTTTCTCGATGAAGAAGGTAAAAAAATCTCGAAGTCTAAAGGTAATGGTCTGGCGATAGAGGAATGGCTTAAATATGCTCCCTGGGAGAGCCTAGCGTTTTTTATGTTCCAGAATCCTAAAAGGGCGAAGCGTCTGTATTTTGATGTTATTCCGCGGAGTGTTGATGATTACCTGCGTTTTTCTGAGTCTTTTGAGGAGGGTGATCTGACAAATCCTCTCAGCTTCATTGATGCAAAAGATCGAAACGTAACAAAAGGAATTAGCTATTCGTTGCTTCTGAATCTTGCCTCTGCATGTAATCCCGAGAATTCCAGTGTACTTTGGGGTTTTATACGACGTTATAGTCCAACCGTAACGCCTGAAAATGATCCCCTACTGGGGAGGTTGGTCGATCATGCAATTGCATACTATAAAGACTTCGTAGCTTCAAATAAGATTTATAGAGTACCAACTGAGAGCGAAGCCAAGGCCTTGCTAACCTTATCTCGGGAATTGAGTAAAATCCCTTCCGATGCTACAGCGGATGATATACAGCGTGTCGTATATCTTGTTGGTAAGGAAGAAGGGTATTCTTCAGACATAAAAGGGTGGTTTCAGGTGCTGTACCAGATATTGCTTGGTCAAAACGAAGGACCCAGAATAGGATCGTTTTTTGCTCTATATGGCTTGAATAATGCCATCACTATGATAGAAAGTGCAGCTACAAGATGAAGCTTAGTTAGGTGGGTGGGTACTTTTAGCTGCTCCAATGTTATACTCCTGGTGATTTGGGGTTGTTGTAGTGCCTTTAGAAGCCTGACTGTTCAGAATGTGTGTGGCTTGTGGATGGTAGGGTGCTGCATGTCTTGTCTCTTCTGATTAGTTGTCCTGAATTTCTGTACTAAAAAAGATTTCATGAAAAACATTAGGAACTTTGCAATTATTGCTCACATAGATCATGGTAAATCTACACTTGCTGATAGATTAATGGAGGAGTGCAAAGCTGTAGATCCGAGAAAAATGAAGGAACAACTGCTTGACTCAATGAAAATAGAGAGAGAGCGAGGTATCACAATCAAATCTCAGACGGTAATGCTCAAGTATACCGCCAAGGATGGGGAGGTTTATGTTCTCAATTTGATTGATACGCCGGGTCACGTGGATTTTTCATATGAGGTAAGTAGATCGCTTGCAGCATGTGAGGGTTCTCTGCTAGTTGTGGATGCCACTCAAGGTTTAGAGGCTCAGACGCTCGCAAATGTTTATAAAGCGATAGACAACGATCACGCAATTATACCTGTGATTAACAAAATTGATTTGGATTCGGCTGAACCAGAAAGGGTGAGGGCTCAAATCAGGGATGTGATTGGTATAAGTACTGAAAATACTGTTGAGGTTTCTGCTAAATTGGGCCTGGGCATTGTGGATTTATTTGAGAGCATTGTGAAATACATACCACCACCGGAGGGTAATGTAAGTGAACGGCTTCAAGCGCTACTGATTGATAGCTGGTACGATATTTACCTTGGTGTTGTAATACTCGTCCGCGTGAAAAATGGCTCAATAAAGAGCGGTATGACAATTGAAATGATGTCAAATGGGAATAAGTATTGTGTTGAAAAGGTTGGAATTTTTACTCCAGAAAAAAGAAACGTAGCTGAGCTCGGTGCAGGTGAGATAGGATTTTTCACTGCATCGATAAAGAATGCTAGGGACTGTAATATCGGTGATACGATAACAGATGCGAAAAACCCGTGTACAGAATGTTTGCCTGGATTCAAGAAGCTTCGGCCAGTTGTATTTTGTAGTCTTTTTCCGGTTAGTTCAGATGAGTTTGAAAAGCTGCGTCAGGGCTTGGAAAAGCTTTACCTAAATGATTCAAGTTTTACATTTGAATCAGAGTCTTCATCAGCTTTAGGGCATGGTTTTCGGTGTGGGTTTCTAGGTATGTTGCATCTAGAAGTAATCACTGAAAGATTGGATGAAGAATTTGATCTTGCACTTGTTCTTACGGCGCCAAGTGTTGTGTACAGGATCCACATGAAAGATGGTTCCGTTTTAGAGTTGTACAATCCAACGGAAATGCCTGACCCAAGCAAAATAGATCATATAGAGGAACCTTGGATTAAGGCTTCCATAATGTTACCCGGGGATTACATAGGGGAAGTGATAAATTTGTGCAATGAGAAACGAGGTGAACAAATTGATCTGGGTTATGTAGATAACAAAGCGATTCTCACATACAGTTTACCGCTCTCCGAAATAGTTTTTGACTTCTATGATAGATTGAAATCTGTATCGAAGGGTTATGCTAGTCTGGATTGGGAGATTCATGGTTATCGTTTGAGTGAGCTTGTAAAGCTTTCCATTGTCATTAACGGTGAGGAGGTAGATGCTCTCTCAGTGATGATATACCGTCCAAATGCGGAAAGGCGCGGGAGGGAAATATGTGCGCGCCTGAAAGAATTAATTCCTAGACAGCAGTATAAAATCGCAATACAAGCTGCAATAGGGGGAAAAGTCATCGCAAGGGAAACTGTTAATCCATATAGGAAAGACGTTACTGCAAAATTGTATGGCGGTGACAGAACAAGAAGAATGAAGCTTCTTGAGAAGCAGAAGAAGGGTAAAAAGAGAATGCACAGTATAGGAAAGGCGAACATTCCGCAGACGGCGTTTATAGAGGCATTGAAAGTAAAACCATGATACGGGACTGCCCTTTATAGGAGTCAGTTTGATCTTGCTTTTATCTGATATCGCTTTCGCTGGATGATCTTTCCTTTGGATCTAGGGTTGAGTGATAAGAACTTTTCTTTTTATCCTAATAAGTAAGTAGTGATTTAATAATTTCATTATAGAATCCCCTGAGATCCTTGCTGAGGAGGAAACAAAGGATGAATAAAATAGCAATATTCTGTTTGATGCTATGTTGCATGCTCTTCTCTATACAGCCAGCAGAAGCGAAAAAAAAGAGCGGTGAAGGTGATGTAGTGTCAAGCGTGATTTGTAACATAGTGACCCAACTTTCTGGTCCGATATCACAAGCCATCGCGACACTTGTGATTATTATCACTGGGTATAGTTTCTTCGTGGGGAAGGTGTCCATAGGTATGTTATTTATCGTTGCAGCCGGAATGATGTTTGTCTTTGGTGCACAAACAATTATGGGTTGGATACTCGGTCAAAAAGCTTATCAGTGTAAAGGTGGAAGTGTTCTCGCCGAGAGTGCATCCAGAAAATAATTTGTTGAGTTATTCCTAAGTTGTATTGCCACCATTCCAAGACTAAGGAATTCCCGACTACCTTCTTCTGATAACCCCTGGACGGTGTATGGCTCGTCAGTGAGTTAAAATCAGTTAAGATTATAACCATTTTGGGCATTTTGCTTGTTTCGTGATCATAGATTTTTTAGCATTACTAACATACAATGCCCATGAATGGTGGTTTTAAAAGGTTTCAGAATGAAGAAAACGTTTCTGTGGTGCTTGATTTTATGTTGTGTGTTTGTGCTTGCAGCGCCAGTGTATGCTGCTCCAAAAGGTACAAATAGTGATAGTACGGTGTCTCGTGTAATTTGTAATATAGTAACTCAACTTTCTGGTCCGATTTCGCAGGCTATAGCAACGCTCGTAATTATTATTACTGGGTACAGCTTCTTTGTAGGAAAGGTATCTATAGGTATGTTATTTATCGTTGCAGCCGGAATGATGTTTGTTTTTGGCGCACAAACAATTATGGGTTGGATTTTAGGAACTGAATATAAATGTACGGGGGGTGAAGTTGCAGGTGGAGGAAAAAGTTAATGTCCACAAAAGTGTAGAGTGATTTTTCCTTAATCCTTTTTCAAGATGTGTCTGTTTCACTCATCTGCGTGATAGATCATGGTAGGTGGTTTGTATACAAAGGAAGTCTCACGGAATGTTCAGGCCTCTTGTTTTTACGACTCGAGTACTGTTCTAAACACGAATGGTACCCTGGTAAGGGTGGTGAAGCTATCAGATTTTAGGTTCACCACAGCTTCCTTGGAGAGGATGCGTTCTTTGTGCAAGAAGGTGCTCTATTCGAGTGAATTCGGTTGTTTGGCTCTCTGGGTCAATGTGGTGCGCTCGTCTGTTAAGTCGCCCCGCGCTGAGACTGTGGGCATGACCGAGTTTGCGATGAACTTATCCGATGCCTACCGTGGATTTGTGGAGAAAGAGAATAAATTCTCGAATGAGGTATTCATATCGATTGTATCGGAATCGGCTCTTGAATGCGCGGTTGGGCGGGTCGATTTTCTCTTGAAAACCTTGCTTAAAAGATTTCATGAGTTTACTTCTAAAATAGTCATAAAAGGTTTAGAAGATGCGGTCGCGGTAGTTTGCACTGAATTGGCAGACTACAATCCTGTGTTGCTTTGTGAAGCAGAGGTGATGGATTTCTTTTCCGCGTTGCTTGGGCTTTCAAAAGACGGTCTTGATAGTGGTGTTAGGGATATATCAACAGAACTGCTTTCTGATAGAAAAGTGTTTTTCGGTTTTAACACTTTTGAGATACATGGAGATAAAAGAACTTTTGGTGCGAGCTTTTCGGTAAAGAGTTTGAGAAATCTTGAGAATGCCCAATTCATAGCAAAATTCCTGGGCATCCAAAGCAGGGTGGTAATCACAGAGGTTATAGCAAGGACTACAGAAGAGGATATTAGGGGTGTCTTTGAGGAAAGTCTTGAACTGATAGCAGTTGTGAATGATTCGGTTTATCAAGATGCTTCTTCCAAGGACGTTGTTGCGGAGCATATGAAGGAGAAAAGGCTGGACGAGTTCTGTAAGCGTTCCTTCAAGGTGACACTTTTTGCAGATTCTTTAGAGGAACTTGGTCTTACTGTCGCGAGTTGTGAAAAGCTTTTCTCGCAGCAGGGTTTTATGATTGTTCGTGACGACCTACTTTTGGAAGATACTTTCTGGGGTAATCTACCTGGAAATTTCTCCAGAATGAGAAAGTGGGAGATAGCTTTACTAAAGGATGCCAATTCATTTTCCTTTACGCATGCACATTTTCGTTCTGTTTTGGCTGATGTGAGTAAATGTCTTGCCAAATTTGTTTCGCTTGAAGGCGAGTTACACTACTTTGGTTTTCCCGAAAATAAAAGCCATGCTATTGTCTTTGGTAAAGAGAAATCCAGTAGCATTGAGTTGCAGAATTTCCTCTTGTTAGAGTCAGTTGTGAGGCTCGGTGCCGAGTTCTTGATAGTGGATGATCAGTGTCTTTCGGAGGTGTTTGTACACGCGTTGGAAGGTTCTTACTTGGAGGTTACAGGTGAGGCATTTAAGTGCAATTTACTTGATGTCACTGATGAAAGTGTTTTACATGATATCCTGTTGGGGTTCTGTTTAAAGGATGTCAAACACGAGGAAATTGCCAGTGTAGTAGAAAGAATATCTAAGATCCCGCCGGGCAAAAGAAGTCTAACCGACTGTGCTGCACATCTGCAATCCATTTTTGGGGAGCTTTCGATATTGCAAGAAAGTTATGGATACCTTTTTGCCAGTGATGCTGAGAGTAGCTGGTTACTTGGTGATAAACTTGGTTTTTCGATAGGTAAATTGTCTTTGCCTGAAAGAGTTGTCTCGTCCATCACGTCTTACATGATTGCAAAGTATCTTGAAGCGCGTCAGCAATCAGGGAAGCCGTTTATAATTGTGATACAGAGCCCAGCTCGTTTTAAGACGCTTTTTTCTTCGTTATCAAAGTGGGAGTCGTTTTTGTGTAAAGTGAGCGAATATGGTGGTATGGTTCTTTTCTCAGCTGAGAACACGGCCTTCCTCGAAAGGTTGGGTGAAGTAGGGAAAAAGTACGTTACTACGAGAATGTTCCTGCCGTTGAGTGATACTTTGCCAGCAGAGTACAATAGATTTTTCGCTATCTCTTCTTCTGTCACGCGTACACTTGATGATGCATCCCTTTTTGGAAAATGTTTCTTCCTTAGTCAAAATGGTGACTCTGTGATTCTTAAGTTTGATTCCTCATTGGTTGAGGAGATGAAGATTTTGTCATCTCGCGGGAAGATTGGGAAAATGAAGGCTGCTATGCGGGAAGCAGGCAATAATCCTGCCATCTGGTTACCAATATTTTGCCGCAAATGCAACTGAAGAAGTTTCTCTTGCCTTTGTTTTTTCTATGTCTTTGTTTCTGCCCGAAGGAGGCTTCCTGTAAGTCCAAGCAGCCTGTTGCTTTGCCTGAACACGATCAAGGTAGCTTTGTAGAACCAGCAATTAATGTTTATTCAACGACGACTTCTGACTTTGTGACTCTCACTGCTGATGATTGTAGGTATATTTTTCCGACAAATGTACGTGCAAGCGTTGTTTGGTGTGATAAGTCCTGTTTTGAGAAACTAGATGATGTCTGCACAAATTGGAGCAGTACAGAAAGTGCAAACTACACTAAGGAGTGTATATGTGCAAGGCAGGTTACGGTTTGTGATCAAAAAACTGCAATCAATGGGATAGAACTTGGGTGTGTGATGTCGTTTCCACTTCCTACGCCGCCACCATTTTTTGATACACTTTGCTACTTGCCTAGGGTCACTGTTGTCCCGGTACGATCTTCTGATTATATGCACCCTAAGCTGCGTGTAGTGATCTCAACTTCAGGTGACATGAGCGCATATAATATAGACTATCCAGATCCGACGGATTATGGAAGCCACAGGCAAGTGCTTCAGAGTGAAGGAGGTAAGTGGGGTCCGGTTGTAGTCGAGAGAAGGCTCACAAGGAATGAGGTATGTGCAAGGGTTGTCCAAGTTTTTGGTGGAGAGGCTGGGGCTAAACGGGAAAATTGTTTCAATAGGTATACTTCGACAGATTATTCAGGCTTAAGAATTTGTGAAGGTGGCTCCGGTCTATGTATTGATAAGAAGCCGATTCCATACTTTAGACCACTTATTGCAAAGAAAGAAGAGCGGTCCAAGTGTGCTGGTCCGCTTTGCCAAAAGGGAGCTTTCGTTGGAGGGTACACGTGTATAGAGAGTAAATCTGAAGATTCTGGTAACGAGAAAGAATCTCCCATTTGTGGTAATGGAAAGTTCTTTATAGACAATGAAGGTAGCCTGCGTTGCGAAAATGAAGGAGCTGAGATATGTCCATCTGGTTACCTAGTAAGGCTACGCTACCTCGATGACCCGAATGGAAATGTGCTCTGTCCAAAGAATGTATTCTCCCTGCCTCAGGAATATATGACTGTCGTAAATGGTAGAGTAAAATTATTTAGAGAAAATATCAAAAAGTTTATTCCCTATCAAACAAAGGATGGTAAGAATGTGCCATCTGACGAACGTGCATTAGACATTCCACACACGGAGCAATCAGTGTTGGACAGTTTAACGTTTGATAAGCGGACGGGTTTCTACAAAGTGGAGTCTCAAAATAAGATTGTTCCTTACAAGTATGAAGAACAGTCAGTATACTGCCTCAAGGTGGATCTGGATGGAAAAGGTGCTTGTAGTAAACCCTTCTATTCTCCAGGATATCTTTCCCAAGGTGTTCAGTATGTTGCTACACAGTTTTCTACTTTTGAAGGAGAGGCGTTTTTTCTGCCTGACGATCATTACGATAACAAGTACTCATTAAACCAGTGTGGAAGTGGTCTATGTTATGTTCCTGTTACGCCGCTGTACAAAGGTTTGTGCTTCTTCGAAAAAGAAAATGGCCTTTGTTATGATTATAGGGCTGTTGTTCATTCTCCCCATAAGGATGGGGGACAGAAAGAAAAAGCACCGCGTGTTCAGGAAAAAGAACGTAACGACTCCGTTCTTGTTCCGTTCTGGGAGAGTAAAAATGAACCTCGCCTGAATTGTGATATAGTCGAAATAGAAGCAGTGGGTGCTGGCTCTGCTGGTACTAGTACTAAGGGTGGTAATTCTGGTGAGTATGTGTCAGTCAGAATGATCACGAAGGATTTCATGGATATCTTAGCTTCGGATAAGGTTTTATTTCCTGTAGTCGGTCTTGGAAGTAGTGTAGACAATAAAAATGAGGTTGGGGATTCGATCCTCTATGTATGCGATAAGGATAATTTTGAAGAGATATATGGTGGCAATGTAGATCGTGATAAAGATGGTAAGTGTGATTCAGGGTCTTCTGCTGATGGTGGTTCTGGATGTTCGAAAGTAAATCCTCACGATCAAGAGTATCTCAAGCACTGCAGCGTCTTGGTTGCTGCGCGCGGTGGTAGTGTGCGCCAGGTACCTCAAGAAAAGGATACATTTACTCGATTTGGCAGTGAATTTGAGGATAGATTTATAAATAAAATCTATAAGCCGTCTATTGACGGAAAGGTAGCAAATTCGTCGTGTGTATCCTCTGTTCCGTATTACGATCTAAAGACACGTCAACCAGCTTACACCGCGCCAGAGGAAGCAGTGTGTACGGTGCTTGAATATGAAAGTGAGGCACGGAAAAAAGGTGGGTCGACACAAGCGGATTTACGTTTCGATGAACGCTGGCTTGAGTGTAAGAAAACCGCCAAATATGGTAGAGGTGGTTGTCCAGCCAGATACTGTGTCCAAGGTAAGTCTGATGATTCCCATAATGGCTCCGATAATGTGCAACAGAGTGGTGGTGCGGGTGTGATTCGTGTGCGTTGTCAGTCATTTAAGAAGTAAAGACGATTATGCTTTTTAAGTGACTATTTTTTGTTTCGTCTGTGGCATTTCTTGTAAAGTTGCTATACGTCCCAGGGATTTGAAAAAGTCTGTGCATGCCTTACAATGTGATCCTGAGTGATTTCTAAGTAAGTCTTTTGATGCCAGTAAGTACCGGGAAAATAGTTCGCGTCGTTGGTCCGACAGTTGATGTAAAGTTCGAGGATTGCGTATTGCCAAAAATAGAAAATGCTCTCACCTGCGAGAATAACGGAAAGACCTTATACTTGGAAGTTGCGCAGCAATTGGGAGATGGGATAGTTCGCGCTGTAGCGATGGACTCGACGGATGGTTTGACTAGAGACAAAGTTGTTCAAGACACTGGGAAGCCAATCTGTGTGCCAGTCGGTAGGCAGACTCTTGGTAGAATCTTTAATGTAGTTGGGGAAGTCATAGATGGTGGTGGACCTGTGCCAGAACCCAATAAGGTTTCTCCAATATATGCAGAGCCTCCTAAGTTTGATATGCAGAGTACTTCCTCCGAAATTCTGGAGACCGGGATTAAGGTAATCGACTTACTCGCACCTTATTCTAAGGGAGGTAAGGTTGGTCTGTTTGGTGGAGCAGGCGTTGGAAAGACTGTCCTTATTATGGAACTTATCAATAATATCGCAAAGGCCTATGGCGGTTTCTCTGTGTTTGCAGGTGTTGGTGAGCGAACCAGAGAGGGAAATGATCTTTACAACGAAATGATTGAGTCAGGAGTGATCGACAAGGAACATCCTGAAAAATCTAAGGTTGTCCTGGTTTATGGTCAGATGAATGAACCACCTGGCGCGCGTGCGAAAGTTGCGATGAGTGCCCTCACCATGGCTGAGTACTTCCGTGACAAAGAGGGGCAAGATGTTCTCTTCTTTGTGGACAACATCTTTAGGTTCACTCAAGCCGGTGCAGAACTCTCTACTTTGTTGGGAAGAATCCCATCAGCGGTAGGATATCAACCGACTCTTGCTACGGATATGGGAAGGCTGCAGGAACGTATTACTTCTACTAAACATGGTTCCATTACTTCTGTACAGGCGATATATGTTCCTGCAGATGATATCACCGACCCAGCTCCAGCGACCTCTTTTGCTCACCTAGACTCTACAACTGTTCTGTCAAGGCAAGTTGCTGAAGCCGGTATATACCCTGCAGTTGATGCCCTTGCTTCCAGTGCACAGATTCTTTCTCCGGAAGTGTTGGGTCAAGAACATTACGAGGTTGCACAAAAGGTGAAGGGAATTCTTCAAAGTTATAAATCCCTTCAAGACATAATTGCGATCTTAGGCATGGAAGAGCTTTCTGAGGAAGATAAGCTTACGGTTTACAGAGCGAGAAAAATTGAGAAATTCTTATCTCAGCCGTTTCATGTAGCAGAGGTCTTTACAGGTCAGCCAGGAAGATTTGTAAGTCTTAAAGATACTATAGCTGGTTTTAAGGAACTGGTTGAAGGTAAGTGCGATGATATGCCCGAGGCTGCCTTTTATATGGTTGGTAACATGAACGAAGCGAGGGAGAAGGCCGCTGGTCTAAAGGAGAAATAGATGTCCGCTTTTGAGCTTAGTATTTTTACTCCTCTTGAGTCCAGAAAGTTGCACGTCGTGAGTTTGGGGGGTGATACAGAGGAGGGAAGGTTTGTTGTCCTCGTGGGGCATGAACCATCTGTTTTCGCATTGAAAAATGGACTTATCTTCGCAGTTCTTTCTGATGGGACAAAGAAGAAATTTTTTGTTGAAGGTGCGATCCTTAGAATCCAGGATAAGGCATATGTCCTGACGGCTGAGACCGTGCTAGATGTTGAACTAATAGATGAAGAGTTTTTAAAACGTTACCGCGATGCTGAAGTAGTTGCTCGCGTAGTTAAGCAAATGGAGGCCTGATATATGTTCTTTATTGATTCAGCGAATTTAGATGAGATAAGGTCAGCCGTGGAGCTCGGTCTGGTGAGTGGTGTTACAACTAATCCGACTCTTATTAGTAGGTCAGGGCGTAAACATGATGATGTGATTAGAGAAATTTGTAGTATTGTGCATGGTCCTGTCAGTGCTGAAGTTGTGTCTCTTACTTCATCTGAAATGGTAGATGAAGGTTTACACCTCTCTAGTATTGCAAAGAATGTAGTTGTTAAACTTCCGTGCACTCAAGATGGTATAAAAGCTGCTTCCAAACTGAAAGCTCATGGATGTATGGTGAATATCACCCTTTGTTTTTCTGCGGCTCAGGCGGTTCTTGCTGCTAGTGTAGGTGCTGATTTCGTTTCGCCTTTCATTGGGCGCCTCGATGATATTGGTCACCAAGGCGTGCTTTTAATAGATGAAATTGCCCAGTTGTATGAGAATAGATATGAAACGAAGATCCTTTCTGCATCTATCAGAAGCGTAGAACATGTGCTCACATCTCTGAAACTCGGCGCGCACGTCGTAACCGTGCCAATAAAGATTCTGAAACAGATGTTTGAGCATCCACTTACTGATAAGGGTCTGGAGATTTTTATGAGAGACTATAAAGAGGCTAAATATGATAAGTAGGTTCTTTTGCTACTCATGAAAGATGAGAGATTTGTAGAGTTGGCAAGTAAATTTGTCGACGTTGTCCATTTCATGGGGTTGAATTATTCTGCGTTGTTGTTTGCAGCAAGAGAGACTCAAACGGAGGATCTTCTGTATTGCTATAATGAGAATGTCGTGAAATTTCTTGAATGTTTTGAGGATTATGTCACGCAAAAAGCTCTGCTCTGTTCTGACTACACAGTTGGGAAAGTCTCACAAAAGATAGAATCTGTTCTATGGAATAGGGCGCTCGTTTACTCGGAATTTAAAAATTACAGACAGTTTATAAGAGCAAAGTTTTGTTTTGCACTCAAACCAGGAAGCTCTATTGAATCATTGCAATGCTCGTTTTATTTATCTGATTCTCTATGGCATGCCGTCGGTGATGTCGCAACAGGTTTCTCTTTTTACAGCAAAAGAGCCACGCTCATGGCTTTGAATTCGTTTTTTATGGTTAAGTTCGCTGATGATTACTCAGATGGCTTCGAAAAAAGTCGGAACTTTTTAAGGAGAAGAATAAATAACATTGTTACGCTCGCAAAGATTAAGGCGAGACTAATTGAAAAGATGGAAAGGCACGGCTGATAGATACTCGATTAAGGTACACGTTAGACAACTCTCATTCTGCTGTGCCTCGGGGCCGTGATCAAGCCTGTACGCAAAGTTCGAGCAACAGAATTCGAGGCGAAACCGTGTCTTAGAGAAATGTCATCAATCAAAAGGGTATATCATCGTCATCTAGAACATTTTCAACGTGATTTGTTGCTGTTCCCAAATCAGATTTTATATTATTGGATTGAGCTCCGGCGTAATTGGTTTCACCATTCCCCTGAGAGCTAAGTATTTTTAAAACTGAATTGAATGGGTTTAACACAACTTCGGTTGTGTATCTTTCGATGCCATTGTTATCCGTCCATTTTCTTGTTTGGAGTGAACCTTCAATGTATAAGCGGGTGCCTTTATTCACGTAGTTGCTTATCACCTTGATTAGAGGCTCGTTGAACACAACCACTTGATGCCACTCAGTTTTTGAAACACGCTCTCCCGTATTTTTGTCGTTCCAATTTTCCGTTGTCGCTAATGAAAAAGTGGCCACCTGCTTTGCATTCGACATGGTACGTACCTCTGGATCTTTACCAAGGTTGCCGACCAAAATAACTTTGTTAATCATATTGTATCTTTTACATGTCCGGACGGCTTGAAAGGATATCACAAAACAGTTCCATGAACTAGAATTTCAATCAATGTTACATGCAAGACGCATCGAGCATATTTTTTATTTACATTTATTGAAAGATCAGTTCTGCTGACTTAGAATTGACCTGTCTTTGAAATGCTATACAATGCGAGTCTTATCGATATGTCTGTTATTGTTGCTTACTTCCTGTGCTGCAAAATATGACAAGGGACTAAAGAGCCCGTGTTTTGTAGAAGGGGCGGGCTTATTTAATTGAGTTTTGATTTATGTTGTCAAAAAAGCTTGAGAGCATTAAACCTTCTGCGACGGCTGAGGCTACACGTAGGGTGCGTGAGTTGAGGGCGCGCGGAAAAGATGTAATATCATTGTGTATAGGAGAGCCTGACTTTTCTACACCTTTTCTAGGTCAGGAAATGGCCATACAGGCCATAAAAGATTGTGATGATAATTACTCTCCTGTTGCTGGAACAATGGTGCTTCGCGAGGAGATTGCTGCGAAGTTTGTCCGTGATAATGCATTGCATTATTCACCGCATGAGATTGTTGTGAGTAATGGAGCAAAGCAGGTGTTGTATAACATCCTTGGTGCGATTCTTAATCCAGGGGATGAAGTGGTGCTTATTGCTCCTTATTGGGTCTCTTATTGTGAAATGGTGCGTATCTTTTCGGGTAAGCCTGTTGTCGTGCCAAGTGCAAAAAACTTTAAGATAAATATTCCGGCAATACGGGAGGCGCTTAACACAAAAACCAAAGCAATACTGATCAACTCCCCAAATAACCCATCCGGAGTGTGCTATCAAGAAAGTGAACTCAGGGACTTGGCTAGTGTCTTGAGAGCGTATCCGCAGGTCTATATCATATCCGATGACATATACGAGCATATCACTTATGCGGAGTCTAGCTTTCTCAATATCGCGAATGTCGCACCAGAGTTGAAGGAGCGCATAATTTTAGTAAACGGTGTTTCTAAATGTTATGCTATGACCGGTTGGCGAGTAGGTTATGCGGCTATTCCAAATAAAGCAGTCATTTCTCTGGTGTGTAGATTACAGGAGCATAGTACGTTCGGTGTATGTACAATAGCTCAGGCCGCTGCTTTAGGAGCACTGCGTTCGGGACAAGAGGTTCTTTCTGAAAGACTTGCTATCTTTGAAAGGAAGAGAAACAAGGCTGTCGAAGTGCTCTCTATGTTGCCTGAGTTGTGCTGTTATAAGCCAGATGGTGGGTTTTACCTCTTTCTCTCTTGTTCTGCCTTCTTCGGGAAGAAAAGTCCCAGTGGTTTCGAAGTGAAAACGGATTCCGATGTTGCAGAGTATCTGCTTGAGGAGCACGCTGTTGCGGTCGTGCCTGGGGAAGAGTTCGGAGTGCCAGGGTATTTTAGGATTTCTTATGCTTTGTCAGTGGATCTACTAGAGCAAGCTTGTATGCGTATAGTGAATGCATTTAAAGCACTTAGATAAAGATCATCCGTCGTCGATTTCTCAAGGTAAGGTAATTGAATATCTCCTTACCTTTAGTTTATACTGGTCTCTTGATACTTGGGCTTGCGATGTCCATAAGTAGTTTCTACGGCCTTATAAGAAAATTGGAAGAGTACTGGAGCGGATACGGTTGTTCTATCTTGCTTCCTTATACGAGTGAGCTTGGCGCCGCAACTCTGCATCCTGCAACAATTTTTTCTTCTATTTCATCTGAGGATGTGAAGATTGCTTATGTTCAACCTGTAATACGTCCGGCTGATGGTATGTATGGAAAAAACCCAAATAGGTTATATCAACACCACCAGTATCAGGTATTCATAAAACCTTCTCCAGATAATCTGCAGGACCTTTATCTAGAAAGTCTAAAGCACGTCGGTATCGACATACGTAATCATGATATACGTTTTGTTGAAGATGATTGGGAGAATCCTAGTGTGGGTGCATGGGGGATGGGCTGGGAGGTCTGGTGTGACGGAATGGAGATCTCGCAATTTACATACATGCAGCAGGTTGGTGGGATTTCGCTAAGTAGTATCCCTGGAGAGTTAGCCTACGGCTTGGAGAGGATTGCAATGTATTTGCAGGATGTTGACAACGTAGGAAGCCTATTCTATTCCAAGGATTCTGTGAAGTATATGCAAGTCTATGGCGAGAATGAGCGTCAATTTTCTATTGCGTCCCTCGAATCCTATGACTATGAGCTTTTATTGAATCAATTCAATGATAATGTTGCCCAAGCAAAAATTTTTATAGAGAGAAAATTGCCACTTGTTGCATATGACCATTGTGTTAAGACAAGCCATATATTGAATCTTATCGATTCTAGGGGTTTCATAAGCGTCAGTGAACGAGCTAAGTACATCTTGGACATCAGGGGCTTGGTGAAGCAGTGTTGTGAGCTTTTTATAGAGCAGGAGGGGTCTTGTGCCTAAGTTTCTTCTAGAAATTTTGTCTGAAGAAATGCCCGTAGCTCTGCAAAGTTATGCGCAGAAAAGTTTCTTTGACCTTTTTTCATCCGCTACTACGGACCTAAGTGTTGGAAAGATAGAAGTCTTTACCAGTTGCAGAAGGGTGGCAGTACTCATAGATGATGTAAACAGCGACCTCGCAAATCAAAAAGTTGATAAAAAGGGTCCAAGTGTTGGTTCAGATCTTTCTGTTGTGGAGAGGTTTGCCACTTCAATGGGTACTAGTACTTCGGATTTATATATCAAGAGTATTGGAAATAAAGAATATTATTTTGCTCCAGTTGCAGGGAAAGTGCTCTTCATAGATGATATTATGAGACAACGGACCGAGGCTATACTTGGGAGTTTTTCATGGCCTAGGTCAATGCGATGGGGAAATTATTCTCTAAACTGGATCAGGCCAATAAAAAGCATTGTTTGTATGCTTGGAAAATCCATCATTCCTGTGCAGTTCCATCATTATACTGCGGGAGCGGTAACAGTAGGTCCTTATGTTGATCCTGCTTTGCAAAAAATCAAAATCACATCCGCTGAGGAATATCAGTCCATTTTGATGAAAAGTGGTGTTATTCTATCCCAGGTTGAAAGGGAGAACCTTATAAAAGAGCAAATATCTCAGCTAGAGGCCAAGCATGGATTTTCTGTCTGCGTGACGGAGGAATTATTGAATGAGGTTGTCGGAATTACCGAAGCGCCTAATGTACTCCTGGGCTCATTCCCGCAGTCATTTCTGGAGCTCCATGAACGCATAATAGAAACGGTTATTGTTTCTCACCAGAAAGTTTTTCCGGTGTCAAAGAATGGTAGCCTTCTGAATAAATTTGTATTTGTGAGTTCGATTGCTAGCGATGCACCAATTAGAGGATATGAGCGCGTGATTACAGCAAGATTGGCTGATGCAGCGTCAATGGTTCTTATTGATTCTAAAAATCCCTTGTGCGCACTGAGTCCAAAACTGAAACAGCTAATTTTTCACAAGAAATTGGGTAGTTTTCGTGAGAAAGTACAACGTGTTAGGACATTGGCGAAGTTTATTGCCTTTTGGGTGCCGAACGCTTCCATTATAAAAGTGGAAGAAGCAGCTGAACTTGCTAAGCTGGATTTGTTGACAACCTTTGTCCGTGATTTTCCCAAGCTGGCTGGTTTTATGGGTTCTTACTGCTTAACCCTGTGTGGTGAGACAGATGTTGAAATTATTGATGCAGTTAGGGATCAGTATCTACCTGTCGATGCGGCGGATGTTTGCCCGACCGCTCCCGTCACGGTGACGCTTGCGCTAGCTGATAAAATAGATACTTTGGTCGGTTTGATTAGTGTAAAAGAAAAAGTTACTTCTACTCGGGATCCGCTCGGTATACGGCGCTCAGCTATTGGTGTGTTACGTATCATCATAGAAAATAAGCTAGATGTTCCACTCCAGGTTTTCTTAATGAAAGCAATTGATTTGTATCCATCGTCTTTGTTTTTTTCTCTTATTAAGAAGATTGGTGCCGGTTCTGATGAAGAGAAGCAAAGCAAAGATGATGTGGTGAATTTCACATTAAATTTCTTTTCCGAACGCCTGAAAGCGCTTCTATTCAAAAGGGGGGTGAATCAAGCAGTTTTCGCTTCGGTCAGTGATGGAATTACGCGTCCTCTAGTACTAACAGAGAAGTGTATTGCTATTTCTGGGTGGCTTAAGCAAGCTGAAGGCATTGAGTTCGTGCAGCTTTACAAAAGGATGATGGGTATCCTTAGGGGATTCTCCGATTCTGCTAAAGCAAAGTTTAGTAAAAAAGTACTCGTCCTACCAGAAGAGGTGAGCCTCATACAAGAGTTTGAGGCTTTTCGGCCACTTTTTAGTAATGCCGTAAAGGAGCGTAATTTTGAAATGGCCTTTTCACAATGCACTGGTCTTTTAAAACCAATCACGGTTTTTATGGATAGTGTGCTTGTTAATGTTGAAGATCATGAGCTTAAGAAGAATCGCATTGGGTTGTTACTATCAATAACTGAAACCCTGGATGAATTGTGTGATTTCAAGGTTCTATCTAGAAACTTTTCATGAGTCTTTTATTTTTCTAAGAAGCTGATTAAGTTGTTTTTTTTCATTCATAAATTTTTGGGCTCTTCTCCTCACGTAGTATGGGTCGTATCCCGCCAGTGCGCACACTATCCTAAAGTCATGGCACATTCCGAGAAGCCATCCACGTGCTGAAATTCTTGCTAGACGATCCTCGGTGCGTTTGCTTTCTGTAAGGGAGTCCATGAAGGCCTGAAGTATTACAGCCCGCCATAATGCTCTTTCTGCATTATTTCTATTTGTCTCAATTATTTTCCGTAGAAAGAATTCGTCAGTCATTTTCTGAATCTCCGGTTAGCAATCCGTTTGTGAGGTATGGTTTTATGCTGCTCTAAAAGATATCCGGCAGAACAATAAAGTTGGCTCTTTTCTAGTGTTACAGAACACTTTAAAAGTATATTTGTTAATCATGCACTCTTTTACTATTAACGAATGCCATATTACTTAACTTAAATGCTGAACCAGTGGAAGCAAAAGTTGAGAAATCCGTATTTAATACTATCTTGCTATAGTAGGTCACCTATATCTTGATGTACCTGGGTACTTTTTGAATAGAAAAATTTTGTGTATATGATCGTTATGTATTGAGAGAAGTGTACACTTCATTTGATGAGTTGAAATTTAAGCTAGTTCTACAGCAATAAATTTTGAACTTATCTATTTTAATTGCAGTTTATCCGGGACGGTGTCTGAGATAGAAATTTCGTTAAAGTGTGCGAACCTAAAAATACAAGAAAAACTGTTATTGTTTCATTCTCTTAGGTCTGGTACGACCTTAACATTAATGCCGAACCGAGCTTCTAATCATGGGATTAGAAACAAAAATAAAAAACCCGAAATACACCGCCAGTTTGTGAATTGGTGCTGAACCTCGTTTACACTGCCCGAAAATTTCCCCGAAGAAATAACCCTACCAAGGCAAGAAGACCCCATACAGTGAATTGTATGATGTCAAGTAGATGGAACAGAACTAATCGTTCGTCATCTCTGCACGTACGATGTCCTCTGTGATAATAAGTGTTTTAACATCTTTGTTACTCGGGAGTTCAAACATGTAATTGCGTAGCACAGACTCCATAATTGACCTCAGCCCCCTAGCGCCGACCTTTCTTTTGATTGCTGCACGAGCTACCGCTTTGAGTGCCTCATCACTAAAGGAAAGTTGTATATTATCCATCCCGAACAAGCATACATACTGTTTTACTAGGGCATTTTTTGGCACCGACAGTATTTCCACCAAATTTTCTTCTGTTAATTCATCAAGTACTCCAATTACAGGCAATCGTCCAACAAACTCAGGAATCATGCCAAATTTGACCAGATCCTCAGGTTCAACTTTCTTCAGTATTTTTGGAGAAACCTCTTTGCTTTGAAGCTCAGATTTAAAGCCCATTGTGTTACTGCTTCGACGATTTGCAATTATGTTGTCTAGTCCTACGAAAGCACCACCACAGATAAACAATATGTTAGTTGTATCGATTTGTATTGTCTCCTGGTTTGGGTGCTTGCGTCCGCCCTGAGGAGGAACAGATGCAATTGTTCCTTCCATAATTTTGAGCAAGGCTTGTTGAACGCCTTCACCAGAAACGTCCCTTGTTATGGACGGACTATCTGATTTCCTGGAAATTTTATCAATTTCATCAATGTAAACTATTCCTCTTTGTGCTGCTTCAACGTTGTAGTCAGCAGATTGTAGAAGCATCCTCAAGATATTTTCTACATCATCGCCTACATATCCAGCCTCAGTAATACTTGTAGCATCACAAATTGCGAACGGTACATTCAGAAAACGTGCCAATGTCTTCGCAAAGAGGGTTTTTCCACAACCAGTAGGTCCAATAATTAGAATATTAGATTTTGTTATTTCAACATCCTTCATATTAGGTCTACTACCCACGAAGGATTTGTAGTGGTTATAAACCGCAACAGAAAGTATTTTTTTTGCGTCTTCTTGAGCCGTGATGAAGGAATCAAAGTATTTCTTTATGTCCTTCGGAGTGAACCTTTCCGCAGAAGCTGCTTCAAGAGTAATTTCCTCACTGAGTACGTTAGAACATAACGCTATACACCTATCGCAGATAAATGCGGACATACCTGCAACAAGTTTCCGTACTTTATCTTCCGTCTCACCGCAAAAAGAGCACTTCGGAAGTAGATCACTCTTGTTTACCACTACCCTCTTTCCTCTGTGTGATTATGTCATCAATTAAGCCAACTTTTTTTGCTTCTTCCGGGCTCAAGAAGGTATCTCTCTCAAGCAACGTCTCTATTTTCTTTATTGTTTCACCTGTATGCTTCCGGTAGATCTCATTGATCATTCTCTTGAGTTTCAGTATCTCCTTTACATGAATCTCCATATCAGTCGCCTGGCCACGCACTCCACCGGAAGGTTGATGTACCATTACCCGCGAGTGCGGAAGAGCAAAACGTTTCCCCTTTGCACCTGAAGCAAGTATCAGAGAGGCAGCAGAAGCAGCCTGACCAACACAGACAGTTGAGACAGACGGCCTTATGTACTGCATTGTATCATATATTGAAAGGCCGGCAGTCACGACGCCACCCGGAGAATTGATATACATAAAAATATCTTTTTCGGGGTTTTCCGCTTCGAGAAAAAGGAGCTGCGCGACTATTAGACTAGCCATTCCATCCTCTATCGGTCCTGTGAGAAAGACAACACGTTCCTTCAAGAGCCTCGAAAATATATCGTATGCCCTCTCGCCTCGAGGTGTTTGATCAACCACCATCGGAACAAGGTTCATCTTTTCTTTGATAAGAGTGTCCATTTTCATCCGTGCCTATACCTGTGTCCCAATTTTTTCTTGCACATAGCCGAGTATTTCATCAACTGTCGAAGGTTCAGCCTCCTTTTGTACAGTCTCTAGTAATGCAGCAAATATCTTACTTTCCATTAACTTAAGGGTCACCGAGCCTGCAAAGTCTTTATTGTTTTTATATATCTCTGCCAGATAGCTTGCATCCAGACCAGCAGCCACAGAGACATTTAACAGATGACGGGCAACGTCACTCTTATCAATCGATATATTTCTCTCTGCTGCGAACTCAGCCAGGATAAGTGAAAGCTTGGTTCTTCGTATAGCCTCCTTTTTGATGTCATCTGCAGAAATCTTCGGATGATCAATCTTGACATAACGCTCTTGTCTTTCCAAAAGCGACTCTGGAACTTGGAAATCATATTGCTCCAATTGGGCTTCGAGCTGACTCCTGAGAAGTTCATTAATCCTTTGTGAGCATTCCGAGCCGATGAGTTTTCTTACTTTCTCATTAGCTTCACCATCTGTCTTGCAGGACAAGCACTGAAGTAGTGCAGCTTCTGGATCTGGAACTTTCTGCGATCTCTTTCCACTCTTTACTAAAGCACGGAAAACAGCGTTTTTACCTGCAACCGCAACATCATGATAGTCTTCTGGGAACAGCACTGGAATGGATCGTTCTTCGCCGATTTTCATACCAATCAGCCCGTCACTTAAGGAGGTAATTACCTTTCCATCACCGATCTGACATTCAAAGTTATCGAGCTGGCCACCTCTGAATGCTTCATCGCCAATTTTACCGCGCAGATCCACAACGACCCTATCCCCTTTCTCTATTGTTTCAGATTGAGCAAGATCAATCCAATCGACGAGCTGCTCCTTCATTTTCTGCTTATACTTTTCTACGTCTCCCTCAGATATCTCAAATGTTTTGGTTTTGAGTATCACCTGGGAAAAGTCTATTTTTGGGATCTGCGGGAGAAGCTCGCACTCAACAGTGAACCTGACAGCAGTTTTATTCTCTTTGTACCCTGTAGTGTCTATACTTGTAATTTCTTCGTGATCATTAAAAAGAACGAGTTTTTCATTCTGCTTAATGTCATACCAATGTCTGTAGACCTGGTCCACGATAACACTCTCTATCAGACCCTCCTCTTGTTTTACAACGACGTCGAAGGGAGTCTTGCCTTTTCTGAAACCCCGATAAACATTTCTCTTTATCCTATCTTCAATGGCTTCCTTGAAACCTGCATCTATGGCAGATGCAGGTATCTCGACTTCGTATTTTCTTTTTAAACCGTGACTATAAACTTCTTTCAATAGCATAGAGATAGACCTAAGCCTAAAGCATTTTGGTACGGACGAGAGGACTTGAACCTCCACGGGGTGCCCACTAGATCCTAAGTCTAGCGCGTCTACCAATTCCGCCACGTCCGCACGCGTCAACCCATATTCTCTACGTGCTTGATAAAATTTTCAATAGTGGCTGTAGCATACTCGATAACTTTTTCCTGTTGATGTTGTGTATTTCCAGTGCAAGCTATATCTTCATTAGCAGTATCCAAGAGAAGGCTTTCTAGCTCTAGGGCGGCAAAAAGCAGTAGAGTAGCATCGTTTAATGTGGAAGGTGACGCTGCTGCAATTTCTTTGACCCGTTGATTTAATCGTTCTGCAACATACTCTATACGATTTTCGTCTTCCTTAGGGCAGGCCACCTTATACTCCGTGCCATTTATCGTGATATTTTTTGTTACGAGTGCGTTCATGAGAATTTTTCTGTACTCTGAGAAAGGTAGGTATTCAAATGAGGCTTATCTCTTCGGGTCTCTTATAGCGTAACTCAGGTAAATGAAAGTGCAATCTGGAAACTTACCCATAAGTCTACTGAGATTATCCAATGTATACGAATCCGGCTCAATCAAAATGCTATCTAAATTATGGCTAAAGATTGATCTTTTCAATAATCTCTATGACCTCACTGATTCCTGCAGCAGTCTCTCTGATTATACTTTTCAGAGTTTTGATTTCGTTCAGTTGCATGCTTATTTGTCTTTTCAGCTCTGCTATTTCAGTCGATAATTTTTCACATTCCTGCTGTTTTTTTATTTTTTCTAGTTGAATCCTTCTCTGGAGCGTTGTTTCGAGATGTTTCAGTACAAAGTCAAGTTTTTGAAACGAAACCGGATTTTTTTTCGTCATGCCTTCCTTTATCACCGATTAAGTAATTCAACTGGCTATACAAACCACGAAATTTCCCACGATTTGTGTAGATGTACAATAGCACTGAAGGGCTTCTTCGCTAATTTCCATGCAAAAACCCAGTTCTTCGAAGAAACCACTCCTGAGTACGCGCATAGCAATATACCTTGTCAGTTCTCGAGCTAATTGAGGAGAACAAAGCCTCCTGAAAAGTTATTCTGCTCACGACTCACAGCACGGACGCTGCAAACTTCAGGACAGATGCCACCAGCTCTGATGCATTTTAGCGTGAAGTAAAGCTGGAGTAACTAACTAGATCCTACAGGTAGCAACCTTTTTTACGGTCTCTATCACCTCAGGTAGTTGGGGAAGAGCCAGCTCCTCTAGTGCGCTAGAGTATGGCATTGGAACGTCTTTGCCTGAAATTCTAACCACAGGTGCATCTAGTAAATCGAAGCCTTCTTCCATGATTCTTGCTGACACTTCAGATCCGAAACTTAAAACGGGAAAACCCTGTTCGAGTGTGATTAATTTACTCGTCTTTTTAAGGGATTTAATGACTGTTTCGAAATCTAGTGGTCTGAGTGTACGTAAATCTATTACTTCAACATTTATGTTGTGTTCCCTTTCTAGCACTTCTGCCGCTTCAAGTGCTAGTCCTACGCAAATCGAAAACGTCACAATGGTGACGTCTGTACCATTTCTCAGAACATTTGCCTTTCCAATAGGAACCAAGTAGTCCTCTGCTTCCTGCTCAGCAGTAAGATTGTGTGCAAGCCCATATGCCTTTTCATTTTCCAAGAAGATGACCGGGTTATTATCCCTCACTGCTGATTTCAATAATCCACGACAGTCGGATGCAAAGTATGGAGCTACTACCTTTAAACCGGGTATGTGAGAATACCACGCGGCAAGACATTGTGAATGTTGTGCGCCCACCTGAACAGCAGCTCCATTCGGTCCTCTGAAGACAATAGGGCAACTCAAACGTCCACCAGACATATAATGCGTTTTTGCAGCAGAATTAAGAATCTGGTCCATCGCTTGTAATGAGAAGTTAAATGACATGAATTCAACTATCGGCCTCAGGCCTGCAAAAGCTGCTCCAGTGGCTATGCCTGCGAAAGCATGTTCGCTTATTGGTGCATCTACGACCCTCCTTTCGCCGAATTCCTCCAGAAGTCCTTGTGTTACTTTGTATGCGCCTTGGTACCTACCCACCTCTTCACCGATAATGAAAACGTCGGAGTCACGTCGCATTTCTTCGGCTATTGCATTTCTTATTGCTTCCCTTACTGTGATTTTTGCCACTGTGCTTTCAAAGATCGGCTAACAGAAAAGTATAATAGTCCACTTGATGTTACCTTGCTAGTTTTTTTCTTAAATTAGAGCTCATTGTAGTGTATGAGTTTTGCAAATGGGTTGGTTGTGCGGTAATATTTGCGTTGTGCCCATTGTTGATCAGTGGTCCCTAGAATTGTGTTTCTGGGTGGTATATTAGATGAAGTCGTTTCTCTTCGTTCTAGCCTTTCTTTTTGTTTCCGATGTCTTTGTCTCCTGAGCGTCAAGTAGCTTTTACTTTGTGCGCGTTCAAAGCCGGTATCCCGGTCATTTTTTGTAGTCCCTCTAAGGTCGTCGTTGCTGCTCCACGTGATTCGTGTGATGTAGAGGGGTTCTTTAGGAATTACGGAAAAGCAGGAGTCTCACTTTTGTTATCTGCAGAGCGCATTAATTTTCATTCCGGCGGTTCAAATAAGCAGAGTGTGAGCCTGTCTCTAAAAGTGGTTGAGGAACTCAGGTTGGGGTTGGAATTGTTGATGAGGTTAGCAGATACTACCCCTGCTAGTAAGGAAGAGGAGCTTCTAATCGTGCTTGCAAAAATAGCCGAGCTTCTGCCAGAAGTCCTTGTTTCTACACTCGAATTCCCGGGACGGACAGATATGTTGAATTTTGCAGTTTCCAACGGGTTGCAAGTAATCGACTTAGATGAAATCTCGAAAGGACTGGTGCAGCAACATGTTACTCGCGTTTCGGAAGCAAAAATACGAATAAGAGAGAACGTGGATTCCTACATAGTGTGTTACCGGTCAATCTTGAAAGAGCACTATGCAATCGTTATAGGTGATCCTTTAAGTTCGCAGGAGCCGATTGTTAGGGTACACTCCTCCTGTTATACAGGGGACCTACTGGGTAGTTTGTCGTGTGATTGCAGAGATCAACTGCACGATACAGTCAAGAAGATGGCTGAGAATCCAGCGGGTGGGATAATACTGTACCTTTCACAAGAAGGTAGAGGTATAGGATTACCGAACAAAATACGGGCATATAATCTTCAAGAGGATAAGGGTCTTGACACAGTTGAGGCAAACCTTTGTCTTGGTTTTAAGGATGACGAGCGTGATTTCCAAGTGGTAAAGCTTATCCTGCAGGATCTTGGTGTCCAAAGAGTTAGGCTCGTTACAAATAACCCAGAGAAGATTCGTCGACTCAGTTTCGCAGGGGTGGATGTCGCTTCTCGTGTGCCAATCTTGATGAAGAGCAATCCCTATAACCGCAAATACCTTCAGACGAAATCTGAGAAGCTTGGGCATATCTTTATCGCTTAGGTTTTTAACCTTTTTGAAATCAAATTGGGGTTACTTTACACCTTGTTGTGGTCTTACCTGTTTGATTGCTGCGACTTATTTCTTTGCTTATATAGCATCTTGTTGGATACTGTAGTATATCTGAGTGCTGTTCATATTACTGATTCGCGTCCTTCGCTTTTTTGTTTGCAGTGTCGTTTTTTGTTGCTCTGCCTACGGGAGTTGATATTTTACTAAGGAACTGTTGTTAGATCTTGTCTGATGTGATTTGTGTTCTGTATTTCTGATGGGTGTATGGTGAGGTTTTTCAAAAGCAAAGGCGAAGCAAAGCAAAAGGTGGCGCACTGGTATGAGGAGCATATAGGACGAGTTACTCTGCAAAGGAATTTTCTCGTAGTGATGAACTTAGGGGTCATAGTGGCTCTTATGTTGGTTGTTTTTGCTTTATTTGCCGTTAGCAGTTCAAGAACCATAGAGCCTTTTGTAATCGAGGTTTCTAAGAAAACCGGGACCATAGCACGTGTCAATCCTGCTACGGTAAAGGAATATTCTGCAAACAGAGCGATAACAAATTATTTTGTTACGCAGTATGTAAAAGCAAGGGAAGTTTTCCATCCTGCAACGTATCGTTACGATTACTACACTACAGTGAGGGTGTTCTCGGATCCTCATATTTATGCGCTGTTTAAGGGATCTCTCTCCTTAAGTAACCCTACGAGTCCACTCAACTTGCACGCTAATGTAGCGGATTCCAAGTACGAAGTTCGCTCAATAAGACATCTAGACAGTGATACAGTTCAGATGAGAATTACTATAAGATTCATAAGTAGTGATGGTGGGGTGAGCGTCGCAAATAAGATTGTGTCTGTCAGATACAGTTATATGGATCTTGACCTTTCAGAAGAGGATAGGCGTCTCAATCCTCTTGGTTTTGTTGTTGTTTCTTATCAGGTAGATGATGACCATTCGTGATTTGTTCTTTATTGTGTTTTTCGCACTTTTCTGCATGCAAGCACATGCCATTGAGCATGATCCCCGTATGCGGACTCTTGTCTATTCGCAGAATGCAGTCTTCAGGGTGGATACGAGTTACGGATATCAGTCATTTATAAAGTTTTCTGAGAAAGAGCAAATCAAAACAATAGCTCTTGGCAACAGCGTTGGTTGGAGTGTGAATCCTGTGGGTGAAAAAATATTCCTGAGGCCTCTTGAAAAGGGACTTTCAACCAACATGGTTGTAGTGACTGATAAGCGTACTTACGTATTTGACTTATTTAGTGCCTCTGAAGATGACGAAAAAAGAAGAAAAGTAAGTGAGATCAACTATATGGTACGGTTTCAGTATCCTGATGAGGTCTCTTCAGATGCTTCAAGTATGGGCGAGCTTTCTGTAGGGGGTAGATTGTACGAATTAGATTACAGCTCTCTTCGTCGAAATTATTCTTTTGTCGGAAAGGCAGATTTTCAGCTTAAAGAAGTGATGAATAATCTTGGGCTCACTTTTTTCAGATTTGTGGGAAGCAACATTCCTAGGGTCTTCATCGTGAATTCAGATCGGAGCGAAAGCCGAGCTAAGATGTGGCGATTTAGGGATTATATGGTGATAGAAGGCGTGCATAAAAAATTGCATCTGCGTTACAAAGATTCCATGTTGGAAGTGGTGAATAATGATTTGGAGTAGTTGGTGATGCACGGGAATAAGGAAAACAACGATTTAGAAGAGTTTAGTATAGGTGATGAGCCTGTAGAGGTTAGTGATAGAGGTTCTGGAATACAAGGGGGAGGCCTCAAGAGAAAGCTTCTCTATGTTCTGATTGTTGGGATTGTGTTTTTTTTTGCTTATAAGTTCTTTTCCAGCGACTCGCAGAGGGAAGATACCGGTATTTCAACAGGGGAAACTCAGATCGAAGAGAGGGTTGTTCCTGATAGGGAGATAAAAGTCAGTACGAAGGAAGACTTTCTTACGCAAAAGGAAGAGACTGCGCCTGTACTTCTTCCACCAAAGATGTCTGATCTTCCGAAGTTGCCAGTAATACCTGTTCCTACTGTACCAGAGAATCCTTCTGTTATTACACCTAAGCCTGCGGCTGTGGGGCCGTCTCTTCCGTCATTCTTTCCTCCGCCTCCTAGCTCCACGTCTAGCGCTATGGATCCGCCTGGCAAGGTAAGTAGTGGAGTGAATAAATACAATAGAAGCACTCCTATGATTGCCTTTGGTGGGGGTGGAGTTACCTCTTCAGAAGGACAATCTAGTGGGATTAGTCTTTCGGATCCAGCTTCTCTTCTTGATCCAAGTAAGTTGGGTGAGTTAAGAAGGTCGCTTCAACAGAGTGATATGACTGCTCCCGAAGACAAGGAATTGGCCAGGACTTCTGGGCAGATAGTTGCCGGATACGTCGGGGATTTGGATTACGTGTTGACCGAAGGCAAAATGTTGGACGTGGTTCTTGAGACAGCTGTGAACACCGATCTGAAAGCTAAAGTGCGCGCGATTGTAAGTAGGGACGTCTTTTCTGAATCAGGTAACCAGATTTTGATTCCTAGAGGCTCAAGACTGATAGGTTCGTATTCAACAGATATTTCCTTTACGCAATCCAGAATTGATATAACGTGGTCTCGCATCATTCTCCCGAACGGCGTAGACATAAATCTGGGTGGCTTTAGCGGTGTGGATCCACTTGGTAGGGCTGGGGTTAGAGGGACTGTGAACAACAAAGTTTCTAATGTCATGAGTACGTCCATCCTACTCGCTACAGCTAGGGTAGCAAGTGGCATGATAGTGGATAGAATAATGGGGTCGAGTAAAAGTCAGATGAATGTTCCTAAGAGAAAGCTGCCACAAAAAGAAGACAACGAAGATGATTCGAAGGTAAAAGGTTCTCCGGGTGCGATTATTGCTGTGCAAGCTATTCAAGATGCTTCAAAGCAAGTGACGGATTATGTGAAGCGTACGGCTGATATGAACCCAACAATTACTGTAAACCAGGGTGCGAGGCTTAAAGTATTCGTAGGCCAAGACATAGTTTTTCCGAGAGCCGCGTTCCAAGAGTATAAAGTGCTTAATTGATGTTATATGCAATACACAGCTCTCAATAAATATCTGGAGCCCCTGGAAACACTGTTTCAGGATAGTGATATCAACGAGATCTCGATTAATAGACCTGGTGAGGTGTGGATCGAGAAGAAGGGTGAGATTATAAGGTCTGAAATGCCTGAGCTCGATTTTCAGCATCTTAAAGGACTTGCGAAATTGGTTGCTCAAGCGACCGAACAAAATGTAAGTGGTGAGTTCCCGCTTCTTTCTGCCGCTCTGCCAAATGAGTGCCGTGTTCAGCTGGTTTTGCCACCTGTTGCAGAAGCGGGGACGGTCGTAATTTCAATAAGAAAACCTAGCAGCATACAATTGTCTCTTGGTGATTATGAGGCAATGGGCGCATTTGAGAAACTTAAGCATCATGATGTACCACTTGATATAGATAATCGTCTCCGTGAGTTCTTGAAGGGTGGCGATATAAAAAGTTTTCTTGAACTTGCAATAAAAGAAAAAAAGAACATCATCATCAGCGGTGGCACATCGACTGGTAAGACTACTTTCACCAATAGTCTGCTTCGTGAAATACCAACTTATGAGAGGATTATTACTGTCGAAGATGCTCGAGAGGTAGTGTTGTCTAAGCATCTGAATAGAGTGCATTTAGTTGCTTCAAAGGGCGGACAAGGTCGTGCCAATGTCACAACTCAAGATCTGATAGAAGCATGCCTGCGCCTTCGTCCGGACAGAATTATAGTTGGTGAACTGAGGGGTGCAGAAGCTTTTAGTTTTCTTAGGGCGATTAATACAGGGCATCCAGGTTCAATTTCTACTTTACATGCGGATGCTCCGAAGATGGCTATAGAGCAACTGAAGCTTATGGTAATGCAGGCGGGTTTAGGAATTCCGCCTGCGCAAATTAAGGAATATATAATGAATGTGGTAGATGTTATTGTTCAACTCAAAAGAGCGGGTCATGGGAAGAGGTTTGTTTCTGAGATCTTGCTTACCAAGGATCTGCTTGAGATCGGTGAGTGAGCTATAGGCATTAGGTGAGTCAGAGCGCGTTATGAGACAACTTAGGAATATTGTAACGATATTTTTTCTGCTGGCGTTCATTTTCGCACTGGCCTTTTACATTTCAGCAGCTATCTTTGTAGTTGCAGTTTGGGGAATAGAACACCTCAACTTTCGTGATTTGCAGCCATCTTTGGACAGGTTTCCTACACGTCTCTGGCCTACGATTTTTATCTATATAAGTGATCTTTTCAAGAATTGGGATGCTTGGGCCCCAGCTGTAAAGATAAAACTTGCTGTCTCGTTAGGCATTCCATTTGGAATACTTGGGGTTGTTTTTTATATGCTCCGTGTACCGATTATGGAGTGGCGTCCATTTAAAAAGAAAGAATCTGTGCATGGTGATGCAAGGTGGGCAACAGAAAGGGAGATAAGAAAAATCGGGCTTAGAAGTCGTAAGGGACTACTGCTTGGTAAAGATAAGAAAGGTTTCCTTATTGCCGGGGGATTTCAGCATGCTCTATTATTTGCTCCAACTGGTTCTGGGAAGGGTGTTGGTTTTGTGATTCCAAATCTTCTCTTCTGGGAAGATTCTGTTGTTGTTCACGATATTAAACTTGAGAACTTTAACTTAACTAGCGGCTACAGAAAAAAAATTGGTCAGAAGGTCTACTGTTGGAGTCCAGCTGATCCAGATGGTAAGAGTCACTGTTATAACCCATTGGATTGGGTTAGTTCGAAACCTGGTCAGATGGTGGATGATGTTCAAAAAATTGCCAACCTCCTAATGCCTGAACAAGATTTCTGGGTCAATGAGGCTCGGAGTCTTTTTCTTGGAGTAGTGCTGTACATTCTTGCTGTACCAGAAAAGGTGAAGTCCTTTGGAGAGGTAGTAAGGGTGATGAGAAGCGATGATGTTACGTATAGTCTCGCTGTTGCGTTGGACACAATGGGTAAAAAGATTCATCCAGTTGCCTATATGAACATTGCGGCCTTTCTTCAAAAGGCAGACAAAGAGAGATCTGGTGTGATATCGACAATGAACTCTTCACTTGAGTTGTGGGCGAATCCCCTTATTGATACCACGACAGCTACTAGTGACTTTAATTTTATGAAGTTCAAAAAAGAGCTTACTACCGTGTACGTCGGTCTTACACCGGATAACTTAACGAGATTGCAGCCACTCATGCAAGTGTTCTATCAACAAGCGACTGAGTTTTTGTGTAGGCATCTTCCGCAGAAAGACGAACCATATGGTGTTCTCTTTATGATGGATGAGTTTCCTACCCTTGGTGAGATGGAACAGTTTAAGACCGGTATTGCGTATTTTCGTGGATATAATGTGCGTCTGTTTCTTATTATTCAAGATACCGAGCAGTTAAAGGGTATCTATGAAGAAGCAGGAATGAACTCTTTTCTCTCGAACTCTACCTACAGAATTACTTTCGCTGCGAACAATATAGAAACGGCAAATTTAATTTCACAGTTGGTGGGAAATAAGACAGTTGCACAGGAGTCGCTCAACAAACCGAAGTTTCTTGACTTGAACCCTGCATCACGGTCTCTGCATGTTTCTGAGACTCAGCGGGCGCTTTTGTTGCCTCAAGAGGTAATAATGCTACCGCGCGATCAACAGATTCTGTTAATTGAATCTACCTATCCTATTAAATCGAAAAAGATACGGTATTACGAAGATAGTTTTTTCACGAAAAAGCTCGTTGATCCTATTTCTATTCCGATCCAGGAACCATTTGATCCTAAAAAATTTGAAGAGAAGATGCGTAAGGAAAGGGAGGCTAAAGAATTAGAAGAGAATGCTCCATTGGCTATAGATGAAGATCAGGCGCTTCTCGAAGACGAGTCTCTTTTGGATGATTCCGACTATGAAGATGGGGACTTTGAAGATCTAGATGAAGAAGAGGATTTGTCCGATTTTCTAGATGATGCAGAGGAAGAGAACGAAGAAAACATGGCATGAGGTTGTGTGCTTTTCAAGATTTGGCCCTTGCTGGTGTTTTTCTTTCTTTATGGCGGTACAGCAAGAAAGTACGAGCATAATAGGTTGGTTTGGTGATTCTGCTTGCACGTTGTTGTTACTAGAAAGTCTTCTTCAGTGTTGATAAAGCTTCAGACTTTATGGGAAAGGGGTTCAATGTCAATTTTGGGTGCGTTAGAATAGGTGCTATGCTTCCGCTATCGAAATGGACTACCTTGCCTTTATAGTTTTTGTTTACCTTATAGCAGCGATCCCTTTTGGTCGATGTATATCCGCATGTTTTGGAGTTGATATCTGCAATAGGGGATCAGGTAACATTGGTGCGACAAATATGACCCGAGTGATGGGGTTGGGTTTTGGTTCTGTTGTCTTTGTTCTGGACTTTTTGAAAGCAGCGGTCCCAGTTTTTTTAGCAGTGCAGTGTTGCAGTGATGTGTTTGCATCTGCAGTTGGTTTTGTTGCAGTTTTTGCTCATGTTTTTTCTGTTTACATGGCATTTAAAGGTGGTAAAGGAGTTGCACCAATGATGGGTGTTTACTTTGTTTTGGTTCCGGTAGTTTTCATTATTATTGTATGTACATGGGTGGTCTTTTTTGTTCTGTTCAGACAGCCCTTTATTTCGTCTTTGACTGCCTGTTTCGTCGGTGCTGTTTGTTCTTATGCTTTCCTAGAGTCCTTCGTATTTTTGCCGATACTCGCCGGAACAGTGCTTGTTTTCATAAAGCATATGACCAATGTTCGTGAGTTCCTACAAGCCAGATAGGGTTTAACTGGCCTAGTGGTAGACCCGTGGATCTTTGTCTTGTCTAGTGTTAGGTCGGATGTTAATGTTTCCAGAGTGAGTGAACACATTTCGTGAATGGACGTTGTTACAAGGTTTGCGCCGTCTCCCACAGGTAATTTGCATATTGGCGGTCTCAGGACTGCTATGTTTAATTTTCTCTATGCTAAAAGGTATGGTGGTAGATTCCTTCTTAGAATTGAAGATACTGATTTAGCTAGATCGGATGCGGCTTATCTAGAGTCGATTTTGCAGGGTCTGAAGTGGCTTTCGCTTTCTCATGATGTGCTTATCTGCCAATCTGCGAATGTTAATAGGCATAGAGAGGTTGCACTTGAGCTGTTGAACCGGGGCAAAGCTTATCACGATAATGGTGCGGTGCGCCTTAAGGTAAATCACGATAAACCAGTAAAGTTTTCTGATTTGATTTTAGGAGAGATTTCAACTGATGGTAACAGCATTAATGATGTTGTGATCCTCAGGTCGGATGGGAGTCCAACCTACATGCTTGCGGTGGTTGTCGATGATCATGATATGGGTATAACTCACATAATAAGGGGTTCTGATCACATTACGAATACTTTTACCCAAAAGCTAATATATGAGGGCATGGGTTGGTCTCTACCTAATGTTGCTCATATACCGCTAATACACAATGAACATGGCGCTAAGCTCTCAAAGAGGGATGGTGCTGTCGATGTAGTAGATTATAAAACGATGGGTATACTGCCTGAGGCGATGTTCAATTATTTGCTTAGGCTAGGATGGAGTCATGGTGATAAAGAAATATTCTCCATGCAGGAGGCTATAGACCTTTTCGATATTACAGCAGTTGGTAAGTCTCCTGCTCGCTTTGACCGTGAGAAACTTTATAGCCTTAATTCTCATTATATCAGTGTATTACCACCTGAGAGAATAGCCTTAGAGGTTCGAAGTTTTGTTGGAGAAAAAATAGTAGTTTCTGATAGTGCATTCGTTGCATTTGTTGAATTGTTTCGGAAAAAATGTTCCTCGATTGTTGAATTGAAGGATAGTCTTCGGTTTTGTTGGTGTACTTATTTGTGTCCAGAGGTAAATAGGATCTTGTTACAAGAGTTATTAAAACTACTGGAAAATACTGATTGGACTTCTGGTTTACAGCAAGTTTTGAAAGAGTATATTTCTCTTTCTGGATTTTCTGCAAAAGAGGTCTACACGAATCTGAGGATGGCCTTAATAGGGCAGGAACACTCCCCTTCGGTGGTGGAAATTATGCAAATCTTTGGTAAGGACATTGTTCTTCAAAAGTTGCACGACTCTCTCAAATAAGTCTTTCTTCAGTAAGTATCTGTGTGTAGATTGCACTTTTTAAAAATTATAGTTTGCTTAAGGCAATGTTTAGGAGTTTGCCTCTCAGGGAAAATTGCTTAGCTTAAATGGCATGGATTCAATAGTTGTCTTCGATATAGAAACCGTTCCTGATACTGCTCTGTGTGAGGCACTTACCGGTTTTAAAGGTAAAGATGTTGTCGCGATGAGAAAGGCTATGGAGGATTATCATCTAGATATTACGGATGGCAAGAATCCATTTCTCAGGCAGCCCTTTCACAAGGTTGTCGTAATATCGCTGCTAAAGGCGACCCTTACTTGTAAAAATGATTGTGAGTTCTTTCAACTAAGAAAAATTGCTTCTGGAGATATTCAGTGCTACAGCGAAAAAGAACTAGTACAGTTCTTTTTTGATCATGTATGTAAGTCACTACCTAGGCTTGTTTCTTTCAATGGTAGGACCTTCGATCTTCCTGTCTTAAAATATCGTGCGATGCGCTACGGTGTCGTTGCGCGTAATTTTTATCATTCCGGTGATAAATGGAACAGTTACAATAACAGGTACAGTGTGAATTGGCATACCGACCTGATTGATTTGCTGTCTGAGTACGGAGTTTCAGCAAGAGTCAAGATGAGCGAAGTCTGTGCAGCGCTTGGATTGCCCGGAAAACTTGGTATCGATGGTGCACAGGTTACACCCATGTATGATGCAGGGAGAATCACAGAAATTAAATATTATTGCGAGATAGATGTTTTGAATACCTACTTGATCTATTTAACTGTACTCAGGCACCAGGGGACAGTTTCAGAGGAGAGCTATGCAAGGAACCTGGATGAGTTGATGTGCTATCTCGAAAGAAATGAAAAGGACAACCCTAGTTATTTACCTTTTTTGCGATCTCTTAGGGCGAGTGAGATAGCGCGGTTTTAAATGCTATGGCCGTGTTGTAGTTTTCCTTCTTGGAAAGCAGTGTGGAAATAATTGCCTACCAGTTTCACTGGTGCATCGTTAAAGCCGGTAATATTGAAGAGTGAGACTGGACGGCACACTTAGCCAAAGCATTTGTATGTTCTCAGCATAGAAACACGACAAGCAGATTGCCAACTTTCATAGGTGCTCTAGTACTTTCCCTTTTCTGTGACAAAAACTAGGACCCACAGTTTTGGGTAGTGATATTGGATACAGAGCAAGTGTCCTTGCAACTGATATACTTCTAGGTCTTACAGGACTTACTGATAGCTTTATGCGTAGCCTCAGCATTAATCCAACCCACGACTTCGACAAATTTATCCTTCTCAAGATCTTTGTAATGCCGGAAGAAATGCTCGATCTGATCAAGGAAAATATTAGGAAAATCTCCCGGTTCATTAAAGTTGATGTAGTATGGATCGATTTTGGATGTTGGCACAGTGAGCAATTTTTCGTCCTCTCCTTTTTCGTCGCGCATTACGAATGCCCCTATTACCTTTACACGGATTAATGATCCTGGCATCAAAGGAGATCTGGTGACTACCAACGCATCAAGGGGATCACCGTCTCCCCCGAGAGTATTCGGGATGAAAGCATAATTGCACGGATAATTCATGCTTACAGGAATAAATCGATCAACGCAAATAAGTCCATCCTCATTGATCTCGTACTTTACACCATCGCTTCCGGCCGGAATCTCAACAATTACGTTTGCTTCTAGCGGAAAATTTTCTGGTTGTTTAACACGGCTGTAAGACTTCATATCCTTCCCACGAATTGCTAGAATGAATGTTTAACAGAAGTACTAAGAACAAACAAGCACACCTGTATCCCATTAGTTTATGCACCGCATACAAAAAATAAAGGCCCGTGAGGTTTTCAATAGTAGAGGATGGCCCACAATCGAGGTTGAGGTGACAACGAGTTGTGGCAAAGTGGGGTGTGCAATAGCGCCTTCTGGCGCGTCAAAGGGTGTCCTCGAAGCCTGTGAGTTGCTTGATGATGACAAGAAGCGCTTATCTGGAAGGGGTGTCTTGCGTGCTATAGAAAATGTCCACAAAATTATCGCTCCGGCCCTTATAGGGAAGAGTGTTGCTGTCCAAACTGAGATAGATTCTCTTTTGATTCAATTAGACGGTACAACAAATAAGTCTGTGCTTGGAGCTAATACAATTACGGCCGTTTCTCTTGCAGTTGCGAAGGCAAATGCAAGTGTCAGGAGCGTTCCTTTATGTATTGTTTTTCATAACTTACTCGCCAGTGAGACTGAGGATTTTGTGTATGTTCCTCCTATTCCAATGTTGAATGTCATAAATGGTGGTTTACATGCCGATAATATGTTGGCAATCCAGGAGTTCATGATTTGTCCAGTTGGTTGTCACTCTTTTAGGGAAAGTATGGAAAGGGCAGCGGAAGTCTTTCACCGTTTGAAGGTGCTTCTCAAACAGTATGGGAAGAGTACCAATGTTGGTGATGAAGGTGGTTTCGCGCCTGATCTTTCTTCCACTGAGGAGACACTCGGACTTCTCTCTGAGGCCATTGGTGATGATAGAGAAGGCATTAAAATAGCTCTTGATGCGGCTTCTTCAACTTTTTACAAAGATGGAAAATACAATATCGATGGAAAATTGTTGAATGTTAACGAGATGGTCGATTTCTATGCCGCGATCATAGACAGGTACAATATTATTTCCATCGAGGATCCCCTGCACGAGAGTGATTGGGATTCTTGGAAGCTAATTACAAAAAAACTCTCTGATAAAATCTATATAGTTGGCGATGATATTTTTGTCACTAACCCTAAGATGATAGAAAAGGGAATAAGAACTGGTGTTGCTAATGCGGTGCTTGTGAAAATTAACCAAGTTGGTACCGTTACAGAGACGATTGAGAGCATAAAATTGGCTCGGAAAGCCGGATATAAAGTCGTCATATCACACCGTTCCGGCGAGACCGAAGATGTTTCGATAGCTCATCTGGCTGTTGCTTGTGGTGGTGCCTTTCTCAAGGCTGGTTCTTTAAGTCGCTCGGAGAGAGTTGCTAAGTACAATGAGGTACTTCGTTTGGAGGAGGTTTTTTTGTGATGTTTAAGGTTGTTTGCATTGTTTTGCTTTTTTCTTTGTTTCCTTTATCGTCTTACTCCGTTGCAATCAAAGCCGCTGCTATGGTTGGAGATGTAGTCATCTCGAATCAAGATGTGCACAACTATCAAAACCTTGTTGTAATGCTTGGAGAAAAGTCTGATCTCTCTTATTCTGCGGCCTTAGAGCAGATGATAGACTTGGAAGTGTATTACCAGTATGCAAGACATGTTGGACTTCCGTTTTCTAATCAAAAGTATGATGCGGCACTTAAACATCTTCAAGCGTTAGGAATCAATCGTACAGCGCACACGTCATTGCTTGAAGAATATCTGAAAAAGCAGGTCTTTCTCTCTGAAGTTGTTGACCTTATCGTCAGGCCTAGAGTTCGCATCGATGATAGGGATTTTGACGTAATTAAACGTGAGTTGCTCAGAAAAAAGAATACTTTCAGACTGAAGAAGATTAACAGTAATGGATCTACGGAGGAGCTTGGGTGGTTAGGACTTGATGTATTGCAACCCAATATTAGAGACGCGGTTTCTCAGCTTGCTGTGGGCAAGATCTCTGAGGAAGTGGATGGGAGTCGTTTTCAGGTTCTTGATAAAGAAAATGATTTTATTCTTTCAGTTGAGTATAAAGGCTTAGTTTCCCCTAAGTCAGATGTTGTAGGTATGCATCAGACTCTTTATTCTGGAAAACTGTCTGAGTTGAAAGCAAAGGATCGCAAGGATTTGTTTCTTATGGAGCACGGTATAGAAGTAAAAAGGGATGAGCGTATTATCCTTGATCTTACACTGGATCCTGATCACTTGCGTGGACAATTGATCAAATTCATATATTCGAAGAAGATCGCAGAAGCATTGAAGGAGCTCTCTCTGAAATTGAGAGAAAATATACGCGTTGTCAAATATCCAGGTGAATAGTAATACTCTCCTTGTTGAATATGCTCCCCTGGTGCAGAGAAACTAATTTAGGTTTAGCGAATATCACAGAGCATCTCCACGATAACGAAGGGCGGTGCTCTTCATGAATCTTTATGTGGTTCTCCATACATGTGGAGAACCATCTCAAAACTGATTAATCGTGTATACTTCTTTTTGGTTCGCCTATGTAGATTTGTCTAGGTCTGCAAAGTTTTTGTTCACTGTCACTCAAGAATTCTGCGATTTGTGCAACCCAACCTACTGTCCTAGCAAGTGCAAAAATCGGTGTGAACATGCGCGATGGTATTCCTAATGCGTCCAGCACTATTCCCGAATAGAAGTCTACATTAGGATATAGTTTACGACTCAGAAAGTATTCCTCGCTTGTTGCGATTGTTTCAAGTTTACCTGCAATATTGAGAATAGGTGAATCGGCTTTTAGCACACTATAAGCTTTTTGTTTCAATATGGCTGCGCGAGGGTCGTAGTTTTTATACACCCTGTGCCCGAAACCCATAAGTCTCTCTTCTTTCTTTTTAACGCGCTCAATAAAGTTCTCTACGTTCCCGCCGTTTTCAATGATACTTCTCAACATTTCTAGGACTCGCTCATTTGCGCCACCGTGCAGTGGTCCCCATAGACTAGCTGTAGCAGCAGAACAGGCAGCAATTGGGCTTGCTCCTGAGGATACAACCATCCGTGCAACAGAGGTAGAGGCGGTTTGACCATGATCTGCGTGTAGGATAAAGATTTTGTCCAATATCTCCGCATCTTTGGGCTTTTTCTCCCCAAACATCATGTACAGGAAGTTTTCAGCATAAGGAAGTCTAGTATCAGGTTCGATGAACTCCTGCGAATTGATATGTCGGTATATATACGCTACGAGCCAGGGTGTATAGGCGACTAGAAGTAGCTTCTTCTCATGAAAGTCAGTTTCTCCGTATACTGAAGCGAGCGAAGCAAATGCAGATATTAAAACTGCCATCGGGTGTACGCTTGTTGGGAAAGAACGGATATTTTTCAAGACGCACTCAGGAAGTTGTGGTACGTGCTTTATTTCTTCTTCAAACTCTTGTGTAGCAATGGAATCTGGGAGTTTACCGTTTATGAGAAGGTAGCCGACCTGCAAGAAGTTAGAAGTTCGTGCTAATTCCTCTATTGAGTAGCCCCTATGCAGAAATATGCCTTTTTCACCATCTATGAAAGTAATGCTAGACTTGCATGGAGCAGTTTTTGCATACCCCGGATCATAGAAAAATCCCCTTGGCTCCAAAGAGGCAGAGACACCAAAGGGACCAGCTGTGCTTTTTACAAATTCCTCCACATTTACTTTTACTTTTTCAGAATTCATCTTCTTTCAATATTCTCCAGTTGAATACTATAATGGCTCTTGCTGCGCGGTTAACAAGATTCTACAGGTATTTTTCTAATTTTGTATGCAGGTACAGTACATGTACGATCCCCAGGGTTCCAATTCTCGCACAAGAACAATTTCTTGCAAAGGGGAATGTGCTGCGCCGGCAAAAGGTGACATT
This sequence comes from Neorickettsia sp. 179522, assembly GCF_001593535.1. Classification (NCBI taxonomy): domain Bacteria; kingdom Pseudomonadati; phylum Pseudomonadota; class Alphaproteobacteria; order Rickettsiales; family Anaplasmataceae; genus Neorickettsia; species Neorickettsia sp. 179522. The sequence goes on along the minus strand of NZ_LNGI01000001.1, from coordinate 648,969 downwards.
ATATTGCTATTCCTTTCATATGTTTCGTATACTCGCTCTCAGTTTTTTTGCTCTAGTTTTGTGTGTACCCATAAATTCGTTTGCAATATCGGATTTACACATAGCAGTTGATAGTAGTCTAAGTATTCCTTTTCGGAAAATCATCAAAGATTATGCTCACAAAAGGTTAATGATCATTACTGCTGATTTTAAGAACTCAGACCTCTTGTCCGCAGATCCAGAAAAGGGGCATCATGCTGTTGTTTCAGTTGTTCACTTAGGGCAAAAGCCCGAGCTGAACGGCGTACCGTTTGCATCCGATAAGTTATACGTTTGTATTGCAGAAAGTAGTCCAATAAGAAAATTAATAGGCAAACATGATAGTCTGAATACAGTCTTAAAAATTGCACAAAAGCATTCCGCTTTTATTGTACCAGCCCCTGACAATGTGATGGGAAACATAATCAATGATGTTGTGTTAAAATTGTGTGCAGGCAGATTAGTAAAAGTGAAAAATTTCGAGAATTTGGGTCGTGCGGCTATTGAAAGTGGTGCCTTTGTTATTCTTCCAGGCAGTATTGCTATCCAACACGAGAGTGCTGGCCTTAATAGGTTGTTCGAGGTGCCACAGGAATTGTATCCGGAGATCCGGTACAGCATCACCATTTTGGAAAATGAAGGGATTAATCAATCTAGAGAATTTGTAAAATTTCTTTTCTTAGGAGAGATCAATTATAGTGAACTTGGGTTCTACAAGGGAGCATAATGCTTTGTGTAGTTTGTGATTTGGTCCTGCGCGTAATCTACCATAAGGGGGTGTCATGCTTTATATAGTTTCTGGCTTAGTCTTGTTGGCAACCTTGTGTGTGCTGGGATTACTTTTTTTTCTCGGTGCTAATCGTGAAGAGGAGTTTTCTGATACAGTTGAAGACGATGAGCACGAAGAATACCACAAGGAGAAGCAGCGGAGGATAAAAGATCAATACTACAGAAGCATAGACTTAGAGGAATTTAATAGGCATTTTGGTTCAGATCCCAAGATTGTTGGAATAGCAAAACCTCAAGGTAAGTGGACCAGTATGGTAATAAAAAGGAACATGCTATACATCACGACCTTAAAGAACCTTATGGGATCTAACTTTTCCAAGATGGGTATATGGCAACTGAAAGTAAAGGCACAATCCATGATTTCTCATGGTATGCACAAGGGAAGAGGAAAATAGACTAGCGGGAGCAATTTGCTATAGATAGACAGCTGGAAAGTTCGAATTCGCTCCTTCACAATGAGTGCCACTTTACATGGCGTGTATCATATAGTTTGTTTGAGTAGTGATGCCACGAAGCATTCTACTGCCTGGCGGTTTTGTGCAAGTTTTTCCCTTTCTGCAATGATGATTGATAGTGCCTTTTGCTTTGTTTCTGTCAGGTTATCGTTGGTTAGTACGTAGTCGTATTCTGAGAAATGTTGGATTTCCTTAAGGGCCGCTCTTAGTCTATATTCAATAACATCAGCTGTGTCTGTGGCCCTGTTGGTCAGACGCGTCTTTAGTTTTTCTAAACTGGGTGGCAGAAGAAATATGGAAACACAATTAGTCTTCTTGCGAATTTGTTCAGCTCCCTGCCAGTCTATACAACAAATCACATCTGTACCAAGTGCCAGAGTTTTCTCTATATATCTACGTGAGGTGCCGTATTGATTCTGCAAAACTGTTGCATGTTCAAGCATTTCTCCTTCTTGTAGTAATCGATTAAAGTCATCCTCATTTACGAAATAATAATCTGTCCCATCTCTTTCTTTTCCCCGCGGTTGTCTGGTGGTAAATGAAACAGACCGCTTAATGAACGGATCCTGAGTGACTAAGAAATCCGCTACTGTTGTTTTCCCTCCACCGGAAGGAGAGGAGATAATAAACAGAATTCCCTTTCGCATGCGAAATCTCCCTTTAAGTTGTATCTCGTACTCACTTTTACTTATTGAAGGTGCTTCCTTCTAGATCAGCTTCTGTGAGATCTGCATTGTGTAGTTTATTTTTGCTAAAAGTGTTTCCTATTAATGTCGCACCTCTAAAATTTACTTTTCCTAGGTCAATTTTACTGAAGTCGATATTTGAGTAGTTTACATCCGAAAAATCGTACGTTCCACTTGCAACGAGTTTTTCAAAATTCGACAATCCGACAATCGCTCCCATTTTATCAAGTTGAGAAGAAATGTCTTCTGTAAACTTTTCTGTGAAAAGCGTCTTTGTAAATAGCGTATTTTCCATATTTGTTCTAGAAAAATCATTCCCGGCAAAACTCGATTTAACGATCGTTGAATTACTTGCCGAGTTGTCTGTAAAGGTATTAGCAAAGAAATGACTTTTGTCTATTGTTACACCTACGGCCTGCGTTTCGCTTATATGAGAACGCAGCAGCTGTAGCAGTTGTAATTTAAGATTTCTTAAAGAAGCCTTTATGATCCCCGAGTTCTCTATTGTTATATCTGAAAGATCCCCTTGGACAAATGGGGACTCTATTTGCGTATTCTTAATTGCAATGCTCTTGCCATTGATGTCCAAAAGTACGGTATCAAGAAGTCCTGAGTTAGAGATAACAAAATTTGTAATAATACAATCTGCTAGCGAGGTATCTGCAATTTCGCTGTCATACAATTTTACGTTGCTTATGGACGACCGGATTATTGCTGATGAATCGATCGTAATGTTCTGTGAGCTAAAGTTACACAAGCAGCATTCTGAAAAAGCGGTGTTTCCTATGTGTAATCCCTCTAGAAATGCTGAGGAGAAGTCGGTTTTCATGAAGAAGGTATCTTCAACCGATGCATAGCTGAGGTCTGTGTTTAGCATGCTTACCTTTTCTAGATAGCAGTTGTATAGCCTGCTTTGGTGGAGGTCTGAGTTAGTTATCTCCGAGGAAAACACCTCAGTATAATATATGCGAGAATCTGATAACTCTATTCCGTGTAGAAAGCTGCCTATAAGCGCACTTCTAGAGATCTCTGCATTTATGAGTCTTGAGGTTGTTAGTTGGGAATTGGTAATTTGCGAATCTTCTATTTTTATGTTGGAGAGGTCAGTTTCAGAAATTTCACTTTCAGCAAGAAGAGTATTCTCAAACTTGGCCTCCAAAATATCGGAGTTTCTGATCAAAATGTTGTTTAGCTTGCTCTCATTTACTACAAGAGAGGGAGCGTGTGTCTTCAGGATTTTGACATTTTTTAGCTCAGATTTTTCTATTTGTGTGTTGTTTAAATCAGACTCAACGATATACACATCATACATCTGACTACTTATTACATGTCCTTTGTAGATAATTGTATTGTAAAAAGTAGAGTTATTTATGACGCTGTTTTTGATCGTAAGACTAGTGAAAATTGCACGATCGAAAGAAGAATTCTCTATTACCATTCCATCGAACGTTACTTTGCCGAGGTCTAGTCCAGAAAAATCAACATCTGTCAGTCTATCACCAAAGCGTTCCTTAAAATCCAACACAATGTTGCGATCTTTGTTTTGTAGTTTTAGAAATTCTATTATTTCCTTTTTGGTTGGCGAGGCAGCGTAACAATCAGAGGAAGCAAAAAAAAGGATAGCGACTAAAAAAAACGAGATTAAATTTCCCATAGGCAATCAATTCAGGCTAGATATGATAACTCTAATTACTAGACCCAACACATTTTGTCGGGCGCCCAATCATACAGGATGAAGCTAATATTGTAGCAGCCGCGATACATAGTGCAGGTAACATATTATAGTGAATGTCAGAGGTATTGAAGATTGTCAAAAGTATTGTTGCCGTTGTTCCAGAAGTCAAGCCAAGAAGTGCTGGCATTTTGTTTCTAGTTTTTGTGTACAAAGTGAACAACATCACCGGTCCTATTGAAGCACCCAACCCAGTCAAAGAAAAGATTGCTAATTTTCCAACGGATTGGTTGAAAATTAACGAGATCAAAAGTGCTAATGCGCCTACAAGGATTGTCATAAGTTTTGTCGCGAGAATAAGATGTGTATCACTTCTGTTTCGTGTAATGTGTCTATAGATATCGTTAGCTATACAGCTTGCACTTGATATCAATTGAGCATCTATCGTACTCATTACGGCGGCTAAAATCGCGATTATTATCATGCTACTGTAAAGTGGACTGGTAAAAACTTCGCTTAGGTTCAAAAGTAGCATTTCTGTATCTTTAATAGATGGGAGTAGTTTTCTTCCGTACACTGCAGATATTGTGATTCCAAGGTAGATTATGATGTTTATGATAATGCTTGTATTCCGAGCTATGCTCAATTTATCCGGAGATTTTATAGCTAGGAATTTTCCAATTGTGTGCGGTGTCCCAAACATTACCGAGGCAAAGCTGAAGTAAAATATTGCTTGTGTAATGTCAGAATGACTAATCTCATTTGAGCCACTCTGTTTCAAGAAAATGGTTAGTGGTTCGAGGCCGAACTTTGCCAGCAGTGAAAAAGGTAATATGCAAGTTGCTAAAACCATTATTGCTCCCTGAAGAACGTTCACGTGCGAAGCAGATCTAAAACCGCCTATGGTAGTGTAGAACAGTGTAACGATAAGCACCGCTAATGCCACCAAATTGGACTCAAGGCTCACCACTTTCGAAAGGACTTTTGTAAGACCAAGCATATTTGCACCAATATATGTCACGGTGAAAAGAGTGATAATCAGTGATGCGAGAACTCCAACTGCTTTGCTGTCAAACTTATTTGCGAGATATTGCGGAATGGTAAGTGCATCCTTGCTTTCTTCACTCTGTACTCTTAAGCGTCCAGCCAAGATTCGCCAAGAAAGTATGCTAAACACAAAGAATCCCAGATCAACCCAGAGCCGCGAGAGCCCAATTGTGTAAATCATGCTTGCAACTACAGTGAAGGTTCCTACGCTGATTTCAGAAGAAACATGACTTATCCCTGTGATTATTTCATGGACCGACCTATTTGCAAGAATATACTCTTTGAACGATGCACCCACTCTCTTGCGAACGAACCCAAAGAAAAAAATACAGAGAAAGTATAATCCTACCGCAAGTAGGTGAGTGTAAAACATCTACAATGTAATTCCAGCAAGCAAGCTTCAAGCCGCAACTCAAACAAAACTAAATATATTAATTACACGGGACAAAGAAAAAGAAAATACTTACCCTCATGAAATTTGCCCACCACTACAAGGCTAAGAACAAGTCTAGCTTGCCCTTCATGCGAATAACTGAGGAAGTTCAAGATGCATGACTAAACCCGTCACTTCCGCAAAAGTCCAGCACCTCCTTAACGTGTCCTGGTACCTGTACCTTTCTCCACAATTTTCTGATCTTTCCATTCAGATCTACTACAAATGTACTGCGTTCTATGCCGTAATACTTTTTCCCAAACATTGATTTCTCCACCCAAGCTCCATACTTCTGTATGGTCTCTGCTGATTCGTCGGACAATAAATGAAAAGGAAGTTCGTACCTCGTGGAGAAATTCTTATGTGCCTTGAGACTGTCTTTTGATATACCAATGACAACAACATTGAGCTCTTTAAACTCCTCAATGCGTTCTTTAAAATCTTTTGCTTCCTGAGTGCAGCCAGGAGTGTCATCCTTTGGGTAAAAATAGATCACAAAACCAGCCTTCCCTAGAAAATCTTGTAGACTTACCATTCCACCCATACTCGAAGGAAGACAAAAAGAAGGAGCTAGATCATCTACTTTCAAAGCACTCATGAGGGATTCTTATCATGTTCCAACAGGTAACTTGTATCACTGGTTGTAGCAGAACGAAAGACCCTACAATGGCTTCTTAGTGGCTATTCTCTTGCTAAAAGGAGATTTTGTTCCTGCAAGAGAGTTGCCCCTAAGCTATTAAAGATTGCCAAACGCTTTTGTATCTACAGACTATCACTCTGTTTTAGGTTGTAACAAAAACACCGCGGAGCAAAAAACTTTTGCTTACAGCTAGTAAAGTCAGAAAAAGATGTCTGAGCTATTTTTAAATTTACATTTTTTATAGGGTAAAAATAATATTTTACCTAGTTTGGGGTTTGCTGTATGGATTTCCTATAGCCTGATGTTTCACTGTAACGTTCTTTCTGATACAATCCCTACGGCTTTTGCACTATTTACGATCACATTGAGTAACACGGATTATACAGCAGATTCGATAAAGGTATTAAAAGGTCTTGAGGCCGTTCGGAAAAGGCCCGGGATGTATATCGGAGACACGGACGATGGGTCTGGGTTGCATCAGATGGTGTATGAAGTTGTTGATAATTCCGTAGATGAATCCCTTGCCGGTTATTGCACCGCGATAGAGGTTGTCATTGATGTTGATGGGTCGATCTCTGTTAAGGACAACGGACGTGGTATGCCTACAGATATGCATGGAGAAGGCGTGTCCGCAGCAGAGGTAATTATGACGCAATTGCACGCTGGTGGGAAATTCGATCAGAGCAGTTATAAAGTATCTGGTGGTCTGCACGGTGTTGGTGTGTCGGTAGTAAATGCCCTTTCTGATTGGTTGAAGCTGACAGTTTACAGAGATGGTAAAATTCACTTCGCGGAATTTAGGAATGGTGAAACAGTACACTCTTTGTCTGTTATTGGGGAGTGTGGTGATAAAACTGGTACATTAGTTCATTTTCTTCCATCGAGGAGTACGTTTAAAAACACAACAGAGGTGAGCTTTACTACTCTTGAGAATAGATTTAGAGAGTTGGCGTTTTTGAATCCTGGATTAGAAGTTTCTCTGCTCGATCTGAGAAAAAGTGGTGGTAGTACAGGGAAGGTAGTTTTTTTCTCTTCTGGTGGTACTGAAGAATTTGTTACTTATCTGGACCGAAGCAAGCAACCCATTCACCCGAGTCCAATCAGGATCATTGGGGGAGTTGATTCCATTGTGATGGATATAGCAATCCAGTGGAATGATTCTTATTACGAGAATGTGCTTTGCTTCACAAACAATATAAAGCAAAGAGACGGTGGTACGCACCTCGCTGCGCTTAGGAGCGCGATGACGAGAGTTATGCACAACTACATTGTCAAGGAGAATCTGATTAAGAAGGAAAAAGTGCTTGTGTCCGGTGAGGATGTAAGAGAGGGTCTAACCGCAATTCTCTCTATTAAACTTCCGGACCCAAAATTTTCCTCTCAAACTAAGGAGAAACTCATCAGTTCTGAGGTCAAGCCTGTAATAGAAAAAATAGTTAGTGATTCGCTGGCGAGTTGGCTTGAAGAGAATCCCAGTGCTGCAAGGGTGATTGCAAAGAAGGTAGTCGAGTCTGCTTTAGCGAGAGAGGCAGCAAAAAAAGCACGGGATCTCACACGTAGAAAAGGCGGGCTGGAAATAACAACACTTCCAGGAAAGCTGGCCGATTGTCAAGAAAAATCTCCTGAGCTCTCAGAATTGTTAATTGTTGAGGGTGATTCAGCAGGGGGCTCGGCGAAACAAGGTAGAGATAGGAAAACTCAAGCTGTTTTACCATTAAGAGGAAAAATTCTTAATGTTGAGAAAACGAGATTCCATAAGGTTATAGGTTCGGCGGAGATAGGAAATTTGATTGCTGCTTTGGGTACCAGCATAGGAGAAGAGGAGTTTAACATTGATAAGATCAGGTACCACAAGGTCATCATCATGACGGATGCTGATGTCGATGGCCTCCATATTAGGACGCTTTTGCTGACGTTTTTTTTCCGTTATGCGCGACCAATCGTTGAGCGTGGATATTTGTACATTGCTCAAACGCCACTGTATAAAGTGATGAGAAAGGGCACAGATGTTTATCTCCGTGATGATATGGCTCTGGAGGAATACCTCCTGGAGCGTATTGTAAAAGGTAAAGAGTTAATAGGTGCGAATGGTGATGTGTATACCGGTCAAGCGCTGAAACGCATTGTACAGCAATGTCTAGTTCTTTCTAGAATTCTTGAAAAGTTTGACTATAGGATACCATTGGAGATTTTGGAGGTGGTTTTTCTGTGCGGCGAAGGGGCTGACCCTCAGCTTCTCGCTGAAAGAGTCGCTCTTGCATCTTTTGGTACATGGACTGTTGTTCGCGAGGATGGTGCATTGTTTTTTGAGCGCACTTTCCAGGGGTTGAGAAACCGATATGAATACTCTCCACTTTTTGTGCCTGAAGATCTCGAGAAGATGGCCAAAATCCGTGAGGCTATTAGTGGGATTTTTTATCCTGGTTTTGCAAGGTTCAATAATAAAGATTACTACTCCATTCTTACCTTTGTTAAGGATGCAGATTCAGCAGCCAGAGCTGGCATGGTCTTGCAAAGATTTAAAGGTTTGGGGGAAATGAATCCTGAACAGTTATGGTCCACCACCCTTGATCCCTCTAACAGAACAATTTTTAAAGTGACTATAGAAGAGGCAGCCGTAGCTGATCAGATGTGTTCCATGTTGATGGGTGATGCCGTTGGTCCGCGTAGGGACTTTATTGTTAATAATGCGCTCAATGCAAGCAATATAGACGTGTGATCCCTCTCTTGTTATCTTTGGGTTACTATGTCGACCCTCAGAGCACCGGCGAAGATTAATCTTTTTTTGCTCGTTACGGGAAGAAATGAGTCTGGGTTTCACCTGATTGATAGTGTTTTCTGTTTCACGGATGATCTGTACGATGAGATAAGACTTGTTCCTACGTCTGCCAACGAGGATTCAGTCAAATTCATTGGTGCATCCCAAGCAATAGATTCGGATAACTCAGTGAGTCGTGTTCTCAGTTTTGTCAAGGATTATGCAAGGTGTCATTTCGACGTTACTGTAGCAAAGAATCTTCCTGTCGCTGCTGGTATAGGTGGTGGTTCAGCAGATGCAGCTGCGCTGCTGAGATATTTTGGGAAACTGTACAATATCTCAACAGCCCTACTTAATCAAATGGCTTTGTCTATTGGTTTTGATACGTTAGCTTGTCTTCATAGGCGCCCGTGCCACGTGACAGGAATGGGTGAAAAAGTCGTTGTATTACCAGAGTCGAGGCTCGTATATCCAATACTCTTAGTTTGTCCAAACTTTCCGGTTAGTTCTGCTGAAGTCTATAAAAATTTCCGGGAAAGGGGAACTATTTTTTCAGCTGGGTCTGATCTTACTAAGGTTCATCGGACGTTTAGAGATATGCTCTCTCTTCCGAATGACTTAACTGATGCTGCTATCGAAATTGCTCCAGTGATAAGTGATGTACTGAAAAATATTAAGAGTTGTAAAGGTAATAAGGTTGCCAAATTATGTGGGAGTGGTCCTACATGTATGGGCGTGTTCGACACTGTGGAAAATCTAAGAGCTGCCCATTCAGAATTAATGTGCCATCATAAATGGTGGGTTAGGATTGCGCATATTTCCCTGTAATTGGGAATGTTTATTTTGTTTGCATATCATCAGTTTCTCGATATTTCTTAGGATACTTTACAGCTAGTAGTGCTGATCTCAGATTTTTGGTATGGAGGTCGTCATGTGTTGTCTATTTAGTGTTAGAGAATTATCGTTTCTGCCCTATACATAGAATGACACTTCGGTGTAAGGTTTAGTTGGTCCTGAGTTTAATTTTAAGTTTTGATGGGTGGCTTACTTTTATATCTCGCTTCTTTTGTGCTAGTGGTTTCTGTGATTGTCTTCGCACATGAGTTTGGGCATTATATTTTTGCCAAAATGTTTGGGGTGAAAGTAGAAGAGTTTTCGATCGGATTTGGGAAAGAGTTATTCGGCTTCAATGACAAGTCGGGAACCAGATGGAAGCTCTCTATGATTCCAGCTGGTGGGTACGTGAAAATGTTCGGGGATCTAGATGAGAGTAGTGCTGTGGATTTTGAGAAAATCCAAATGATGGATGATTGCATGAAAGCTCAGACTCTGAATTGTAAACCTCTATATCAGAAAGCTCTTGTTATTTTTGGTGGTCCTCTTGCTAATTTTGTTTTTGCGTTTTTGGTCCTTTCTTTCCTATATGGTTATTTTGGAAAGGTCACTGTTGAGCCAGTAGTAGCATCTGTTATTATCGATAGTCCGGCGGCAAATGCAGGATTCAAAGTTGGGGACAGGATCTTAGCAATAAACAATAAGCCTGTCGTGAGTTTCGATGAAATTAAAAAATTCATTTATCTGAATCGCAATAGTGCGGTATCCTTTACTGTTTTAAGGGATGGTTATGAGATATCCATGTCTGTAACTCCAAAGATTGAGATTGGAGAAGATATATTCGGTAATCATGAAGAGGTACCAAAGCTCGGAATAGAGGCGTCAAAGATTCAGCGTAGCGAGATCGGGGTCCTGGATGCAATGCGGTTTTCTTTGATTGAGATTGGTAATGTTATTCATTCAACGTTAAAGCTCCTCGGGCAGACCATTACTGGGGAAGCCAAAACCGATGCCATAGGCGGTCCAATAAAAATTGCTAAATACTCTGGACAGTCAATGCGAATGGGGTTCGCTATGGTTTTGTGGTTCATGGCAATGTTGTCGATCAATCTTGGTTTGTTTAATCTTTTTCCTATACCGGTGCTTGATGGTGGGCACCTGCTTTTCTATTTGATTGAGTGGATTAAGGGTGGTAGAGTAGCGATTGGCTTTCAGCAATGGGCAGAAAGAGCAGGGATGTTGTTATTGATAGCTATCCTTGTTTTTGCCGTTTTTAACGATATTCGTTTTATTCTCAGGTAGTTGATGCGAAAAAAACTTTTTTTGGTTTTGCTTCTTTTCTTGTCAGGGTTTTGCTTTGCGGATGAAGTAGTTGAAATTAGAATTTCTGGTAATAAAAGAGTCACCGAGGCAACGGTCCGTGGATTGCTGCATATTGAGGTAGGGCAGGATGTAGCTTCTGATGAGTTAAATGCCGTCTTTAAAAGGCTCACAGGGTCACGTCTATTCAGCAGTGTGGAGCTGGATCTAACAGCTGGGATCCTGGAGGTAAAACTGCAGGAAAATCCAATACTCCGTAATGTTGTGGTTAAAGGGAATAAGCTTCTTAGTAGGGCGGCGATTGATAAGATTCTTGTGTACAAAAAGGATGCGGTTTTTAATGTTCACGAATTTGAGAACAGCGTAACTGCTCTGAAAAGCTACTATAGAGACTCTATTGTTGCGAAAACAGCTATCAGCTACAAAATTGTTCCAATAGATGAAGATAATGTGAACGTCGAGGTGACGGTAAAGGAAGCCAAGCCCACTGTGATTCGAGCAATAGAATTTGAGGGCAATAAAAGGTATTCCGATAGAGTTCTCAAGCATATTATCAGGAGTAGAGAAAATAGCGTACTCAGACTTTTTAGTACGGCGCACTATTACTCAAGGGAGAAATTAGAATTTGACAAGGATTTATTGGCTGATTTTTATCAAGGAAAGGGGTATTTCGATTATTCATTAGAGAGTCTCGAGGAGATAGAAAATGAAGATGGTGTTGTCCTAGTGTTCAAGCTAAAAGAAGGTGCTAGGTACAGCTTCGGCAGGGTGAGTATTGTTTCAGAGAAGGGCGAGATAAAGGTAGGTGATCTAAAAGAAAAGGTTAGGATAAGGGAGGGTGCTGTTTTTAATATAGGTGCTGTGAGAGAAAATGCCTCAATGCTGCTGAGTGTGCTGAATAAAAGGGGATATATGTTTGTCAATGTTGTTCCTGAGTATCAGCCTGATGCAAATGGTAGGGTGGATCTTACATATCACATTGTTAGCACGAAGAAATATAGAATTCGGAAGATTAACATAAGCGGTAACACAAGGACCAACGATACAGTCATCAGACGTGAGATGCTCGTGAGTGAGAATGACTTGTACCAACCTAGTAAAGTTGCGGATTCACGCAGACGAATACTGAATTTAGGTTTTTTCGATGAGGTTTACATAGAGGAACACAAAATTGATGATCAGAATCTCATACTTGAGGTAAGAGTAAAGGAGCACCCTACTGGGACGCTGAATCTGAGTGGTGGCTATGGATCGGATGTTGGTTTTTTTGGAAACTTTTCTTTTGTTGAGAATAACCTTTTTGGTACATCCGATCGTTTAGTTGTTGATTTGCAAAGAGCTTCCTTAGGAAGCAATTACTCCATGGAGTTTCAGCGAAAACGAATCTTCGACACATTCATCACAGCAGGTGCGTCTATCTTTTTCAAGAACCGTAATGAGAAGGCGAATAAATTGTATAAGTTTTCATCTGTTGGGGGTGATGGGTCAGTAGGTTATTATTTAACGGATGATCTACATTTACACCTTGGTTATTCATTGAGCTTTGATAGAATTTTCGATGTCGATGCTGATGCGCCTGAATCTGTCAAGAAAAGCGCTGGAACTAAAATTCTTTCCGTGGTTAGTTATTCGCTCTTCCTGAATAAACTGGATAATTACTTTGTTCCTAGGTACGGCTACGGAATCAGATTCGGTAACAGACTTGCTGGCATTGGCGGAGACGTTAAGTTCTTACGATCTGATGTTAAAGTCGGTGGTTTTGCTTCCGTTTTTGATCAAAGCGCTGTATTGAGCCTCATTGTACGTGCAGGCAATATATGGGGGTATTCTGGGCAGGGTGTTGACGTTGCTAATAGGTTTTTCCTTAACGAAATGCGCGGGTTTGACAATCTTGGCATTGGTCCACGCGATGTTGAAACAGACGATGCATTAGGTGGGAATTCTTTTATTCTTGGTACTGCAGAAGTGCAGATGCCAATGAGGCTGCCTGTGGAGCTTGATTTGAAAGCTGCTTTTTTCTATGAGGTTGGCACTTTAACCGGTGTGGATGTTACTACGGAAAAAGTTTATGACTCGCATGCACTAAGAAGTAGCATTGGCGCGGGCTTGGTATGGAATAGTCCGTTTGGTGTCCTAAGGGTGGATGTCGCAAAGGCTTTGATAGAAGGAAAGAAAGATAAAGTGAAGACTGTAAGGTTCGGTGTAGTATCCCCATTCTAGAGAATGTCAACGATATACGCGCTTTCTACTGTCTTTGGAAAGTCGGGTGTAGCTGTTTTTCGAATTTCCGGGCCAGATGCTCTCCTAGCGCTAGAAATCCTTGGATTAGACGTAAAGCAGCCGCGCCCTAGGTTTGTGTACTTTACAAGACTCTTCGATGAGCACCTCCTAATAGACGAGGTATTGGTTATTTATTTTGCTTCTCCTGCGAGTTTTACTGGTGAGGATGTTGTTGAGGTGCACTCACATGGGAGTATAGCAGTTCTGCGATATATCAGTGAGAAGCTTTCTACATTGTTCAGACCTGCTGAACCGGGTGAGTTTACAAGGAGAGCAGTACTGAATAACAGAATGGATCTCACAAAAGCAGAAGGCATAATAGATCTAATTAACGCTGAGACGCGCGAACAATTAAAGCAAGCTTCTCGGCATTTATCGGGGAAGTTGGCTGAGGGATATGATTCTCTGCGTAGTAAAATAATTAAAGTGCTTTCGTATTTGGAAGCATATATAGACTTTCCGGATGAAGAAATACCAGAAACCGTGCTGGCAGAGATACAACAATCGATCATGGCTATACAATGCGACATTGCTCATTATCTTGCTGACGGTAAAATCGGGGAAAAAATTAGAGAAGGTTTCTCAGTTGTAATAGTCGGGAAGCCAAATGTAGGTAAGTCGACTCTTTTTAACTATCTTGCTAAGAGGGATCTTGCAATAGTTACTGATATTCCAGGTACTACGAGGGATGTACTTGAGGTAAGACTAGATTGTAATGGTTACCCACTGATCTTATCAGATACAGCTGGGATCCAGGAGACCTGTGATGCAATAGAAAAAATAGGTATAGCTAGAGCGCTCAAAAAGGCGGCAGAAGCGGATGTCATTGTCTTGCTTCAAGATATCACCGCGTTGCGTGTGACAAATGAAAGAGGTGAAGATGTGGTAGACCCAGTCATTACACGACACCTTGATAAACAACTGGTGGATCTGGAAAGTAAAGAGCACATGCAAAGTGATCAAAGATGTGTAGATAAACCTGTAGATTCAAGTGGATGGGCTCACGAAATGCGCTTTGAAAGGTCAGGTGTTGGAAGTAAGAATATGAGCTGTCCGGATATGGGAAAAATGGATCTCAACTTGCGAGATATCCTTGACGAGCGACATGGGGAGAAAGATCGTCATTTGGTGTGTCACGATACGATACGAGAGCACAATCCAGATGGCAGTGAGTGTAGTGAGGACATATATAGAGAATTTGGTGAATTATTTACGGCAGCAAAAAGACTAGACATTCCTATAGTAAAGGTTGTCACAAAGGCTGACATCGCACCTACGCAGTTGTCATTCTGGCAAGAAAAGGGGTACATATGTATATCCGCGTATAAAGGAGAAGGCATAAAGCTTCTTCTTGACAGAATATTTGATATCGTTTCGTTCTCAAATACTGAAGCTCACATCATTACACGTGCGCGGCACCGATTGGCATTGGAGAATGCTTTAGACCATCTGCGACGTTTTAATACGGATCTTCCAATCGAGCTTGCTGCAGAGGAGATTAAACTTGCAGCTAATCATATTGCATCCATCACAGGTGAGATCAAGTTGGATGACGTCTTAGATGAGATTTTTTCCTCGTTTTGCATAGGCAAATGAGGTCATTTTGTTATTTGTTTGGTAGATTGTCTGCATTAGCGCAAAAACATTGCCATGCTAAACAACGTATTTCTTTTCTGTTTTACGAATTGTCTTTTAGTCTGTGCTGCTGTAGAGAATTTGAACTGTTTTTGCATGGTTGATGTTAATTGTTAAGTGTATCTTTTGTGTACTGGTGAGAGCACTACAGAGAGCTTTTGGTGTGGGGAATGTAACTCTGATATTGAAAGCGTCTTTTGGACGTTATTTAAATTACTACGGAGAGCTTTTGATGCGGGGAATGTAACTCCGGTATTGAAAGCATATTTTGCATGTTATTTAAAGCACCACAGAGAGCTTTAAATGTTCTTTGCGCGAAATACACCGCTGTCAGAAAAGTATTTTGCCCATCGGTTAATACATTAAGATAAGATAAATTGATGGTACGAAGACTGTATCTGTGTTAGACTCCTCTGGCTCTTTTTTGTCTGGTTCCGGTAGCTGATGAGTGTGTATATGCCCCATTGGCCTAAGCCGTTAGGTGCTAGGCCTACTGCAATTGATTTGGGATTATCCAGGGTAGTAAGTGTTTTGAAGAAGCTTGGTGATCCTCATTTGTCTATGCAACGGGTCGTGCATGTTGCTGGTACGAATGGTAAAGGTTCTACGATAGCTTTTCTTAGAGCAATACTTCAAGCTTCAGGCTATTCAGTAGATGTTTGCACTTCACCACACCTGAGGTACTTTAACGAACGTATAGTTCTCCGCGACAGGGAAATAAGTGATAACGTTCTATATAATGTACTGGAGGATGTGAGAATTGCTTCCGAAGGTGAAAAGCTAACTTTTTTTGAAGGGACAACACTTGCCGCGATTTTGGCCTTCTCGCGTAGTAATGCTGATTGCTGCCTGATTGAGACGGGTATGGGGGGTAGGCTAGATGCAACAAACGTTTTTCCTAAGCCATTAGCGACAATTATCACGGCAATAGATTTTGATCACACTCATTACTTGGGTGCAACTATTGCTCAAATTGCATATGAAAAAGCTGGTATTATCAAGGAAGGAGTTCCCTGTGTTATTGCAAAACAACATAGTGAAGCCATGGAAGTTATACAGGATGTTGCAAAGAGTAAAAGAGCTCCTGTTTTTAGGCAAGGGCACGAGTGGGAAGTCGTAAGTGCTGGGAAAATGTTACAGTTTAGTGTTGGTTCACATGTAGAGGAATATCCACTTCCTAACTTGAGAGGCTTACACCAAATTGGGAACGCGGGTAATGCAATTGCTGCAGCAACTATCTTGAGTAGTAGGTACACTTACGATGCAATTAGTGTTGAGAGTGTCAGTGTTGGTATTAGAAATGCGAATTGGCCAGCTAGATTGCAGTTAATACGTGGCAAAACCAATAAGCTTGTTAGTATGCTTCCAGAAGGCTGGGAGTTCTACATGGATGGAGCACATAACCCTTCTGGAGCCAGGACAATTTCTGCTTGGTTGAATAAAGAACAGGTCCATATCATTCTTGGTATGACGAGAGATAAGGATACAAAAGAATTTGTGTCTCATCTCCTTCCGAATATCGAAAGCATCTCAGTAGTGTGTGTACAGGGTGAACCACGGAGTAAGACGATTGAAGAAACTGCACAGCCCATTCTTGAGTTAGGCTTGGAATGTAGGAAAAGTTCTTCTCTTGAAGATGCGTTCCATCATATTCTTGGTAGAGATTCAGCTACCAAAAAGATTTTGTTATGTGGATCACTATTTCTTCTTCGTGACATTGCTAGTTACGGTGAGATCGAGGGCTGTCTCTCTTAAGCTGCTCTTCTCGAATCAAGTGACCGCTCCTTTGTCGCCCCTGAGCAAATGGGTATTTCATTCCTTTTGACGCGCTTCTATCTCGCTCCTGAAGTTCTTTATAAGACCTTGTACAGGCCAGGAAGCCGCGTCACCTAATGCGCATATGGTGTTTCCCTCGATTTGTTTGGTAAGCTGCAATAAGAAATCAACATCGGATTTTTTCCCCTTACCTTCACTTAATTGTTTCATTATGCTCCACAGCCAGCCTGTACCTTCTCGGCAAGGTGTGCATTGGCCACATGATTCATGCATATAAAAGTGTGAAAGCCTTTCTATGGCACGTATTATGTCGGTTTCTTTATTCATTACGATGATGCCGCCGGTTCCAAGTGCAGAGCCTGCCGCTCTTAGGGAATCAAAATCCATTGTGACTGTTTCTGCAACTTCCTTAGTAATCATTGGTACTGATGATCCTCCCGGTATAACTGCGAGAAGGTTGTCCCAGCCACCTATGACACCACCTGCGTACTCATCAATCAAGAATTTGAGTGGTACTCCCAATGCCTCTTCGACATTACATGGCTTGTTTACGTGACCGGAGATACAAAATATTTTTGTACCACAGCTGTTTTTGACGCCGAGACTTGCAAACCAATCGCCACCCCTTCTCAGTATTGTAGGGACCGAAGCTATACTTTCCACATTATTTATCGTGGTGGGCTTACCGTACAATCCACATCCAGCTGGGAAAGGGGGTTTCATTCTTGGCATGCCTCGCTTTCCTTCAAGTGATTCTAGCAAGGCTGTTTCTTCACCACAAATGTACGCTCCAGCGCCTCTATGAACAAAAATCTTTAGTTGCTCAGGAATAAGATGTGCATCCATCGCTTCCTGTATAACCCTTTCTAGAACAAGAGATTCGTTATAGAACTCCCCACGTATGTAAATATACGATACGTCTATACGCATCGCATGACTTGCTAATACTATTCCTTCGATGAGTTTGTGTGGCTCGAAACGTATTATGTCCCTATCTTTACACGTGCCTGGCTCCGATTCGTCTGCATTGACTACTAGATACGACGGTTTACCAGCCTCTTTCTCCTTTGGCATGAAGCTCCACTTTATTCCTGTAGGGAAACCCGCACCTCCTCTTCCTCTTAGGCCGGATTTTTTAACTTCTTCTATGATCCATTCAGGTTCCTTATCAAGAAATTGTTTGGTGTCATTCCAGTCACCGCGTTTGAGCGCCTCACTTAATGTGATGCCTTCTCTTTTTTGTATATTGCTAAAGATCCTATCTTCTGGTTTGAGCATGGTTCTCTCTGTCTTACAGCGAAATTATACAAAAGGTTGGAGAGAAAGTCATAATATTGAATGTCCTTTTTATGTTTGGTGTTTAAGTAGAGGAGGTGATTTATTTTCGGTCGATCCTTTTGTAATGCTGCTGTATGTATGCTTGAAGAGTTTCTGCTGTGTGAGTTTAGCATTCCTGCATAACTTCATTCCAAATACTGAACACATTGTT
Source organism: Neorickettsia sp. 179522 (assembly GCF_001593535.1). Lineage (NCBI taxonomy): Bacteria > Pseudomonadati > Pseudomonadota > Alphaproteobacteria > Rickettsiales > Anaplasmataceae > Neorickettsia > Neorickettsia sp. 179522. The sequence goes on along the minus strand of NZ_LNGI01000001.1, from coordinate 631,137 downwards.
GCAACACTTATGTTATACAAGCTTAGCATTTCTATGTGTACATAACTCTCACAAGTCCAACTGGAGTGTGATGCAGGTCGACCAAATGATGTGGTAGATGTATACTCAGATATTAAGATATTACTGCTCAGTCTGCCAAATTTTCATAATTTCTTTCTTCCAGAGAAGTGCACCGGGTTTGCGACAGTACTTGGCTGTTTAAGTTGATGCATCTTCTATGATCACCTGGGGTTTGCCGCTATATCCCAGGTTGTCAGCTTTTATCTTTACAAGAAGGTTTGTAACTTCACAATTTAGGATTGCCTCTTTTAGTATGGGGTCTGCTCTAAATGCAATCCCGCGAATGCTTGTGTGTGTCCTTGCATCTCTCAGTGTGCAGGCGATATGTCCATCCTCACCAATAATCCGGCTAGTGACGATTCTCACATTCTTTAGCACAAATTTGGGTTCGGGATTGCCCGAACCGTGAGGTGCTAAAATTTTCAGGTCCTCACAAAGGTCACTAGTGATTGTATCGATGTAAAGCTCGCTATCAATACGGATGCTTTCTTGTGTGTCTACCTCTTTGAAGTACTCTTCAAAAAATTCTCTTATTGCTGGAATTTTTTCTACCGCACACGAGAAGCCAGCTGCCATTTTATGACCTCCACCTTCTATTATTAAGCCACTTTCTTTTGCAGCTATCACTGCCACTCCTATGTTTGCGCCCTTTATTGATCGTGCGCTTGCCTTAGCTATGTTTCCATCAATACTGAGAATAATTGTCGGAAGATGGTAACGCTCTTTGATCCTGGAAGCGACTATTCCTATTATTCCCTGGTGCCAATTCGCACTTGCTGCAAGAATGATCTTTTTGTTTGTCTTCTCTACTTGGGTAATAACTTCCTGGAGTGCTGTCCTTTCAATTTCTTTTCTTTTGAGATTTAAAACACAGAGAGTTGTAGCTATCTCTTCTGCCTCAGCAGGATTTTGTGTCGATAGTAACCTACTTCCTAACGAAGATTGAGATATTCTCCCTCCTGCGTTTATGTGTGGTCCTATTATATAGCCTAAGTGATACGTATCTAGTGTATTGAAGAGCTTGAGTTCTTGAGTAAGTGTCTGCAATCCCAAATTTCTTCTTTGATTGATAACTTTCAGTCCTTGTTTAACAAAAGCTCTGTTGATTCCGGTAAGTCTAACGACGTCGCAGACTGTACCTAATGCGACGAGATCCAGATAATTTATAAGGTTAGGTTCGCTTTTATTATCAAAAAAGCCTTTAGTCCTGAGGATAACATTTAATCCTATAAGGAGCAGGAACGATACCCCGACGGCTGCTAAGTGCTCAGTATACGGTACATTAGGCTGGTCAATTCTATTGGGATTAATTACAGCCGTGGCTGGAGGTATTACATCTGCACTTATGTGATGATCTACAACTATTATGTCCAGGCCAATTGTGTTTGCCACTTCTATTTCAGTGTGAGCTAGGGTACCGCAGTCTACTGTAATGCATAGTGTGTATCCTTCTTTTTTCAGTTGAGTAAATGCAGCTTTGTTTGGCCCATAACCTTCAGTAATCCTATCTGGAATATATACGTCAACCTTTTTACCTATCTCTCTGAAGTAATTTTTCAAAAGCGCGGATGACGTTGCACCGTCAACGTCGTAATCACCATAGATAACAATTTTTTCATCTTGAGATATTGCTTTCAGTATCCTTTCTATTGCTTCTTTCATTCCGAGCAGGCTGAATGGATCCGGTAAAGTGTGCTTGAGTTTTGGATCAAGGAAATTTGCTATATCATCATCTGCTTCGACACGATTGTACAAAACCGATGCAACTGTTAGTGACAGTCCAAATTTTTGTCTTAGGAAGAGTAGTTCTTTAGATGGTATGGGATTGTGAACCCAGATACTTCCCTTAATTGATGTCCTGAGGTTTTGCGTCATTCTTTTACAGTTTGTTTCGATGAAGCGACTTTCATGGATATTCTACAGGGATCTTGTAGGCTTTTCGATGCTGTTCTCGAATCTACAGGTGCCGGGTACTAGGAGAGGTTTATGCGAGTTTCTTCCATTTTTTCAGTTCAGCTTTTTCTAAGGTGATAGTGTCCTTTATTGTGGTACACGACTTCTTACGTGTGGGTATCTCACAGAGCATTTTATGTTTGCCGGGTACATAGTTTTGTGCTGAAGTTGTTTATTGAACACCTGATATTACAGTGTCTATCCTCCCATTATTGGACATGGTTTTATTGTGTCGTGTCATCATTCTTTGAATTATTTATACTTCACGCTTACCCACTCAGCTATGCAGACTCTGAGTAGCATTATGATAGGTTGTGTACCAGGGTAACCGCTTATAGATACTATGATCCTTATTTTGAGGTTTGGATTATAGGATTGAATCCTTATGTATTCATCGTATTGTGTCAGTTAGATTCGAAACATGTTTGTACCATTCGTTTTTACTGCGGAGTAAAGTTGACGAAATATCTTTTTTCTTAATTAGTACTGGTGAAACGCGTTTTCTATCAACACATAAAATAAATCTTGATCTCATGCATTTGTGGAGGAAGTGTTCTCTGTCAAAAATTGCAAATCTGACTTTTCGAAGAATTTCTTTCCAATTTTCCCATGCATGAATTGTCATTATGCTGTCCATGCCGGCAATCCATGTGAAATCATGATGCGGATATTGAGAAGTTAACTTCCTGAGAGTCTTATATGTGTATACGTCATCACTATTAATGAGCTTAATTTTCTTATTAATACCTATCAATGTACGAGCCATTTCAATCCTAATTTCACAGGGAATATAACCAATCTGCTTGAATGGATTTTTCCTACAAAAGAGCCACCAAACTTGGTGCAAATTCAGACGTTTTAGTGCCTCCAGAGAAATATATAAATGTCCAGCATGTGGTGGATTGAAAGATCCCCCTAATAGTCCTATTTTCAGTGGCATCGTAAAAGATTATGGTCGGAAACAATAGGTAAGTGGTCAAAAGCGGAGAATATTATCGAAAGTCTGTTTTTGTCAAATCTTTTTAGCGACAATGAGTAATGAACATTAGGTTGGAATAGGGGGGTCCGTGTACTGCATAAAGATATCAAAAGATAAGTACACAATTGATGCTCATTGTTGAGGCATCTGAAGTACTTAGGACTGTACCATATTTTTCGGCATGAATAAGGACTCCTTCTGTTAGTAGTGTGTGCCCGAAAAAAATCCTACTTTGGTTCAGTAATAAGTATAAGGGATGGTCTATACATTACTATTTTGTTGATAGGAATTCTCACTGTGACTCAGAACAAGACGATAAAAAAGGTAAAACAGTGATCGAGATTCTTGTGTGTCTATTGAGGCGAAAAGTTACTTAGTTATATCAAAAACGCTCCTATCAAGAGTGCCGTTATAGCACACATCACTAAGAACCATTCTTGTTATTTGTTTAGATTCATCCTCAAGAAGTATTTCTCTTATTTCAGGTGGAGAATGGCTAAGCACAAGGACATATCTCTTATTTTTCGAAGATCTTCCAAGATAAAAGAGCCCACCAGCAACGGATTGTTCGTATTTATGTAAAGCTCCAAGATCCGACATTGCCAATAATAGAGGATCCGATTTACCGACAAAGAAGCTCTTGGATTCCTTTAATGCGGCATCATAATAAGTTACCATGCCCTTATTCATTACCACAGAGATACCTTCCTCATGATAGTCAATCCGGAACTTATGGGGAACAGAAAGAAAAAGATTCCCAACACTCAGTGTGCCGTCAGGGTTATGCTGAACGAATGTAGCACAAAGCGTCCTGAGAGAGGCTAGGTAATTCACTAGTGCAGCGCTATCAACGGCATGGGACACCCGCACACAGGAGAAAAGGAGGACACAGAACAAAACTGCAAACTCCTTTACCGACACTGCACACCTACTTAAAGAGAGAAACTAAAACTCTCAGCATTATTTGTTAGACAAGAGCGCAAAAAGCTCATCAAGTCTCCTATCCATTTTTGCAAGACGCGCGCGCAGCTTCTTCAGTGATTCCTGAACCTCAGTCTTAAACGCATCCTCACCTGCTCCTTCTACACCAGACATGAGACTGCCAAGCTTTTCAGGGTCCTTCATATATTCACTTTGGAGCTTCATAAACGGAGCCAAAGCTTTCTGGAGGACTTGTGGATTCTCAGTAAATTTTTTAATTTGCTCCTGTACAGACTGCATATATTCTTCGGACAAATTTTCGAGATCCAAATCTAAATCTGCGTCTTCATTTTTTACGTTGTCAGCCATAAAACCCCCCTGATATTTACACTGTTCGAGCTGTTATGTATCAAAAACCCTGTGATCATGTTAACCTCTCAAGAGGTAACTAGTCAATCAGATGTCTATATTTAACAAGGATTGTAAGACTCAAAATACATTGAATTTATTAATCTCCAGCGTTTTTCACGATCTTGGTAATTGTGTTTCTCTATTAAGTTTGTTGGTCGAGGTAAATAGAGATGACCCAAAGGCCTTTGATTTTAATGAGTTGCTTGAGGTAAATTCTCGGATGCTAATAAACCTGCGCGTCCTACAATATATGTTCCTCCAAGGAAGTAAAGGTGCGAGAGCATTAGCAGATATTGAGCAGTATTTGCTTTACAAAGGGAAAAAGGTAGTTTTTCACTTTGGTATCGAATCTATTCAGGACGAATTTTTCATGCTGATGTTGCATTCGTTGCTACTTCTAAGTAGGTTGATTACTGACTATGCTAAAATCGACGTTTTCGCAACCAATATGGAACTGAAGTTCAGTGTGGTTTGTGATGTCCCAATAGATGAGGAGCGACTCAAATTGTTTGACCGTATTACTTCTGCCTCTGAAGATGAAATGGCACTTCCAGAGCACTATAGATCCCACTTGTACTATATAAAGGGGCTTTTAGTTGCCTTAGGGTTGCATATCAATACTGCGTTTCAGACTAAGGAGTTTATGTTGCGTATTCTTCCTCGTGATTGATGCAATACGTCGTTGTGATTGGCGGGGGGCATGCTGGAGTTGAAGCTGCTGCTGCGTCTGCAAGACTTGGAGTTGAGACTCTCCTAGTAACAAACAGTGTGACGAACATCGGTGAGATGTCCTGTAATCCTGCGATAGGAGGCATAGGGAAGGGCAATGTTGTCAGAGAAGTAGACGCTATGGGAGGTGTTATGGCTCTGGCGATAGATAGGGCTAGTATACATTCCAGAATACTCAATCGGAGTAAAGGTGCTGCTGTTTGGGGTCCTCGTGCTCAGGCAGATAGGAAACTTTATAAGTATGCAGTGCTTGAGCTGCTTACCAAATATGAGAAGCTCAGTATTCTTGAAGACCATATCACTGATCTTATTATCGAAAATGATCGTCTCACTGGTGTGGTCGGAGAAAAAACCGGGACTATCCAATGTAGTGCTGCTGTTTTAACCACTGGGACCTTTTTAAATGGTGTTATTCAGACTGGTAAGGAAAGGGTAGAAGGTGGTAGGTTTGGTGAAAAGGCATCACAATGTTTGGGAAATAAACTAAGGCAACATTTTAAAATTTCTAGGTTAAGAACTGGAACCCCAGCGCGTCTTTACAAAGACTCTATTAATTACTCTTCACTTACTGAGCAGCCCGGCGATTCTCCACCTACACCATTTTCGTATATGAATGCTGAAATAACGGTGCCGCAGGTCTCTTGCTATATAACTCACACAAACGGTAAGACTCACGAGATCATAAGAAATTCACTTAAATTTTCTGCAATTAGAAATGGCGTGTCTGCTAGGGGGCCACGCTATTGCCCATCTATCGAGGATAAAGTTGTCCGTTTTGCCGAAAAGGATAGCCACCAAATCTTCCTAGAGCCAGAAGGTCTGGACTCAGAACTTATATATCCAAATGGGATCTCCAACTCGCTTCCTAAGGAGATACAGGAAGAATTTATCCGTAGTATCGCGGGTCTTGAAAAGGCAAGAGTGGCAAGATACGCGTACACAATAGAATACGATTATATTGATCCAAGAGAATTACGTTCTACTTTGGAGAGCAAGCGAGTAAAAGGTCTCTATTTTGCTGGTCAAATAAATGGAACGACGGGCTATGAAGAAGCAGCTGGTCAGGGTATTGTTGCTGGAAGTAACGCCGCAGGTGCAGGTCTGATAATTAGTAGATCCGAAGGGTATATTGGCGTAATGATAGATGATCTCATCACGCTTGGTACCAATGGTGAACCGTATAGGTTATTCACTTCCAGGGCAGAGTATCGGCTTAATCTGCGTTCTGACAACGCGGATTTTCGACTCACTGAAAAAGCATATGGAGTAGGTTTGGTTGATGAGGAACGCTACGCAGCGTACAGGAAGAAATACGAAACTTTTCACAAGTACAAAAACAAGCTCAATGAACTTTCGACCACTCCTTATGAATTAGCAAAGATCGAAGGTATTTCTGTTGCTCAGGATGGGGTAAGGAAAAGTGCCTGGAATCTTATGACACAACCACTTTTTGTTTTTGAAGATTTGTTGAGAATTTGGCCTGAGTTATCTGAGTTGCCGAAAGAGTATAGGGAAATGCTTATGATCAATGCTAGATATGAGCCGTATTTGCTCAGGCAGGAGCAGGATATCAAACTACTTCGAAGTAATGAAAATGTTGCTATTCCTTCAAACTTTGATTTCGGTGCCATAAAGAGTCTTTCATCGGAAGTAATAGAAAAGCTTGAAGCTGTACGTCCGGAAACGCTCGCTCAGGCTAAGAGGATCTCAGGTGTTACACCTGCTGCAATCGTGTCAATTCTGATTCATTTGAGAGGATTAAGTACTGAAAGGCTTTGACTTTTTCCTGAAGATTTGGATCTGAGTCCCAGCTCTTGAACAGCTAGATTAGTTTTAAGAAGAACCTACTCGTGAGTGGGATAGCCACGTTTATCAAAGAAAACACTGACATTGGTATGTGATGTAGGACCGAATTCTCTACTTCAAAATTGTGCAGCATGTTGAAAATCTTCCAGCTATAGATCGCAGTGATGATGCTTCCAATTGCCAGAATCAACAAAGTTAAATAGTGCTGCATGTGCACCACCAGAAGAAGGAGCTCGAGCTTTCCCAGAAATCCTGCCGTAAAAGGAACTCCAGCCAAGCTAAGTGTTGCTACGAGAAGATAAATGTTCTTTATAGGTGACTGTTTATGCCTTTTTTCAGTGTGATGTATTGATCCTCCAGCTAGCATGAAAAGTGCTGATTTAGTCACTGCATGTGCAAGCATTTGAAGCATTGCAACTGAAACAGAATAATCAGAGCCAAGTGAAAGTGTCAAAGAAATGTAGCCAATTTGTGAAATGCTGGAATAGCTAAGTGTTCTCCTTATATCATGCGTTGTAATTGCCTGCAAACCACATACAAAAATTGCTAGTGTGCTTAAAAGCAATATCATCATGTTCAATGGAAATCCAGAAAGAGCCAGGACACGTGTACCAAATATTGTGTAGATAAACTTAGCTAGTAGATACAACCCGACTTTTGAGCTCACTCCCGACAAAAATGCTGCTACGGTTGTGCTTGTAGAACTATAGCAACGTACCAACCAGAAATGTAAAGGAAATAAAGCACATTTACCTATTATGCCAAGTATTACGAGCGTTGCACCTGCTCTGCCCGCATGTGAACTTAACACTATGTCTGACATGGAAGTGATGATTCCAATATTAAGGTGTCCGGTGACTGCGTATATGAGTCCGATTCCAATCAAGTAGAATGTTGCGGCAATCGTTCCTATTATTAGATATTCAAATGCCGCTTTGTACGATTCTTGAGTACCTTTAGTCGCAACAAGTGTGTAGCTTGCTAGCGAGGATAGTTCGAGAAAGACATAAATATTGAATAAGTCGTTTGATACAACCATCCCAGAAAGGCCAGTGTGACACAGCATTAAGATGCTATAGAAAAAACTTTCCCTATCTTTCTGGAAAGAGTGTAGTACTGTCAGTGCTGTAACCGTATTTAGGAGAAGCAGCATAATTGCCGTGTAGTGATCAGCTGCAATTTCGATTCCGTAGATGGAATCCCATCCACCAACTGTGAGTGATATTTTTGTTCCTTGTGAGGTATATGCAAATATCAGGATTGAGCTGCCAATACCAAATGCTTGTGCAATAAGTAAGAGCGCACGCTTATAGAGTTTCCTATTTGAAAAGACTAATGAGAGCGCAGCAAGCAGTGGCGAGATCACCTCTAAGATTAAAAGAGTTTTGTACATTCTTCGATCAACTCTTCATATATGTGTGATACGTTAAATCAACTTTGGTGGGCAACATATTTGTCTTCACTGCCGCACCTATACAAAATCAGTTACACCTACTATAGCGTAGATAAGAAAGAGCTGACATAACCATTCCCATACAGGCGATCACGAGATCGTATAAACGGATTCCACCCATAGAATTTGTCCCAATGGGTCCGTTTATGTAATACGAGAATGCAAACATATTAGCTGGTCATGTGGACTTTGACAACTTTTCCAAGCAACGCTTTAATACAGCTCCAACAGTCAAACCAAAGTGATTATACACTTTATCATACGGTGCGGATAAACCAAACTCCTTGATGTTGAAAAGGAACTCTGAATCCACACCAAACATGGAACTAATCATGAAACCTGAGCTCGCCTCGACAACAAATGGTATGCTCCCAGGTTCAATTAATTGCTTCCTATTTTGGTCAGTAGAGTTCCTTTTTAGAATGGAAATGCAGGGCACGGATAGTAGGTCTGTTGGATAGCCTAATTTTTCTAGCGCACTTTGAACTTCAGCGCAGATGCTAACTTCGGACCCGCTTGCCAAAAGGGAGACTTTTGCTTTTCTAGATGCTTTTTTTATTAGGTATGCGCCCTTACAGCACATGTTTTCTTCTGGGAATTCCCTTTGTAGAAAATTTACTTTCTGCCGAGACAAAACTATTACTGACGGTGCATTTGTAATGTTCAAGGCGGCCTGCCAGGATTCTACTACCTCTATATAATCACATGGTCTGAAAACGTATAAATTTGGAATGAGATTTAAGCTATCTAGTTGTTCAATCGGTTGGTGAGTTGGTCCGTCTTCGCCAACGCCTATTGAGTCATGTGTCATCACATATATACTTCGTAGACCCATCAACGCAGACATCCTAATGGAAGGCCTCATATAGTCTGAGAAGATGAGGAAAGTTCCACCATATGGGATAATGTTTCCGTGTAGTGCCATACCGTTCATACACGCTCCCATGAAATGCTCTCTGACACCGTAGTGTATGTAGTTCCCGTTATAATTGTCGGCGCTTATCGCTTTAAATGGTTCCGGGGTCACGTTATTGGAGCCGGTAAGATCGCACGAACCTCCGAGCATTTCGGGGATTTTACTTGTGAGAAATTTTACCACTCTTCCGGAAGATTGTCTTGTTGCTTCGGAGGGAACCGCTTGACTGCGAGTCTTCAGTTCATTGAAGATCTCTGTGTATTTCAGTAGATGATATTCTTGTGGCTCAATGCATAAATCTTGTGTTGAGATTTTTAAATTGGACTTACCAATATTGCTGTCCGAAGTTGTGGTATGACACAATGTCCTTTGATCACTAGATGTTGATAGTTCGGGACTATCGCACGCACCACCGTTTGCGTTGTTCTGTTTTTGTGGTTGTTCAGGTGGATTCCACATACCCCCTGGATAAGGTGTTCCTGATGCAAAGGTGTGATCTTTCTCATGTGAAGTGATGCTCCCGGTTGAGGCTTTACCACTGCTCAGAAGAAAATCAGTACTGCAGCCGGCCCCTGTTCTTTCGAAAGCCAATGAAATTTCTGTAGGAAGATTGTTGTAAGCAAGTTGCCATTCTTTATATTTTGCTAGACTACCCAATGAGCGCCACTTCTGTAAGATATCCTCGGGAATAGAGAACTCTTCTAATGGGTATTCCAGCCTTTTCCTAAATGCAATCACTTCTTCTTGTGTAAGGCCACCACTGTGGGTCTTGTTGCTACCTTCATTTGGCATGAATTTGCCTATCACTGTTTTTGCTGCAATGAGAGACGGCCTATCAGACGATCTGGCATTTGCTATCGCACCTTCTATTGCAGCAAAGTCATGGCCATCTATTTGCTGTACATCCCACCCGTAACTTTCAAAACGTTTTAGATTGTCATCTGATGAGCATAATGATGTGCTTCCGTCGATTGAAATTCCGTTGTCATCGAAAAGAAGTACTATCTTACGGAGTTTCATATGACCAGCAAAAGATGCTGCTTCGTGGCTGATTCCCTCCATAAGACATCCATCTCCAGCAATGATGTAAGTATAGTGGTCTATGATGTCCCCGAAGCGGCTGTTTAAGGTTGCTTCTGCCAACGCCATTCCTACACCCGTTGCAAGACCCTGTCCAAGAGGTCCAGATGTATTTTCTATCCCTTTTGCAATCCTGTACTCTGGATGTCCAGGTGTTTTCGAGTGCAACTGCCTGAAATTTTTGAGTTCTTCAATTGTGTAGTCTGGATAACCGGTTAGGTACAATAGAGAATACAATAGCATCGAGCCATGGCCTGCTGACAATACAAAACGATCTCTATCAGGCCAGTCGGGGTTGCTAGGACAAAACTTGAGGAACTTTGTAAATAGGACAGTTGCGACATCTGCCATTCCCAAGGGCATTCCAGGATGCCCAGAATTTGCACGGCTTACCGCATCTATAGTCAATGCACGTATTGCTGCGGACATTCTTCTCATCGTTGTTTGAGCTAGTCACGAGAAAACACGCATTATAACACATACTAGTCCGTTAGTCCTTAGCTTTGCTACTGGTGGTGTTCGTGTGTATACACCTCCTTTTGTTGCCATGTGTGTGAAAAATCAATATGAAGAAATTGTAAGCGATCGTTATGTGAATATCGTATTTCTGCTTCTTGAGTCGTAATTGAAGGATAGACTGCTATCCGGAGCATCGTTGCAAACGACTTAGTTAGCGCGATCCTACCTGCCAAGCTGCTTTTCTGACTTGTCTAAATTAAAGGTGACTGACTGAATGGTTGGATTGTACAGACGCACGTTCATTGCAGGACCACATCTAGCTTTTGATGTTGGATAAGTCATTGACAAGAAGTGCATAAAACTTATCACGTGTGCTAGCTGCTTTCCGGTTTTCTTGCGTCTCCTCTCAAATTCTTGTTGTTTTTCTGTATTTATAAACTGATACAAGTAGTAATGCTGGAATGCACTTTCCTCGTCGGCTCCACTTAGCTTTTTGTCTTTCTCATCATGAAGTTCGGGTAAGGTAACCTTTGGGAGAGGTATTTTCTCTCTTTCATACTTTATTAACTGTAGAACTTGGGAAAAAGAACTCTTCTTCCCCTCAACTTTCACAGAAGATATTTTCGATGGTGCAACAGAATCGTAGAAACGTACAAGGATTTTTTTTACAAAAACAAGAAATTTTCTCATATCTTACAAGCTAGCTTACCTTACGAAATATTACCGTTTGTTGAGTTCTATAGAGTGTCCAATCCATCTCAGATACTACGATTAACATCAACTCTATCGCAAACAGTGTAACCACTCAATTTTTGCGATTGGTATATGTTTTCAGGTAAGGTCATGAAGCATCACTCTTTTTCTTTTTGCTTTCATTTTATCCGAGAAGTAGCTTCCTTATTGGAGCAAACTTCCTTCTATGGTGATCTGTGACTCCATATTTTGCCAGTGCCTCAAGGTGTGCCTTTGTTCCATAACCTTTGTTAAACCTCCAACCGTAATACGGATATGCAGGGTCTAATTCTTCCATCAATCTATCCCGAGTAACCTTTGCAACAATCGAGGCGGCCTTTATTTCCTCATAAATCTTATCGCCTGAAATTATACTTTTTACTTCTTTGTATTTTTTTGCGTTATGAATAATATCCCTACCATCTATGAGTACCGTTGTGGGTATTACAGGAAGTCTTTCCAGGGCTCTTTCCATGGCTAGCAAGGTTGCATTTAGAATATTCATTGTTTCTATTTCTTTCACAGTGCTCATTCCCACAGCGCTGTATGAGTTACTCATAATTTTGTCATACCACGATAGCCTTGCAGCACTTGAAAGGGCTTTTGAGTCTCCTGGAATAGCGAGATTCTCCTTTAAAATAACTGCACATGCTACGACCGGTCCAGCTAAGCAACCTCTTCCCACCTCGTCTACTCCAGCAATGAGTGTATTTTCTGATTTTCTGTATACCATGTACTAAATTTCGGTATTGAATTGTTTTTTCAATGACACATTTGTGAGTGTTCAAAGTATAGGAACTTCATGATTTTACTTTCCACAGTGTGCTTTTAAAATGGTAAGCTAGACAGCCTTCAGTGTGATAGTATCATTTTGATTGGCTTATAGCGGGAAAATGGAAATACAATATGCTCTTGATGAGATAAATCAAGTTGCCAGGATGATCGTCTCCATATTAAACGGCAAGCGGACTATCTTGTTACGGGGAGAGCTTGGTGCTGGTAAGACGCATCTTTCTGCTGAAATAATCAGATGTCTTTTCGCAAAGATGGATTTAGTTGTGCGAAGTCCCACCTACAGTATCGTAAACATATATCGATCTGATGGTTATGATATAGCTCACCTTGATCTCTACCGTGTGAAGAGTACAGAAGAATTATATGAACTTGGATTACAGGAGATCCTTAAAAACTATTTTTGTCTAATAGAATGGCCTGAAGTGATGAAAAATTCTTTTATCAATGCATCTGAAGTTCTTCATATTACAATTACTGTGATAGGAGATGATAAGAGAATACTCCATCTGGATTGACGAAAGCTCCCTGTTTTGGTACTACAAGCCCGGTTCTGGTGATGCTATTGGCTATCGCACTTGTGATGACTTCAAAATGTGGCTATTTCGATTTCTAACTTTTGAAAATTGAAATACAGGGTGTGAGGTGATATGTTTTGAGTCCGGCTTACTAGAGCATCAGCCTAGCTCTAATCTCGTTATTTTTTTATCATCAATATCCAGTTCATCATGGTGTACGAGAAAGATAATTCCGTTCCGTGCCAATCTTAAATCAAAGAGTTCTGTGAATAGTTTTATACTCCTCTTGTCCAAGTGAATAAAGGGTTCATCAAGTATCCAAATCTTTGAGTTGAATAGCAGAAGTTTCGATAGACTCACTTTTTTTTTCCAGCCACTAGAGAGTTTTCTTACTTCTATGTTCGATATTTTTGCCAGGTCGAAAAATTCTAATGTAGCTTGGAGTAGATGGGTGCAATTCCTCAGCTTCGCCCAAAAATATAGATTCTCTAGTACAGTATGCTCCTCGTCACAGGCTAGTTTTTCTCCAATATAAGTGATTTCACTATGAGGTTGAATTTTTTGAGTAAAATCTTCTCCAACACCTGTGTTGATCATAAGCTTCTTGAGTTCTTTGTTTCCCTCATGTTTCTCATTGTTGCACAAAGTGCTACCTACAACACTCGCAGTTTCTAACTGGTTATATGCATCACCTAGACTTTGATAGTTGACAGTTTTATGAAGACAGTGTCCATCCAGGTTTTTCTCTTTTTTAATCGTCTCTGTAGTAAGTGTTTTATCCTGTCGTTTTGCTTCCTCTTTGCAGGTGTCTTCTGGTTCATTGTGTCTAGCGCCTCCCTGTGAATAGAATGATATGCTTCCGGAAAAGGTTTTGAGCACTCCTGCAATAATACGCAACAATGTTGTTTTCCCAGTGCCATTATCACCTTTGATCCACAAAAGCTGACCACTTTTCACGGAGAAGTTTACATCCGAGAGAATGCGTATTCCCTCCCTAGCAAAACCGATATTTTTTCCATCTACTCTAAGCATATGATAGAAAGTCTTTTACGTATGGATTGTCGCTGGTGTCTAATGAGTCCGTTTGTCCTTGCCATATGATCTTTCCTAAGTGTAGCATTGCAACTCTGTCTGAAACTTTTCTGCTGAACTTAAGGTCATGTGTCACAATTATACTGGATACATCTTCCTGCGTAGTATATTCCCTGATCATCTCTGTTATCTTGTTAGCAGTTACTGGATCGAGTCCACTTGTGGGCTCATCGAAGAAGATGATTTCTGGCCGTGTTATAATTGTTCTTGCAACGGCTATCCTCTTTTTCATTCCTCCAGATAGTGCCGATGGGTATGATGTCAAAATCCTAAGCGGTAGCCCGGTCTTGCAAAGGATTTCCTTGGATAACTCAATTGCTGCTTGTTTGCTCACTCCGTTTCTTTTGGTCAGCGGGAAACATAAGTTTTCCAGGATTGTCATGTCGTCAAAAAGGCAGTCGTTCTGAAAAGAAATCGCTATCTTGTGTTTTCTCACAATTTCTTCCACATTCTCTTTGATTTCTTTACCATTAAAAAGGACTACACCTCTATTTTTTGGTATAAGTCCGATAATTGATTTTAGTAGAACAGACTTGCCCTCGCCAGACTTACCGATAACGGATAAATTCTCCCCAGGAGAGAGATCGAGGTTTATGTTATCTAGGACGCTTCTATTACAAAAATATACAGAAAGGTCACGAACACTGATCTTATTTTCCATGAAATATAGCTAATGTAATCAGATAGTTTGACAGCAGTATCAGTACAAAGGATGCTACCACTGAGTTTGTTACTGCTATTCCGACGCCTTTTGCGCCATGTGTAGCTCTCAAAGCATTAAAGCAGCTGACACTTGCTGTGATAAAGCCAAAAAAGAACGATTTTGTCATTCCAGATATAAGATCCTTGTACGTGATAAAGGTAAGTGTGTCTGATATATAAAGCATTTCGCTAAACGCGAATTTATACGTTCCTATGAGGTAACCGCCTAGCATTCCAAACAGTGCGGAGATTATCGATAACACAGGGAAAGAGATCAATGCCGCGATGATTTTGGGAAATACAAGGTAAGCGTGTACATTGATCGAGAGTGACCTCAATAGGTCCACTTGTTCTGTAACCCGCATTGTGCCAATCTCTGCTGCTATTGTCGAAGCAACTCGCCCCGCAACAATTATGCCAACAACCACAGGTCCTATTTCACGAGTAATCGATTTTGCTAGGACTTGTGCAACCATCGTTTGTGATTGAAAAAGGTCAAGACCAGAATAAGTATGGAGCGCAAGCATGGCTCCCATAAACACAGCAGAAAATGCAACGATTGGCATCGAGTAATATCCTATCAGAAACAGCTGTTTTACTATTTCCAGAAAATACACCTTCCTACTACTTAGAAGGATGCTTAGATTGAAAAGTGTAAAATCACCGACGATTCTAACTGTATTCTTAATATAACTATACATCGTGCAACGCACATTTAAATACGAAGGCTCTTTCCTAATCGGAAAAGTAGAGGAGATCGTCCTGCTCTTATACCAACTCAAGATAAGCTAATCAAGTTCACAGTGTTCTTCTCAACTTTCAGATTCGAAAGATATAGGTGATAATGATTGGAAAATGTAACTGATATGACTCTAGAAACTCTAAACGACCGGTTCAACTTTGGGATAAAATTGGGAATCGAGTTAGAATTCTATAGTAACGAAAAGATCGAGTGCTTTAAGGAGTTGATTTCTCAGCACTTTTGTTTGATCGAGCGTATTACCGAAGAAAAAGGGGATGGTCAGTATGAAATCTCAACTCTCCCGACCAACAACATCTCTCTTCTTCTAAGTGAAGTGAATAATTTCAAGGTTCTTGTGCGTGAAATAGCAGACTTTTCGGCAAAACCATGCATGGACCAACCCGGAAGTGCTTTACATGTTCATGTCAGTTTGCATGATAAAGAGTTCCAAAAGAATATCACCAGACTTGAGCCTAAACTAAGAAGTTTTATCGTCGGTGGATTTTGTAATCTAATGCGTTCTTCGATGCTTTGTTTTGCTCCCAGTATAGAATCTTATAAGCGTTTCCAATATTACGATAAATTCACGCCCAGGTTTATAAATTGGGGTTTTGAAGAGAACAAAACCAATGCTGTACGAGTTACACATAATACGATAGAGCATAGAATAGCAGGGGCAGATGCAATGCCTTCAAAAGTATTAGGACAAATAATGCGGGCGATTGAGTATGGAATTTGCAATGAAGTTGTTCCTCGAGCGCCAAATTTTGGCGAAAGTCAGTATGCAGATGCATTCCATGATAGGCTGCCACTTTCATACTCTGAAGCTATAATTCACAGTGATGAGCACGCTTGTTTTGCGGACGTAATGTGTGTGAATAGTGTTGGAATTCAGAATCATTCAGGCAAGGTTGGCGTCGAAAAGTGTTTATGTTGTCACTAGCTAGATTCCTGAGAATTGACTGTAGGCAAACTTGAGTTGTAAGGTGTGTTTTTCCTAAAACAAAACCGGCAAGCGAAGCCACAATGAGCGGGATGCAGCGAGCAGTGTCCGTACGCATAAGGAGTGTCGAGACTAGTACCGCAAACACAAAGAAATGCGTGCCAGCGGAGGGACTCGAACCCCCAACCTACTGATTACAAGTCAGTTGCTCTACCAATTGAGCCACGCGGGCAGCACTTGGAATCTTACTACAATCCTGCTGTACAGACAATACTAACGTCTTAGGCTGTAATGACTAATTTTGGTAAGAGAAATTGAGGCGTGTGGTGAAAATGCCTCATTTATCTTCAAAAATATATTTTGAAGTTCACGTGCTTTCTATTGAGCGTTTGTGCAGTATTTGCAATTTTTAATTGGTTTCATAATGTTTTGGTCACCCATTTGGCCGATAAACCCATTCTACCGGTTCAGATGTTTTGTTCTGTGGACTCCTAGAGCGATCCATTGATGATGAAAGTGACTAATTCATCTATAAGTGTCTTTTTTTCGAGCAGAAATGTTGTGCTAACAATTTCCTTAACCTTTTTAAGGGAAACAGCGATAGTATTTTGAGGGTCATTTTTTGCGTCTCCGTCTTTTATATCATCCACAGCTTGAAAAATGATGCCTATTTCGTACCCAAATGCTTCTAATACAGTAAGCTCGCTTTGTGCACCGTTTGCAATGTGACCAACACTAGAACAACTCAATGCAAAAAGTGAGCCAGACTTCATTTTATTGATTTCATCTGCTGTGAGTGTAGAACTACTTCCCACGTCATGAACCTGTCCCGCAATCATTTCTAATATGTATTTGGAAGTCCGTTGCACAAGCGGTGCACCGTAACGACTAAGCATCTGATAAGCCAAAACCAACAAAGCATCTCCAGCGAGTATGGCGGTGCTCTCTCGGAAAGCGATATGACATGCAGGCTGATTCCTTCTTTCGTTTGAGTTATCTAAGGCTGGGAGATCATCATGTATGAGTGAAAAGGAGTGAATCATTTCAATTGCAGCGGCAACTTCTATGGTATCCACGTATGGGACATTAAATAGTGTGCCAAGTTCTAGCACTAGAAAGCCACGAATATGTGAGCTTTCTGCAAGAAGAGAATATCTAATTGCTTGAAAAAGTTCATCTTCACTTGGAAATAGAGCTAGACTCTCTTTTAGAGTTTCATGAATCAGTCTTGATGCTTTTTGCAATTTTCTTTGAACAGTCATATTAGGCCTTTTGATGGTTATTACAAATAAAAAATGTGAAAAGTAGAATGATCTCGCAACGTCGTCTTACCTTCGATGGCCAAGATCACGTAACTTTCGTTGAGAATCAATGTATCGCTGTATGATTCTCCAGCTGCACCAGCCTAATAATCCAATGTATACAAGGTATGCGGCAATTACGTAGTACATATAGACCCCGAATAAAATTTTTTTTGCTCTTTAGTATGCAGATCTTCGAGTACAAGAGCGCCATCTAGTGCGACGTCAACGAAGAGACCTCTTTCTAATTTTCCATTTGCATTAAAGTCGATTTCCTTTCCTAACAAGAATGCTTTACTTCTCCATATTGCAACGATTTGTTCAATTGGTTTGCTTTCGTGCTTTCTAAGCGAGGCTAGGATCTGGAGTGGAAGTTCATTGAGAGAAATCGGGTGGTACTTGTCCAAACAGGTGGTCCATTCATACGGTGAATGTAGTACGTTTATTCCTATCCCTATGACTAATTTGCCGGAGTTGTATTCCAGTAATATTCCACAAATTTTTTTCCCTCCAACCAGGATATCATTAGGCCACTTGTACTGAAGATTCTCTACCCAATTTGAGAGCAATTCACCTACTGCAACAGCTACTTTAAAAACAATTTCTCCTGTTTTTACATCTTCGTTGAACAGACCAATACTCATGAAAAGATTGCCTTCCATGATTTTCCAATCACTTTTCCCATTTCTTGTTTTTCCAAAAAGCGGTTTTTCTCCAATGAGGAGTGTACAATTGCCATTCGAGATGAAGTCTTTTACAGCGTCATTCGTGTTTTCTGGAGATTTAAGGCGTATTAAGTTAAGAGGACGCGAGAACATTATAGGTGTGCAAATAAGCGAAACAGAACATAATTTAAAGAGTATCCTGTAAAGTAGCTTAATATCGAACCGGTACTGCTGCAACGAGGAGCTGGTCCCAATGGAACATATGAAGTTAAATATCCACGCGATATGGTCGTAGTCTTGATGAGGAATGCATGAGCACTGCAACGAGCTCTCCATGCACTAGAAACCAACATTAGAAATGATAATGCAGGGATCAGTAAACCAGAAGTATAAACCCGAATGTTGAGAACAGGGCACACAAAATAACTACCGAACTGAGAAGCTTATTATGTCTCAAGCTTGTCTCAGTATTCTGTTCTGCTGTGTTTATAAAATAGGTCTCCTTGGCTATTCTTGCGTAGTAAAAAGCTGAGATGATGCCAGCAAGCATTGAAAAGAGTGCAGTGGGAATATGGTTTGTTTCAATGAGAGTCTTCACTATATATGCCTTGCTCCAGAACCCTATAAACGGTGGCACTCCAGCGGAAGAGAAAAGCAAGAGTACAAATGCCAGGGCAACAAGGTTATTCGAGCACCTGAGCTTTTTCAGAGAACTGATATGTTTATCTTTGAGCATCAATACGACAGACAGAATGCCCAGATTTGTGAACGAATATACTAATGCATAGGCAATTCCGGGATTTCCAAACGATAGACTTGCTGAGTTGCTTATTCCAAGCAGCATGTAACCAACGTGTGTAATGGATGCAAATCCTATAAATCTCTTAATATTTTTTTGTCCAAAGGCAGAAAGCGTACCAAAAGCAATGGATAAAATGCCACAGATAAAGAGTATGTTCCTAAGATATTGAGAGTTTTTTATCAGCTCAATAGAGTAGGCAGATTCACCGTACGCAAT
This sequence comes from Neorickettsia sp. 179522, assembly GCF_001593535.1. Lineage (NCBI taxonomy): Bacteria > Pseudomonadati > Pseudomonadota > Alphaproteobacteria > Rickettsiales > Anaplasmataceae > Neorickettsia > Neorickettsia sp. 179522. Next base: position 611,865 of record NZ_LNGI01000001.1, on the reverse strand, counting down.
AGGTTCCACGTTAGAGATGAGCGAGACTAATACTACAATGAGAGAAAGTTTCGGCAGCACAGCAAAAAATGTCGTAGAAATCGTAGGAGATCCTTCGTAGATATCACCTACCCATGCATGAAAGGGTGCGGCAGCAATCTTAAACATTAGTCCTGAAATGAATAACAGAATTCCTATAGAGTGGATTTTATTGTCTGCTACAAAAAGGCTTTTTATCGAAAGATCACCGGAAACCGTAAATATTAATGATATTCCATATATCATTACTGCCGACATGAATGTTCCCAGAAGTGTATACTTCACACCTGCTTCTGTGCTTTTAATCGATTTATGTTTTATACAAGCCAGTATGTATTGTCCTATGCTATGAAGTTCTACAGCCAGGTATAGGGACGGTAGAGTGCTTGACGAAACAGAAAGTAGCATTCCAAGGAGCGAAAGCAGCACTAAGACTGAAAAATTTTTTGAGTATGACTGCTTTACTGCGACGGCCTGTAGGAAAAAGACACAGGCAAAAGCAAGTATTACAAGCTTAACAGTTTGTGTGAAAGGAGAGATGTGTAGCATCCCATTTAAGATTTCAACTGATGTGCGAGTATAACTGAAAAACGTCACTGCAAAAGTGATCAACACAGAAACCAGTCCAATCTCATTCTTGCCTTTTAAGAAAAGCAGCAAACAGGAAAGAGTAAAAAGTGTGATTTCAGGTAGTAAAAACAGATACTGATTCATCTCAAAAAATTAAGAAGCAAGTTCGGGTAAAGTCCCAGAATCATAATCAAGATGGTTAAAGTAAAGATTGGTATAGCCTCATGTAGTTCAATATCTTGAAAGATGTTGCCCGTCGGGGAGCCCCAGATAATGCGTTTGCAAAGGTAGAGCATATAACATGCTCCTAGAACTACACCAGTAGTGCAGAGTATTGCGAACACCTCTGTGCTACGAAATAATCCCGCAAGTGCCAGGAATTCACCTACAAAGCCTGCGGTACCAGGAAGGCCAATCGCCGCAAGTGAAAAGAGCACAAATGCAAACCCCAACTTGGGAGCAAAATTCATTATTCCAGAGTGGTCAGCAATTTGTCTTGTTCCACTGCGGTTGTAAATTGAGCCTATGCAGAAAAATAATCCTGAAGAAACCAAACCATGACTTACCATTTGAAATACAGCCCCTTTGTATCCTTCAATATTGAATGCAAAAAGACCGGCAGTTACGATTCCCATGTGTGCAATCGATGAGTACGCGATTAGTTTCTTCATGTCTGTCTGTGCGAGTGCGACCAACGAGGTATAAATTACCGCAATTGCACTGAGCGAAAGTGCTAAAGTAGAGAACTCTCTGCTGAGCGATGGAAGAATTGGTAACAAGACTTTGAGCATTCCATATGCTCCTAGCTTTATCAGTACGCCCGCAAGTATTACTGAACCTTCTGTTGGTGCTTGAACATGTGCGTCTGGGAGCCATGTATGAAACGGAAACATCGGTATTTTGACGGCAAATGCAAGGAATAATGCAATCCAAATAAGTTTTTGTGCTGCAACCGGGATTGTCTCTTCTACCAAATACATTAAGGAGCTAATTTCGAGCGTACCGAGTTCCATGAATAGGTATAAAATCGATATCAAAAATCCAACCGATCCAAACAATGTGTATAAAAAGATCTTAAATGCTGCATGTACTCTCTTCTTGCCCCCCCAGAGACCAATAATGAAAAAAATTGGGACGAGCGAAAGCTCAAACATTATGTAGAAGGTAAGTAGATCCGTCGCCAAAAAAAACACCGCGAGCACGAATTCAAGCAAGAATAACATGCTAAGATAGCCAGAAGATCTGTCCTTTGCCATGACCATGCAGAGCATCGTAAGCAGGGACGTCAAAAGCAGCATTATGCAGGAAAGTTCATCCACTTTGAGTGTGATCGCTCCCGCTTGGAAGACCATAAACTCGGAACTAGTACGTGCAGCTAAAACAAGGGAAATCAAAAATGTGGAGGCAGAAAACAGAATGGAAAGATAGTATCTACTGTTTGATGCAAACAACACAATCAGCGATGCAAACAACGGAAGCAGCAAGAACAGTGGTGTCATTATTTTGCTAGGGATAACCCTTTCTGAACAACGAGCGAGCACAAGTTGTATCATCCTTGACAGCGCAAGTAAATAAATTCTGTCATCTAAAGCTAAGTCTTGTTTGGTCTTTAGACATTAATTCTAGGGTATGAGTAGGTACTCATTTTTCGGGAAAACTGTTTCATAGATTTGATGTTGAGTGCGATATAATGTCTCAATCTATTTGTAGGTGGCGAACCACATGGCCGAGTTGTTTGATCCAATAGACAAGATTTTGCTACTCGAGGAGAAGATGATTGAGGTGGTACGTAACCTCGTTTCTGGGAGTAGAGTTGTCGATTTACTACTGTCTAAGCCAAGGGGATTTATCAATAGGCGTAATTTTAAGGAGGTTGCAAATTCAATAGAGGGAGAGTTTGTAACAATCGAGGCAAAGTATGAGGGATCAAAAGAGCACTTTCACAGATTTAGACGAGTAAGGCGATTCCACAAGTTTTTCTTCAAAGACAAAAATGGAGATTCCTTAGAAGTGATTTTTTTTGCAAAAACTTACTTACAGAGGAAGCTCAAAATAGGAGAATGGTACCTTGTAAATGGGAGAATAGGGGCAAATGCTCAGATGTTTCATCCTGACAAGATATTAAAACGTAGTGAGCTGGCCAACCTATACGCATTTGAGCCAAAATACCGTCTGTCAGATGGTATTACTAACTACCAGTTCTCGTCTTTGGTTGATAGATTGCTCAAGTCGTATAAACCCCCTCAAGAGTGGCTGGAGAAAACATCTCTAAGAAGGAATAGTCTAATATCATGGGACAAAGCAATTAAGCAGTTGCACCATCCATCATCGGATGTGGAGTTCGAACAGGCATGCAAAAGGCTTGCGTATGATGAAATTCTTGCAATGCATTTGGTGAACAACAGTCTCTATACTCGAGTCTTGAATCAGAAGAAGGAACGCATCAAAGGTGACGGCAGCATGACTGCTCTTTTGCGTTCACGATTGCCATTCAGTTTAACAGCGGGTCAAGAAGAGGTGATAGAAAAAATCTATGCGTTACAGGGGCAAACTCTAAGAATGATAGCGCTGCTACAAGGTGATGTTGGAAGTGGAAAGACCCTTGTTGTGATTTTCGCCATGCTTAATGCAGTGGAGATGGGTAAGCAAGTCGTTTTACTCTCACCAACTGTTGTATTGGCTAAACAACATTTTGAGGTTCTGCAAAAATTGGTCCCAGAAGTCAAACCTGTGCTTCTAACCGGTGGACAGATTACTTGTTCCAAGGAGCAACTTTTACAAGATATTAGATCTGGGGATGCAAAAGTCATTGTTGCCACGCATGCGATTTTAGCTGGTGAGGTGCTTTTCTTTGATCTGGGGCTCTTGGTTATAGATGAACAACACAGATTTGGAGCAAATCAAAGGACAAAGTTGGTCAGAGAGAATCCCGGGGTTGATCTGGTGCTTGTGAGTGCTACTCCGATTCCTCGGACAATAGGGCAAGTGTTGTTTGGTTCGATCACCTTGCTGAACCTTAAGGAGAAACCTAAGTCTAGACCAGTCGTAACTACCTCTACAGTAGCAAAAAGCAAAATTACAAAGCTCATTGATAGGATTAAAGTGGTTCTCGGAAAAGGGTCCAAAGTATTCTGGATTTGTCCTGTGATCGAGGAGAGCGAAAATTCAAGTGTTGTTTCTGTAACGGAAAGGTTTCGACTGCTCAAGAAACACTTTGCCGATGAAGTAGATTGTGTTCATGGCGTGTTGTCAGCACAGAAAATGGAGGAAAAACTCACTCTCTTTCGCAATGGTAAAACGAGAATACTACTTGCTACGACGGTTGTTGAGGTTGGTGTAGACATTCCGGACGTAGACGTAATAGTTATTGAAGATGCAGACCATTTTGGACTAGCTCAGCTCCATCAACTTAGAGGCAGAGTTGGTCGCGGAAACAAAAAGTCTTTTTGCATTCTTCTGTATGATTCCCAAAAAATCACTGAAAACGGAAAGAAAAGGCTGAAGATACTTAGAGAATCTAGCGATGGTTTCTTCATAGCAGAAGAAGATTTTAAACTGCGTGGTGTTGGTGATATTTTCGGGGTCAAGCAATCCGGATTTTACAAGTTCAAGTTTTTAGATAGACCTTTTGAACACTCATTTTTCGAGAGTGCATCAAGGGAAGCGCAGGATGCGATACATATGGGGAGGATAGCTCAATATGAGGTGTTGATAAAAGTATTTTTTTCAGATAATAATTATTACCTGTAGCTCGGCTCTAGTCCGCGCTGTGTCTTGTTTTCGGAAAGGGTTTGTTTTCGGTCTAAATTATATTTGATGCCTACAATCAATCAGTTGGTGAGGAAGCCCAGGAAGGCTCCTGCCAGGATAAACAGGGTTCCAGCACTTAATAGGAACCCCTTAAAAAGAGGAATATGCTCTAAGGTTTACACGACAACACCTAAGAAGCCGAACTCTGCGCTGAGGAAGGTTGCCAGGGTAAGATTGTCTGGTGGAGCTGAGGTGATTGCGTATATTCCTGGTGAAGGACACAATCTTCAGGAACACTCTGTTGTTTGTATACGTGGTGGACGCGTGAAGGACTTGCCTGGTGTGCGTTATCACATAGTCAGAGGGGTGTTTGATACCGAGGGTGTCAAAGGAAGAAAAAAAGGAAGATCTAAGTATGGTGCTAAGAAGAGTTGACAGGAGTTTAGATGTCTAGGCGAAATGTAGCCAAAAAGCGTGAGGTCTCTGCGGATAGGAAGTATAACAGCAAGATCGTTACGAAGCTTATAAATCATGTAATGAAAAAGGGCAAACGTGCCCTGGCGGAGAAAATAGTCTATGGTGCTATGGAGAAGGCTGAGAAACAGCTTGGTGTTCCAGCAATGGACGTGCTGACAGGTGTGCTAACGAATATTTCTCCGGCTGTCGAGTTGCGTTCCTTTAGGGCTGGGGGTGTGAATTATAGAATCCCGGTCCCAATAAAGGAGGATAGATCTCGGTTTATCGCGTTCGGGTGGTTATTATCTGAGGCGCGCAAGCGCAAAGGTATGTGTTCTAGAGATAGGCTAGCGCTAGAGCTCTTGGATGCTCATTCTAGTCACGGTGGTGCGTTCAGGAAGTTTGAAGAGAATCTCAAGGTTGCTGAGTCTGGGCGCGCGTTTTCGCATTTTAGGTTTTTCAATACTGGGGGTGCTAGAAGAAGCAATCCTAGTAACAATGTTACTGGTAATAGGTAGGTGTTTTTGTGTCGGTTTCGTCTGTTGAGTTAGAAAAAATAAGAAATATAGGCATCATGGCTCACATTGATGCTGGTAAGACCACCACGACAGAAAGGATACTCCTTTACACTGGTGTGAATAGGACCGTTGGAGAAGTCCATGAAGGTGCTGCAACGATGGACTGGATGGAGCAGGAGAAGGAGCGTGGTATTACTATCACCTCTGCTGCGACCACATGTTGGTGGAAGGGTGCGAAAATTAATATCATTGATACGCCTGGCCACGTTGATTTCACAATCGAAGTTGAGCGTTCGCTCAGGGTTTTGGATGGTGCCGTTGCAGTTTTTGATGGTGTAGCGGGTGTGGAGCCTCAGTCCGAAACGGTTTGGAGGCAGGCTGATAAGCACAATGTGCCGCGTCTGTGTTTTGTTAACAAAATGGATAGAATGGGGGCGGATTTCTATCGTTGTGCCGAAATGATAGTTAGTAAGCTCAACGCGAATCCCGTGGTAATACAGCTACCTATCGGTGTGTCCGAATCATTCGTTGGTGTTGTAGATCTTGTAAAAATGCAGGCTATCTACTGGCAAGGTGATGATTTTGGTGCGAAGTTTGAGTATAGAGAGATCCCGGCAGATTTGGTCGAGCAAGCTACATTGTATCGAGAAAAATTAATGGAAAAAATTGCCGAGACAGATGATAAATTCATGGATAGGTACTTCGGCGGAGAGACGATTTCTGAGGAGGAGATAAAGGCGGCAATCCGAGCTGGAACGATTGGCTATCACTTTGTACCTGTACTCTGTGGTTCTGCGTTTAAGAATAAGGGTGTGCAGCCATTGCTTGATGCGGTTGTGGATTATCTTCCCTCTCCGGTTGATACGAAAGATATTGTTGGTGAGAATGAGAAAGGTGAGAAGATTGGTGTAAAGCCGGATCCGAAGGCTCTTTTTGTTGGGCTCGCGTTCAAAGTGATGAACGATCCCTATGTGGGTTCGTTGACATTTGTAAGGATTTATTCGGGTACTCTGAATAGCGGAGACGTGGTCATTAATTCTCATGGGGATAATAAAGAAAGAATAGGGAGAATGCTCCTAATGCATGCTAACTCACGGGAAGATGTGAAAAGTGAGACGGCTGGTAATATCGTTGCGTTGGCGGGGCTTAAAAATACGAGTACTGGTGATACACTTTGTGCCGCTGGGAGGGTGATAACCTTAGAGAGGATCTCTGCGCCTGATCCAGTGATTGAGATTGCGATTGAGCCAAAATCCACGGCCGAGCAGGAGAAGATGGCGCTGGCTGTAGCTAGATTATGTGCCGAGGATCCTTCTTTGAAAGTTGCAAGTAACGAGGAAACGGGGCAGACCTTACTTAGAGGTATGGGGGAGCTCCATTTAGAGATCATTTTGGACAGGCTGAAGCGCGAGTTTAACGTTAATGTCAATGTTGGTGATCCTCAGGTTGCTTATAGAGAAACCATCACGCGGTCCTATGAGATAGATTATACTCATAAGAAGCAAACCGGTGGTGCGGGTCAGTTTGCTCGTGTGAAAATGTTGTTCGAACCGTATACTGAGGGAGAATTTCTCTTTGAGAGCAAAATTACGGGAGGTGCTATACCTAAAGAATATATTCCTGGTGTCGAAAAAGGCTTGATTTCCGTTAAGAACAAGGGACTATTGGCTAATTATCCGATCATTGGATTTAAAGTGACATTGATCGATGGAGCCTTTCACGATGTGGATTCTAGTGTGCTTGCGTTTGAGATTGCAGCGAGAGATGCGTTTAAGGAAGCAGGTAAAAAGCTAGGACTCAAGATTATGGAACCCCTTATGAGTGTTGAAATCGTTACACCTGAGGAGTATACTGGTACGGTTATTGGTGACCTGAATAGCAGAAGAGGAAAAATAGCCGAAATGGAGGCTAAAGGTAATGCACGCGTTATCTCTGGTGTCGTGCCGTTGTCTAGAATGTTCGGTTATGTCAATGATTTGCGTTCGTCTACCCAGGGGCGCGCTAGCTACTCGATGGAGTTCAAAGAATATGCAAAAATGCCCGACCATATAGCTGCTGAGCTGGTTGACAAGCGTGTTGCTAATTAGATGTTGTGAGATAATAAGGAGAAATAGAAATGGCTGTTAAACAGAAGCAGGTCTTCGTGAATGATAGACCGCATTTAAACATAGGTACGATAGGGCACGTCGATCATGGAAAGACGACCTTGACTGCTGCGATTACCAAATTTTGTTCAGAGGAAGGTGGTGGCTACGAAGCTGATTTTAGGGCATATGATAATATCGATAAAGCTCCAGAAGAAAGGCAGCGTGGTATTACCATTTCCACTGCGCATGTTGAGTATAAGACTCCGGAGCGTCACTATGCGCACGTAGACTGTCCAGGGCATGCGGATTATATCAAAAATATGATTACGGGTGCTGCACAAATGGATGGTGCTATACTCGTGGTTGCGGGTACAGATGGTGCCATGCAACAGACAAAGGAACATATCCTTTTGGCAAAGCAGGTTGGTGTTGCTAGTATCGTTGTTTACATCAACAAGTGTGATTCTTCTGAGCTTGATGAGGAACTTCTGGAGCTCGTTGAGAGTGACCTCAAGGATCTTTTGATATCGCATGGGTTTGATTTGCCAGAGGATAATGATGATGGAAGTAATCCGGCAATCATAAGGGGTTCTGCGTTGTTGGCACTTAATGGTGAGGAAAGTGAACTTGGTAAGGGTTCTATTCGCAAGTTGCTTGCTGCGTGCGATAAATATATTGCACTTCCTGAAAGGGCAGTTGATGGTGATTTCCTCATGTCTATTGAGGATGTTTTTTCCATTTCTGGACGTGGCACTGTTGTTACTGGAAAAATTGAGCGCGGTCGTATCAAAGTTGGTGACGAAGTTGAGATTGTTGGTATAAGAGACACACAAAAAACTACTTGTACTGGTGTCGAAATGTTTAACAAGCTTGTTGAACAAGGTGAGGCTGGATTTAATGTTGGTATCCTTCTCCGTGGTTCGAAGAGAGAGGATGTGTGTAGGGGGCAGGTTCTCTGTAAGCCGGGCTCGATTACTCCTCATAGAAAGTTGAGAGCGCGGATTGTAACCCTCACAAAAGAAGAAGGTGGTAGAAGGACTGGCTTCGTTTCTGGATATAAGCCACAGTTTTATTTCCGTACTACAGATGTTACTGGTACGGCGTACTTGCCTGTGAATGGTGCCGAAATTGTCATGCCAGGTGATGACTTGGAGATTTTTGTAGAGCTCTTGAATCCGATCGCAATGGAGAAAGGGTCCAGATTTGCAATCAGAGAGGGAGGAGTAACTGTAGGTGCTGGTCAAGTGTTGGAAATTATGGATTCCAAGAGTGATGCCGAAATAGCGGAGATGTTCAGGATTGTGAAGGGCGTGAAGAATTGAGTCTTAGGAGCGTAGCTCAATTGGTAGAGTTTCGGTCTCCAAAACCGATGGTTGTAGGTTCGAGTCCTATCGCTCCTGTTCTTATATATGTGTTTTAGATGAATTTTTTTCGCAGCGTTTTCGCAGAGTTTAGGAGTATAGCTTGGCCGTCCAGGAGGGAAGTTATGTCTTTTTCCCTTTTTGTGCTTTCCATTACTTCGGTTTTTGCTCTGCTTTTTGCGTTTACGGATTATGTTATCTTTTTGATGGTCCGGTTTTTTTACTAAACTTTTGGCTTGTATGAGTAGTAATTCCAATCATACTTGGTGTGTTCTGCGCGTAAGATCGGGCAGTGAGTCGAAGGTATGCGATCTTATCAAAAGTCGTTGTAGTGATAAGGTTGTTGATCTTTTCTCGCCCGCTCTTGTGAAGTTTGATGCCTCTGCTTCCAAAAGGTTTCTTCCTGGTTATGTTTTTGTCAAAGTTGCTCCAGGTTCGACTTTTTTAAATGAGGTCTCTGTGATGCGCAGTTTATATGGTATTCCTTGTAGATTTCTTAGTCAGGCTGGTTCGCCGCAGTACTTGTCGGATAAAGATATCGACGAAATGAGGAATTTTATGCTTTCTCCTGAGGTTGTGCAAGAATCTGGAAAGATATCGGTTGGTTCGCGTGTTGCTATTCTCTGTGAATACTTTGAGGCATGTGTAGGTGAAGTTGATGAGATTGATGAAAGGACGTCGAAGGCTAAAGTAAAGATAGTGTTTTGTGGCCAGGATGTGGTAGTGTCATTCAGTTTGGATCAGCTGAAGTTGGTTGAATAATGTTGTCCTTGGTGTTTAGTATTGCTGTATGAAAAAAGTTGTTGCTAGGTTAAAGTTGCGTGTTCCAGCTGGTAAGGCTTCTCCGACCCCTGCCATAGCTTCGTCGCTTGGACCAAAGGGGGTCAACCTTATGAAGTTCTGTCAGGCGTGCAATGAATTAACTGCCTCGCTTGCGGGCAATATAAGGGTGAGGGTTCTTGTGTATCAGGATAAAACCTTTGATGTTGTTGTAAAGGGTAAAAATTCTACGGATGTAATAAAATCTTTCTTGCAGTTTAGTAAGGGTTCTTCTGCTCCAGGAAAAAGTTTTATAGCCTCGGTTGGACAAAGTAAGATATCTGAAATTGCGAAGGAGTTGATTGGGTATACGAATACTAGGGATTTTGACGCTGCTGTTCGGATGGTTGCAGGAAAAGTGGCATCAATGGGCATAAAAGTAACTGGAGATTAAAATGAGAGAGATGATGAGTGCAGATGATGCTCTGAAAAAGTTAATTGGAAAAGCATGCAAGTTTAACGAATCGGTTGACGTTGCGGTTCATTTTTCTTCGAAGGATTCTGTCAAGGTGGGTTGTGTTTTTAAACACCCTTTTTATTTTGGGCGCATTCTTGTTTTTTGCGGTGAAGCGCAGGTGGCTGAGCTCCTTGACGAGAATATAACGTATGGTGGTGAAGAGCTTATAGAGACGATTAAAGCCAAGAAAAATTTTGTTAAGGGATATAAATATTCTCTTGCTACTCCTCCGATGATGGCGAAATTAAGCAAGATAGCTCGCATTCTGGGTCCTCGGGGTCTGATGCCTGATAGCAAGTATGGTTTAGTAACACATGATGTTGCTGCTGCGGTTGCTGCCATATTAGGAGGTAAAGCGCTCTTTAAAACTAACAAGGCGGGTGTTATGCACTCTAAAATTGGGAATTTAGGTATGGGCTTAAATAAGCTTAGGGAGAATCTGCAGGTTTTTTGTGAATCTGTTTTTGCAACTCGGCCGAAGAACGTTGGCTTGCAAGGTTATGTGCGCAGCATTAGTGTGAGTAGCACCATGGGAGATGGGTGCTTTGTAGATTTTCTGGCTTTGTAGTGGAATTTGTTATGAATGAGAGAAAAACGGCTTTTTTGGCGAAGCTTGAGATGATACTTAAGCAGAGGGTTGTACTTGTCGTGAAGGTTTCCTCGCTTAGTGCTCAGGAAGTCTTTAGTCTTCGTGAAAAGTTGTGGGATTTTGAGGGTAATTTTAATTTTGTGAAAAATTCGCTCGCTAAGATTGCTGTTGAAAATTCTTGTTTATCTTTTTTATCTGAGTATTTTTCTACGAGTGTCGCTTTTCTGCATTGCAATCGGAATGTTCCCGAGTTCCTGCGTTGTGTGTTGAAGTTTGCGGGTGAATACGGGAGAGATAGGTTAGAAATTCTCGGTGGAAAATATGAGAAAGCGCTTTTTGATCTTCGGTTGATCGATGAGTTTTCTAAGCTGCCTGATGAAATGCATGTATACTTATCGCTCATTAATGCCATCAATTCTGTTCCTGTTGCCTTGGTGAACTCTTTGGATAGCCCTGCAAGGCTTTTGGCGGGTTATTTTGATTCTTATGTGAAAAGTGCTAATGTTAATTGCTAGTTAAAAAGTCGTTGTCTTTACCTGTTTTTTTTGGAGGTTTTTGTGTCTAAAGTTGAGTGTTCTGAAATTGCTCAAAAGATTTTGTCTTTGAGCCTTGTTGAAGCAGCTGAGCTCGCTGCTGAGTTGAAAAGGGTTTTGAATTTACCCGATGTTGCTATGGCTCCTGCTGCAGCTGCTGCACCTGCGCCGTCTGACCCTGTTGAGAAAAAGAGCGAAGCAACCAAGTTTACATTAATTTTAAAGGGCTATGGTGAGAAGAAGACAAGCGCCATCAAAGCGTTGAAGACGATCTTCAAGCAGGAGTTAGGTCAAGATCTGGGTTTAAAAGAGCTTAAAGACAAGGTTGAGGCGGTTCCTGTAGATATTCTTTCCGGTCTCACAAAAGAAAAAGCTGATGCATATGCAAAGATCCTGAAGGAAGCTGAATGTGAACCTGAATTAAAAGGAGAATAAGTCTTCTAGGTAGATCGTTTTCTTGTTTCTTCTCTTATGTCTGAATTTCACAGGTTATACTTTGATGAGCTGCTTTTTGACTTTCCTGATCTAGTGAAAGTACAGAAAGATTCTTATGCTTCGTTTATAGGTGGAGGCGGTGCTGTCTCCTCAATCAACGATATTTTTGCATCCGTTTTTCCAGTGAATGATGGATATGGTAGGGCTTCTCTCGAGTTTGTGAGCTGCAGGATAGGTGAGCCTAAGCATGATGAATATGGATGTGTTGAAAGAGGTATTACATACTCGGCGCCACTCCGGGCAGTACTTAGGCTAGTTGTTTTTGGTGGTGAGACGTCTGGCGAAGGTGATGAAGAGGGGTCGAATGAGCAGGCAATAAAGGATGTAAGAGAGCAGGAGATATACATGGGTGATATACCCATTATGTCTAAGAATGGGACATTCATAATAAATGGTGTAGAAAGGGTTGTTGTATCCCAGATGCACCGTGCACCTGGGGTGTTTTTCGATAATGACAAAGCTAGGTCGATCTCCGGCAAGCTCAATTATATCGCACGTATCATACCTTATAGGGGCTCTTGGTTGGATTTTGAGTTTGATGCCAAGGACATATTGTATTTCCGGATAGATAAAAAGAGAAAACTTCCGATAACTCTTTTGCTTAGGGCTTTAGGGTTATCAAACAAGGATATTTTCACTCGATTTTGTGAAGTTTCGGAATGTCGTTTGAGTAAAGATGGTAGGTGGACAGTTTGCTTTGTTCCGGAAAAGTTCAAGGGGGTCCGTCTTCAATACGATCTTATCAATGCCGAGACAGGCGAGTTGGTTTTAGCAAAGGGTAACAGGATTTCCATAGTGTTGGCACGGAATCTATATGCAAAAGGATTGCGTTATTGCTATATGGATTTGGAGGTCATGAAGGATATGTACCTCGCTGATGATCTTGTCTCGACTAAAGGGGAGGTTCTTCTTCCACATGGTACAAGGTTGACAAAAGAACATGTTGCGAAGTTGGAATTTCTTGATGTAGATTCCATTAAGTTAGTCGAGCTCAAGGGTAATTACATATTCGGTACCGTTCTGCAGTACGATTGCTCTTACGAGGAGGCGATGCTCTCAATATACAGAGTTATTCGACCGGGTGAGATTCCTTCTATTGAATCTGCGGAGAAATTGTTTGAGTCGCTCTTTTTTTCTCCCGAAAGATACGATCTCCTGAATGTAGGTAGGATCAGGTTAAATGCTAAGTTTAATCTAAATCATGACGAAAGTTTGACTGTTTTGACGAAGGAAGACATTTTCTGCACGGTAAAAGAGTTGGCCCTTTTGCAAAGGGAGGTCGGGGACGTCGATGATATAGATCATCTTGGCAATAGGCGCGTTAGGTCTGTTGGGGAATTTATGGACAATCAATTTCGCATCGGACTTGTTAGAATGGCCAAGGTTATTGTCGAAAATATGGCAACTGCTGACTTTGATGCGGTTATGCCGTGTGAAATGATAAATTCTAAAATCCTTGGGGCTGTCATTCGTGAATTTTTCATGTCTTCTGCACTGTCACAGTTCATGGACCAGACTAATCCGCTTTCAGAAATTACACATAAACGTCGCATATCAGCTTTGGGTCCAGGTGGGTTGAATAGAGGTAGAGCAGGATTTGAGGTGCGGGATGTGCATACCACGCATTACGGTAGAATCTGTGCAACGGAGACGCCAGAAGGTGCGACTATTGGATTAATAAATAGTCTTGCTATATATGCGAAGATCAATAAATATGGCTTTATAGAGACCCCATATCGCTATGTACGTGATGGCCGTGTCACAGATGAAGTCACGTACCTTTCTGCGATTGATGAAATAAAGGCGAATATTTGTCAGGCCAGTGTTCGTGTTGATGAGGAAGGGTATATACTCGATGATTTGGTATACTGTCGCAGGAATTATGAGAATGTTTTTATTCCGCGTAGCGAGGTCCAATTTGCAGATGTATCAGCTAAACAGATCGTCTCAGTTGCTGCTTCTTTGATTCCGTTTCTGGAAAATGATGATGCGAATAGAGCTCTCATGGGTTCAAATATGCAAAGACAAGCTGTACCGCTCATCGTACCTGAGGCACCGTTAGTCGGGACTGGAATGGAGGGTTATGTAGCACGTGGTTCTGGTGCTGTGATAGTTGCTAAGCGTGCGGGCGTTGTACAGTATATAGATGCCAGGAATATAGTCGTCGCATCGGAGTCCACGGACGATTTCTGGGTTGATTCTTATACGTTATGTAAGTTTAGAAAGTCGAATCACAATACATGCATACACCAGCGTTGTGTCGTCCATCAGGGACAGCGTGTTAAAAAGGGTGACATTCTTGCTGACGGACCAGCGATCCAACAAGGTGAATTGGCTCTAGGAAGGAATTTGGTGGTAGCTTTTCTTTCGTGGCGTGGCTATAACTTTGAGGATTCTGTTGTCATTTCGAGTAATGTCGTTCGTGACGATCTTTTCACTTCAGTGCATTTAGAAGGCTTCGAATGCGTTGTTCGTGATACAAGATTGGGACCTGAGGAGATAACAAGGGATGTTTCCGGTGTGGCAGAAGAGTTTTTACACTGTCTTGATGAGTTTGGCATAGCGTGTGTTGGAGCGAACGTTGAGGCTGGAGATGTTCTGGTAGGAAAGGTGACGCCTAAAAGCAGTTCACCTGTTACACCTGAGGAAAAATTACTCCGTGCAATATTTGGAGAGAAAGCGATTGATGTGAAAGATTCATCTCTATACTTACCACCGGGTGTGTCCGGTTGTGTGGTAGACGTGAAGGTATTACAACGTCGAGGTATAGAAAAGGTCGGTAGGGCGTTGTTGATAGAAAAACAGGCCATTGATGCTGAAAAAGCAAGACGTGATCATGAGCTCGCGGTGTTAACGAACTATATCTACTCGCTTCTTAGGGAAATGCTGGTTGGTAAAGTTGCCCTTAATAATTTGGCTCCTATCTCGAAGGGTGATGTGATTACGGCAGAGGCTCTTGAAAAGATAGATAGGGAGAATTGGTGGAAGCTTAGTGTTGATGGAATCTCTTCTATAAAGCTCTTGAGACAAAGGTTTGTTGATCGCTTTGATGAGATTAATAAGACCTACGAAGAGAATTTCGAAAAAATCCGTGGTGACGATGATTTGGCACAGGGCGTTCTGATGGTGGTCAAGGTTTTTGTCGCTGTGAAGCATACGCTTCAACCGGGTGATAAAATGTCGGGTAGGCATGGAAATAAAGGTGTTATTTCTAGGATAGTTCCGGTGGAAGATATGCCTTACTTAGCTGATGGTACACCTGTAGATATCATACTTAACCCTCTGGGTGTGCCTTCGCGGATGAATGTAGGGCAAATTCTTGAGACACATCTTGGTTGGGCTGTGTACAATTTGGGTAAGAAAATCTCGAAATTACTTGATGAAGGTAACCACTCTGAGGTGAAGTCGTTGGTTCTCGAGATTTACAAGAACGATAGAAAAATGA
Source organism: Neorickettsia sp. 179522 (assembly GCF_001593535.1). Classification (NCBI taxonomy): domain Bacteria; kingdom Pseudomonadati; phylum Pseudomonadota; class Alphaproteobacteria; order Rickettsiales; family Anaplasmataceae; genus Neorickettsia; species Neorickettsia sp. 179522. The sequence goes on along the minus strand of NZ_LNGI01000001.1, from coordinate 596,767 downwards.
TGGCTAGGCTTAAGAAGATGTCGGATGCTGAAATAGTTGAGTATTCGCACTCCTTAAGAAAAGGTGTTCCAGTTGCGGCTTCGGTTTTTGAGGGGCCTAAGACAGATGAGATAGAAAGGTTGTTGGTTCTTGCAGGCAAAGATCCTTCGGGTCAGGAAGTCTTGTATGATGGTGTAACAGGTGAGCAGTTCGATAGGAAGGTTACTGTCGGGTGCAAGTATATGCTGAAGTTGCATCACTTAGTGAATGATAAGATTCATGCACGCTCTATTGGCTCCTACAGTTTGATAACGCAGCAGCCACTTGGCGGAAAGTCACATTTTGGTGGACAGCGTTTTGGTGAAATGGAATGCTGGGCATTGCAAGCTTATGGTGCAACATTTGCATTGCAGGAAATGCTTACCATCAAATCTGATGACGTAGTGGGTCGTGTCAATGTGTACGATTCGATAGTACGTGGTGATAATGATTTTTACTATGGTGTTCCCGAGTCCTTCAATGTGATGATGAATGAGTTGAGGGCTTTGTGTTTAAATGTGGAGTTTTGTTCCGACTTAGAAAAAAAAGAAGATTTTGGCGGTCTTGCATTAGCGGCATCGGAACAGTAGTTAGTTAAAGAGAATATTTGCTTTCGGTTTCTATAGGGGTGGTCCTTTTTGTTTATGGGAGATTTTAGGAGTTTTCGCCAGAATGGTGGCGGCTCGGTTGATTTTGATGGTATCAAGATTTCCCTTGCGAGTGCTGATAAGATACGCTCTCTCTCTTATGGGGAAGTCACCAAGCCTGAGACTATCAATTACAGGACGTTCAAGCCAGAAAAGAATGGTCTTTTTTGCGCAAAAATTTTTGGTCCGACAAAGAGTTACGAGTGTCTTTGTGGAAAATATAAAAAAATTAAATATAGTGGGGTAATCTGTGAGAGGTGTGGAGTAGAAGTTACTTCCTCTAGAGTACGCCGTGAGCGTATGGGCCATATAGAATTGGCTAGTCCTGTTGCACATATCTGGTTTTTGAAATCCCTTCCGTCGAAGATTTGCATCTTGCTGGATTTGACGCTTAAAAACGTGGAGAAGGTGCTCTACTTTGAGCTATATATAGTGATCGATCCGGGTGTTACTACATTTACTAAGCACGAGCTCATCACTGATGAAGCCTATATGAATGCGGTTCGTGAGTACGGTCCTGACTCGTTTACTGCGATGATAGGTGCTGAGGCTATCAGGCATATGCTTGCCTCACTGGATCTGGAAAAGATGGCAGTGAAATTGCGCTCTCAAGCGGCTGCAACAAATTCTGAAGTAAAGAAGAAAAAGATCATTAAGACGTTGCGTTTAGTAGAACAGTTTCTTGGATCAGATAGTAGGCCAGTTGATATGATTTTGGATGTCATACCGGTAATGCCACCTGATCTTAGACCCCTTGTGATGTTGGATGGAGGAAGGTTTGCGACCTCTGATTTGAATGCACTGTACAGATCAGTGATCAACCGGAACAATAGACTGAAAAGTCTGATCTATCTGAAGGCGCCTAATATCATCATAAATAACGAAAGGCGCATGTTACAGGAAGCTGTAGATGCACTTTTCGATAATGGGCGTCGTGCAAAGGTTATTAAAGGTAGTAACAAGCGCCCTTACAAATCCATTAGTGATATGCTTAAGGGAAAACAAGGTAGATTCCGGCAAAATCTGCTTGGTAAGCGCGTAGACTACTCTGGAAGATCCGTGATAGTTGTTGGTCCAGCTTTAGAGCTCCACCAGTGCGGTTTGCCTAAGAAAATTGCGCTAGAATTATTTAAACCCTTTATATACTCTAAACTTGAGCTTTATGGGATTGCGCCAACAATCAAAACTGCTCGGCGAATGGTGCAAAATGAACAGCCGGAAGTTTGGGATGTACTTGCGAAGGTGATTCATCAGCACCCTGTCTTTTTGAATAGGGCACCTACGCTTCATAGGTTGAGTGTCCAGGCGTTCGAGCCGGTTCTCATTGAAGGTAAGGCTATACAGTTGCACCCGTTGGTTTGTACTGCTTTTAACGCTGATTTTGACGGTGATCAGATGTCTGTTCACGTGCCTTTGTCTATTGAGGCACAGGTTGAAGCTAGGTTGCTTGTTATGTCGACGAATAATGTCCTAAATCCAGCGAATTCGCGGCCGATTATTATCCCATCTAAAGATATAGTCTTAGGTGTGTATTATCTGAGCCTCGAGGAGAAGGGAGATGTTGTTCATCCGGTGACTTTCTGTGCTGCATGGGAAGCTGAGTATGCTTTTGCGAATGGTGATATTGGGCTTCACACTAAAATCAGGTGTAGTGTTGAGCTAGAGGGTGAGGTCAAGGTTTATACAACAACTTTCGGTAGATTGCAGTTATTCAAGATTCTTCCGAAGGGCGTGCCGTTTGAGAGTATAAACATGGTGCTTACTGTTAGAGATATAAGCAATCTGGTTGATTTGGTGTATAGGACTTGTGGTCATGGTAAAACTGTTGAGTTTGCAGACGGCATCATGGAATTGGGTTTTCGGTATGCTACGCTTTCCGGTATTTCCTTTGGGAAAGATGATATGGTTGTGCCTCGGACAAAAGCAGAGCATGTAAAAAGAGCAAACGAAGAGGTCAAAGAATACGAGTTTCAGTATCAAGAGGGTTTGATTACCAAACACGAAAAGTACAATAAGGTTGTTGATGCATGGCAAAAGTGTACAGACCTTGTCGCAAAAGACATGATGGATGGAATTTCTGGATACGAAAGCGTTGCAGAGATGAATTCCATTTTTATGATGGCACAATCCGGTGCTAGGGGTTCTGCCGCGCAGATAAAACAGCTTGCTGGGATGAGGGGACTGATGGCCAAACCATCTGGTGAGATTATCCCGAATCCGATTATATCAAATTTGAGAGAAGGACAGGGTGTGTTAGAGTACTTTAACTCTACGCATGGCGCGCGTAAAGGGCTTGCAGATACGGCATTAAAAACTGCGAACTCTGGTTATCTGACTCGTAGGTTAGTTGATGTAGCGCAGGATTCCATCATTGTTGAGGAGGATTGCGGCTCCTCCGATGGGCTGGTGGTTCGTGCCACCGTTGAGGGCGGTGTGGTGATTATACCGCTCAGCGACAGTATATTCAGTAGAGTTTCTGCGGCTGATATTATAGACCCATCGGATGGTTCTGTGATAGTGCGTGCGGGAGAGATGTTCGATTATAAGTCTATCGAAAGAATAGAGTCGCTTGGTATAGATTCGGTTCGGATTCGTTCGGTTCTCACATGCACGAGTAAACACGGTATATGTCGCAAGTGTTATGGTGCAGATCTTTCGAATAGGAAGTTGGTTGCTCTTGGTGAGGCAGTAGGTGTGATTGCTGCTCAGTCGGTAGGTGAACCTGGAACACAGCTCACGATGAGAACATTCCATGTTGGTGGTGCGGCAACACGTAGGGTGGAAAACTCGAGTATGGTTGCATTTTGTGGGGGTAAGGTTAAGTTTACAAACGCGAACTTGATTACGGACCGTGATGGCAACTATGTTGTCTTAAGTAGGTCGTTTGAGATCTTATTGATCGATTCTCTTGGCATAGAACACTTCCAAGGTAGGGTCCAGTATGGTGGGACTGTATATGTAAAAGAAGGTGAGATCGTTCCAATTGGGAAGAAGTTAGCTGACTGGGATTTGTACACTGTTCCGATAATAGCAGAGGCGTCTGGTAAGGTGTCTTATGCGGATATGATAGAGGGTGTCTCATACAATGAGGTTCATGATGAGAGCACCGGGATTTTAAATAGGATGATTGTTGATTGGCGTCAGGCGGAGTCTTCGTCAGGTTTGCGTCCGCGTGTCGAAATACTTGATGAAAGTGGTTCAATTGCAACGTGTCAGCAGTCCAAAGATGCGGTTTATCTGCTGCCACTTGGAGCGATATTGAGTGTATCAAATGGTGATGTTGTTGAAGCTGGAGATGTGATCGCGAAGATCACGAAAGAGTCAACAACGACACGTGATATTACTGGTGGTCTACCTCGTGTAATTGAGCTGTTTGAAGCGAGGAAAGCTAAAGTTAATGCAGTGATCAGTGAAATTGATGGTTACGTCGAATTCGCAAAGGATTACTATAAATCAAAAAGAAAAGTTATTGTCAGGTCTCGTGAAGATAAAGAGCGAATTTATGAGTACCTTGTACCAAAAGGTAGACATCTGATTGTTAGTGAGGGCGACTTTATTAGGAAGGGTGAGCCCCTTATGGATGGTGACCCAGATTTACACGAGATCCTCAGGGTGCTTGGTTTGGAAGCTCTTGCGGAGTACATGATTAGCGAGATACAGCGTGTTTACAGGTTGCAGGGTGTTAAGATCAATAATAAACACATAGAAGTTATAATCCGTAAGATGCTACAAAAAGTTGAGATCACTGATGCTGGTGATACAACTTTCCTTATTGGGGAGCAGATTGATAAGTCTCGTGTAGAGCGTATTAATGAAGTCATGGCATCGCAGGGGTTGAGATGCTGTTCTTATGTACCGATCCTATTGGGCATTACAAGAGCAAGTTTGCAAACAGAGTCGTTTATTTCGGCGGCATCATTCCAGGAGACTACTAAGGTGTTAACTGAAGCTGCAGTTGCCGGTAAGGTTGACAGGTTAAGAGGTCTGAAAGAGAATATCATAGCAGGTAGGTTGTTGCCTGTTGGTGCTGGGTATTTTATCGATAAGTTAAAGCGCGAATTTACTGGCGAGCAGCGAGGTAAACAGGTATCTGTTGGAGTAGATGGTGATGTGACCTCTGTTTAGTATGCTGTTTATTGTTTTTCGAGGTGTAGTTCAATATGAGTAAAGATGCTTTTCATGTTTTGAATCCTAGTCCTTGGCCTATTTTTACTGCCGCTTCTTCGTTTGGAGTGATGGCTTCGGCTGCGTTCTTTATGCATTCGTTTCCTTATAGTCGATTTGCCCTTTTTTCTTCCACGGTACTCCTCTTAGCTTGTATGTTTTACTGGTGGCGGGATGTTATTGCTGATGGTGTTGTAGGTAAAGCGCATACTCCCGTTGTTCGGAGGGGATTGAGAATAGGGATGATATTGTTCCTCTTTACGGAGGTGATGTTTTTCATTACGTTCTTTTGGTCGATATTCAAAGCTTGGCTCGATCCGGCATACGTTATGGAAGGTCCTTGGCCTGGAGTCAGACTAACTTGGCCTCCTGAAGGTATCACGACTGTTAATCCATGGAATTTGCCACTTCTTAACACAATGATTCTTCTTCTCTCAGGTGCTTCTGTGACCTGGGCGCATCGTTCTGTACTTAAGGGTGATAACGATGGTGTAATCAAAGGACTTTTGTACACCGTGGTGCTGGGGTTAATTTTTACTTGCCTACAGGGCTACGAGTATTATCACTCTACCTTTGCACTTGCTGAGGAGGGTTACAAGGCGATTTACTCATCCAATTTTTATATAGCCACAGGTTTTCATGGGCTTCATGTGATTATTGGTACAATTTTTCTTGCGGTTTGCTACTTCCGTGCCAGGGCTGGACAGTTCACTCCTCAGAATCATTTGGGGCTTGAGTTCGCTGCCTGGTATTGGCACTTTGTCGATGTAGTTTGGCTTTTGCTGTTTGCATTTTTGTACTGGTTGAGCGTAGCTTTCTAGTCTGCGCTACCTAGGTACTAAACACGTGCCTTTTGCTGAGTTCCGTTGGGCCCTACGTGTTGTAGGGCTTAACTTTTTTGGGGCTCGGGTGTTTTGCTAAAGTTTTAATTCCTCGAGTTCTCCAAGGTTCGGTCCGTGTTTCAGCTCTATCAAGAGTGGTATTTCGTGGAATTCTTCCATTATTCGTTTTATTTTTTTTGCCAATTGCTGGACTGCAGTTGTTTCGAGCTCGAATACAAGCTCATCATGTACTTGCATTACCACGTGTGAGAGTAGTTCTTTTTCTTGTGCTACTCGAACCATAGCTGCGCGTATGATGTCCGCGGCCGTGCCCTGTATAGGAGCATTTATGGCAGATCTCTCTGCCACTAGTGAGATCAAATGATTATCACTATTTATATTTTGAATTGGACATTTACGGTTCATTATTGTTTTGACGTAAGTATCCTTTTTTGCTTGATTCTTTATGCGATTCATATAGCTTTTGATTTCTGGATATTCATAGAAATATTTCTGTATGTATGAGGCTGCTTCCTCTTTTGAGATCGCGAGCTGTTTTGATAATCCGAAGTTTGTTATTCCGTAGACTATGCCGAAATTTACCGCCTTGGCTTTGTTGCGCAAATCTGGCGTAATTTTATCCGTTTTAAAAATTTGACTTGCTGTAAGTGTGTGTAGATCCGAGCCACTTGCTAGAGCGCATTGCAAACGCTCTACGTTTGCGATGTGCGCAAGAACTCTTAGTTCGATTTGAGAGTAATCCGCACATAGAAAATGATGTCCTTCTTTTGCTGTAAAAATTTTTCGTATACTTTTTTCTCTTGGTATGTTTTGAAGATTTGGATTCGACGAGCTCAACCTGCCTGTAAGTGTAAGTGTTGTGGAGTAAGTAGTGGAGATACGATGTGTTTTTTCACTGGGATTTACCTTCAGAAGAAGTGGATCTATATATGCAGTTTTCAGTTTAATATAATGTCTCCACGATAGAAGATCGTCTGCAATTCCATAGCCCTGAACGCTTAGTTTAGTTAACACTTCGTTGTCTGTGCTGGGTAAGCCAGTTTTCAACTTTTTCTGAATGGGTATTTGCATTTCTTCGAATAATACCTTTCCAAGTTGTTTTGGTGATTGCAGAGAAAAAGTCTTTCCAGCAGTATCAAAGATCTTATTTTCTATTTCCTCTAGTTCACTTGATATTTGCGTGGATAGTGAGTGTAGTTGTTCTACATCCACGGATATACCATTCTTTTCTATGTGTTTTATGACATTAATCAGAGGTTTGTCCACCTTATAGTAGAGAGTCAGTACCTTTTCTGTGAACATTGCATTGCGTAGTTTTGCATAAAGTTCATTTAGCCTTTTATGAAACGCTTCCGTGGAAGTTTCTCCGAGGTAATGTGAAAATAAGTACTCAAGATCTGTGTTCAAAGTATTCAGAGGATAAGCAATTACTTTTAAATCCTCAAAAGACTCATTTGCAGGGTCGGGATGGGGTATGTTGTCACTATGAAAAATTTTTTTTATTGAGTGATCTGTAAGCAAATCTTTGAGTGTGTTTAGATCACTTATGATCGAGCTCTCTTGTGTACTAAAAATAGTTTCCTCAGCATTTTTATAAATGGACATCTGGCCCCCATATTTGGCACTAAGAATAAAATCGTTGATTTTATTTGTCGATTTTGTGATATGCAGTGACTGTTTAGGAGTACTCTTGACTAGCTTTGGAATAAGGTTTTTAAAGCCGTATTTTTGTAGAAAGGTTAATAGTTTTGTATCATCTTGTTGCTGATAGCGTATACAATCGAGAGAACACTGAATGTTTATATTGTCTGCAAGCGAGACCAATTTTTTTGATAGAGTAAGTTGATCCTGGTGTCTGAGAAGACTTTCTCTAATTCTCGCTGGTGAGACTTCATTAAGTCTAAAGTTGTCTATCGCGCCAAACGTATTAAGAAGTTTTGCAGCTGTTTTTACGCCAATCCCAGGCACTCCTGGAATATTGTCAGATGCGTCACCAACAAGGGAGAGAAAATCTGTCATTTGTGTTGGAAAGACACCAAATTTTTCCTTAACCTCGTTAATTCCTATAATCCTGTTTTTTATTGGATTTACGATATGTACATTCTCACTAACAAGTTGCATAAGATCCTTGTCGGTCGAAAGTATCTTTATTTTTATGTCACTTTTAGAAAACTTTCTTACCAGAGTTGCTATGATATCATCAGCCTCAAACCCTTCAATTTCGAGTGGATTAAGATTTAAAACATCTACGCACTCCCTAAGAAGAGCGAATTGTGGGGTCAGGTTTCCGGGAACTGGAGGTCTGTTTGCTTTGTAGTTGCCGTATATACTTTCTCTAAATGTCGATTTGCCATTATCCAGTGCAACGACTAGATATTCTGGTTTGTTTCGAAGGTGCTTTAGCAATATATTTAAGAAACCATATACCGCTCCCACTGGCAGTTCGTTGTGTGTGAGGTTTGGCAGAGCAAAGTACGCGCTAAAGAGGAAGTTATATGCGTCTATTATCATTAAGGTTTCAGACATTGAGTACCTTTCCCTAGTGTTAGAGTGTGAATTGTACTACATACAAATAGTTAGTCACCCTTTACATGTTAGCACTCATGCTGTCTGTTCCTCACCTGGTGCAGCTGCTTCAATTTTGAGAAGACCTTATTTCTTTTTCAATTATTTTATTCTTTGCGGTGACGAATTGTGTGTGGTTTTCGAGATTTGCTGTGTTTCTGGGTTACTGTATTCGCTCATGTCATTTTTTGTAAAAATGGCATCTTTATATGGAACCTCATGTCCTCAATATTATTTTATTTATGTTATAATCCCACGAGTAGCCCTGGGTTTATATGAATAACAACACTCTAAACATAGCCGTAATTGCTCACGTGGATCACGGAAAAACAACCTTGACTAATAATTTGCTTAGGCAGGCCAATGTTTTGGACGAGGTCGGTATGGACAGAAATCCGTTAGAACAGAAACGTGGTATTACAATGTTCTCAAAGGTTGCTTCTGTGTCTTACGGGAATGTGAAAATCAACCTTATAGATACACCAGGGCACTCAGATTTTGGAGGCGAAGTGGAGCGCATCCTGTCAATGGTAGACTCTGTTATGCTACTTGTTGATAGTGCAGAGGGTGTTATGCCGCAAACAAAGTTTGTTCTCTCGAAGGCGCTTAAGGTGGGATTGAGGCCTATAGTGATAATAAACAAAGTTGATCGTCCAGATAGGAGAATTGAAGAGGTCATCAATGAAATATCCGATCTTTTTCTTGCTCTAGAGGCGAATGATGAGCAACTAAATTTTCCGGTTCTTTATGCATCTGGTAGAGATGGTTGGTGTGTTCGCAACCTTAACGATCAGCGAGAAAGCCTCGTACCACTATTGGAGACGATAATAGAGTATACACCTGTCCGAAAATATGACAGTGAGGCACCTTTTGCAATGCTTGTTACAATGCTTGAGAATGACAATTTCCTTGGAAGAATTTTAATTGGCAAGATAGAACAAGGCTCTGTGTCAGTGAATGCGTCCGTAAAGGCGATAAATTTAAACGGGGAATTGCTAGAGAATTCTCGCATAACCAAATTGCAAATTTTTGACGGCATGGTGAAGAAGGTTGTTGAGAATGCACAAGCAGGTGAAATAATTGCCATTGCTGGTTTGGCTGATACATCAGTAACTGATACTGTATGTGATCCATCCGTGAATACGGCAATCAGTGCTATGCCAATTGATCCTGCCACTATCTCCATAAACATTTCTGTCAATACTTCTCCTTTTACTGGTAAAGAGGGAAATAAATTGACTTCTCGTATGATTTTGGCGCGTCTTCTACAAGAAGTAAAAACAAACGTTTCAATAAAAATGGAAGAAAAAGGGGAAGGACAGTTTGAAGTTATGGGACGCGGGGAACTACAGCTTGGCGTTCTGATCGAGAATATGAGAAAGGAGGGTTTTGAATTATCTGTTTCACGGCCAAAGGTAGTGATAAGAATTGACGAAAATGGTCAAAAAATGGAGCCGATCGAAGAGCTTACAATCGATATGGATGAAGAATATGCAGGGATAGTAATGGAAACCCTGAACACAAAGAAAGGAATCATGCAATCGATGGAAAATTATCCAGGAGGAAGAGTAAGACTGGTGTATCATATTCCTGCACGCTCATTAATTGGATACCACGGGAGGTTCTCCTCAGATACTAGAGGAAGTGGTATACTAAACAAAGTATTCTATGGATATGCACCTTATTCTGGGAAAATAGAGAGTAGGTCTAATGGTGTCTTGGTGTCGAATGGACAAGGGGAAGCTGTTGCTTATGCACTTTTCAATCTACAGGATAGGGGTGTAATGTTCGTGAAGCCACAGGATCCAGTTTATTGTGGGATGATAGTGGGTGAGCATAGCAGAGGTAATGACCTTGATGTGAATGTCCTCAAGGGTAAGCAGCTCACCAATATTCGTGCTGCTGGTAGTGATGAGGCGGTTAGACTTAGTCCGCCTCTGATAATGACCTTGGAGGAGATGATGGCCTATATTAACGATGATGAGCTTGTTGAAGTGACACCGTTATCTCTGAGATTGCGTAAAAAAATATTAGATCCCAATATGAGGAAAAAAAAGAACGTCTAAGATGAAGTGTGCAGAAGGCAAGGAGAATGTACGCGGTAAGCATTATGGAGTGTTTCTAGAGATTTTATTGATAGCAGCATTCAGGGGCGCAGCCATGGCTCTAAGCATGCTGCGGGGACAGAAAAAAGTTACGTACATACTCCTGGCGACGAGCATTTTGCTGCAGATATTTATTTCTTCTTCTGTACTCTATGTGAGTTACAGTAGAAGTAGCACGTGTCATCATATCAAAATTGCCTATGAAAAAAGCTGTATGCTCTCGTCTTCTTCAAGAGAAGGGTATACCCAATTTGAAAAGCAAAAAAACCGCATTAATCCTACTTTCGTTGCTGAGATAATAGCTCAGATGGCCAGCGGTGTTGGTGTTACAGTTATTACCTTTCTTTATAAAGAGGGAGGACTTGCAGTCTCAGGCTATGCTACTCTGATGGTTTTTTTCTTCGTTTTAGCATCACTTTCTTCTTTATCTTCGGTTGTAGACCGTAGAGAATCATCAGTGTATGCTCTTAAACTGAATGCAGTTCTGGATGACCTGCTTGAAAGGCAACGTTCTACGGCCGACACACTTTCTACGATGATAGAGAAAACGGAGAGAGTGTGCTGCGACGTGCAACAAATAACCATACAGCGGGCGAGCGGAGTGTAGAACTCCATATCAACCCAACTCTGGAGTAGAGCTACTTAGGAGTGTAGTGGTTTAAAAAATGCTCCTAGGGCAGCTTCTTTCATTGCTTCGTTTAGATCTGGATGAGAATGGCAGGTTCTTGCGATATCCTCTGCTGAAGCGCCATATTCCATTGCCAGCACGGCTTCTGCTATAAGTGAAGAGGCAGATGGTCCAATTATGTGGACACCGAGTATAGTATCGTGTTCATCAACGAGTATCTTTACAAAACCTTCTGTGTCGTTAGTGGTTTTGGCCCTACTATTCGCTGCAAACGGAAATTTAGAGGCTTTGTATTTTATACCTATGGCTTTCAATTCTTCTTCGGTTTTTCCTACACTTGCAACTTCTGGATGAGTATATATTACAGATGGAATCCATCCAACATGCCCAGTTCTACCTGCTAAGATTTCTGCAACAGCTACCCCTTCTTCCTCGGCTTTGTGGGCTAGCATTACACCAGGAATCACGTCCCCTATGGCGTATATTCCAGGAATGCTAGTTTGAAAATTCTTATCCACCTTTATGAAACCAGAGGGGTTCTTCTCTAGCTCAATACCAATATCGGTTGAGTGTGGCCGCCTGCCAATTGCGACCAGAATTTTTTCTGCTGATATGCTTTCCCTTTTTGCATCTTTCTCAAAGGTCGCGGAAATGAACTTTTCTTTTTTCACCTCCGTAATCTTACTGGAAAGATGGAACTTGATACCTTGTTTTATCAGTGATTTCAGAAGATAATCGCTGACTTCCCCATCTGAAGCTGCCGCAACCCTATCCGCGTATTCTATGAGAGTGACCTCAGTGCCAAGTCTTGACCAGATGGAAGCCATTTCCAGCCCTATCGCTCCACCTCCAACGATAATCATGCTTTCGGGTACAGAGTCTAGTTGTAATGCTCCACGTGATGATAAGATATTTTCCTCATCACATTTCACAAATGGAAGCTCAGCTGCTTCAGACCCTGTTGCAATAACAATGTACTTTGCGTGGACGGTCTCAGTTTGATCGATAATGACGGATTTTTTTTCCATGTCACCTTTAACTGATATGCGGCCCGTTCCAGTAAACCGGGTAACTTTATTTTTCTTGAATAAAAACTCGATGCCTTGGGATAATTCCATTACTATTCTGGATTTATTACCCATCATTTTTTTTAGGTTCAACCTTACATCAGAGCATTCTACCCCGAGAACATCGAAGTGCTTTTTAGCAGAATAGTAAGCGTAGGATGAGTGAAGTAGAGCCTTAGAAGGAATACATCCTTCGTTTAAACAGGTTCCGCCCAGAGAAGGGCGTTTTTCTATACACGCAACCTTCATACCGAGTTGTGCTGCTTTTAGGCTACATACATACCCAGCAGGACCACCACCTATGACAACTACATCAAACTCTTTCTCAGACATTTTCACAAAAAAGTGATACAAGTCTGAATGGTATTATAAAAATTTTGTGCTGAAAATCTTTTGCTATTTTTGTTTTACGCCGAAACTCCTTTTTGGTTAGTTTCCTGCTGCACAGACTTGCATTAATAAGGTGCAAAATCACTGAGAAAAAAAACTGTGTTCTGTCCCCTTTATCAAACAATTTTAGTCCATGGTGAAATTATGGTTTGTGTACTCTTATGGGATTTTGATGTAGAATCACGGCGCTTACTTTTGTTTTGTTGGCATAACATTTGTCTTTTGGAGGGCACAGGATGCGAAGGTTACCTATCACTAAGGAGGGGTATTGTAAACTTCAGGAAGAATTAGACAACCTTGTCAAAGTGGTGAAGCCGTCAGTTATAGCCGCAGTCGCTCAGGCAAGGGAGTTAGGGGATCTTTCTGAAAATGCTGAATACCACGAGGCCCGAAAGGAGCAAAGTTTTGTTGAAGGAAAAATAAGGGAATTGCAGTTATATCTTTCGGAGGCAGAAGTGATAGATGTTTCCCAGCTTACCGGCAAAAGGGTAAAGTTTGGTGCTTCCGTGACGCTAGAAAATATGGAGAGTGAGAATGTGCTAATCTACAAGATCGTAGGTAACCTCGAGTCTGATATAAAGGAAGGAAAAATATCTGTGTCTTCGCCAATAGGAAAGGCAGTAATGAATAAGGAAGTCGGTGAAATCGTGGAAATAGATCTCCCGAGCGGTAGAAAAATCTATAAAATCCTAAGTGTAGAATTCAGGTAAAGTTGAAGCGTCTCTTTAATACAAGAGCCATAATTGCGCGTAGGAAGCGCTTTGCTAGGGTGGATGCATCCCATTATTACCTTTTGCTGGAGATATATGCACTCCTGCTTGAGAAGATAAATGGTAGCTTCAGTGACGTCCTCAATTTTGGTGCCCACAGGGGGGAGCTTCTTATAAGTTTAAAAGAGTTTGAAGGTCTTTCCTTTGAGAATATCGTCCACCTGGATGTATGTCACGAAATGCTAGAAGGCATTTTTGGTAAGAAGATTGTCGTCGAAGATGACAACTTTGAACTCGGGGAAAATAATTTCGATCTCGTCATAAGTGGTATGTTTATGCACCATGTGAATGATTTAGTGAATGCTTTTTCAGCTATATACAAATCCTTGAAAGCTGGTGGTATATGTCTTGTCAGTCTTTTTGGTCCTGAAACATTGCTAGAACTAAAGCAAGCTATCTTCAATGCAGACAGTGGTGATGGCTTTGTACCTAGAGTCTCTCCTTTTATTCATATTAAGGACGCAGGAAAGCTCATACAAAGAATTGGATTTGCACTTCCTGTTGTGACGAGTGAAAAAGTAGTCGTTGAATACTCGAGCGTAGATAAGCTTTTCACTGATATACATGCTACTGCGCAAAGTAGCGCAATTTTAGGGATCAATTATGGTATGACTACCAGGAGCACTCTCAGAAGAATCATAACGGAATATAAAAGACTTTGTCCTGATGGGATCAGAGCCACGTTTGAGGTGCTGGTACTTGTCGCAATGAAAGGTGCTTGAATGTCTGCTTTTTGTATTTGTGCTGTTCAGGTGAGTTCATATGGATGATTTCACCCAAATAAGACGAAATATGTTAAGCCAATGCAGAAGTGGTCAGTGTTGGTACTGTAGTTGAATCAGATAAATAGTTCAACTCAAATGAGGCGACATATCATTTAGACAGTACAGAGGTAGATAGTGTATAGCTACTATCCCGTTGAGTCGGATAAATAATCTAGTCGGAATGGGCTGTACATGTGTTTAGACACCGGAGGGTATGGTTCATGTCAAACGATATTTGTCAGTGCTGCAAAAGCTGTGTACTTGTTGTGTTATAGGTGGTTAGCAAGTTATGTGCGGGAGAAGAAATAATTCGATATCATTGTTCATTTCAAATTGATAAGATATTGACGATCGAAGGTTTTCAGTATGGAAGAATGCGTGATATACACCGATGGTGCATGTTTAGGTAATCCGGGTCCCGGTGGTTGGGCTGCCGTGATAATTCAGAGAGGTGTTGGCGAAAAGATAATTTCTGGGAGAGAAGCGGATAGCACAAATAACAGGATGGAGTTGCTCGCTGTAATAAAAGCTCTGGAGTCCTTCGATCAAAAAGGAAAAAAAGTCACTGTGTACACGGATAGTACTTATGTATACAGAGGTATCACTGTTTGGATAAAGAGTTGGATGAAAAATGAGTGGCGTAACTCCGCAGGGGGAGCTGTGAAAAACAAGGAAATGTGGGTCAGGCTACATGCAGTTGCGGCCGAACATACTATACGATGGTTGTGGGTTAAGGCTCATAACGGTGATCATTATAACGAGATTGTTGATAGAGCAGCGAGAAAAGAAGCTGCCTCTTTTTCGAATTGTGACCCTGAATAAAGTTTTTATCACACGTTTTATGTGCGGTCGTTAGTGATTGTTTCTTCTAATGAAAGAACCGCGGTGTCTTATTAGGACTTCCCGGTGCTCAGAATTGCAACCTAATTTTTATTTGGTGTCGAGTGAAACGGTCCTTCAATGCTATCTCCTCTGTGTGATCTTCGAATGAGCAAAGCTTCAATAGGCAAAGTGCAAGACATGCATTTTAGACATCCAATAGTCCAAAACACTGAAAATGAATTTGGTGGTCTGACGTAACTGTGGATAGTAAGTTTATGTGACCAGAACTCATCCAAAAAAGCTATTTTGCTTTTCCGGTGGTTTACTAGTGTGAAAGTTTGGAAGCTTTTGGTTGTATACAATTCCTGATTTGTTCTTGTTTTTTGCTTACGCATGGTGCTAAACTGCCTCCTGATTCTATTTTAGCAGTCTTGATATGGATTTTGGTCTCCGGGATAAGCGTATACTGGTTACTGGAGCCTCTGGAGGTATAGGAGAAGCATTAGTTAAGTCTCTTCATGCTTTGGGGGCCAGACTTGTTATCTCAGGTACTAAAGAGGCAAAATTGCATGCCCTGAATGGAAATATTGATGGCAGTGCGCATGTTGTCCCGCAGGACCTTTCGGATTTGGGGAATGTCCACCTGCTCATAGAGAGTTGTAAAGAAAAACTGGGTGGCCTAGATGGGTTAGTTTGTAATGCTGGAATGACAAACGATAAATTATCTCTGCGTATGGGGCTGGACTCATGGCAGGAAGTAATTGATGTTAATCTGACAGCGAGCTTTATCCTTAATAAAGGTGCTGCAGCGCTAATGATGCGTCAAAAATATGGGAGAATAGTGAATATTTCGTCGGTTGTCGCGGTAATGGGGAACCCAGGTCAAGCAAATTACTGCGCAGCAAAAGCTGGGATCATAGGTATGTCAAAGAGTTTTGCTCGTGAATTTGCCTCTAAGGGCGTACTCGTGAATTGCATTGCACCTGGCTTTATAAAGACTAACATGACAGATAAGCTCACAGAAGAACAAATTGCTCAAGTGCTTCCTACTATTCCGATGAAGCGGGTCGGATTACCGGAGGAGCTGTGTGGCATTGTCGCTTTTCTCCTTAGTGATATGGCAAGCTATATTACGGGGCAGACTTTCCACGTGAATGGTGGAATGTTGATGGTATAGTTTTTATATATCTGAAAATATCTCTAATTTTCTGTGTATAAGTGGGCTTGTCTTGCCATCGGATGAGCTGCTTTTTTTACGCTGGAGAATCCTCGGCTTTCTCAGGTGAAGTTTTTACCATGAGTGGTTTTGAATGGCATTATCGTGTATACTTCCACCTGTTTTTGGATATCCCTTGTGTGATGCGTAAGCTCCCTCTTTTGTTTGCAGCTTTTATGCTGTCTGGTAACTTGGCGGTTGCTGATTTAAAGGTCGCGTTGGCCGATGTAAATGTCATCTTCGAAAATTCTTCAGAAGCGTCCGCACTTATGGAAGACATAAAGGCAAGGCAGTCCATTGTACGGGAGAAGTTTATTTCTACTAGGGCTGCGATAGAGGAAAAGTATAAAGAACTTGAAAAGCAAAGAGATGTTCTTTCAAAAGAGGCGTTCGATGAAAAGGCAAAGGCTCTTTCAACTGAGGTCTCTTCGGCTGAAAAGGATGCTGCAAAGAGTGCTTCCCAAATCGAGAATGACTATATGTCGCGTGTGGAGGAGATAGGAAAGAAGGTAAAGTCATTTGTCGATGACTATGCTGTTAAAGAGAAATTTGACTTGGTCCTGAATGCAAATCAGGTGTTGTACCATTCCCCTACAGTTGTTGACATCACGGGTGAGCTTGTCGCGAGACTGAATGCTGGTGAAAGCCGTATTGAGTCTAATTCTATGTCCTCTGAAATAAAATCTGATTCCAACGGTAGTTCCTCTAAGCCAGGTGAATCGAAAAAGAAATCATCTAAAAGTAACAAAAAGTAAGTTTTGATGGATGCTAGGGACGTTTTGTTATCTCGTGAAGAGATAAAAAAGAGGATTCCTCATAGGGATCCTTTTTTATTCTTGGATGAAGTAGTGAAGATTGATAGGGAAGCTCAGTCCATAGTTTGCCGCTGGAAGCCTGGTTCTGATGCCTGGTTTTTTCAAGGGCACTTTCCTGGTTTTCCGATTACTCCGGGCGTCTTGCTCATTGAGGCGCTTGCGCAGGCCGCTGGTGTGTACGCCATGATGAGTGTTGAAGAGAAGTACCATAAGAAACCATTCTTTTTTGCTTCTATTGAAAAAGCGAAGTTCAAAAAGCCTGTTTTGCCCGACACTCAGATTCTCCTAAGTGCAACCTTGTTAAAGAAATCAATGAGTTTCTGGAAGTTCGAAGCTGGAGCTTATATAGCTGATGAGCTCTGTGTAGAGGCGACAATTATGGCGACAATCCAGTCAGAATAGTGAATACAATATTCATCTGTTTTCTTGCTCATTCGAACAAGTGAGCATTTTGTTTGTGTGCGCTTTTCGCAGGTGTCTGCCCGGGGTTTTTCTTTAGCGACCTGGTTGGTAAAGATGTGTAGATTTTCCTACGTGATCGTTGTTCTCTTGCCTCAAACAGTAAGCGCTGTGTTAGAGTTTTGAGGAGTGCTATAGTGAAAAAATGTAAAGGCGTTTTGTGACTAGCGCGGGTTTTTTCTTTTAACTGTAATGTCTGTTGGGCGCAGTTTTCCAAAGGTTGATGAACTGTATGATGTCGAAAAATTGGGAGTGCTACATGCAAATTTTTTACGTTCACTCAAGGAGCCGGCGAGAGATATAGTTTCACTTGCATCTGCTGTAGAAGCTTTCTTAGTGAAACTCTTCTGCATAGAAGAGGTATTTGAGGAAAAAGCTAATTCCATAAGAAGAGCGAACGCAATACATCTCTGCAAGCGGAGTTTTATTGAGAGGATCGCTTTAAGAGAATATACAAAAACAATACCTTTCCCTACAGTAAAACAAAAACTAAAAACCGTTCTGAACCTACCCAAGTTTGATGAAGTCTTGTATGCAGAAAAAGTCCTTGAATGGCTCAAGGAGCGAGAAAAATATTCAGTAGAGTTGGATCTTGCTGCTCAGTATGCACTGTATATGGTTGAAGCTGCAGACAATGCGGATAGCACTTTCCATGCTCCAGAGGAAACCTACCAGCGTCATGTTGGTTCAGCTTTATCACACTGTTTTCCCAAGGAATATTGTGGTGGTTTATTTCATTTGCCCAAAAAGCTTGATTTTGAATCACTTATACAATTCGAGCGCGTTGAAAGGGATGGATTGGTTATTCTAGAAAAGAGTGGGTATCAATCACGTAATGATTTCCAATTAGCTGATCCTGGATTAGATGAGATTTCCAGCGTGGATCAAGCTTGTTATTGCTTGATATGTCATGTTCGCAAAAAGGATACCTGCAGAACCGGGTTTTCCTCACAAGGGGTAGGGTATAGAAAATCAGCATTGGGAATAACACAAAAGGGATGTCCTTTGGGGCAGAGGATTTCCGAGATGAACAAGTTGTATTCGGAGGGTAGAATTGTTGCCGCGTTAGCTGTTGTAACACTCGATAATCCTATGTGTGCTGCAACGGGATACAGAATTTGTAACGATTGTATGCGTTCATGTATTTATCAGAAGCAGGAACCAGTTAATATTCCGGGAATAGAAACTGCAATTCTGGATGCTGTTCTGGAGTTACCGTTTGGCTTTGAAATCTATAGCCTTCTCACAAGGTGGAATCCTTTACGTCCTAAAAAGCAGCTTCCCCAGAAACTCTCGGGTAAAAAGGTGCTTATTTCTGGTTCTGGTCCAGCTGGTTTCACTCTAGCACATTATCTCCTCAATGAGGGACACACAGTGGTTTTAGTAGATGGTGTTAAAATAGAGTCTTTACCATCAAAGTATACAGGAAGATTGGCTTGGGAATACAAAAGTTCCTGCTCAGGTAGGTGTTCTGGGCATGCTTCATCCGGGACCACAATATTGGACGGCACAGAGGATCCTAATGCAGCAGGGAAGGATTCGTGTTCAGCAGAGAGTTTTTCCCTTACAGATGGGTGTTCAGTCAGAAGTAAGAAGGATTTTGTGCTGATCAAGGATATTCATGAGCTCTACGAGAATCTTGACGAGAGAGTTGTTCAAGGGTTTGGCGGAGTTATAGAATACGGTATTACGGTTAGATGGAATAAGAATTATCTCAAGCTGATAAGATTACTTCTTGAGAGAAGAGAGAACTTTCATGTTTTTGGTGGTGTAAGATTTGGCTCCAACCTTACTATTGAGGATTGTAACAAATTAGGGTTTGGGCATGTTGCTCTATGTGTTGGTAGTGGTAGTCCAAATATTCCTAATATCACTAATATTCTCGCTAGAGGTGTACGGTTTGCCTCAGATTTTTTAATGACGCTACAACTCAGTGGAGCATTTAAAAAGGATTCGGTTGCCTGCCTGCAAATGCGTATGCCTGTAGTTGTCATAGGTGGGGGACTTACTGCTGTGGATTCCGCAACAGAAGCTCTTGTTTACTACAAGGTTCAGGTCGAGAAATTTTTACAAAGATATGACTACTTAGTCAGTATATACGGTGTTCCAGAAGTAGAAAAAAATTGGAACGAAGAGGAAAAGCTAATAGCATATGAATTTGTCTCACATGCTAGAGAGCTCAGAAAAACCCAAAATAAGACACAATTTCTTAAATCGCTTGGCGGTGTGAAGATAGTTTATCGTAAGCGAATAGAGGATAGTCCAGCATATCGTATAAATTACGAAGAACTGAATAATGCGTTATGTGAGGGAGTGGAGTTCATCGAAGAAGTTGAACCATTAGAAATTCTTCTAGATCAATATGCGTCCGCAAAAGAGGTAGTATGTCTTCAAAGGGGTAAGAGAATTGTAATAAGGGCAAGGAGCATTATTGTAGCAGCAGGGACTAAGCCCAGTACAGCTCTGAAGGACGCGTTTCCCCTGTGGTACAGCGGCCTAGAAGGTAATATCACTTTTTTTGGTGATCTAGATCAGAATTATGCTGGGAGCGTTGTTGGTGCGATGGCTAGTGCAAAAGATAAGTATCATCTCATAACAGAGAAGCTGTTGAAAAATCCTCCTTTAGAAATGTGTGAAACTCTATCTGCTTACTATGAATCCAGCAATAAGTGTAGTAATGGTGAGGTTTCTAGTGAATCAAAAACGGGAGATCCATCTTGTTATGGATCCGTAGGTTCTATGCTAGGATCTCATGCTCTGCATATATCTAATGATATCAGTACTAGCATATCAGATCTTAGTCCATGTGGTTTTCAGAGAGCATCAAGGGGTGATAATCAAGGTGAGTGTAAGGTCCAGGAAAATAATTACACCTTGAATTGTGGTGAGAGCGATAACTACCGTGAAATCTCTGCAAAAGAGTCTACTGTTGATAGGCACGTTGTCGATGATTACTCTCCCGAGATTGATAATAGAAGATTTCTAAGGATGATGGAGCACCTGCTCAAGGCAGAGGTGCTGGAAGTAGTAACTCTCTCAAATAATATTTATGAGCTCCGTATTTGTGCACCACTTGCTGCTAAGAATTTCATGCCCGGACAGTTCTACAAACTGCAGAACTTTAATTACCCTTTTGAGATAGAAGCTATAGCTTTGACTGGATCCTATGTTGACAAGACCAACGGTGTTATCTCGCTCATTGTGATAGAGGTAGGTGCATCTTCGTATTTGTGTAAGTTCCTTAAAGTGGGCGAAAGCGTTGTTCTAACTGGTCCACTAGGTACACCTACTGAGATTCCTGCAAATGAAAATGTTCTTCTCATTGGAGGGGGACTTGGTAATGCAGTGTTATTCTCTGTAGCTGAAGCAATGAAAAAAAATGGTTGTAATGTACTTTATTTTTCTGGTTACAAAAAGTTGAGTGATCGTTTCAAAGTGGACATGATAGAGACTTTTTCAGATTGTGTTGTCTGGGTTTGCGATGAAGGGAAATTTCCTTCTAATAGGTCTTGCGATGTTTCTCTTATGGGTAACATGATAATCGCTCTTGAAAAGTACGTCAGAGAAGAAATATTGCTTCCTATAAAAGCTGAAGCACTTGACCGTGTTATTACCATAGGTTCGGATTCATTGATGTCTGCTGTACAAAGGTTTATTGCTAAGTATAGACACATTCTCAAACCCACCTTAAAGGCGATTGCATCGATTAACTCGCCGATGCAATGTATGATGCAAGGTATATGTGCTCAGTGTATACAGAGGAGATACATCAATGGGAAAGAAGAGTACGTATATAGTTGTGTCAACCAAGATCAGAATATGGAGATTACGGACTTTCACTTTCTCTCTCAAAGACTAAAACAGAATTCCCTAACAGAAAAATTAAATTACTTGTATTGTAAGTCCCAGATGGAGCAAAAATAGCGTGGTGCTTCTTTTGAGTGGTCTATCAAATGCAAAATTTGCATCATAAGGCTTGGGTGAGACAAAATAGTGTGCATATTCCTCCTGTTTCAGGACCCTTTGAACACAAGATAGTGTATTGTGCATAGTTGTATTAGCCGCCGTTGGAGGTAGATCGGTTGCTCAAAATTTTCTTATCTTTCTCATCTATACTCAGTGAGAAGTAGTGGCTTACTTTTACACATACAACCCGGTGATGGAGAATAATTTCGGTTTGTTCCTCCATATATACAGTGAGAAGTAGTGGCTTACTTTTACACGTACAACCCGGTGATGGAGGATAATTTCGGTTTGTTCCTCCATGTGTATATGCTCTAGAGTGTATTCCTCAAAGGTGTTCAGCGCAAAAAAAAAAGGCGTGTTTAGGAGATTTTTTATCGTCACTATGATAAAATTTACACAGGCGTTTTTGAAAATTTAGTTAAGGATTATGGAAGGCTCAGATGGCGGTGGCATGGGTTCAGTGCAGCAGGCAATGCTTCAATCCAAAATGGCTAAAGAAGGTGGTGGTGGAGGTGTTGTAAACCTTGCTGAACCAGTAAAAGGCGTTAACACGAGTGTTGTTTCTGCACAGACTGGTAATTTAGATCAAGTTGGGCAGCAGTGTAGTGGTGCAATGGGTCTTTTGTCCGGGAATTTTCTTGAAGGGATGCTAAAACTCTCTGACCTGAGTGCATTTGGTTTACCAGATGTGGTGGGTCAAGCTAGAGAGTTACGATCAGAGTTAGCCCAGCAGTCCCAAAAGGTGGCTAGTGTGCTGAGGCTTGAGGGTGTTTCTCCACCTACTCCTCAGAGTGAGGGTCCGGTTTTGTCACCTGATTCTACACCTAGTTTGGGACAGAGCTCAGGCCGGAGTATTGATCATTAATGCTGCAAAGATCTGGATTCCGTGAATTATGAGTGGTTTGCTACATTCCCGTAACCTTCGGCAGTATGTTTGCTATCTAGCGGAGGTGTCCAAATGGGAGACTATTGCAGTAGGGGATCATCTTATCGTTTATAATGGTGTCAAGGATTCTTTATTCAACTATGTGTTCTGCTCAAATGCAGTAACCGAGTCTGAGTTTGTAACGATCCTGGAACATCTTAATGAGAGGGGCTGGGACATGTCCTGGGCCGTCGAGCCAAGTATGAGTGTTCTAAAAATGTACCTTGGCAAGTATAATATCAAGCGCACAAGTAACCCAAAAAAAGCTTTCCTAGATCTTTCAAGATATACAATACATTCTAGTAAGATTAATGTTTCTATAAAATTTAAGCAAATCTCCACCCTAGAAGAAGTACAGTTATTTGATGAGTTATCGTCGAGAATCTTCTGGCATAGGCCCGGGGTATTAGTCCCATCATTTCGAGGTATAGGAGAAGCTGATCCGGATAGACTTCGATTCTTTCTTGTTTACGTGGATAGCAAAATCGTGGGTGTGTGTGGTTTCTATCTTGATGAACGCGTGGCGTGTTTTTATGCTGATGGTGTGCTCCAGGAGTATAGGCAGTGTGGTATAGGAATGCAATTGGTTCTACAGCGGCTCGCCTTGGTGAAGGAACTAGGTTGCGATGCAGCAATTGCTCACTGTATCAATCCAATTTCAGAGAGCTTATACAGAAAAATGGGTTTCAGGATGCTTGGGGGGCTTGGACTATACTACTCAAGGTGTCTCTGAATATATTCCGACGTCTTTCTAATAAATTTGTACACGCTTTTACCCTTTGCATTGTTCTGAGTGCTATATTTTTGTAGGAGCGGGCAGGTTAATCTCCAATTGGGCGTTATTGAGTATACATCTACTTCCTCATTATGTAGCGTCAAGAACCATATTTTCACAGAAATGAGGAAATGCACTTGTGACTGGATCTCGTTTGGCAAACAAAACTCGGTGCGTCTTTTTCGTATGATGCTAAGAAAAGTATTTCTGGAGAAGTAAAAAAGTGCGCTGCAACTAGGCACCAGTAAGTATATATCAATAGGCTTGATATGTTAGGTGCGTCATGTGATCCCCACATTTCCCATCAATCACGCTAAGGACAGTCGGATGTAGTGTGTTAATTATTGGGATTGTGATGTGTCTCTACCACGATTTTCACAGTGATCCGTACACTTTATTTCTCCTTCTAATTGCGTCCCTGGTGTGCCACCATCAGATGGACCAATGGGCTCTCTGCTTTGAGGAAAAGGTCCGAAAGGACTCTGAGGGCTCACCGCTCTTCTAAGTTTTTGCAGGAATACTAGACTTGGATCGCCCAGGCCTTGCTGCTTAGCAGCACCGTTCTCTCCGTGCGTACCACTTTTGCCTTCCGTGACGTCTGAGCCACCTTTTGCTTGATTTTTGCCTTCATCTGAGTCGCTTGAACTTTCAAAAATACCACGATATTGTGGAGGCACGAACTCTAGTAACTTTGGATATTTTGGTTTTGGTTTAGGCATAACATGAACTGTCTGTGTACGAATCCTATTATAAGGTTTAATCTATTAAAAGTAAATTAATTTTTTTACTATTTTATTAAGTGCCATCGGAAATATCCCTCAGTCAATCATGATTTCAGCACCTTAAGGTCACACTTATACTGTTTTACTATTTTATTAAGTGTCACCGGAAATATCCCTCAGTCAATCATGATTTCAGCACCTTAAGGTCACACTCATACTGCTGAGTGATAGAGCGTCTTTAGGATACCCATGCTGCTAGTTGGCTAATGCTTTTTTGAAGTATTAGGGTGCTCCTGTATCATGCCTTTGCTCTCTTTCCTCTGATTCGGGATCGTTAATATTTCCCTGTGGTTATTGCTTGACCTCTCGTATATCAATTTCCAATCCTAGAATCCACCATGTTCATAAAAGGCAAGGCATGAGAGAGGATGGGACTAGCAAAAGATGTAAACCAATTTTCCCATTTTCAGTGGAATCAGTTCTCTGTTTTTGGTTTGGTTCTCTTGAATCTGTAGTATGTGTGGTCCTGCTGATGAGGAGGGAGAGGATGTTATGCAATAAAAAGCATGTACAAGGTGCAAGTAGTGCAGCAAGAACAGTGATAAATGGGTCAGGTGAATGTAAAATACCTGCACGTACCCGCGCTGGATTTTGATTTACATACGCAAGATCTTCGTTTTCAGGTGTTCCTTGTGCAGGATTATGGTTGCTTTGTTGTCCATTTCTACCATGTCTTTCTGCTTCTAGATTACCAAGTTCACCTGAAAGTTTCCCTTCTTGTTGGCTATTTTATTCAGCTTGTTCTGTCTTTGCTTCTCCGTTTTGTAAAAATCTTCTTAATCTTTGACCTACACTTCCAAAGCAATCTACTACTGTTGCAAATTCCAGTAGAGCATATAAGAACTGCCCTAACGTACAGAGCCTTACTTGTTGGTAGAGGACTTTTTTTACGTCTTCTTTACACTTTTCTTGCCGTATTCTAGAGTGGCGCGCTAGATGAATAAGTGATACTCGAAGTGAGTAATTTAGACAAAACGCGATAAAAGAAGCATGAGAATGTAGTTAAGCTCGGTCTCTTACGGGCAACCTTGTTGTTCTACAGCATCCGTTTGAGATGTGTCCTTTCCTCTTACCTTCTTGCATACCACTCTTTACTCTTAGACGCCTAGGTCTTCTTCGGGCTCCCATAAATGCGATATATTCTTGTTTCTCCCCTAGCACCTTCTTGCATACCACTCTTTACTCTTAGACGCCTAAGTCTTCTTCGGGTTCCCATAAATGCGATATATTCTTGTTTCTCCCCTAGCACCTTCTTGCATACCACTCTTTACTCTTAGACGCCTAAGTCTTCTTCGGGTTCCCATAAATGCGATATATTCTTGTTTCTCCCCTAGCACCTTCTTGCATACCACTCTTTACTCTCAGATGCCTAAGTCTTCTTCGGGCTCCCATAAATGCGATATATTCTTGTTTCTCCCCTAGCACCTTCTTGCATACCACTCTTTACTCTTAGACGCCTAAGTCTTCTTCGGGTTCCCATAAATGCGATATATTCTTGTTTCTCCCCTAGCACCTTCTTGCATACCACTCTTTACTCTNATCGTCCTGCTGTGGGCCTCCTACAGCACCTTGCTCTTCACCACTTGACTGCGGATCGTGCTGCTGTGCTCCTCCTCCCGCATCTTGCGTGTCTTGATTATTGCCTAAGTCACTACCGTTTTGACGAGACCCATTCTCACCTGAACCTAACATATTTAATAATTTTTCACCTTATCACTACATACATCACTTAAAACTTAATCAAATTCCCTCTCTCTTTCGTCTCCACTTACGTCAGGGTCTTCAAGGGCTCCTTGAGGAGGCCCATCACTGTTGTTATCTCTTCCTCGCTCTGCAAAAGGGCTTATCGTACCAGTTCCAAGCCATAGTCCAAGTGCCAAATAGAACACGAGTAGCATGCAAAACACAACTCGCAGGCCATCACAAAGCAATGTTACTGCACTGCCCTCGGGCTGTGGTCCTCGTGTTCTTTCCGCTCTCTCAAGCTCGACTGTGCCAACATTCCCTGTGGCCACTAGAGATCGGGAAACAGCACGTCGTGAAAGAGGGTGTCTGAGATAGGCCCATGCAGCAACTAAGAATGCGAACCATGGTCCACCTCCATGGGCGAGAATACTGCATGTTTCTACTAGGACAGAGCCATGGTTGAATAACCGCAGGGCAGCGGCGTGAGTGGCAGTAGGAGAACGTCCTCCTACAGCACCTTGCTCTTCATCACTTGATTGTGGATCGTCCTGCTGTTGACCTCCTGCAGCACCTTGCTCTTCATCACTTGACTGCGGATCGTCCTGCTGTTGACCTCCTGCAGCACCTTGCTCTTCATCACTTGATTGTGAATCGTCCTGCTGTTGACCTCCTACAGCACCTTGCTCTTCATCACTTGACAGCAGATCGTCCTGCTGTGCGCCTCCTTCAGGACCTTGCTCATTTTCTTCATCTTCCTCGCTTCCATCAGGCTGAGGATCTGCTCCTTGTGTTCTGAGAGGACCCACTGCGCCCATTATCACACGTGATACCATCATCATACCAATCTGATGTGTGAGCATCAGTAGTGAGAAGAGATCCAGTGCCAACAATGAAACAGATCTCCTGCTTGTTAGTGGTTCTTGCGGCTCATCGTCTTCTACTTCACGAACAAAGCCACCACCTTGTCTTGTGTTCTCTAGACGTCGTCGGACCGCTCTTCGTATGCTAGGATGTCTCAAAAGAACAAGCGCAGCAGCTAAAACAGCTATATGGAGTCCAGCTCCCCAGACAACAAGCCTGTTTAACAGCATCTGAGCACGGACGAGTCTTTGTACATACGCACTTGCTGCACCTCCGGCGTCATCCTCCGGGTTCCGCTGTTGGCCTCCTACAGCACCTTGCTCTTCATCACTTGGCTGTGGACTGTCTTGCTGTTGGCCTCCTGCGGCACCTTGCTCTTCATCACTTGATTGTGGATCGTCCTGCTGTTGACCTCCTACAGCACCTTGCTCTTCATCACTTGACTGCGGATCGTCTTGCTGTTGGCCTCCTGCGGCACCTTGCTCTTCACCACTTGACTGCGGATCGTCTTGCTGTTGACCTCCTAAAGCACCTTGCTCTTCACCGGTTGGCTGTGGACTGCCTTGTTCAAATGGATTGTGCATCTATATTAAATACTTTATAAATAAGTAAATAAATGATTGTATTATTAATTTATTAGAATTGAAAGCAATATCAATTTCTAACAGAACAAACGGACTGTTATGACTGCCGTAATTGTCTCTAAATAGAGCTAAGTTTGTTCTTGTGGGCGGTCCTAAATTTGCTAAAGGAGAGTTCTCTTGCCCGCATTATTTGGCGGGCTAACAATGCCTTCCTCTTCCATCTTTTCAACAAGTTTTGCAGCCTTGTTATATCCAATTGAGAGTCGTCTTTGGATATAACTAATTGAGACCTTATTATCTTTCCTTACTATTTCTATTGCTTGTGTGTATAGAGAATTGAAATCATCGCCACCGGCAACATTGATTGCCGTATCTTCATCTGATTCTTCTTCAAGCATGATATTTTCGTTATACTGTGGACTGCCGGATTTTTTCAAATATTCTGCGATCTTTTCTACTTCGGCATCGCTTACATACGGCCCGTGTATTCTCACAGGTACTTGACCAGAGGCCATATACAGCATATCACCGCGCCCAAGAAGTTGTTCTGCCCCCTGTTCACCAAGGATAGTCCTACTGTCAATTTTTGACGTAACTGCGAAACTGATTCTAGTTGGAAAGTTTGCCTTAATCACACCAGTAATGATGTCCACCGATGGGCGCTGTGTTGCCATTATTATGTGAATTCCCGAAGCTCTAGCCATTTGTGCTAGTCTTTGTATGGATGTTTCAATTTCCTTTCCTGCAACAAGCATCAAATCTGCCATCTCATCAACTATAACTACGATGAAGGGTAACTTCTCGAGTTCTATACTTCGTGTACGAGTGAGCTTCTCTTTTGTTGTAGGGTCTATCCCAATTGTTTCTTCATACTCAAAAAGCTTGCCTTCCTTTATAAATTCCTCAGCTTTTTTGTTGTAGCCCTCAATATTTCTCACAGAGAGTTTTGTCATCAGTCGGTAGCGTTCTTCCATTTCCTTGACTACCCACTTTAGTGCGACTACAGCCTTTTTGGGATTTGTTACGACAGGCGAAAGCAAATGGGGAATATCGTTGTAGATAGACAGCTCGAGCATTTTAGGGTCTATCATTATGAGTTTACATTTGTCAGGCTCAAGCTTGTATATCAATGAGAGGATCATTGCGTTTATTGCCACGGACTTCCCGGATCCCGTCGTGCCAGCAACCAAAAGATGTGGCATTCTTGCGAGGTCAACAACTACCGGTTCACCATTGATACTTTTACCAAGTGCTATGGGGAGGACTTTATTATGTGCTTGATACTCATGTGATTCTAAAATTTCTCGCAAGAGTACAACCTCTCTGTGCTTATTTGGAAGCTCTATTCCAATTACGTTCCGTCCTGGTATGATGGAGATTCTTGCTGAAATAGCGCTCATTGTCCTTGCAACATCTGCTGAAAGAGCAATGATTGAGGACGATTTTATTCCAGCTGCTGGCTGTAGTTCGTATAGTGTTACTACAGGTCCAACTGTGATCTCGACGACTTTGCACTCTATTTTGAAGTCTTCTAATACTTTTCTCAGATTCTCACCCTCTTTTTGCGTGTCTTCCGGTTGTTGAGGCTCAGAGTTATATTCCTTAAGTAGGTCTAACGGGGGTATTGTGTTTGTCTTGATAGGAAGAGTCCGGGGTTTGGATTTTTTTCTGAGTTTGTAGGAGGCAAACTTTTCCACAAGTGAGCTTTCTTTTAAAGAGGAAATTTTGTTTGTTTTTCCGGTTTTGACATGTTCTTCATCGGCCGGAATGGAGTTCTTCTGTGAAAGTGATTTCGCACCCGATGGCTCTATTTTATCGTTGAGTGATTTTTTCTCGGGTTCAATTGTAGGGGCTACAACTTTATGAGGAGCTTTCTCCTGAATTTCAGAAGAGGTTCGAGTTTTATCTTCTTCATTTGCATGTGGTTCCTTCTCTTTGATGAGGTTGTATGTGTATTTGACCGGAAAATCTTCTTCCCGCGTCTCGTTGTATATATGGACCTTTCGTTCAACAGTGTTGCTCTTATTGTTGTGTGACTTGAATTTTAATTTCTTCTTCAGCAGCAACAACGGTAAAGAGGCAAGTACTTTTACAATGCGGAATGCTTTTCTTGCAACTTTTTTTACTTTCCTTATCGTGAGAAGATTGAAGATCCATAGGTTCAGGATGATTATCAGTGCTATCAAGAAGTATGATGCATGTGGGTGGTTGAAATAACCCGCGAGTAACGAACCTACGATTCCCCCATATGAGCCAAATAGCCATTCATCGGAAGGTGGGACCTTTGATAATAACGTGATCAATGTAAGAATGAACAC
Organism: Neorickettsia sp. 179522; assembly: GCF_001593535.1. Taxonomy (NCBI): domain Bacteria; kingdom Pseudomonadati; phylum Pseudomonadota; class Alphaproteobacteria; order Rickettsiales; family Anaplasmataceae; genus Neorickettsia; species Neorickettsia sp. 179522. The sequence goes on along the minus strand of NZ_LNGI01000001.1, from coordinate 567,598 downwards.
TCCTAAAAGAATGACTTTTTCTCTGGAAAGAATGAAACTGCATACAAATAGTGTACAGAGTGGGTAGAATCCAACTCCAATTAGAGTCATTAGATAGGTTGCTGCTGACCGACCAAAAAATACAAATTTGCTGCTATCTAACTCTGCTGCAGTGGTAAAAGAAGGTGTGTCCTGACCACTTTTTAAGCTGCAAACCATTAAGAAAACCAATCCAAGTCTGCACACTATTGATAAAAGTACATAAAGAAAGTGTTTGATTTTTTTTGCCATCCTCACTGAGACCTTTCTTTGATATGGGCTAGCAGTGTAGCATCGATTGAAGGCCACTTTAAGAGAGCGAAATACCGAAAATGCACCGATAATACGGCCTTAGAACAACCATGGAGGAGGTTATCGTGTGAATTGTGAGAATGCTATGGTAAATACTGTACTTGTATAGAGGTATACTATTTTTGTATTGCATTGGGCCTAGACATTGGATTTTTATAGGAACATGCTTTACCCTATACATTGCCTAGCTTGCTATATAAATGTTTTCCACAATAGAAGAGGTAATACGCCAACTTAGAGAAAGAAATAGGCCTTTTATTCTTGTTGACTCCGGCGATAGAGAGAATGAGGGTGATATAGTAGTACCGGTTCAAATACTCACAAGCGAGATCATGAATTTTGTCGTTACACACTGTCGGGGTCTTCCGTGTGTCTGTGTGACCAAAAGTTTATGCGAAAAACTCGAGTTGGAGCTCATTAAGCGGTCTGGTTCGTGTGACTCATCCAATGTTGCTAGATTTGTCACTACCATCGAAGCGAAAGAAGGTGTGAGCACGGGAATATCCGTTCGTGATCGTGTGCATACCATGCGTCTATTGGTAGATGATGATGTTGGGAAGGATCATTTTGTTTCGCCTGGGCATGTTTTTCCCTTGATGATAGAAGAAAGGGGGTTGGCGGTTCGCTCTGGGCACACCGAGGGTGCTGCGACTTTTGCTCGTTTAGCTGGTTTTAAGCCAGAATCTATGATATGCGAAATACTTGATGAGGCCGGTGATGCAGCGAGATTGCCCTACTTAAGCGAGTTTGCAAAGAAGCATGATCTTTGTCTTACTAGCATAGATCTTTTAATTGCTTATCTGAAAGAGAAAGGTACTAGCATTCTCTTTTGATTAGTCAGACGATAGCTCGGTTTACCTCTGCTTTGTGGGTGGTGTTTTTCTTGTGTTATTGGGTTCCTTCGTTTGTCTGTGATCACTTATTTGCTCTTGTAATGCAGCCTTTCCAGTAAGTCTGCCTCCGGCTTCGTTGGGGTATATGTGTTCTTTCTAAGGCGGTTTGTGAAGCACTGTCGTCGTGCTCTACTTTAGGTTCCTTCTGCGTAGCAGGTTTAGTACTGTCGCGTGGGTATTGCAATTTTTTTTACTTCTTTTACCATATATATTGTAGATCAGTTTCTCGTTTTTGTGGAAAAGAAAGTAGCTGAAGAAATTGTCGAGGAGATAAAGCGTTCTATCAGAGAAGCGCTAGCAAGTTTCGATGGTGCAAATTCTAGGTACTATCAAGAACTCTACAAATACTTTTACAAACAACAAAAGAAGATTGCCAAAATATCTGGTCTTCCCCTATGTACTATCGAGGAGATAGTCATGCTTGTTGGTAAGGAAAGGATTCTGCCAATTGGAAAAGAATTATTTGAAGAAGATGTCCAGTATATCGTCGAGAATCTAAATTCTTCAGATACAAGAGAGAGGGACAAGCTTGAAATTAGAGAAAAGGAACAAGAAGAGGAAAAGAAAGAAGAACGGGAAGGAGAAGATAAACTTGAAGAAGAACTTGGAACCGATTTGTTTGCAAAGCTATCTGAAAGAAAGCAGAAGCAAGATGCAAAGGAAATTTTAAAGAAATTGCTCATTTGCATGATTGCAGCGAGGATGGATCCAAGACGTAGGGCTGGTGAAAGTATAGAGTCAAATGCCCGAAGCGCCAAGATATACGGGAGGGAGGGGCAAGTTTCACTTAAAGATCTTGTTAGGGCCGGTGTTGTTAGTGAAGCCGTTTTATTGAGATTGAATGCTCAAGGAATCTCTGGTGATGCAAGTCTTTCTGTCAGTAAAATTCGATCATTTATTGCTACTCAATTTGAATCCATTATTAATCTGGTTAGGGGGGAAAATTTCGGACGACTTGCAACAAGAGTTCCAAATAAGTCTCAGGGATTGCTTACCTTAGCCAATGTTAATAATAGTCTTGGTATCTTTACTGAGAAAGCCTCAAATCTCAGTGTTGGGAGTAACGTCAGTGCTGGATTCACACCTTTTGTTGATAGGAAATCTAAGGAAAGTGAGCGGGGTAGGTGAGTTCATGATTGCAGATATTGGTTCTATCGGAGGTTATATCTCGTTTCTTGTTTATAAACACATAGGAAAGTGTTCTTGGATCTTTCATCCTGTGTCGAGTAAACGTATCTCTAGTCGAGTGGGGGAACGCTTGTGCATTTTACCGCAATTGGCGTTTTAGTGTGGTAAACTCGCTGGGTTTCGCTCTTTTTCATCTTAAGGGTAGGTAAGATTTTTCAGTTTGTTATCTTAAGAGACGGGATTAGTTTGCTTGTTCCTTGATTGCCATTAAAATGAGCTCGTCTTTAGAAAGAGTGCAACTACTCTCTCTCCATAGGTATTCTAATTGCTTCAATTTTTTTCCTATCTCGGGTCCGGTATAACCCAGTGGTATAAGATCCCTACCCATTATCGGGAAAATTGGAGTTTCAGAATTATTTACGACCGACATGAAATCATTATGTTGCGTGCTGGTCAGTTTATTTTCCGTGTGCAGAATTTTAATTAATTTTCTTGTGAGTTCATTACCAAGTTTTGCCAGGGTCTTTTTTGGGCAGTGCATTTCTTTTTCTTCTAAAAGAATTGAAATAGCCTGATATACCTTTTTTGAGATCTTCCATCGAGAGTACAGCCATTGTAGATCGTAGCGACTCTCTGTATTCCTTACGAGTAGAGCTAAAGCCGCGATATGATCCTGTATCAGCCGACTTTTTTCATAATCTAATCTTGAGAAGGACACTTTTGCACTGAGAACTTCGTCTATTATTTTTGCTTCCTGCATTATGAAAACTGTGCTAAGAAAGTCCGTATAGGAAAGTAGCTTAAACATTTCTCCTTGGATTCTCTCACCCGAAAGTGAAGAAATGTTTTTTCTATGCTTTGTACAAGCATGAAGAATTTCTTCTGATAGCGGTGTCTCACAAATGGATGCTTGGAAACGAAATGCCCTCAGTATGCGTAGATAATCTTCTTTGATGCGTTGATGAGGTTCTCCAACGAATTTTAATCGTCTGTTCCGTAAATCTTCTAACCCGGAAAAATAATCATGGATATTACCTTCAATGTCCATGTACATTGCGTTGAACGTGAAATCACGTCTTTGGGCGTCCCTTTTCCAGTTATCTGTGAATGAAACTGTCGCGTGACGTCCATCGCAGTGTAGATCCTGTCTTAGCGTTGTTATCTCAATCGGTCTTGAATTGATCAGAACGGTCAGGGTCCCGTGCTTAAGCCCAGTGGGAATTGTTACTAATCCGTTTGTTTTGAGTGCTCTAATTGTTTCTTCTGGTTTTAGAGTTGTAGCTAGATCAATATCGCTAATTTTTCTTCCTAAGAGCTGGTCTCTTACGCATCCACCAACAAATCTTGCTTCTCCGCCATTATTACGTATTATTTGGACGAGGGTCTTTGGGTCCTCAGTCCAGCTTGTTTCGACCTTCATTGACTATGCGAATAAAGAAGTTTTTTTCTCCGAAATGGCTAATCCTCATACTTTTGATTCTAGCACTGTTGGTTACTGCAATAAACGCGTCTGTCATGAGCAGCAGGTCTGACGTAGTAGTTTCGGTTGGAGCGGAGAAAATCTCGGTTGACGATTTTGTTTCTGAGTACAAGAAGCACGAGCGGTATTTCCAAAGTATGTTTGGCTTTGGTCTCACAGATAAGCAGCTTAAGGATATTGGAGTTGGTAGAATTGTTCTCACAACCCTGATCCAAGATAAGGTTATAGAACAACTTTTTAAGCAGATGGGTCTCTACATTGATACTTCAATCGCAATTGAAAAGATCAAGAAAAATCCTGCTTTTAATGAAAATGGAAAATTTGATCGTGCTAAACTTGATGATTTTCTTGATCGTAACGATCTTACGGAGAGAGAATATATAAGGAAAGTGAAGCGTGAGATAGGCAAGGATTTTGTTTTTGGGCCGTTTTTTCACATTCAAGGTGAGTACCGGAAGTTAGCCGAACTTTTTTACAATTTTGAATATGGATTGAGGGAGGTCAGCGTTACGAAAGTTAACAAAAATGAGTTGCCTGCTCCTCCTGTAGCAACTGAGAGTGAGCTCGTATCTTTTTATGAAGAAAATAAGGACAAGTTTTTCAGTGATGAGTACAGAGCTGCCGAGTATGTTCTTATTTCAGAGGATACTGTAAAGCCCGAGTTGGTCGAGATAGCAGATGAAGATGTGCAGAAAAGTTTTGATGATTTGCAACTGGGTAAAAGATATTATGTTAATTACTTGGAGCTCGATTCACGTGATGAAGCAGAGCGCATGAAAAAATCCGTTGCTGCAAATCCGGAGTTTTATGCAAACGACCTAACGCATATCGAAGGTGTGGTCAAGGCAGATTTACCAGCTTTTCTACCGAAGAATATTAAATGGGACGGGAATAAGTGGTTCATTGCGAAGTATATGGGCAAGTTCTACGTTTATACAGTCGTGAAAATAGTTTCGGTTTCTCCTGTGGAGAAGGAAAAAAATTTCGATGAGCTCCGAAAGTTCATGCGTTTGAGTAAACTAAACCAAATAATCGATGAAATAAGAAGTGAGGTTCATTCAGGTGAAGATTGGAAAGCAATAGTGGAGAAATATGGGGGTGAAATAGATTACCTTCCCCCTGTGTGTCGACTTTTCTTGGATAAAGAAGGAAGGAAAGTTGAGGTCAGTGAGGAGTTATTAGAGCAAGTTTTTGCAAGTGACGAAGGGAATGTAGGCGAGACTGTAACTAGTAGAAATGAGTTTATACTGTTTCGTGTTACTTCTATTGAACCAGTGGCTAAGCAACCTTTCAATAAAGTTAGAGGCAAAGTGATGAAGGCATTGTCTAAAAAAAGGCAAATGCAGGTTGCACTTGAACTTTTACAAAAACGCCGGGAAAGCGGAGAAAGAACAGAAAAAGTGCTACTATACCGACCAGAGGTCGCGAAGCGCAAAAAGCTAAGTTATCACTACCCTGATGAATTCGTAGCAGAAGTATTTCAGGCTGATTCTGGAGGCACAACAAAAGTTTTTGAATCGGATGAGGAATTTTTCTTTGGCAAGGTTCTGGGTAATAGAAATCCTGAGCTAGATGAGTCAAAAGTTGCCGAAATTGAGGCTAAACTGCGTGAAGAGATTGGCTTTTCGATCCTCAGTGAATTAAGCCAAGCTGCGATGAAGCAGTTCAAGGTAAAGGTGAATTCGGATCTCGTAAAAGACCTTTTGTGATGTGTGGTATAACCACTTTCCTATCTAGTGATTTGGCTTCAAAGCGGATTTTCCTTTTTGAGGGTCAGCTCGAGTTGATTTATTTGGCCTATGTCAAGGAAATACAGGAAATCTTCAAGAAGAGCGGGCAGTTACTGGTAGAACGTGTTTATGGCAAGGACTGTCCACATGCACTTTTGTTGGAGAAGTTACACTCTCCCTCTTGTTTTGGAAGGATATTTTTCACCTATGATGATCCGAGACTTCCTCTATCAAAGATAGGAAAGATAGAAAATTATCTTTGTTTATATTCTCGAGACGGCTTCAAGATTTGTCCACAAAGGGACGATTTGGTAAAGATATCATTTTCAGATGCAACACTAGGAGAGTTGGTTACATATTATTCGAGCAAATATTGTTTGAATTTCTCTGGAGAGGCGGTCAAGGTTTTTGTTCAACACCTAAAGAGGAGTGTTTTTGCAATAGATGCGGAAATGTTAAAGTTCAAGCACTACTTTGGTTCGCGTAATATCACTGTGGATGATGTGCTTACTCTATGTGAGCCTACGTCGCCTTCGGTGAATAAGTTTTGTCGTAGTATTTTTGCACTAGAGGTGCATGACTTTTATGATAGTATAGCTCGGTTCTCGGAAACTGAAGGGATGTTAATAATTCGCAGTTTGATGAAGTACTGTGATGCGGTTCTTGATGTTGTTGCAAGTGCCGTACGTGGTATTCCAAAAAATGAAATTATTCAGAACTTACGCAAAAAGCAATTCTATGACCTAGAGATTATTGATCAGGCAGTGAAAAATTTTTCCTATCGGGATAGGGCGAATTTAATGTTACTTGCGCTGCCAAAATTAGAGACACAATATAAGCTTTTCTCTGAGAGAAGATTCACCTTTCTTGTAGCAGGGTTATCAATCTTATTTGCTCAAATGAAAAAACACGTTTGTTTATAGCTAAATAACTCATTTACTGAGAATAGAAACTTGGCAAAGTCATCTGTGCATGTAACGTAGGTCTTGAAAAATATCACAGCGATTACGATATTTGATTCTGTAGGTCATTAGAATAGTTAATCGAGATTAATAGGAGAGAAGATACTTATGAAAGTTGGATTAAAGATGTTACATGATCAGGTCCTTATTAGGCCTCATGAAGAGAAGGATGGTGCTGGTGGAATATATATTCCTGATTCAGCAAAGAAGAAACCAACAATGGGTCTTGTCGTGGCTGTCGGAGCCGGTGCAAAGAATTCGAACGGCACTCTTGATCCTATGTGTGTCAAAGAGGGAGATGTTGTCCTTTATAGGAAATGGGCGGGCAGCGAAGTGGAGCATGACGGTGTTGAATACGTGGTGATGAAAGAAACTGATATTATTGCTATTAAGGAGGGTAAATAATGGCAAACGAAGTAATAAGTGGTGAACAATTGCAAAAAGTTATTCGTGATGCAGCTGACTTAGTTGTGTCCAGTGCTGGTGTCACACTTGGGCCTGAAGGTAGACCAGTAATAATGAGTAAGTCTTATGGTGGCCCGGAAGTAACTAAGGATGGTTATAAAGTAATCAATCAGCTTAAACCAGAAGACGAGAAGGTTGCAAAAATAGTCGAGTTGTTAAATCAAGCTACCTCGCAGGCAAATGAAAAGGCCGGAGATGGAACTACCACTGCTACTATCTTGGTAGGCAACATGATCAAAAATGCCCATAAACACATCGCTGCTCAAAGGTCCCGGATGAAGCTTAAATCCGGTATGAAACGCGCACGCGACGAGGTTGTTAAGTATATTCAATCAGTTGCCAAGAAGATAAATTCAGAAGAGGAAATAGCACAAGTTGGTTCAATTTCTGCTAACGGCAATAGTGAAATCGGCAATAAGATTGCTGAAGCTATGAATAAAGTTGGTAAAGAAGGTGTTATTACTGTCGAAGAAGGCAAAGGACTAGATGAGTTTTCTGTCTCTGTTGTCCAAGGTATGGTCTTCGATAGAGGATACGTTTCCCCTTACTTTATAACAAATCCGGAGAAAATGATTGTCGAATTTGACAATCCTTATGTTCTTCTTGCGAATAAAAAGCTTTCTAGCATACAACCAATGGTTTCTCTCTTGGAAACAATTGTTCGTTCGAATAGAGCGGTCGTCATAATTGCTGAGGACGTTGAAGGGGAAGCTCTTACTTCTCTTGTTCTTAGTAAGATGAGAGGTAGTTTAAAGGCTTGTGCTGTTAAAGCTCCAGGCTTCGGTGATCGTAGATCCGAAATGCTCGAAGACATTAGAATACTTACTGGTGCTAGAACGTTAGTAAGTGATGATTTGGGCGTAACTGTGGAGAGCCTTACAGTAGAAGATCTCGGTACTGCAAAGAGCATTATCATATCTAAGGATTCCACGACTATAGTGGACGGTGGAGGTGAAAAAGCAGCTATCGAAGCGCGGGTTAAGCAGATCAAGACGCAGATAGAAAAGACTACTTCCGATTACGACAAGGAGAAGCTTCAAGAAAGACTTGCTAAACTTGCTGGAGGTGTTGCTGTTCTCAAAGTCGGTGGTGCTACAGAAGTTGAGGTTAAAGAACGTAAAGATCGTGTGGAAGATGCTCTACATGCTACACGTGCTGCAGTTGAGGAAGGTATCGTTCCTGGTGGTGGTGCTACATTGCTCAGTGCAATCGCTGTTCTGGAGAAGCTCTCTTCTGATGATGATGATGAACAAGCTGGTATTAACATTGTGAAGGCTGCGCTCAAGGCACCTATCTCTCAGATTGTTGAAAATGCCGGTGAAGATGCCTCTGTGATCACCTATAATCTTTTGGAATCAAAGGATCCTAATAAGATCTTCGATGCACGCGAGCTCAAGTATGTAGATGCTTTCAAAGCGGGCATTATAGATCCAGCTAAGGTAGTGCGTGTCGCCTTGGAGAGTGCTGTTTCTGTTGCTAGTGTTCTAGTGACTACTGAAGCTCTGATAGTTGATCTACCAACTAAAGATAACGGTTCTTCTTCAATGATGCCTGGTGGTGGCATGGGTGGAATGGGCGGTTTTTAATTGCTTGTAGGGAGGGATATTCTATATCCCTCCTGTTTATGCGTTTGGCATCGTCCAGTTTGTACAGTCTATTCAACTCCTTGATTTCTTCTTGTTGGTGCCTCACTAAGAGTGGGTTCTCTCCTCTTTGCTTGTGGTTGAGATTGCCTATTTCCCCGATTCCTACTCGGTAAGTATGGACGTATAAACACACTGGACGTCGTCGTCTTCCTCGAGAGTCTCCAGTAATTTTTCTAGTCGGGTATGCACCTCTTGGGATGCTTCTTGGTGTGTTTTTGCAATCCACACCAGTCCTGAGTGCTCGTACTCTCCGAGCTTTTCTCTCAGTTCTGCTGAAATTGCGGCAAAATTCTCCTTGCTACAACAGATATCAAAGTAATTCTTTCCAGTTTTAACATCTAACGCGCCAGCTTCAAGAGCGACTTCCATTAGTGTGTCGAGATCTGTAGATTTCGGGTACGAAAAAACTCCAAAATTTTCAAACATGAAGGAAACGTCGGCTAAGACCAAACCAGATTTAGAAAAGATATGCTTGATATTCGACGCAGTTCTGTTTTTATTATCTGTCAACGCAGTGACTACGACGGCAAAACCACTAGGCCACACAGCACCAGACCCAGCGGCCATATAGCACACCTCCTGATAATCCCCTTCTGTTTTGTCAGCTGAACTCTTGATCGCAGACTCAATTTTGTCCTTAGGAAGACCACAACGCCGTGCATTCGCAAGAGCAGACCTCAAACGAGGGTTAAACTCAGGATCCGGAAGGCCAGAACGCGCTGCGACGAGAATCTCCCTTCTCAATTTGGTGAATTTTCTCGCACGCTTTGCATCTTGAGCATTTTTCCTATGCTTTATGTTGGCATACTGAGAGTGACCAGCCATAAATCAGACAAAACACCACCTCGACGCAAAATCGCTAAAATTAACTTCCCGACCTAAGATCACCTTTCACAACACTGCTTATAGTGAATTTTACCCTTTCAGTTTCAGCCTGTCTTACCATTTGCTTGGTCTTAGGATCACAGTAAGTTGTGGCCTTTTTCTTAACCACTGAGAGAGTTCCAACTTTCGGGATTCTCACAGACTTCTTGTTTTTGAGCGACTCATATATGTACTCATACAACGCGTTTATAGCACGCTTGGCATGGCCTTTAGAAATCGAAGCACCTTCAGCAACAACGTTGATCAAGTCAACATTTTTCACTACTTCTTTGGTCATCAAAAGCTCTCGAAACAATCAAAACTGCAGATTATGACATAAACCCAAAGAAATCAAGAGGAAATGGGAATGTCGAGGCGCAACTTCAGGAAATTTTGAGTTGTGCGTTAAGGATTTTACAATTAATAAATCTTTTTCTTTTTTAGGATCGTTTCTCTCGCAAAGAAAAATAACTGAAATTCCTTTGTCACCTGTAGCAACGTACAACCACAGAAGGATGCTGCTGCGGGGAATGTACAAAACATCGATATGATCATCTTCCATGTGGCCTCAGGACGCACTGCCAGCATCTCTTTGTAGTACAAGCAGTGTGGGTGTAGAAAAAGGATTCTAGCTGCAGTTTTTTTTCATTTCTGAATATGCTTTTGCGAAGCCTCGCAGTGAATAAAAGCTAAGCGAACAACCATTTTGGACCGACTTTGCTATCACGACTGCGTAAAGATCTCCATTCATCGAGCGCACGGCATTTTCATCGTTTTCGACTTTCTTAAACCAGGCTCTTTCACCTTCGATCAGATCGAAGATATATAAGTCAGATGGTTTTCCTTTGTTGCAATTACCCGTTCTTGCGCTGTCTATCATTGCCTGTTTGTGCTTCAAAAATTCATCTCTTTTTCTGTAAGTTGCGAGCTGAGGTAATGGGCTGTGTCCATATTCATAACCAGAAGTAATACTGACTTCGTCGATGTTTGCAGTAATATGTTTTACCCAGAGATACGAATCCCCATGATCGGTTTGGTGTCCTGCAATGAAGAATGGTTCGGAAGCAATAAAACAGATGGTTTTTCCATCCTCAACTTGGTTGTAGAAAGTCCAGCGCTCAAAAGTTTGTACCTTAGTTGGGGTACCGTCAGCTAAAGTTAGAAAGGGCACGAAGAGGAAGAATAATACGCAAGGCGCTTTTTTCATTGCTGCGGAACTATGTGGAACAAGGGAATGTTACATCGAAAGTATCTAAGTCTCAAATGATAAGAGCAATGATGTTTCAATCTTAGAGACTTCCTGGTATATGTATTTTTTACCTGCTTTCCACCCTTTTTGGATTGGGAATTGTGTCTGGTATTATTTAGTGCTGAGGGTTGGGTTAGCGGTCTGTTTTTAACCCCTAAGTTGCTTGCAATTGCACTTACTTCCTTTTGGTCTTGTACTTAGTAGAAAAATTGTTTGTGCATGTATTTGTTCTTTAGGATATTGAGAATAACGTACTTTATCTTCTACGCGTATTTCGAGCTCTTATACAGGAAAAATTATTCTGTTCTTGTGTCTGAAGTGGAGAAGATGGGTCCAGCATTTATCAAATTTGGGCAGTTTTTTTCCAGTATGGGCGATTTTATCTGCTCTGATTTATCTACTGAATTGAGGAAGCTGTGTGATAACGTGAGACCAATTCCCTACACAGAAATAAAAGCATCTATAGAGAAAGAATTCTCGAAAAGAGTAAATGAGCTCTTCAAGTGGATGGATGAAAAGCCAATTGCGTCCGCATCGATTGCGCAAGTGCACAAGGCAATCACGCTATCAGGTGAAGTTGTGGCTGTAAAGATTCTGAAACCAGGAGTAAAAAAGGTTTTTAGGCGCGACATCAAAATCGCGTTTTCGATTGTGTATACTTTCTCATTTTTTCTCCCGAAACGTTTCAACCTTATCCCAATTTTGAAGAGGTTTTCCGCTTCCACAAAAAATGAGCTGGACCTCAAAATGGAGGCAGCTGCATTGTCGGAGATGAAGGATAAACTTCTTACAAACAAAACAGTTGTGATACCCGAAGTTTATTGGGGTCTGACAACCAATGAAATTCTTACCATGTCTTGGCTTGATGGCATACCACTTACGCACTGTAAGCTACGTGATCCACAGTTTGCACGAAGACTTATTGAGACATTTTTCGTCCAGGTTTATGTAAATGGTTTCTTCCACGGTGATATGCATCGGGGAAATATATTTCTCGTTTCTGGGCACAAAGTTGGATTAGTGGACTTTGGAATAATTGGAAGGATTGATGAACAGACAAAAGTTTATATCTTGGAACTGATTAAAGGATTCTTAGAAAGAGACTATGACCGTGTGGCAGAATTACACTATTCGTCTGGATACGTGGAAAGATCCCGAACAGATTTTGCTTCTGCGTGTCGTGCTCTCGCAGAGCCAATAGTAGATAAGCCGTTGAAGGAGATCTCCCTATCCCGTCTTCTTGGTGATTTCTTAAGGCTCTCTAGGGATTTTCGGATTAAGATCAACCCGAACCTCATTCTAATGCAAAAGAATTTAATTTTTCTCGAGGCAAATTGTGCGGAACTTGATCCAGAAATAAACGTATGGCGAGTAATAGAGCCAATGATAAGGAAGTGGTATAAAGACAGGATGTGCCCAACAGTTGTAATTAGGGAGAAACTCCATAAGATAGCGGTTGTTTTAAAAGAGTCCTTCGAGGACAATAAGAGGGGTAAGTATCGTGCAATTGCTGCCTTACGGTATGAGGTGTTTTTCTGGATCTGCCTTGCTTCAGTTATCAATTTCTTTGTCATACTTGCTTGCAGGTTTTTTTAGTTTTGCTTTTCATGAAAAAACGTATTGCTCACACATCAATTCAGCCGGACAAATTTTGGTTTAGTGAGGAGAATTCACAAGAGGTAACTAGAATCCTTGCTAAATATCCTGCATCGTGTAAGAGGAGTGCTGTCCTTCCGTTGCTACACCTTGTGCAAAAACAGCATGAAAACTGGATTCCTATCGCTGCAATGGATCACGTTGCGCAACTGCTTGGACTGCCAGCTATTAAAGTATATGAAGTGGCATCTTTCTACAGTATGTTCAATACTGCCCCAGTCGGGAAGCATACCATACGGGTCTGCAGGACTACGCCATGTTGGTTGAAAGGTTCGGATTGTTTAACCGAAGCTGCAAAACGAGAATTAGGGATCAAAGTAGGTCATACAACCGAAGACAACAAATTTTCTTTAGATGAAGTAGAGTGTCTCGGTGCCTGTGTTAATGCCCCAGTCGTACAAATTAACGACGACTATTTTGAGAATTTAGATGAAAACTCTTTTCTCGAGCTTCTCTCTAAGCTCAAATAACCGATTATATTGAGGTCCTGGTGATTTATTAATTGTTTAATGTTATAATGAGATCCGTGCGGTTTTCTAGGTTTAGGTGAATTTAACCAAATAAAGCCCAGACTTGTCAGGGGGCTTGCTTAGTCTGTCCTGGTTTTTGAAATAATGATATTCTTTACATTGTGTAGTGTAGATATATTGCTAGACTAGCGTCATCTTTGCCATAATTAATATGGTTGCTATCTGACAATTTAGGTATATAGTTTTGTGAGTGCAGTCTCTCGGCGTGAGAAGGCCTTGTGGTATGTTAGGTCGAATAGGCAGCGCTTGTCCGTTCTTATTTTTCTCCTAAAAAGGAAGATAAAACCTTTACTGCTGGATGTGACTTGGCGTCTCTTACCGGTAGTGTTGGGTCTTTGTCTCTAGATGGCGAATCTGTATGTGATTCTGGGCGGGTTTCTTGTTATGGTTGCAATAGATTGAGTGACGTATAGCGGCTAGTTTAGCTGAATGAATATTTTTGTTTCCCGCATATAGGTTTTATTGTTTGTAAGGAGAGATCAGTGTTCGGTGGTTTTGTTGGGGAGATTCGGGACATCCTTCGGTCTTTGGGTTCCCCGGGGTTAGCAGCGGCGCTCCTAGCATCGGCTAGCGAAAGGGCGGGTTTGTCTCGCGAGGTTGTTGAGGGGGTATCTGCAGCGCTAAGTCGGGCTGCAGCGGCTGTCGGCAGCGATAGGGCTGGCAATATTGTTGCTAAGGATGAACTTTGTGCAGCCAGGCGTATGCTGGAGCCTTATTTAGGTACTCCAGGTTCTGCTAGTGGTAGGGTTAGTCTGGCTTGTACTTTGCACGATTATTTATCTTCGCTACTTGTTAACGTATTAGCTATTGGTACAAGCAAATCAGCAAAGCTTGAGATTGTTGTTGCTAAGCTTCATAGGTATCTATGTGCACTTCACAGTTATCCCATCTTCAGAGAGAGTTCTGCTGCCGTAAGAGCTGTGGGCCGTGAGTGTGTCGGTGTTTCGACGAGATCTAATGAATTAGCTCAGCTTCTTATTAGTGTGTTTGGACTCGCGCTTTCACCTGAGGACAAGCGAACGCTAGAGGAGCTTAAGCGACACTGTCCAGGTGATGGTACTTGCATTGAACGTGTATTGGAAGCATGTGATTCGGGTGATTTGCGAGGTGCAAGTGAAGCTGCAGATGGGATATCCAATCCGCAAGCCAGAGCACTTGTTCAACAGTGCGTACAAAGGATGCAGCATCGGCAGGGCCAGCTAAATGATATTGTTGGAGAAGTTGGCTCTGCCGCTACCGGCGTAGGTAATATTGTTGCTTCTGTTGCTGCACTAGCAGGAGTAGGGCTTTCAGTTGAGGATATCTACTTTTTGAAGGGTCTTGCAAATGAGGCATGCGATGATGCTGGTGTAGTTGAACGTGTATTAGATGTATGTAGTACAGGTAATTTGCAAGGTGCAAGTCACGCTGCAGATGGGATATCCAATCCGCAAACCAGAGCACGTGTTCAAGCGTGCATAGGAAGAGCGCTGGCTCAGCAGAACACGGTAATGAGAGTTGCTCAAGATGTCCAGGACATTACCGGTGGGGTGCGTAGAACGGTTGCTGGCGCTGAGTGCATGTTGGGTGTTGCACATGACATGCTGGGTACGAGCGCGTTTATGGAGGATCTGCTTGATCATTCTAGTAGGCTATATTTTGCACTAGGGGAATCAAGTGGAAGACCTGCAAGAAGCGCTGCGGCACTTAAAGAAGTGCTTGGTGCGATACAAAGGTGTGCTGCTTCAACGCGTCTTCATATTGCGTCTGCTGCAGCTAATCCAGTTGTGGCTGACTCCTGCGTTCGGAGTAGAGCAGAGAGTCGCGGTGCAGCCAGGGGTGGTAGCACACGGATTATTGCAGAAGCTGTGCTTGGGGCAGCTTTTGAGGGTCTATTTGGTGGTTTACCTGAGAGTATTGATCAGCCTGTCAATAGTTTAAGTGCTGTTTATTCACTAGTTGGTGTACTAGAAAATCCTAATAGCACAAGTACAGATGTTTCTGCTGCGGTGTCTAGTGCGCGTGTACAAGTGCTCAATTTTAGGTATGAAGTAAGCGCGATCAAGGAAAACCACTTTAACGCAGCAGCCAATAGTGTGCGTAATGTTGTTGGTGTGGCCAGTGAGGCTGGTGATGCTGCAAAAGCATTATCCTCGCTGTTTGACGCCAACCATCTCTTCCGTTTCTTTGTCGTTTTAGGAATAGTTTTGGGTGCTTTTGCATGTGTTGGAATCCCTGGTTTTAAGGACTTCAACTTTGGTGGAGTGCTCTCAATGATTATGCTTTGTGCTGCGGTAGTCAGTTTTGCAGCCGCTTTTAATCAAACTTGTAGGCGAAGTAATGATAATTCTAGGCAGTCAAAATCGCCGAGTCTTGTTCGTTGTGTTTTCTATGTTCTTGTACCGGGGTTTGCATTTTATGTGGCGATTATTATAGCGTTCCTTAGGTTAGTTCCACAAAGTACAGCAGTCATGCCTAGTGCTGATGATGTGCTGAGCGTAGAGAGAGCTTGTATTCTTTCTGGAATTCTTTGCGCAATACTAGCAGTTATGGTATTTACGTGTTTTGATCGTGCTAGGAATTTAGAGGAGGGAGATGATTCACCTTCTTCATCAGTTCGTTCTGGGGCTAAAGGCGACGCTGGTTCTCGGAGTGGAGTAGGCAACTCTAATGGTGCTGTGGGTAGCTCCCAAGGTGGTGCAGGTAGCTCTCGAAGTGGAGTAGACACCTCTAAGGGTGGTGTGGGTAGCGCCCAAGGTGGTGCAAGTAGCTCTCGCAGTAGTCCGGGCAGCCATCGAGGTGGTGTATTGCCTTCCCAGTTATGCTCTGTATCGCTCACTCTTGCCACGTCTACACTGCCAGATCTGGGTATTTGACATGTTTGGGGAGTGGCATGATGTTGTTTCATTATCACATCCAATGCTTGGTTTGACTTTGCGCTTTCAAGTTATCAAACCGTTTGTTTGCGAGAATTGTAATTTTTAGTGGGATTTTGTACGCTGTTGCTGAGATGAGGGTGTTTGTTAAATTTTTGTTCTCGTGCAGCGTACCTCACTTAAAGACGAAAGTCTTGTTTTAGGGTGCACCTCGTAATATAATTCCCTCTACGTGAAGACTTTTTAGCTCTGTTATGCCCGTTCCAAAGAGAAAGACCACTCCAGCAAGACGTGGTAAGAGACGTTCTCATGATGCCCTTCGACCTGAGAATATTGTTATTAATAAAACTACAGGAGAGTTTCAGCGGCCGCACCATGTGTCGTTGGATGGTTTTTATAATGGTAGACGGGTTCTTTCTCCAAAAGGGAAGACAGTTTCTAGTTGATTCTCTCAATTGAGGGGCTCTTGCTGTGGCAGTACCGGTTTATGTGATGGATCAGGTAGGGCGCAAGGTTGTAGTTGCCCTTGATACTATGGGCGGGGATAGGGCACCTGACGAGATTCTTCTTGGTGCTTCTGTATATCTTCGGCAAAATCCCTCTTCGGTTTTCTTTAGGCTCTTTGGCAACTCTGCGTCTATTGAGCGCTGTTTGTCGTCTAAGGCTAACGCTCATTTACTGGAGAATTGTGAAATTATCCATGCTGATGATGTTGTGATGTCTGATGATAAGCCTTCTTCTGCAGTGAGAAAGAAAGGCTCAAGCATGTATAAAGCTGTTCAAGATGTAAGAGAAAAAGCGTCTCAGTGTGTTGTGTCTGCCGGAAACACAGGTGCGTTTATGGGGATATCAAAGATACTGTTAGGGATGCTGGAAAATATATATAGGCCGGCTATTGTTACAACCCTTCCAACAAAAAAGGGCGAAGTGGTTGTTTTGGATCTTGGTGCGAACCTGGATTGCAGCTCAGATGTTTTATATCAATTTGCCTTTATGGGTTCTGCTTTTGCAAGGGCAGCGCTGGGTGTAAAAAATCCCAAAGTGGCACTCTTGAATGTTGGCGTTGAAGAAAACAAAGGTACCGATGCTGTGAAAGAGGCTTTTCATTTACTGAATGAAAGGAGTGATGAGGACTTCAGTTTTATAGGTTATGCTGAGCCCTCTGATGTACTTGGAGGTAATGTAGATGTTGTTGTCAGTGATGGCTTCACTGGGAATGTTATGCTCAAGACAGCTGAGAGCATCTTTCATCTGCTGAGGGATAGTATTGTCGGTACGACTAGGACTTCTTTGCTCTCTAGATTGATGGGGCTGATTCTAGCAAAAAGCTTGAAGAAATCAATATCTAGGTTTAATCCTGAGCTTAGAAATGGGGCGATGTTAATAGGTGTGAATGGAGTGGCAGTAAAAGCCCATGGGAGTTCTGATAGTATTGCTTTCGCTAACGCAATAGGAGCTGCTGTGAAACTCGTAACAAATAATCTTAATTCCAGAATTATTGATAGTATTTGCACGATTGATTAGAAAGTACTATTTATCCTTGGTGTCACTCCAAGAGCTTGCATTGGGATCTTGTAATAAACGAGTGTGAAATGTATGTTGCATACGTCTGTATTTAGATCATTTATCCTATTGGTAGTGTGTTTTTTATGAGGTTTTTATTTAATTCGTGTGGGAAAAACTTCTGCAATGTTTGTCTGATCTTGCAATAGGTAAGTGTATTTTCCAGAAAGAGGTTGTAAAGAGGACTGTAAATCTCGTTCTGTCAAAGAGATTGCAAGAAAAGGACTCGCTATATCTACACGAATACGGTTTTTTGTGCCTGCGATATGTTGTTTTATTGCGTTAGACATATGCTTTTTTGCATCCTATTGTAGTTTTATTCGACTCTAGACGATAAGGGATGAGTGGCATTTGACATGTGTTCATAGGTTTTTACACAGGATTGTAATGAAAAAAACTAATTTCTTGAGTTTTGGTTGCTATTTACCAAAAAGAGTGCTTACTAATTCTGACCTTGAGGAGTTGGTTGATACATCTGATGAGTGGATCCTTAAGCGTACTGGGATCAGAACCAGGTATGTAGTCAATGAAGAAGATGTATGTGAACTTGCCTTTAGAGCATCTTTGGACTGTTTTGAAAAGGCGATGCATTTTTCCCCAAAAGATATTGATGCGATAATTGTCGCGACTTGTACTGCTAATAAAAGGTTGCCTGCAGTTGCAAATATGTTACAGGCAAGATTAGGCATAGAGAGACATATCGTGTCTTTTGATATCAATGCTGCATGTACTGGATTTCTATATGCTCTCTCAATTGTTGATGCGATGATCGCGTCCGAGAAGGCTTCTAAAGTACTTTTAGTTGGAGCAGAAGCCATGTCCACAATCATTGATTGGAATGATCGAAATACTTGTGTTCTCTTTGGTGATGGTGCAGGTGCCGTATTGGTCTCAGCTGGTGATTCTGGTGGGATATTGTACGAGCAAATGGCTTGTGATTCTTCTATTGGAGGAGCACTTTTCGCAGAAGTGGGTGGAACGCTTAAAATGAATGGTCGAAGTGTATTTGAGGCGGCTGTCAAAAGATTAACTTCTGCCATAGGTGAGGCGCTCAAAACAAGTGGTATTAGGGTTGAGGACCTAGACTATTTTGTAATGCACCAGGCTAATTTAAGAATTATAGAACTTATAGGTGAGAAAATAGGAATAGATCGCTCTAAAGTTGTTGTCACTGTGGATCGTTACGCAAACACTTCTGCCGCATCAATACCAA
This sequence comes from Neorickettsia sp. 179522, assembly GCF_001593535.1. Classification (NCBI taxonomy): domain Bacteria; kingdom Pseudomonadati; phylum Pseudomonadota; class Alphaproteobacteria; order Rickettsiales; family Anaplasmataceae; genus Neorickettsia; species Neorickettsia sp. 179522. The sequence goes on along the minus strand of NZ_LNGI01000001.1, from coordinate 549,034 downwards.
TCACACTAGCTTATATGAATTCTCAAGCACCGATAAAAAAGGGCACTAAAATACTTTTTGCGGCTATGGGTGCTGGATTTACCTATGGTGTGACAATTTTTGAGTATTAATTATGTTAGCATGGCTTTCTTACTAGCATATTGCGGGGTAGATCTCCAATGCATTATTAGAGGAAAGTAGTTTTCGTAACAACTAACTAGAAATTGATAGTGAAAGTCCAGGCGAAACAAAGGAACTGAGCAAAGCGAGCAAGTTGCCAAGATTCCTCTTGTCAATACGCGCGTAAGACTATATGCAGGAAAGTTAAGAATGATGAACAGTACAGCTCCTTCAAATGAGCATGACAAAATCCTCTCTTAAACCAAAATTCTGTCTAAAACTAATGATCCCGGTGCGATTCGAACACACGACACACAGATTAGGAATCTGTTGCTCTATCCTACTGAGCTACGGGACCCCAGTTTAAAGTATAAAGGAAACTTACATTTTGTAAAACTTGAAAGGGAGGCATTGCAAGTTATTGCTTTTCCTTCATAACGTATTTAAGTAGAATGTTTTGTCACTTCTTTGAATACACTGCATGCGTTATGATGCCAATTGAAGAAGGAAGAGAAATTCTGTGAACAAATGACGACTGTAAACAAAAAAGAAATAGAAAAGTTTGCTGCTCTTGCCGATGAGTGGCACACTGCTGATGGCAGTTTTGAGATGCTTCACAAAATGAATAAAGTGCGAGTGCGATACATACTAGGCCATGAAGATATAGTAGGTAAGAGAATACTCGATATAGGTTGCGGGGGTGGAATTCTTTCTGAAGATTTGGCAAGTCTAGGGGGAATTGTGACAGCAATAGACCCATGTAGCAAGAGCATAAATGTTGCTGCCAACCATGGTAGAGGTGAAGTAAAATATTTTGCCACGTCGTTAGAAGATTATGTGCAACAAAATGACAGTAAGTTTGATGTCATATGTATCATGGAAGTGGTGGAGCACATTGATAATCTCGAGGAGTTCATACGTCTTTGTGCAGAAATCTTGCTTCCAGGAGGGAAAGTCTTTTTTTCTACTTTAAATAAAACCGTGAAATCGTTTTTACTTGGTATCCTTACAGCAGAATATATCCTTGGGCTTGTTCCAAAGCATACTCATTCCTGGAAAAAATTTTTACGTCCTTCTAAATTGAACACATTTTTTGAATGTTCTGGCTTAGAAATAAGGGGTATCAGTGGTCTAACTTATTGTATTTTATCCGACTCCTGGAGTTCAAGCAGTGATGTTTCAATGAACTATATGGGTTTTGCAATGCGCAAAAAATAAAGTGTGACTTTTTAGGGTGTCAGTGGTCTAACTTATTGTATTTTATCCGACTCCTGGAGTTCAAGCAGTGATATTTTAATGAACTATATGGGTTTTACAATGCACAAAAAATAAAGTGTGACTTTATTTTTTAGGTTGTTGGGAATTAGACACTACCTTGGCTCTTTTACGTATATTGTGCGGTACTGTTTATTTCTATTTGGTACACATGGTCATGTGCTTAGACGTCTCCTATTAAGAAAGTGCACACACACGACCAAAGAGAGCGTCCAAACTTCGCTCACGATTATAAAAAGATGGCTCGGTGTCTTAACCTTCTTATAGGAAATTCTACTCACAATCTAGGGAGAACCGACACAGCTCGACTTAGATGGTTTTTTGAATACCATAAACGCTTCCAATAATACTTTCGTCACAAAAATTGATGAAAAAACTGAAGTGATGATTCCAAGGGAAAGTGTAACAGCGAAACTTCTGATGGGACCAGAACCAACGAAAATCATCATAAGTGCAGCAAGCATTGTGGTAATGTTTGCGTCAAAAATTGTTGCTTTTGCATGTTCGAAGCCATTCATGAATGAATTTCTTAGGACACCCGTCCTTTTGAATTCCTCGCGTATCCGCTCAAAAATAAGTACATTTGCATCGACTGCCATACCTATTGTAAGTATCAATCCAGCGATTCCTGGAAGAGTGAGTGTCGCTTCGAGTAATGTCAAGCTTGCCACCAGTAGTGTCAGATTTACTATTAGTGCTATAGTTGCAGCCACACCATACCATCTATATGCGAATAACATGAATGCTACTACTAACAATATCGCAAGTACGCTAGCCCTTTTTCCTAAAAGTATTGCCTCCGCGCCCAGTGAAGGTCCAATAGCCCTCTGTTCGATTACCGTAAGTTCTGCAGGTAAAGAACCAGACTTGAGCAGTAGTGCAAGTTCTTTGGCTTCCTTAACGTTGAAATTGCCAGATATTTCACCACGGCCATTGATGATCGGATCGCGAATTATAGGTGCAGTCAGGACAACGTCATCCAGTACTATTGCCATTGCTCTTCCTACGTTAGCCCTTGATAGCTGGTCTAGTTTTTTTGTGCCATAAGCATTGAATTTGAACCGCACTACTGGTACACCCCTTTGACTAAACGCAACGGTAGCATCGTCCAGGAGATCACCAGTAAGAGAGGATGTTCTTTCAAGTGGCAAACTCCTACCGAATTTATCCTTCAGAAAAAATTTACCCAGGATAGTCGAAGTGTCATTGACGACCATATGGAAACTCAGTTTCGCTGTTCTACCAAGTAGTGTTATTAGTTCTTCTGGATCGTTCAGACCTGGGACTTCTATTGCAATGTGGTCTCCACCGAGTGAATAAATCAATGTCTCTCTTACACCGAACTCATCTACTCTTCTCCTAAGGTTATTTATGGAATCTTCAAGCAATTTCTTATTTATTTCGTTGAGGTAGCGCTCAGAGTACGAAAGTTGCATATATGCACGTTTCTGATCGATGCTATCAAACACTATTTCGTCAGAAGTTTTAAAAAAATCCCTTATAACCGCGATATTGTTTTCTTCCGACTGTTCAAGCGAGATCGAAATTATTTGCTTTGACTCATCAATCCCAATTTTTTTGATTTTAATGCCTTTTTCTTTTGCGAATTCTAAGATTTCAGAAACAAGCCTGCGCAGTTTCTCGTGAATGTATTCGGTACGATTTATAGACATCGTAATACTTACACCTCCGCGCAAATCCAATCCAAGATTAATTTTTTTATTTGGCCCAGAAGAAAAATTACCCCAGACAACGAAGGCAGAAGCCAGAAAAAGAAACAACAGAAGGAAACACTTTACGCGCAACGAACGCATTGGATTAATACAACAAAAGCGATAACAACCCGGTTATTATAATATGAGAAATCCATTCAGGATGTGCCATCATTATTTGCCTGCTTAATATCTCTCCAAATGCGTTTGTTTGAAACCCACGAGAGCACCAGCAATATCGAAAGAAATCCCATCACCTTCAATCCGAGTCTCTTGCGGTATTCCATCTCGTATTCGGATGCCCAGTGGAGGAAATTTACCATGTCAAAAGCCATTTGCTCTACTGTAGCTGGTGTGCCGTCCTCATAGGACACAATATCCTGAGACAGAGGTGGTGCCATAGCAATTTTACCAGTGGAAAAGTATGGGTTACTGTATAGTCCTTCAGGTGCTTCCTCATCTGTGAATCCAATCAAAAGAGAATATAGGTAATTTGCTCCACCCATTCTACCACGTGCAATTAGCGATAAATCCGGTGGATATGCACCATTATTTGCTGCCTCTGCTGCCTTTCTGTTTGCATAAGGAGGAACAAAATAGTCCGAGAGCACACCCGGGCGTTCATAATACTCACCATCATCGTTAGGACCATCCTTCACCTGATACTCCGACGCTATTGACTTAGCCTCTTCCACCGTAAAACCAGCACCCAGAAGGTGGCGGAACGATATTCTATTAAGTGAGTGGCAAGCCGCACAGACCTGTTGATACACTTTCAGACCGCGCCTTATACTCTGCTTATCGAATGTACCAAGCGGTCCTTCAAACGACCAAGGCATCTTGATTGGCTCTGCTGGTTTAAAACTTCCTTCGCTTGCAAGTGCAGAAACTTGACAAAGCAAAAGAGCAATAAAAAAATATTTTTTCATATTTAACGGACCTAATTTTTGTTGCTCTCCCTGATGCTATCCTCAATACTCTGTGGCAACGGTAGTGTTTTTTCAAGCTTCCCTAATATAGGTAGCACAACCATAAAATAACCGAAGTAGTACAGTGTTGCCACTCTACTCATACTTATGTAGGGCTCAACAGCTTCTTTACCGCCTAACCAAATCAAAAATAGAAAGTTCACCACGAAGACAAAAAAGAATTTTTTGAAAAGTGGACGGTACCTACCACTTTTAACTTTTGAAGTATCCAGCCATGGTACTGCTATTAGTATTAGAACTGAAGAAAGCAGTGCTAATACTCCTCCGAGTTTACTTGGAATTGCGCGTAAAATTGCATAGAAGGGTAGAAAATACCATTCTGGGACTATATGACTTGGAGTAACCAGTGGATCTGCTTCAATAAAATTATCCGGATGTCCTAGATAATCAGGTGCAAAAAATACAAATCCCGAAAATACAAGGAAAAACAGTACAATTGTCACAAAGTCCTTAGCAGTATAATACGGATGAAAAGGGACGGTCTCCTTTATAGATGCTACTTCTATTCCAGATGGATTGTTCGAACCAAACCTATGTAAGGCAACCATGTGCAGGCACGCTAGTGCAACTATAATGAACGGAAAAAGATAATGTAAGGCAAAAAATTTATTCAAGGTAGGATTTCCCACAGCAAACCCACCCCAAATCCACTGCACTATTGATTCTCCAAAGACAGGGATCGCTGAGAAGAAATTAGTTATCACGGTTGCTCCCCAGAAACTCATCTGACCCCATGGGAGAACGTATCCAAGAAAGCCAGTAGCCATCATGCACAAGTATATTACGACACCAATTATCCAGAGCAGCTCTCGTGGGTTTTTATATGAACCATAGTACAATCCCCGGAAGATATGAATGTATACCACGGCGAAAAACATTGATGCTCCAACTTGGTGTGAGTATCTAAGTAGCCATCCAAAATTAACATCTCTGGTTATATGTTCCACACTTGCGAACGCATTGGCAGCATTCGGATCATAATGCATAGCTAGAAATATTCCGGTAAGAAGCTGGATTCCCAATGATAATGCAGCTAATATACCGAAATTCCAAAAAATACTTAGGTTCTTTGGTGCTCTGTAATCAACAAGAAACCCCTTCAAGAATGAGAAGATGGGTAACCTATGTTCTATCCAGCCTATAACACCAGAATTCTCCTTTAGAGTACTTTCAGTATCAGACATTTTTTCCTTTTGCTCCTATTATCACTGTTGTATCGTTGATGAAATAATAATCCGGCACAATAAGATTGGTCGGTGCTGGGCCGGAAACAACCCTACCAGAAGTATCATAGTGCGATCCGTGGCAAGGACAGAAGAAGGTTCCATTGGCATTACTAAGAGGTACACACCCAAGGTGTGTACACACGCCAACTACCACAAGCCAATTTTCCTTGTTCGGTTTTACACGTACAGCATCGCGTTCAGGATCTTTAAGAGAAGTAAGATCGGCGTTTTGCGCTATTTTTATTTCTTCTTCTGTCCTGTTTCTTATGTAGACTGGTTTCCCTTGCCATAGAACCTTCATACTCTGACCAGGCTCCACATTGCTTATATCCACTTCTCTTGTTGCTGTCGCAAGCACATCGGCAGAGGGACCAAACGACTTAAGTAAGGGCCAGGTAGCAGCAATAGCGCCACCAGCACCAAAAGCAACCGTAGTTGTAACTATGAAATCTCTTCTTTTCTTATCTACCATCTGTCTACAGAAAATTAAATAACCACACCCAATGCCGTGGACAAAGCAGCATCAAGAATCAATGTTCCAAAAAGCAGGAACAAGTATAACACGGAGTAATAGAATAACTTCATACACTCCTTCTCGTCTAGATAAACATTAACTGCATAATACAAAAAGACAAATCCAAGTATGAGGGTCACGATCACATAGGCCAAACCAGAGAATCTTAGAAGGTACGGCAGAATCGAGGTTATAAATAAAAGGATAGAGTAACACAATATTTGCATTTTTGTTGCCTTGACTCCAGAGGTAACTGGCAACATAGGTATTCCAGCGGCCTCATATTCACTTGAGTTCTTTAATGCTAATGCCCAAAAATGCGGGGGCGTCCAGAGAAATATTATTAAAAAAAGAACTAAGCTCTCTACGCCGATATGATTCGTTACAGCTGCCCATCCGATCATCGGCGGAAATGCTCCAGCTCCACCCCCTACGACGATATTCTGAGGTGTACGTCTCTTTAAGTAGACCGTGTAAATAACAGAGTAGTAAAACACTGCTATGGATAAGAGAACGGCAGATAAGTGATTCACTGCTAATTCCATTAGTAGCACAGACAACGCAAAGAGCACTAGTCCGAAGATTAACGCAGCTCCTGGTGAAATCTTCCCTTGGGGGATAGGTCTTCTACTTGTCCGGCTCATGATCGCGTCTATATCACGATCATAATACATATTCAATGCGCCGGCTGCGCCAGAACCTACAGCAGTGCAAAAAATAGCAGTGAATACCGAAAAAAAAGGTGCATGATATCCGGAAAAATACGCAAGCATAGCACCAGCCACTGCTGTAAAAGTGACCAAACTGACAACACGAGGCTTCAGGAGGGCGAAATACGCCCTCACAGTCAGCCAATCAATCTTAGATACAATCCGGAACACCTTGCCAACGCTATTCTATTACAGGTTGCTTCTTAAATGAGTGAAACGGAGGAGGGGATGATAAAGTCCATTCAAGAGTCTTGCCACCCCAAGGATTGGCCTCACATTTTTTCCCTTTGTACAGTGTATGGAAAACTATAAACACGAAAAACAATGCTGATCCAAATCCAAGCACCGCGCCAAAAGAAGAAATATAGTTCCATGGAATAAAGGCATCCGGATAATCAGGTATTCTTCTTGGCATACCTGCCAGACCCAAAAAGTGTTGTGGTATAAATATCACATTTACGCTAATGAGCGTAATCCAAAAATGGATTTTAGCAAAGCACTCATTGTATTGCCTTCCTGACATTTTACCAATCCAATAATAAAAAGCGCTATATACGACGAACAGTGCTGCAATTGACATCACATAGTGAAAATGTCCAACAACATAATATGTGTCATGCAGAGCCTTATCTAACGCGGAGTTCGAAAGTGCAATACCCGTAACGCCGCCAATAACAAACAAGAACATAAATCCTATAGCGAAAAGCATAGGTGCTTTAAGATCTATTGAGCCACCCCACATTGTTGCTATCCAACTAAAGACTTTTATGCCGGTTGGAACACCAACTAGCATTGTTGCAATGGTGAAGTAGGCTAGTGCGTTAAAATTAATACCTGCAACAAACATGTGGTGAGCCCATACAAAACAACCAATTATGCCAATGACTGCCATTGCGGCGACCATACCTTTGTAACCAAAAACCGGCTTTTGCGAAAAGGTGGATACAACTTCACTAACAATACCAAAGGCAGGAAGGACGATAATATAAACTTCTGGATGGCCAAAAAACCAAAACAAATGTTGGAAAAGAAGTGGGTCACCTCCACCTGCGACTTCGAAAAAAGCTGTACCTAAGTTACGGTCGGTGAGCAACATCATGAGACAACCAGCTAGAACTGGCATCACTATGAGCACTAGTACAGATGTGACGAAAATGGACCACACAAAAAGCGGCATCTTGAACAATGTCATGCCCGGTGCACGCATGTTTAGTATGGTTGCAATAAAGTTGATAGCCCCGAGAATTGATGAAACACCAGCTAAATGCAAACCGAAAACCGCCAAATCAATGGATACATCAGGGTGAAAATGAATTCCTGAAAGTGGTGGATAAAACGTCCAACCTGTACCCGGTCCTTCGCCAATAAGTGCAGACATGACGATAATCACTAAGGAGAAAAAGAGTACCCAAAAACTGATGTTGTTCAACCTAGGAAAACACATATCTGGTGCTCCGATCATGAGTGGAACGAACCAGTTTCCAAATCCAGCTATAAGTGCTGGCATAAGCATGAAGAACACCATAATCGCTGCATGAGCAGTGATAGAGACGTTATAGAGTTGATAGTTACCCATAAAGACATCTAGGTGTGCAAGTTGTGCACGTAGCATCAACGAGAAGAGCCCACCTACAATTCCCCCAACTATAGAAAGAATAATGTATAACGTACCTATGTCTTTGTGATTTGTCGAAAAAAGCCAGCGCCTTATGCCGCGAGGGACCTCTGAGTGTTTATCCATAACAATTATAATAATTAACCTTAACTAATCTCCAAAACTAAAAACTATCTTTCGCTTGAGTAACCCATTCCTTAAATGCTTCTTTGCTTACAGCAGTCACAGCTATAGGCATAAAACCATGGAGTATACCGCAAAGCTCAGAGCACTGTCCGTAATAAGTACCTTCCTTGTCAATGCGAACCCAGGTTTCATTTAGTCTTCCAGGGACCGCGTCCTTTTTTATTCCAAGTGAGGGTACTGCCCAACTGTGTATTACATCGTCAGAAGTGATTTGAATCCTTACTGTTGTATCAATAGGTAAGACTAGGTTGTTATCCACAGCCAGCAATCGAGGCTCGCCCTCGTCCAAATCGTACTTCAAATTGCTGTCAAAAGTGATTTCATTGTGATCCGGATAATTGTATGTCCAATACCATTGATGTCCAACAACTTTGACCGTCATTTCTGCATCTGGAATATGTTCCTCGTACTTTAGCACCTTCAGGGAAGGAACAGAGATACCTAACACGATAAGCACCGGTATCACCGTCCACACAATTTCCAGCAAAGTGTTGTGTGATGTCTTAGAGGGAGATGGATTTCTCTTCTTATTAAACCGGATGACAGTATATAGAAGAAGAGCATTAACCGTAGCGGCAATGCAAACCATGATTATCAGCATCAGATTATGGAAGTCGTTGATATAATCCATCACAGGGCTAGCTGACTGCTGGAATCCAAGTTGCCATTCATGGGGTTGTCCAAGTTGTTCGCCAAAAGCGAAAACTGGCAACAGAAAAATGAGTACTAAAACAAGCTTCTGCATAAAACAACGTCGATCCTAAAGAGTTGGCCTATTATACAACACGAATAGAAGATTTTTAATATCGCAAACGTACTGATAATGGTAATACTCGCAGATAAGTTGAGTGAAAGTAAGATTGACGAAACAATATTCTTATTTTACTAATTTATAATATTGCAAAATTTACCTTTATCGTATCTTTTTCCTGTACAAGAACAGAAACCCACACTCAACATAAGTGGTTATTTTTCATTATTTAAGATAAATGTATTTTTCTTAGCAACTTTTTTAACGCTGCTATTAGATCAAGCTTGAGCTTCTCCGGAAGATCCAAACGACATATTTCATCGATCTTTTTCTCCAATGATAAGATCTGATTTTTGATTTGACTCTGCTCTATCACATTTCCGCCCAACTGTAAGAGGATTGTTATCTTATCGATATCTTCAAAAGCCTTGTTAACGATTTCAAACAAAACCACTCCTCACATAAAAGGCACGTTGCTTTGTTGTAACAAACCAGAATACGAAGCCCTACACTTTATCTTCTGTTGAACGTATGAATGCCTCACAAATAAATACGACTGGGTAGTACTGGACTCGAACCAACAACCTCTTACACGTCAAGCAAGTGCTCTAACCAATTGAGCTAACCACCCAAGTAAGACTTAATAGTACGCAAAATTTTCTTTATAGGGAAGTCCAAGTATCCATGGATGCCGATTCGGTAGCTATGTTAGGAAGACAACCGTGTGACGTATAAATGGAAATCGCAATAGACAAATCCACTGAATGTGAAAAAAGTGAGTTCTTGCAGTGTTACCAGCGCAACTACATAAAAGATGCAACTATGCAAAAGAGGCTGTAACAGAGCTAATTAGCTCTATGATTTTCCAATATGCTTCTTTAAGGACTTTCTCAGAGATGCAGTAAGGCGGCATTAAGTAAATCGTATTTCCGAGTGGTCTTATCAGTAGTCCTTCTTTTATGAATATTTCTTTTAATTTCCCTGCGATCACGTGACTGTAGTTGCACTCTTCTGAAAATAGATTGAATGCTACAATAGTTCCACAAACCCTTTCTGCTTTAATCACTTCTGGTAACGCAAGTTTCAGATCACAAATGAAATTCTTATGTAGTTGTTCAATGCGAGCAATTTTGTCGAGCGTGCTTGTACTTTTTAGTAATTCTAGGGAGGCAATACCAGCTGCGCAGCCTAATGGATTTGCAGTATAAGAGTGGCTATGAATTAGTGCGCCGCTAAAGTCATCAGATAAGAATGCGTTGTATACTCTCTCACTTGTAATTGTGAGCGAAAGTGGCAAAAAGCCACCTGTTAGGCCCTTTGAGAGACATAAAATATCTGGTTTGGTGGGAATATAATCCAGAGCGAACATTTTGCCTGTACGATAAAAGCCAGTCATGACTTCATCAAATATGATGAGTACCCCATATTCTCTGAACAACTCTACACACTGCTCGAGATAATTATGTCGGCACATCCGCATACCTCCAGCACCCTGTACTAGTGGTTCAGCTATGAAACCCGCTACTCGGTTTAAATTTTTTTCTAGAAGGTTTCGGACTGCGTTTAATGAAGCCTTTTCCTTTATCTCTACATCTGGATCGTTTTCCCAGGTTGCAGGGAAAGGTACGTGAGCTACTTCGAATAGAATTTTCTTATATTGATCGAAAAAGCCAGATGATGCTCCCAAGCTCATCGCACCGACGGTGTCCCCATGGTAGCCCTTATCAAATGAAATAAAAATATCCCGTTTCTTTTCACCTGAGTTCTTCCAGAACTGCAATGCGATTTTTAGCGCCACCTCAACCGATGTAGATCCGTTATCGGAGAAAAAAAATCTCGTAAGGTTCTCAGGTAATTCTACTTTAAGGTTTTCGCATAGTTGGACAGCTTGATCGTGCGTAAAACCTGCAAAAATTACTTGTTCAAGTTTTAGAGCCTGTTCATATATTGCACGTGCGATAACTGGATTAGCGTGGCCATGTAGGTTTACCCACCAACTCGATATGAGGTCCAAATATTTTTTGTTCTGCTCGTCATATAGGTACTCACCCTCTCCTTTAATTATTGCTATTGATGGAGAAGAAGTTTTTTCTTGTGTAAGTGGATGCCAAATGATGCTCTTATCCCTTCCAGCTAAGTTGGCTGTTTTATTGTGTTGATGCATATCTCAAATATGGCTGTGCAGGCGGTTCCGTACGGATTCTACTATTGTCACTGTTGAAACACAAGGTAGCTTAATATTTTAAAGAAGTGAAAATTTGTCCGTTCGAAGTAATAACTTATGTGGCTCGAATTTTGTATGATGCATGCAAAAATATCTCGCTTTAAGAGTCTACTAAAGCAGCGAAAAATTTTTGCGTTTTAGTGTGATTTCAGCAGTGCCTTCATCGAATCATGCATCTTTATGCTGAGGATGCTATCTCTGGTTACTTCTTTTAAGTGCGGGAAAGTGGCTAAGATCTTGGTCGAACCGTATTCTGCTATTGCTTTCGAACTGTATTCCAGAAAGTCCTCGCACGTTGAGTTTATTACTACGCCGAGCACTTTTATTTCTCTAGCACGCAGTGCTTCAAGAGTGAGTAAAGTGTGATTAATTGTGCCTAAAGTAGCGCGCGATACAATTATTACCGGTACTTTTAGGCGTTGAATTAGATCCACCATTTTAATTCCGTTTTCCTGTAATGGCACAAGGACTCCTCCAGCACCCTCGATGACAATGTTGTTATTTTCCTTTTCCCAGTCCTTTACTTGGGTAGCTGCGCCGGTGAATTTACTTTGCTCGTGCTCTATGGTTGGAGTGGAGTGTATTTTTTCGCCAAGGTTCTTCCTGTGTTTAGGTAGCTGAATCTTAGAGATATCAATTGGTCTTCCGTTTATCTTAGCCGCGACATGTGGTGCAATTGGCTCAGGGAAGGAAAAAATCGAATCATAGGTTGGCACGCCCGTAATACTGAAAATAAATCCGTTGTCGCTGCTACCTCCGGTTTGTATCGGCTTAAAATAATCCCAGCCCAGGTGCAAACATATCCAACTGCTTATTATTGTCTTGCCAACATTTGTATCTGTTCCAGTGACAAAGACGGCCATGTTTCATTCAGCTAATACAGAGAATCGTTTGTTTATATAAATCCCACGGTGTTAGTACTTCAAGATGTCCTCGCTTGTGATTCGCTAAAGCTGTTTCGGACATCCTAACATTATATCTGCTTTCTTCTCATGCCGTAATTGTTGATGCGGAAACACGTGAGGCTTCATAGATCCATATTATGTACTCACAAGCGAGCGATATTAGTTGTTGCTTTTTGAATTTATAGATGTTGGGCTTCCGTAAGCGATTTTGTGTTTAAGATGCCAATGTGTGGAGACGTGTAATGATGTTTTTTCGCGCGATGCTAATTCACTGACAATTGTGACGAGTGAGTTGTATTTCTCTGCATTGGAACTTTATTACCCAACTGTACATCCTGTAATTGGTATATGAAGATGAAGGGATCTATGCACAGTGTTTACGGTTGCTGCTCTGTGTAGTGCTTTTCCAAGTACATAGAAAACAGATCAAGTGATATGATTGCATATGCCACTTACTGATTGTAGATGCCAGATATACAGAACGATACAGTAGCAGCAAACTTTAGTAGAGCAAGTTGTTCTTACGACCTCGTGGCAAAAATACAAAAGGAGTGTTGTTACAAGTTGGTTGCAATGCTACGAGAGAGGCTCCCGCATTTCGTACCGGCATCTGTGCTGGATATCGGTGCTGGGACTGGTTGCTTGACAAAATTATTACTCTCGGAGTTTCCTGATGCTAGTTACACAATGAATGATATATCGTATGCCATGCTTAATCGTGCGAGAGAAACGGTCGGAGAAAATGTATCTACAATCTTGGGTGATATGTTGAAAATCAAATTTTCCGTATTTGATCTCATTGCTTCCAGTATGGCAATACACTGGAGTTCAGACCCCGTAACAGTCTTGAAGAGTGCGTGTAGACTGAGCAAAGCATTTGCATTTTCGATACTTGTTCAGCCTTCCCTATATGAGTGGAGTAGACTCTTTCACGAGCTTTCTTTACCGTCGCCAGGATTACACTATCTTTCATCCGAAGAAGTAGAGTTGGCGATAATGGATACTTCCCCGACATTATTTACTTGGGAAGTGTGCAATTTCGATATGCAGTTTGCCTCACCTAAGGAGTTTATAAGGTATATGAGACAACTTGGTTCTAATTATTCGCCAGCTGGGTTCAACGGATATCACGTGAGGAAAGTTTTAAAACATGCGTATGGTGAATTTTTTTCGAAATACTCAGTAATGTTTGGGATAGTTTCGTGGTCACGTTTTTAGTTATCTCTAGACACGTAAAAAATGTGATCTAGCTTTCTACTTTACTTGGATATTGTAAAACTGTAAGCAACTGTCGTAGAAATCAGCGATACGACGGTGCAGTTTTAAAAGTGAAACCTATGTTAAATTTGCAGAAATCTCTCTATCAAGCCATAGGTTGAAGAGGGTAGTGAGCCTATTAAATTGTGTCCGCCTCTTTCAAAAAGTATTATTTCGTGATTGGAAAAGTTGTCATATAGAATTTCCACCGGCACTATGCGGTCCGAGATGCTACCTAGAATGAGTGTTGGTATCTCTGGTACTGAGATAGGCGACGTCAAATTCTCTAAGTCGGTAAGAAGTTTTTGTATATCCATTCTGCCGCTTGGAAGTTGCTTTTGAGTGTCTTTAGCATCTTTAAGGGCCCTTATGTGAAAATTTTGCAACGTACCATGTGGGTCGTGTTTGAAAGCTTGAAGCATCTTTGTGAGTTCATATGTTCTCTTATTTCGTAACTTGGGATTTCTTCCTAGGAAGTTTACAAAACCGTTGATGCCTATGATGCGGTTGAGTCTGTTTCCAAAAAGCAGGATGAGCTTTGCCATGCCAAGCGAATGGCCTATTCCAACGTAATTTGTATCTGTTTCTATCACTTGGTCAATGATCTCAGTTCCGAAGTATCCTAAATCAAGTAGTTTGATCTCATCTTTTGCAAAGAGCTGTATCATCGGTGACCAAAATTTTTGATCGAAACCCCAACCGTGACATAAGAGTATTACTTTCTTACTCATGTAGTGTCCTTGAGTAGGTTTTTAGTGCTTTTTATGCCTTGAATAAGGCGAGTAATGTCATCATTAGTGTGGAATGTACATAGTGCTACCCGAATTCTCGACGTGTTCACAGGTACAGTTGGTGGACGCACAGCAGAGACAATTATTCCTTTTTCGAGAAGTTTTTTCTTTACTTCGAGTACCTTTTCTTCCTCTCTAAGTATAATTGGAATTATGTGATTGGTTGAATTTCCGGTATTGTATCCTTCCTGGTTGAGAAACTCTCTTACTTTGTCTGCCATTTCTAAGAGTATTTTTCTTTCTTTATCTAAGAGTGCTACTGTTTCCCATGCTTTCATTATTGCGCCGAGCAATATGGGTGGAAGTGCGGTTGAATATATAAAACCAGGGCATTTGTTGATTAGGTAGTTTTTTATCAATGTAGAAGATGCAATATAGCTTCCGAAGACCCCAATTGCTTTGCTAAATGTTCCCATGACGACATGTGTGATCCCTGAAAGGTCAAAGTTAGTTGAGAGACCGTATCCATTTTTTCCAAGGATACCCGTAGCATGGGCTTCGTCTAGGTACAGCACCGCCTTGTGTTGATGTGTTAAAGTAACTATGCGTCCTATATCTTGCACATCGCCATCCATTCCGAATAATGTCTCCGTCACTATGAATTTTGGGCGTTTGTCCGTAGAGTATCTTTCCATTAATCGGGAAAGATCGTCCATATTGCAGTGGGTATAACGGACCATTTCTGCACCAGCAAGAAGTATTGCGTGGTACAGGCTGGAGTGATTCAACCTGTCGAAGAAAACAATTGCTCTTTGACCAAGAACAGATTTATCTAGAAGACTGGAAAGCACCGTTACATTCGTTTGAAAACCTGAACCCATTACCAAAGCAGCTTCGGTATTTTTGTCCTTTGCGATTTGTTGTTCAAGTTCTTTAAAAATTGCGTTGTTTCCTGAGAGGAGCCTTGATCCAGTTGCTCCGATCCCACCCTCGAAACCATACAAGTAGGCAGCTTCTAATGCTTCCCTAGATTTACTCAAGCCAAGGTAATCGTTTGATGAGAAATTAATGTAACCTCTTTCATTCGTGCACGTCTCAAGCTTGCGATAAAGATTCTTTGTCCTTCTTTGTGCAAGAAAATCTTCGTAGCAAGATAACATATTGTCTGAAACCTCTCCCATAAAGAATTAGAGATTTTCAATTGATTTGGGTAATTCTACAGTCGTTTCTTCACAAATGTCACTTTTACTTATGATCGTTTTGTGACCACATGATACATTTTCGTAAAATGAGTCTACTGTGGCAGCACGCGACTGTTCGTATTGTAGGAGGTGAATTTTAAAAATGCTCTCTGTCACCTGAGGTGATAATATACTATTCACAATTTACAAATTCACTTCCTTGGCAAAGAGACGGTTAAAAGGTGCGTTTCGATTAGCAGTGGTGAGTGTTGTTGGTGCTATGTGGAACGATTGGGAGCTATTAGGTTCAGTTTCTGATGGCAACAGTCTAAGTAATCGGAAATTGATCTAGATAAAAATAATAGTGTGATCTTTAAGAATTAGGATCAAGGCCCTTTGCTTCTGGGCGAGTTTAGTGGGGTGTTCTGAATAGTTCAAACTATACTTTTGGATAGAAACTGATTTACGTGATAGAAATCAATGTCTAGAAATATTGAACTAGTTGCTTGTACACCCTTAAACATAACGAGGATTCTTTTGGATAGAAACTGATTTACGTGATAGAAATCAATGTCTAGAAATATTGAACTAGTTGCTTGTACACACTTAAACATAACGAGGATTCATTTCTTCTAACGGGGGTGGTACAATGGCGCCGGGTTCTGCGGATATTATGACGAAAGTTTGGCAATTCTCCGAAGCTGAGGAGTTATTCCACCTTCCTTTTTTAGACCTTCTTTATTCTGCTCAGCGTGTGCATAGAGAAAATTTCCCGCATAATCAGGTGCAGCTTTCTATGTTGCTTAGTGTTAAGACTGGTGGGTGTCCAGAGAATTGTTCTTACTGCCCGCAGTCTGCACACTATAACACAGGACTGGAAAAGGAGCCTGTAATGAAAGTTGAAAAAGTACTTGAAGCAGCGGAGAGAGCCGTTGAGCTCGGTGCTACGAGATTCTGCATTGGCGCTGCCTGGCGTGGTCCACGCGGAAAAGATTTGGACATGGTCTGTAAAATGATTTCCGCAATCAAGAAGCTCGGACTAGAAACCTGTGCTTCGCTAGGTCTTCTTTCTCTTGAGCAAGCTGTTTCTCTTAAAGCAGCTGGTTTGGATTTTTACAACCACAATATTGATACTTCAGAAGAATACTATTCTAAAATAATAACTACTAGAAGCTTCGGCGACAGAATAGAAACCTTAAAGAATGTCGCGAAAGCTGGTTTGAAGATTTGCTCCGGAGGTATTTTAGGGATGGGTGAGAGCAATGAAGACCGCATCAAGATGCTTGTTGAGCTTTCCCACCTGAGTTTTCCGCCTGAATCCATACCCATAAACAAGCTCATCCCAATTCCAGGGACCCCGCTAGAGGGAAAGAATGCCGTTGATCCTTTAGATTTCGTAAGGATTGTTGCGCTTGCCAGGATTATGTTTCCTAAATCTTATGTGAGGCTCTCTGCAGGTAGGGAAAGCATGTCAGATGAATTACAAGCTTTGTGTTTTATTGCAGGTGCCAATTCCGTTTTCTATGGCGAAAAGCTTCTTACATCTGCCAACTCTGACCCAGAGAGGGACGAAAAACTCTTCTTTAAATTAGGTCTCCTTAGAGAGAAGAGTAAAACAGCTGTTGACTGTGCCATTAATTCAGGATCATAGAAAAAGTATCTCGCCTACGGATTGTTTCCAGGATAGATGCTACGTATGCATCTGTTTAAGTCATACGACAAATAAATCCATTCTAAGAAACGTTATGATACAGCTTAGTGGAAGCCGTTCTTTCTTTTTGAGAGTCTTAAAGCACATGTATCAATTGTGGTTGAGTGCAATTTCGGATTCTTTTATTCTTGTGTCACTATAGCGGATGATTTGCTGACAAGTTTTTTTTTGCGTACTTCAAGAACGGAGAAATAGTTTTTCAATCTCTTTCCTCGGAAGACGAATATGAGTAGGGCGTCCATGATTACACTGGCCTGTATGTGGAATATTCTCCATCAGTCTTAATAGCTCTTCTATTTCTTCTCTTGTGAGATTATGGTTTGCCTTTATAGCTCTTTTGCATGCTATATTTGCGTATATTCTTTCAAGAAGCGTCCTTGGCTCAATGTCTTCTTCTAGCAGGGAAGCGACGTCTTCTATTAGTTCGTTTGTGGGTGTGTTTTTAAATACTTCAGGTAGCGAATTTACCATGACGGCACAATGACTGACGCGCTCCACTACTACACCGATTTCCTTGAGCTTTTCTCCGTTGAGGGACAGTATCTCGACGACTCTTTCGCTAAGTGGTATGAACTCTGCTATTAGTAAGTTTTGTCCAGGTGAAGTAATGCTATTCTTCATCTGTTCATACAGTATACGTTCGTGTGCTGCATGCTGATCTATTATAATCATTTCGTTTTCCGTTTCTGTGATTATAAAAGTCCCGTGTACCTGGCACTTAAACTTTCCGAAAGTTTCAAAGTTCTTCTCATCTTGCAGCTGCTCGCAATGGTTTGTCTTCCTTACTTGTTGCTGCAAGAACAAAGCGTCTTGACTGTCATGTAAGAAGCTTGAGGAGCTTTGCTGCTGCCCTAATGGAAGTTTGTTCGGATACCCATCAGGAGTTTTTTTGTGATTTATCGGGGAAAGTGATTCCTCCAATGAGTCCGTTGAAAAGTGAAATGGCTCTTGGTTGTTTTGCGTATGATCAAAATCCAGATTTTTTTTATGCTCAAATTGTTTTGCACATTCTTCTGGCTGCACAGTCACTTTTCTCTCTTCAGGTGGGTAAAGCGAATGATTTCTTGTTATTTTTGATCCAGTTTCGTTATGAAAATTGCTTTGCTTTTCGACTAGTTGATTAAATCGCTCAAATGCACGGTTTGCAACGGTTGTGGAGGTACTATGGCTACATTGTGTCAGGTTCTTACTGGTTACTGAAAGGAGAAATTTTCTAATTACCTGAGGGTCGCGGAATTTTACTTCAGATTTATTGGGATGGATATTGACATCTACATCGTTGTTCTGAATCCTAATGAAAACAACAATAATTGGGTATGTATTTTTTGGGATGTAGTCGTTATATGCATGCCTCATTACAGACGAAATTAGGCTGTCTTTTACTGGCCTACCGTTCACATAAATAAGACTGTTATTCTTCTTTTGAGTGAGAGTAGGTAACCCTAAAAATAGTTCACCGGAGATGCCATCGTTTGTGTGCTTAATATGGATCATGTTCTCGACAAATTCCTTGCCCAAGACTTTTAGCTGTTCCATCCGTTTTAGTGGGGTTGTAGCTTGGTAATCCAGTACCTGCCTACCGTTTGATATGAGTTCAAACGTAATACTAGGGTTTACTAGGGCTAGCCTATTTAAGAGCTCAGTTATGGACGAGAGTTCTGTCTTTTCACTTCTCAAGAAACGCAGTTTATTCGGTATATTGTGAAAAAGTTTCCTTACTTCAACCACCGTACCGCATTTTATATGATGAGGTTTTATTTCTTTTGTCTGAGCATCGATGACGTACCCTTCTCCATTGAAACAGGAGGCAATCTTCATCTCGGAAGTGACCGCGATTGAATGTAAGGCTTCTCCTCGAAAACCTAGGTAATTAATATCGTAAAGATCCTTTGTGTTCAGTTTTGATGTTGCATGCTTCTCTATTGCTAGAGGTAGGTCCTCTTTTGGGATTCCCACACCATTATCGGTGACACGAATGAGATTTCTGCCTACCTCTTCCAGCTCGATTTTGATACTTGTCGAGCCCGCATCTATGGCATTTTCAACGAGTTCCTTAACAGCATTGGCAGGCTTCTCAAGGATTTCACCCGCGGCGATCTTATTTATTATTTCTATTGGAAGTACCTGTATCTTCACTGTGTTTATGAAAGTGCGTTTTATAATTCTGAGGGAATAATCGTACCCTTATTTTAAACGTTATTGTTCATACTAGTACAGAAATAATTTTTAGTGTGTTGGATATTTTTCCGGTTTACATGGTATTTCAACGCGAATCCACTTTGGCTGTGTTGGATATTTTGGCAGCTTATTGGGTCTGCGAATGCAAATCCATTTCGGTGTACCAGGCTCTCTGCTAGTTTGCATGCTGTTTAAATATGAGCCTTGTTTTATCAAATAATCTGTGAATGTACATTGTTTATATGTGCGCCGAAGCTATTGGAGGCCAAATGTTTCGCCTCCAATGCATCCAGAATCACCTTTGGGGTGATTCTGGTTTCACATCTGCGCCTCCAGCTCCAGGTGCTTTGACTGAGCCTTCTGGCACTGCTCCCTGTGATTGGACGCCTTCCAAACCCGAGGCCGCTGCAGCTATTTGTGCTACTGGGATATTTCTAGGGCTTGGTGAAGCAGGTGCCCGAGGTTGTGTCCCGGATGGAGATGCTGGCGAGTCAGCGCTCGGTGGTGTGCGTTGCTCTGGTGAAGGAGTTCTGCGAGTCACTGTAGCATACAAGGGCTCTTCCGGTTTTGGTGGTGTGTGTGGCTTCGGTGAAGGAGTTTTGTGAGCCACTGTAGCATACACAGTCTCTTCCGGTGCTGGTGGTGTGCGTTGCTCTGGTGAAGGAGTTTTGTGAACCAGTGTAGCATACACGGTCTCTTCCGGTGCTGGTGGTGTGTGTGGCTTCGGTGAAGGAGTTCTGCGAGTCACTGTAGCATACAAGGGCTCTTCCGGTTTCGGTGGTGTGTGTGGCTTCGGTGAAGGAGCGCTAGAACCGTCTCGAGTCGGACTTGGCGACCTAGAACTTCTCTGTTGGACTACTTGAGTAAGCTCCTGCAGCACTTGTTCTCGCGGAGTAAGAGGTGTCTGTCTTGCAACCGCCTTAGGTGAAGGCGCACGTGGCGCTGATGGTCTCAGCCCACCTCCTGCCTGAAGTCGTGCTTGCAGTTCGCCCATCATCTGCTCAGCAGGTGATGGTTGCTTAGGGCCTGGCGCTACTGGACGGTGTACAGCCACCTTAGGTGTTGTTTTAGCAGTGGGCTCAGGTAATGGTGGTGGAGGAGGGATGGGTATGTCACCTTTTCCAGCTGCTTGCTCTTGTTGAAGTGATGTAGTCCTTACCGGAGGTGGTGGAGGAGGGAGAGGTCTGTCACCTTTTCCAGCTGCTTGCTCTTGTGTACCTCTACCAGATGCTCTCTCCTGAACTGGAATTGGTTTTAACAAGTCATCCAGCGTTATCTCTTTATCACCCTGTCTACTGAGGTCACCTTCGGAGAGGGATCTAGCCATCCTAGCTGTTCTATGTGTTGCAGGTCCTCGTGTCTCCTTAACAATATCTGGCATGCGATGCTCGGGTTCAGCACCTCTTCGAAATATTCTGCTCACAATATTTCCACTTAAGATTTCCCTTGCAAGATTCATTGCGCCGCGCGTAATCGCGCCAGCCAAGTCGAGAGCCCGTAGTAACAGCCTGTCTATGAAGCCAGGCGTTGTTTGTGTTTGTCGTTGTTTTGCTTGCTTCTCTTCTTCACCTTTTTTTTTCTGGAGGTGGTGCGTGTTTTGCAGCAGCCTTTCTTTTTGTGCTTTCTGGTGTTTCTTCTAGATCAGATGCTGTTTTTTTCTCTTCCTGTGCACCTGCTTGTGCTGCAGCAGAGGTCATACTAGCCACCTCTCGATCCTCAGGTGTTGGAGATTCTGAAGGTGTTGGTTCCGCTTGTCCAGCGCCTTCGGTTGGGCCAGCTGCAGTTGCGTGAGCTTCTTCGGCTGTATAAAGGTCCAGGTCCTCCTCTCCTTCAAGTGGAGGCATCTCTGGATCTGTCTCAATCTCAGCTTCTTCAGATTCAAGTTCTTCTTCAGATTCGAGTCCTTCAGATTCAAGTTCTTCTTCAGATTCGAGTCCTTCAGATTCAAGTTCTTCTTCAGATTCAAGTTCTTCTCCAGGGGTCTCAGCAGCGGCTGCCTGCTCAGCAGATGCTTCTACTTCCTGCTGCTGTTCTTCCACACTTTCCGCTGTTTCCTGTGCTACCTCCTCCGATAGATTTGGGCGCGCCAGGTTAATAGCAGCATTGACACCCTCCCTCATCATTGCACTGGTATTTGCAAGAAACTCGCAGATCATCAGTCTCTCGCGTTCATAGCCACGGCCTGGTGTTGGAGTGAGGCCTGGAACAGGTTCGATCTGCTCATCCAGAGTAAATGCGAAATAGCCTGACGTCAGCGTCTTCATGGTCTGCTGCGCCATCTTTTCGGCATCGTCTACTACTTTTGCTAACTTGGAAGCACGCCCTGTGAGTACAGCCGAGCGCACAAGGTCTGCCTGCTGTAGTACCAGGTCCTTTAATACATTACATGCAACCTCTGGTAGATGGGGCGCGCTATCTTGTAAGATCTGTGTAAAGCGGTAGCAGGTCTCTCCAAATATCCGTACTATTCGCTCCGCCTTTTCCTTGGAAAGAGGAGGAGTACCGTGTTCATTTGGTTTAATGTGTTTTACACATTTTGCAAAACACTTGAGAAGCCCATCACGACACTTAACTATCGCTCGCCTCTCAGGATTCTCTAACTCTTTGAGTGCTGACTGTTCAGCAGCCATGCTGTTGTGTAGTGTAACCGCTTCACTGTGTAGTGCCTGCTGCTCCTGCACATTTTCTCCCCTTTGCTGAGTGGCTCGAATCAATAGGGAGCTCATTTGTGCCATTGAGAATAGTGTGTTTGTAATCTCGCCAATTAGGAAAGGTGCATAACTGCTACTCTGCATCGCGTATCTAAATTAGTAAATTTCCTAACATACTAAGATAAAACTGTTAATAAAAATATAGTATCCTAATATAGATATTTACTAATTTGTTTGGATGTTGATTAAGCATAGGTACACAAAAAGTCCCTGCAGAAGAAGAGATGGTCTTATTTTTTCATGTAAATTCCCCTTTAAGTTATCCTTCCTGAACTAGAGCAGAAGTTAAAAACCAGAGAAGTATTACTTACTTCTGGTTTTGTACAGTTTCTACTCCTTCCTGAATGCTGAAAGCAACCATGTCATGTCCTACTTCCATTAATGCATCTTTTTTATTCTCTGTCTGAGTTGAAGCATCTCTTTTATTCTCTGTCTGAGTTGACGCATCTCTTTTATTCTCTGTCTGAGTTGATGCATCTTTTTTATCCTCTGTCTGAGTTGATGCAGCATCTTGCTGTTGCGCAACGTTGTTAGTGCTTTGCATAGGAGCTCCATTTAATATGCCAGAAAATGACGTTTCTTGATTTTGAGAAACGACACTGTTCCTTGATGCAGCAATAGTTGTTTCCTTGATGGAGGGATTTCTTTCTAGTGCAGTGAGGGGTGGTGTGACTTTTTCTTTAAGGATATTTTTGCCCTCTGATGTAGTATTAGTTGGTTCTTCGTATAAAAATTGCTTTTTTGATTCAACGTAAAAAAGATCTTCTTTTTTGGCTAGTTTTCCGCGTGGGAAGATGAACTTTTTTGCAGTAAAAGTTATCTCTTTAAGCTGAGTAATTTGTTTCCTAACAAAATTTGATAGCCATTTTGGCTTGTGCTCACTTTTTTGTTTACGTTTGACTGGCTCAACTGAGAATATTGGGCCTGAGAAGATTGGGCCTATCCCGAGAAGCACTGCGATGTGTTGTACTACAGCTGTTCTGATTAAATCCTCAATCTGAGCTATTGATTTTACTACATTTTTGCCTAGTTCTTTTGTTGATCTTCCTTCTTTACCATGTCTCTCTGCGTGTTCTCCCAGTATCTGAACTACTTCTTCTATATTGGCTGTCTCGCTCTCGATTGTGTCTTCAATAAGGTTTTTAAGGTCTTCACTTTCTAGTTCAGAATTTTCCGCAGTAAGTGCATTTGTTCTTGCTCTCCTATAGGTGTTAGGTGCTGTAATTGCAAGAAAGGGGGAGACTAAACTGTTCCGGGCGTTTTGTTCGTGTTGTTTGTACAGTGCCTTTTGTTTTTCTCTATTTGGTTCTTCCAAGATATCAGTTACGAATCTTGTTGAATCTTGAAAGGCGGAATGTATATATTCAGCAGTTTTCTCGTGTGTTGGAATTTCATTGTATAGATGTAATCTGCTTAGTGCATTAAGAGATTTCTCATGAGCCTCTTTTAGCTGTGTGGTGATGTTTTCTCTATATTTTTGCGGGAGCAGAGGATCTCCGGTTTTGTTAGGTTTTGCAAACGATACGATGACTTGGAATGTTTCCAGCAGTGAACTTATTGCACTTTGTATGTCTCTTTCAGGATCATTTGCCGTGCCTATTTCTGCGCTAAACTCCCTGTTGAATAAATTTTCTGCTTCTTGCAATTGCAGCGCCATGGATTTTAGTTTCGCTTGTTGCTCTTTTAGAGGCAGATTTAGTTCAAGTATTGTATCCAAGGCGCAAATATCAGTTTGGATGAGGGTTTCTACAAGATTTTTAAATTTATGGTCCAGCATATGTAGATAAGTATATACAAGGATATTATCTATATCTTTTAATTAGAATATTATTAAATATCTATATTAAATATAGCAAATATACTTATCATGTACTAGCCAATAGAAAGAACTTACTTCATTGGTAAAATTATTAAGGAATCTGGGGGCTCGAGTTTTACAAGCTTGAGTTCAGGTGAGTGAATCGAGAAGAGCTGGAGTGGCCTTTAGGAGGTGAATCTTCAGAAATTGCTAGATATGGTGGCAATAATAAAAGAGTCCAGATCGCCATCAAGAATTGAGGTGATGTTTCCTACCTCATGTCCAGTACGAAGGTCTTTTATCATCTGATACGGGTGTAGTACGTATGATCTGATCTGGTAGCCCCACCCAATGGAATCTTCTACATTACGTGCAGCGTTGAGTTTCTCTTCTTTTTTACGAAGCTCTATCTCATATAGTCTGGACTTTAGCATTTGCATTGCTTCCGCCTTGTTCTGGTGCTGTGACCTGCTGCTCTGTGATTGTACAACTATTTTACTCGGCAAATGAGTAATTCTGACGGCGCTTTCAGTTTTATTTACATGCTGTCCACCTGCCCCGGAAGCTCTGTAAGTGTCAATCTTGAGATCTTTTTCATCTATATTGATGTTTATTTCACCTTCAATGCACGGCGAAACAAAAACTTTAGCAAAACTTGTGTGGCGCTTCGCATTCGCGTCAAACGGGGAAATTCTTACCAACCTATGTACTCCAGTTTCTGTTCTAGCCCAGCCGTAAGCATTCTTTCCCATTACCTTAAGCGTGCAGGATTTTATTCCAGTCTCCTCTCCTTCAACTTTATCTACAATCTGTACCTGAAATTTGTGGTAAATTTCTGCCCATCTCGTATACATTCTCAGCAACATCATTGCCCAATCGTTACTCTCTGTTCCACCTGCGCCGGATTGTATTTCCAAAAGGCAATCATTACCGTCTGCCTCGCCCGAAAAAAGGCACTCTATTTCTTTTTTTTGTATTTTTTCTTTGAGTGACAGAAGATCTCTTTCGAGATCTTTCATTGCTCCCTCTTCACCCTCTTTCGACGCGAGCTCAATCATCTCAATGAGATCATCAAGCTGAATTGAGAGTTCTTTGAATTCTTTTAGGCTTGTTTCTATTTGTGATTTCTCTTTTAGTAAGAGTTGCGCACTGGATTGATCTTCCCAGAGTGTAGGGGAATCAACGAGAGCTTGAATCTCTTCCAAGCGAGCATGCTTCTTTTCGATGTCAAAGCTGCCTCCTGATTACCTCGATGGACTTCTTTAAATTATGCAGTACTACTTGTGTTTCAAAATCCATTGTTTTTTTTATCGTACGAAACGATTGTACTTCAGGTGTTTCTCAAGTCAAAGGGTGGTTTTGTTGTGTGTTGTTTTATCCGAAATACCTTATCCTAGAAGATGATACTTTACAGCAGTTACCTATTTTTGTTTCCTATACATGCCGTTAAGTCACGAGTTTTGCATTTGAAAGAAAGAGCTTTTGCTCAAGAATATGGAAAATTCTCGTGTTATTCTGAGCGTATTCAGTTAGTTGTGGAAGAGGGTGATTTAATAGTTCTCCTTTCTTGGATAACATGAAAGAAAGAGAGGCAAATTCAGGGTGATGGCAAAGCTGGCAAATAGGTATAACTTTTCTCAGATCGAATGTGACTGTAAGACGAGATGGAAGGAAAAACAGATATACAAGTTTTCTCCGCAATGTAAGGATATTTTCTCAATAGATACACCTCCACCTACCATTTCTGGCTCTCTACATATTGGGCATGTGTTTAGCTATTGTCATACCGATTTTATAGCTCGATACCAGAGAATGCGGGGCAAAAATGTCTTTTACTCTTTGGGATTCGATAATAATGGTCTTCCAACGGAGAGACTTGTTGAAAAGTCCTGCAAAGTCAAAGCTTATAAGTCTGATAGAACGGAATTTATAGGTCTGTGTGAGACCATCTCAGTAGAAAAGATTAAAGAATTCAAAGAGCTTTTTGATAGCATAGGCTTAAGTATTGATTGGGATTTTAGTTATCAAACAAACAGTGAAGACTGTAAGCGTCTATCACAAGAGTCCTTTCTGTATCTATATGGGAAAGGCTTGCTCTACAGAAAGAAGATGCCAATACTTTGGGATGTAATAGATCAGACAGCAATTGCGCAAGCCGAAGTTGAGGAGAAAGAATTTGACTCCAAGATGAACTACATTCTTTTCCTGTGTGAGGAGAATGGAGACGTTAACATAGAATCCGATATTCATAGTAAGTGCGAGGTTGCAATTAAAACTTCGGAGAAGACAAGTGGTAATGTTTCCGCTGTCGTTGGTAACCCTGATGACAATGCTTTAGAAGTCAATGAGGCGTGCAAAGGTGATTTTACCCGAGCCAATTCCCATGAGCAGAGATGCTCCAGTATGCTGTCATCCTGTACAAATTCGAGAAAACTTGAGGTTGGTACAACAAGACCAGAACTTCTTCCTGCATGTGTAGCGCTTCTCTATAATCCTTCTGACGAGCGCTATAAAAATCTCGAAGGCAAGTATGCTATTACTCCAATCTTCAACAAAAGAGTTCCTATTATCCCTGATCCAGACGTTATAGTTGAAAAGGGAACGGGTCTTGTAATGTGCTGCACTTTTGGTGACGAAATGGATATCAAGTGGTGGCAAAAATATGACCTTCCTTTAGTCGAGGTAATTGATAGATACGGTAGAATAGACCTACTTGATGGTAAAAAAGTCGAAGATGCACGTGAGTATGTCTTGGAAAAGTTAATGGAAGAAGGTCTTTTAACAAGACAGGAAGACATCACTCATCGTGTGAAGTGTGCAGAAAGATCGGGTGGAAAGTTGGAGATTATCTCGACATATCAATGGTACATTGAAATCCTAAAGCATAAGGAAGAGCTGAAAAATAAGGTCCAAGAGATTGATTGGTTACCTGAGAAAATGCGAATCAAAATAGAGCAGTGGATTGAGGGGCTCAAATGGGATTGGTGTATTTCCAGGCAAAGGTATCTTGGTGTGCGGGTTCCAGTTTATTACGAAAAAGAAACAGGCAGTATCCTGCTACCTGAATTCTCTGAATTACCTGTGGAGAGTGATGTAATTTTTAGGGATGGAAAAACGTATATACAGGATAAAGATGTCTTAGATACGTGGGCAACTAGCTCTCTTTCGCCGCAAATTAATTACTCGCTACTTATGAAGAGTATGCGTAACTCAAGAGGAGTAAACCAAATGAATACTGTTCCAGTAACAGAGGTGTGCTCAACATTACTGGACGAAAAACGACCACAGTTTCACCCCATGTCACTGAGGCCGCAGGCACATGAAATAATACGTACTTGGGCCTTCTATACAATTCTCCGATCATTTCTAGAGTATCGAACAGTTCCATGGAGAAGAGTCATGGTCAGTGGTTGGTGCCTTGCAAGCGACAAAAGCAAAATGAGTAAGTCGAAGGGTAATGCGCTTGATCCAGTAAAGCTTATCGCTGAGCATGGTGCTGACGTTGTTCGGTACTGGAGTGCTAGTGCAGGACTCGGCTGTGATACATGTTTTAGTGAGAACGTCTTCCTTATAGGTAAAAAGCTTGTTAATAAGATATGGAGCGCTGCTAGGTTCATCGAGCAGTTCCTTGTAAGTGATCCAGAACTGTTCAAGGTAAGTTACGTAACTGATTTATGGATTCTTAGTAGGTTATCCGAGGTAGTAAAGGGTGTCGAGCTCGCGCTTGAAAGCTGTGATTATTTCCACGCAAAAGCCCTAATAGAAAGGTTCTTCTTGCACGAGTACTGTGATAATTACTTGGAGCTTGTCAAATCTCGGGCATATAATGATGTCCTTGGGCGGGAAAGCGTTCTGCATGCACTAAGTATATCTCTGGCAGTGATTTTAAAACTTTTTGCGCCTTTTCTCCCATATGTGACAGATGCAATATATTCGACACTCTTTCCAGGTGCTGTATCCTTACATAGCGGTTTTACTTGGCCTGATGAAATCTCTTTAGGTCGTAAGATAACTTTTGCTGGTAGTGATTTTATAAAAATTCTTGCGAAAGTCAGAGAATTTAAATCAGAACACTCCATTTCTATGAAGAAAGAGGTTAGCTTGGTCGAGATAAAAACCGCTGCAGTTGAGATGATGGAAGCAGAATACGACATTAAGGCAGCCACGAATAGCGCGCGTATTGCATGGATAATAGATGATGTGCCAAATGGATTGGAAGTGAAAATTTTTCTATAGTCTGCTTTGCTATCTTTTGTGCAGCTTGGGGAATAGTGTATTTCACAGACTGTAGACCATTGTCTGTGATGTTTATGAGGGTTACTGGTACAGTTTGTTGTTATGGTCACGCGGATTTTATGTATTAATCACAACCCAGATCGTGTGCAGTAGATTTCTTATGTCTTTTTGAGGCTGGGTTGCAAGTTGATTCTCCTACGTAAGGTGCTCGAGTAATGTGTTATTAGCGGATTCTATTAAGTACAGATGAGGTCTTATATCAAGAATTTTATTAGGGAACAGGGATCCATCTCATTCTCAAAATTCATTGAGCTGAGCATGTATCATCCAACCAAAGGATACTATATGACAAGAAACCCAATAGGTAAAAATGGGGATTACATTACTGCGCCAGAAATCTCGTCTCTTTTTGGAAAGACGGTGGCAGTATGGCTACTTGAGCAGTGGGAAAAGCTGGGGAAACCACGTGACATAGCACTCGTGGAATTGGGTCCTGGGAGCGGAATGATGATGTTTGATATTCTTAATACTATAAGAGGTATCAAGCCTTTTTATGATGCAGTTACTGTTTACATGGTAGAGATAAGTCCGTTTCTCAGAAGTATACAGATGGAAAAATTATCTTCTCATATCTGTAAGATTCGTTGGTGTAGTAGTATAGATGAGATCCCGAAAGGTGAAATAGTGATTTTGGCGAATGAGTTCTTTGATGCACTTCCGATAGATCAATTTATTTTTTCAGGGGGAAATTTTTTTGAACGAAAAATAACTGAGGATTTTCAAATAGATGAAGAAGAAACTCAAAAAGAATTTAGTGGTGAATTTAGTGATGGCGATATAATAGAGATAAGTTCCCTCGGGAGACAGATTGCCTCATCAATACTTGCTAGAATTGCAAAATATGGTGGAAGTGGTTTAGTAATCGATTACGGACATGCAACTTGTACGCGAAGGAACACAGTCCAAGCAGTAAAGGGGCATAGATTTATTGATATTTTCGAAAACATAGGCGAATCAGACATAACCCATGAAGTTGATTTTTCTTCTTTATTTCCCAGCTTCAAACTGATAACACAAGGAGATTTTTTATCCCTCTACGGTATATTTGAAATTGCAAAGAGGTCTTACATTACCGATACTGCTGTAGTTGAGCAAACGCTTTCCAGGCTTATAGACCAAGACAAAATGGGCAGATTGTTTAAGTGTGCAATCATTTAAATTGACATCAATCAGCCTCACTTAAGCTGAGATTTGCTAGTCACAATTGCTCTGAGAGAGTAGGTATAAGAAAGACTCGAGCACAGAGTTCATCGCGAGTCAAAATAGGAGGCCTATCATGAGCCAGAACACAAGCCAACTGAGCTCTCAATGTTTTAAGGTTTTAGCAGGTTGCGCACCTTATTGAACCGGGTATTTAGTGCTTTTGTTCCAAAAAAGACTCTCTGAGTACATGTTTCAGTATATTGCCAACCTTTATATAATTCATCTCCTTTTCTGTTGTAACCATCAGGGTAAGGGCTAAGCGCCGTGTTAGAGCTGCTTTATTGGTAATTTTGCACACCATCTCGCACATTGGTGAAGGGTTGCCTTCCAATTCTATACTGACGATTTCCTCGCCGGTGAGTGCTAAGCGACTGTATTCTTCAGGATCGGAATAAACAAGCGGAAGAACACCCATGCCAACCAGATTGCTTCTGTGGATGCGTTCGAAACTTTCTGCTATCACTGCCTCGACGCCAAGCAGGTATGTGCCCTTTGCTGCCCAATCACGACTTGAGCCGGTACCATATTCCTTGCCTGCAAAAATAACAAGACTGGTTCCAGAGGATTTGTAGCGCATCGCTGCTTCGTAGATGCTAACCATCTCTCCTTTGTTATTAGAATCGAAATGAAGAGTATATCCTCCCTCGATATTCTTGAGCATCTTGTTTTTGATCCTTGTGTTCGCAAAGGTGCCACGTATCATGATTTCGTGATTACCTCGTCTTGCCCCATAAGAATTGAATTGCTGCGGAGTTACGCCTAATGCCTTTAGGTACTCCCCCGCGGGGCTTCTTACTGGAATCGTCCCAGCCGGAGAGATGTGATCAGTTGTGATACTATCCCCGAAGACAGCAAGTATTCGTGCAGCACTTACCGATATATCAAATGTTGCAGAGTGGTGATCTGCTTTTTCATCGATTTTAGGAGGCATATCATGAAAACTGACCTGGTCATCACTACCAAAAAATGGCGGCCTTTTGATGTAGGTACAGTTTTGATCCCATTTATACGTGACGGAGCTGGTACACTCCAATTCTTGCCAGTTCCTGTCACCTAAGAAAACATCCTGATATTTTGATAAGAATATCTCCTTTCTGAGAAAGCGACGAACATAAGTATCAATTTCATCATCTGAAGGGGTGATATCTCTTAGATATATTTCCTTACCGGTTTTGTCGTGTCCAATAGGTTGAGATTCTAGGTTTACGTTTATGTTTCCGGCAATGCTATAAGCAACCACAAGCATGGGTGAAGCGAGGTAATTTGCTTTTACTTTTGGATGAATTCTTCCTTCAAAGTTACGGTTACCTGACAGGACGGATACTACTATCAGGTCTTTTTTATCAATTTCTTCAGAGATTTCCTCTTTTAATTCACCTGAATTACCT
The DNA here is from genome assembly GCF_001593535.1 of Neorickettsia sp. 179522. Taxonomy (NCBI): domain Bacteria; kingdom Pseudomonadati; phylum Pseudomonadota; class Alphaproteobacteria; order Rickettsiales; family Anaplasmataceae; genus Neorickettsia; species Neorickettsia sp. 179522. Next base: position 518,374 of record NZ_LNGI01000001.1, on the reverse strand, counting down.
ATACAAGTTGTGCAACCAAAGCCTACTATATTAAAACCCAGCTGGTCGAGATACTCTTGTAGTCCAGACTGCTTTAAATATTCCGAGACAACTTGAGATCCGGGCGCAAGAGATGTCTTCACCCAGTTCTTTACCCTCAGCCCCGATTGTACGGCTCTTTTTGCCAATAGACCGGCTGCGATCATTCCAGATGGGTTAGAAGTATTTGTACAACTCGTGATTGCTGCAATCACTATGGATCCATTCTCAAGCCTAGGCAAATCCGCATACAGATTCGCCTCTTTCTCTATAGAGGTTTGCGGTACTTGAATATGGTTTTCATTAGGCGCAGGAGTCTTAACCTTTGTTTCGTAATGGAGGCATATCTCATTAAAGGTCTCTGGTACTAAGTGGAGAGATATCTTGTCTTGGGGTCTTTTTGGTCCTGCAAGGGTTGTACGAACCTCAGAGAGGTCCAGGTTAATCACGTCCACGAAATCTGTTACACGTGCGTAATCTGCCCACATCGTTTGACTTTTTGTGTAATCTTCCACTAGGTCAATTTGCTCTTGCGTTTTTCCTGTAAGGTCGAGGTAATCCAGTGTTTTTTGGTCCGGTGCGAAGAAATTGCATGTAGAACCGCATTCAGGTGCCATGTTTGCTATTGTTGCTCGGTCTGCGACAGAAAGGTTCCTTACACCTTCACCAAAGACTTCAACGAATTTTCCTACGACTTTGTGCTTTCGAAGTAAGTGCGTAATGTGTAAAACCAGGTCAGTTGCAGTAAGACCAGCTTTTAATTTTCCTTCAAGTTTTAACCCAATTACCTCAGGAATTACCATCGAAATAGGTTCACCTAATACCACTGATTCAGCTTCTATTCCACCGACACCCCATCCAAGCACGGAGAGACCCCCGCTCATAGTAGTATGGCTATCTGTACCCACAAGGGTATCTGGATATGCCAATATCTCCGTCTCTTGTAGTTCTGTACACACGACTTGCGCCAAGTACTCTAGATTGACTTGATGGCAAATTCCCGTTCCTGGTGGAACTACTCTAAAATTTTGAAAGGACTTTTGTGCCCACTTCAAGAGTTTGTATCGTTCTATGTTTTTTTGAAATTCAATTGTCTTATTTTCCGTAGCTGAGCTTGCTTTGCCGTAAGAATTAACCTGAATTGAGTGATCTATAATAAGATCCACCGGGATTTTTGGATTTACATCTCTTGGGTCTCCATGTTTTTCAAAAACGGCATCACGTAATGCTGCTAAATCCACTACGGCAGGTACGCCGGTGAAATCCTGCATTAGCACACGAGAGGGATAGTAATCCACAGTGAGCTTTCCAATGTGCTGTTTGTAATTGCACAATGCCCTCACAATCGAATCTTTCTGTCCATTTCTCAGTGCATTCTCTATCAGGATTTTAATGACACAGGGAAGACTAGCGATACCCTCTTCAAGCTTTATATCGAAATAGCTTATTTCAGATTTTAGTTTCTTCTTCATTTTCTCTGTATTTACGAGTCCAGACTAACGTGCAAAACTGAAGGAAAAGTATCGTGCAAAGGTAGTTTTATTCTCCGCATGTATGGATAAAATGCAAGCCGGATGTTGTTTCTTAGCATGTGTACTTCCTTTTTGTGTGCAGAAGTCCCAAATGCATCAACAGGTAATGCGGTAAATTATTGAATTACAGCCATTGAGTGTGCTAATTGAACGAAGTGCTTGTGTTGCTTTTTTAAGTTAGCTTTGATTTGTGCTAATGGGTTTATAATCAAAACGGCTAGGGTTCAAGCACGCTTCTAATGTTCCGAATGGAATGATACTTCTCTATGACGTGAGTATGTTGATGAAGCAATGCAAATTCCGTGTTAGCACTTTTCCATATTGTCATCTTAGTCGGTATTAGCAATGCGTTTTGAGGATTCATGGGCTGAAGAATACATCATTTCCAAGTTACCGGTGGAATGTCAGTTGATGAAAAAGATTAGGGAGGAAACTTTTTCTGATGAGAGGCGGTTTATTCAAATTGGGCGGATAGAAGGAGCAATTCTAGCACTTCTCATAAGAATGAATCGGGTAAAGACTGTCGTTGAGGTCGGAACATTAGGTGGTTATTCAGCGATTTGCATTGCAAAGGCGGTTGGAAATGACGGTAAAGTATACACAATTGAAAAGAATCCTGAATACGCGCAAATTGCATTACAAAATTTTTCCACTTTTCCACAGATAGAGCTTTTCACAGGTGATGCAAAGGTGAAGCTTTTAGAACTTAGCTCTTCTGGTCCTTTTGATATGCTGTTTATTGATGCAGAAAAGTCGGGGTATCCAACTTATCTCGAATGGGGAGAGACAAATATAAGAGCTGGCGGACTCATTATAGCTGATAATACACTTAGCTTTGGAAAAAATAATCCCTCTAGCAATAGTAGAGCTTGGCAATTTATGGAGCGGTTCAACACAATGATTAGTAATCCAGATAAGTACGATTCTGTTATTCTACCAACCGCGAACGGTCTCACTGTTGCTATAAAGAAGTAAGCTGGCGGAGTTGGAAGAGGAGATATGTTTCTATCCTTTCCAACTGAGGTGGGTCTTGTTGTTTATATTGTAACGAGTGTCTCATTTTCTGATTTCTGAATGGAGGAAAAAGTCCTTCAGGGGTTATTACCTGCACTGTTTTCAGCAATAGAAGCCTAGTTATTTATTCTTTTTCATTTGAAAAAAAGTTAGCCTTTTCGTTCGGCGAAGTAATGCCTATTAACGCATAATTAGCAATACTCTATTTTAAATCTTGATAGCTGTCACATATAGCATGTAGCTAATCGTAGGCAGAGTATTTTGTTTTTATTACTTGAGAAGTAAGTGTGTTATGCATAATGGAGCAGTTGTTGAGGTGGAGTTGAAAGGTTCCAGCTCTTTGGTTGGTTATCGGCCTTTTTATGAAGGTGTTCTACAGGGAATTCATAATCTATTGGTTTTTGACAAAACTAATCCCACGTATTTGGTCAACAAGCTCTGGCGGAATGGTCCAGAATCTATAGAACCATATAGCGCAGCGATAAAGGAGAGGGTTGCGATAGATGGGAACGTGTACAAAGGTGTTGTACGAAAGACTTCTCATGAGGCCAAAAAAATTAGAGATGCAAACCGGTTAATGTGCAATCTCTGCATTGTAGATGAGCAAAGCAGGGACCTCTTTATTGAGCTTTTTGAATATCAACTCTGTGAATTTATCTCAGACTGCGAAAAGCGCAGTTTACTCCTAGGATCAGGCAGCATAGCAACAGTGGTAGAAGGGTTTAAAGAGTTTTTCGATAAGCGTCCCATCTACATGAGCATAAATGCGATAATGGGCGCGGATGCAATAAGGGTCGGTGCACCGAAAGAAGGATACTCTGAAGGGGATCCAAGTGGTTCCTGTATGCGCTTTCATTCCGTTTTCTTTCGCTTCAAGAAAGAAATTCCACAGAAGAGAGAGATTAACACAACAATGTTGCTCTTGTTCTTGTCATCTTTAATGGACTTCTTTTCCGTTCTGGTTGTGACTAAAGAGAGCCTTTTTAGGCGTGGAGGTGTGAAAGTATCTTACGAAGGTCTGCGTCTCACAGAACGTAATGCTCCGGTTGCCAGCGCCTATGCAAGCGAATATAAGAAGGAAAAAATGTTGTACATTGCCAGGGAATTTTTGGCTAGTAGTGCAGCAACAAGGTGGGATGTTGACCTGAGTGATGTTGAGTTTGTTGCTGAGGAAGAACTTGTTTATTCTCCTAAACGTACCGTGGGTTCGAGTCTCACTGGATGGAGAAGATATCATACAACATCGAGTGCAGATGGCTCTTGTCATGAGAGAAAAGGGTCTGGTGCAGGAGAAGTTTCTCCAGATGTGTGTGAAACTCGATTGTCGGCTTTTTCATCGGAGAGGGTTACACGTCCAGAAGTTAGTTCGCGTGCGGGAGTATTGACGGATGCAGTTGTTTCTGCGGGGAATAGAAGTGCTGGTCTCACAAGAAATAATTCAACTTCTTCTAGAACTAATTGTCTAATCCGTGAGTCTGCTTCAGTTGCCTCCGCTCATTCTTCCTTAGAATGTGTTCCGAGCCTGGTGGAGGAGTCTACAGTTGTTGAAGCTGGTGCAAACGTTTTTCTTCCTATGTAGCATGCCTGGATTTCTGAATGACAGGTTGAATTAGGGTTTTGTTTGGGGCACCCTTTTGTTGGTTGCCCCATGCAAGAGGTTTTGTGCCCAGCAGTTTTATTACACCGCACAGGTATGGGTTCATTTTTGTTTCGGATTAGGGGAGACTGTTTTTCTGAACGACACTTGCTGAATTGTTTGGGGTGATTTATTTCTTTATCTGAAGCACCGCGTTGTTTCTGAGTTTTTGTTATTTTCATTCATAAAAAGTCTCTTAGAGATGAATGTCCTCATAGTAGAATCACCCACTAAAGGTAAGGCCATTGCCCAATATTTAGGTAAAGACTTTAGGGTACTGTCGTCCTTTGGTCACGTGCGAGCTCTTCCCAATAAAAAGGGATCTGTAAATGTAACGGACTCATTCGAGATGATCTATAAGCTTACCGATACCGGTGAAACGGTGGTGCCTCAGTTAATTAAGGATGTAAAAAACGCGACAGCACTCTACCTTGCTACGGACCCTGATAGAGAAGGAGAAGCAATTTCCTGGCACCTTGTCGAGGTGTTCAGGGAGAACAATGTGCTTCCTAAAGATGTACACAGAGTTGTGTTTCACGAAATTACGAAAACCGCTGTGCAAAATGCTATCGCCTCTCCGAGGAAAATAGATGAAAATCTTGTTCGTGCGCAAAGGCTAAGGCAGGCACTTGACTATCTTGTTGGGTTTAGTATTTCTCCGGTTTTGTGGAAAAAAGTACCTGGAAGTAAATCTGCCGGTAGAGTTCAATCTGTTGCTCTCAGGATCTTATGCGATAGAGAAAATGAGATAGGCCTGTTTACACCAGAGGAATATTGGACTGTGACTGTCAATATGATCGATGGTGAAAGTCTTGTCATTCCTACTCAACTTTCACACATAAATGGTGAAAAACTCGAGAGAATGTCCATAAGAGGGGCGGAGGAGGCTGAAAAGATTGTTGAGGAAATTAGGGCACTTCCATTCCTTGTTGAAGAAATTAAGAAGAAGGAATTCAAGCAGAAGCCTAGTCCACCGTTTATTACATCCACTATGCAACAAACGGCTTCGACTGTGCTTGGGTTTAGTGTAAAGAAAACGATGAGTCTAGCACAAAAGCTGTATGAGGGTATCGAGATAGGTGGTGTAATTGAGGGGCTCATTACCTATATGAGGACAGATTCTACTCATCTTTCTGTTGAGAGTGTTGATGCAGTAAGAGAATTTATTCATAAAAATTTTGGGCAAGAGTATTTGCCTGAGTCTCCTGTTTTATTCAAGAAAAAAGTGAAAAACGCTCAGGAAGCGCATGAAGCTATTCGGCCGACAAGTATCTTTCGTACGCCTGAAGAAATTGAGTCTTATCTCACACCAGATCAATACAAGCTTTACAGACTCATATGGGAGAGAACACTTGGCTGTCAAATGAGTGACGCCGTTATGAGTAGTCAGAGCATTACATTTGTTTCTAAAAACGAGAAGTTTAAAACTTCTGCGTCGGCATCGCTGCTTGTTTTTGACGGTTTTAATGCTGCGTTTTCACATGGTAAGAACAAAAATAAAAATCAGGATGTTATAGATTTCATGAACAAGCAGACAAAAGGCACTCAGGTGAAAGTAGGTGGTGTGTTGCCTCTGCAGAATTTTACCGAGCCGCCCCATCGCTACTCAGAAGCAGGGTTGGTAAAACATCTCGAGGAGCTTGGTATAGGGCGTCCTTCAACTTATGCTACCGTAGTTTCTGTTTTACAGGAGAGAGGATATGCTTCTATTGTCAACAAGTCGTTTGTTCCAGAGAACAGGGGAAGGTTAGTTTCTGAGTTTTTGGTGCATTTCTTCAGCAAATATGTTGAGTACCATTTTACTGCTGAACTAGAAGATAGACTCGACAAAGTCGCAGATGGAACAGTTTTTTGGCTAGATGTAATTCGCGATTTCTGGGACAGCTTTCATTCTAATGTAGAAGAGGTGGAAAAAATTCCGATTACTGAGGTTTTAGCATTTGTAAACGGTGCCCTTGCAAAACAAAAGCTCGTATCAGGAGAAGTGAAGGTGGGTGATAAGTGTCCAAAATGTGAAAAAGGGTATATGCACTTGAATGTAAGTCGTTATGGAGTTTTCCTTGGTTGTACAGATTATCCGGTTTGTAGATTTATAGTGAACAGTTACAGCAATGATGATGCTGAATATCCTAAGCAAATTGCTCAGGATATCAGTCTGCATAAAGGTCCTTACGGTATCTACCTTAAATACAAGGGCAAAAATAGTAGCATACCAAAAGATGTCGACCCCGTTTCTATAGACGAAGAATTTGCTCATAAAATTGCTTCTTTACCAAAAATACTTGGTAAACACCCGGCAGATGGTAAAGAAATCAAAATGGGGCTTGGCCCATATGGTCTATATCTTTTCTGGAATGCAAAGTACTACAACCTGCAGTTTTCCCAAATGGATGAAATGACACTAGATAAAGCCGTCCATTTCATACAGGATTATGTTATTCATGACAAGAGTTTACTCCGCGTTCTTGGCTCTTATGAAGGTGAAGAGATACAGATTCGTAATGGGAGGTACGGTCCGTATATTAAGTGTGGTAAGATGAACGTTCCAGTGCCAAAGGGAGAAAGTCCGGAATCGTTATCTCTTGAAGCGGCGATCCTTCTAATTGAGAAAAAGAAAACTACCTCTAAATCTACGAAGAAGGTAACAACAAAAAGAAAGGTCTCCACAAAAAGGAAGAAATAGCGCTTTTTATATGCATTTCGAGATTAACGACAAGATGAATACAACAGTTGTTAGAGTGTAGTTTCTCGTTTCCTCGGAAGTATATTTTTGGCTTACGCGCGCTATTTATGCCTGTTTAATAATTTGTGTGCTGTGACTTCTGATAATTGTGATAATGTGTGTCGTAAAGGGAGCATTGGATTTCTGTTGCTTGGTGTTTATCCAAACAATATTTCGTATTTCTCATGAGTCTAATCATGGTGGTCATCTCTTCAATGGGTTAGAGTGAATTTGCCCAATTTTTGGATTTCGGGTAACCTTCCTGGAGTGTGTCTGCGATGAGTAATTAATATGCTGCATTCATATGTTTTAGAGTTTTTATCTGTAGCACAGAGAACTGCGATTTCTTCATATGACATGGCTGGTCTTGGTGATAGTAAAGAGGCAGATCGTGTCGCTGTAGAGGTGATGCGGAATGCTCTGAATGAGGTCAATGCAACTATTAACGTTATGATAGGCGAAGGCGAAAGAGATTGTGCGCCAATGTTACATGTAGGAGAAGTGCTAGGTAAGGGAGGACCACTCTTAGACCTAGCTGTGGATCCATTAGAGGGAACCGATGTTTGCGCATCTTTTATGGATGGTTCGCTTGTTGTGCTTGGTTTCGGTAAGCCCGGAAGCATAATTTCTGCTCCGGATGTTTATATGGAAAAGATATACACGCCTTATGACTGTGATATAAGTTTTGACAATACGGTTGCTGAAAATTTGAAGAAAATTGCTTCTGCTAAGGGAGTCAAAGGACCCGAAGAGCTTGTTGTTGTAATCCTCAAGCGAGAACGTAATCAGAAGCTCATTACCGAAGTTAGGGATGTTGGTGCAAGGGTTCAACTGGTGACCGATGGAGATATTTCAGCTATTGTCTCAATGGTGATTGGAAATGCTGGAGATGCATACATGGGCAGTGGGGGTGCTCCAGAAGGTGTCTTATCAGCTATAGCTGTACGCAATCTTGGAGGACGAATGGTTGGTAGACTGCTCTTTAAGAATGGTGAGCAGAGGGAGCGTGCACGAAAAATTGGGATTACAGATTTTGAGAGGTCTTATTCACATGACGAGCTCATAAGGCAGGATGCGATACTTATTCTAACTGGCGTCACAGAAGGGAAGTTGTTGGGTGGTGTCAAGAAAGGTAGTTCTAAACACCCAGCTTATTGTGAGTCGCTAGTTATATTGCCCGGGTCGTTTAGTAAAGTGTGTTCTACCATTCATATCGGCAAGTAGAATGGGTACAGGGAAACTCTGGTTATCCCGTGCACTCGCAGGTCTACTTCCGTATAAAGCATGCGGTCTACTGTGAAACTACTGTACAACGGGTTCTTTGCTAATTTTCTCCATCAGAGTGACCGTCTCGGACGTTTTCTATTATTGGATCAGTTGAGTATATGACCGTATTGGCACATTCGCTTTTACAAAATGGCAAGCTTGGCAGGATTTTTGTTAGAGTTTTACTACTGTCAAGAGTCTGCCCTATGCCTTTTGCAATACTGCAGTCTGCGCCCCCACTTGGAACAGTCGTGACTTGCGTGTCCCTACCTCCTTCCGTGGAAGGAATGCTTTCTTGAATCTCTTCCTTTGCTTCATCGCTTTTGCTGCAATTAGAGGAGTCACATGGATCGATAGCAGAATCATTTCGTTGAGACACGTTCTCCTCTGCGGCAAGTGTGTTGTTCTGATGCATACAGCTACAAGAAGGGATACAGTCACAAAAACCAACGACAGGATCGTCTTGTTGTTGTGCCACATTCTCTGTTTTTGCATTCAGCGTGGATTCAGCTTGTGGAGTTGGATTTTCGTACTGAGTACCTTTAGCTGTTTTACTTTCTTTATCATCCATGCTTTCTGAGTAAGACAATCCGGCTGGACTCGAATCCTCTGTTTTTGCGTTCAGTGTGGATGTATCACCGGAGACCGAATCTTTTGCATCTGTTATTGCATTCGGCTTGAGAGTATTTTGCTGGGATGCTCTTTCTCCGTAACTCTCTTGATTTGTTATGATTCCGTGGTTGAGTTTATCATGATCAAGTTTCTCTTTTACAAGGTCGTCACCACGATTGTTTGGATCTAAGTTTTCCTCCTTGTTGGTAACTATCTGCTCTTCCTGCAGAGCATCTGCGCTACTTCCTTCTGTTTTACTTTCATCTACTTCAGGTAGCTCCACAAGCGAGGCTTCCGGAAGCTCACCAATGTTTTTAGCATTTTGCTCGCTTTTTGGATCAATGTTTTCAAAAGCTGCGCCGCTTTCCTGTGTGCTATCTTGGATTAAATCGTCGGTTTCTGTTTCTTTAGTGGTATCTGCTATTTCTGGAATACTCTGATTGTTCTTTGCTTTAGTTGATCTGGCTTGAGAAGTGGTGCTTCGGAAGGTGCTTTTAGCGCGCTTACCAGCACGCTTTTTGGCACGACCATCGGGTTGTTCGGGAAGCGACTTTTTTGTTACGTTTATGACTGCATCAAACGACTCCTTTGCCTGTTTGAAAGTGTCCGCGACATTGCTTTTCAAGGTATCCAAATTATCGGTAAGGAACTCTTCAAATTCTGTTTTTCCCGGAGGGATTTTTTCGACTTCCCAGCCTGCATCAACGGGGTCAAACTCTTCTAATTCTTCAACACTGTCCAACTCGAATATGCTTGCACTTTCTCCCGCATTTTTCTGATCTTTTGCGACGCCCATATATCTCATGTAAGCTGATACAAAGTCAGGATCGCCTTCAAAATCTATTCCTTGAGGGTTCTGGAGTGGATAAGATGCAAAGTCCCTTCTTTTTTTCCCGCAGGATGGCAAACAGAGAAGTAGTATTATAGAGAGTACAACAAAACGGATCCGCAACATTTATCCTATAACTTCGCAAACTAAAAGTCCGCTGCTTGGAATATGGCAGCAGAGATTGCTAAGATATCACGATATTTGTTTTATTTCTATGAACCTTGCGTAACGCGAAGTATAAGCTGAAAGAAGTTGAATTAAGTAGGTATACTCGGCTCAGAGTTGGCGGTAAGGGCAAGTTACTTTGTGCGACCAATACAAATGAACTTGTGCATTTCATTAAGAATAACGATTTTCACGTTATAGGTGCTGGGTCCAATATTCTTGCATGCCAAGTACTAGATAAGCCTATTCTGAAACTGGGTAGGGGTTTCGAGTACATATCATACGCAGATGGGAAAGTAAAAGTCGGAGCAGCAGTACTGAAATCGACTCTGGCGAGATTTGCGCTTGATAATGAGATTGGTGCTTTTGAGTTTTTTGCGGTTATGCACGGTACTATCGGAAGTGCCATTGCAATGAATGCAAGTACTTATAATCGAAGGAGCGCAGATCTTTTAGTGGCTGCAACTTTTCTTTGTGAGAACGGAGAGATGCTCACACTTTCCCGCGAGGAAATAGGTTTTGAAAATGGAGGCAATTCACTGCCAAAGAATTACATCTGTGTTGAAGCAGTTTTTGATGCTAGCTGTAGGATGGAGAAGGAGAAAATAAAATTGCTAACGCTCGAGATGTTAAGAAAAAGCCAGGATTTCCAACCTGCATTTTCTGAAGCAGCTTGTGCAGTTTTTCAAGATCTGCCGGAACAAAAAGCCTGTGAGCTTGTTGCCAAGGCTGGATATGCAGGGTTTTCTGTAGGGTGTGCAAGAATTTCCGAGAAGTACAACAACTTCATCATAAATGGAGGGTGCAAAACAGCTGATCCACTTATAGAACTTTGTTACGTTGTAAGAAATGGGGTGAAAAATAGATTGGGAGTTACCTTGGATTTTTCGGTAGTTTTTATATGAGATGTTACTCATGAACAGATGATAAGCACGTATAGGGAAAAAGTTCATCTACGTAATTCCGTTCCACATAGCGATGAATGTAAGATGTGCTCAGTGTACGTTGTTTTAGACGTTTTGTTTAACGTGAAAAAATGTGCGCTTTAGCTAAGTGATGGGTATGCAGTACGTGTGAGTAGCGGAAGATTCATTTGACGTACAGAATCATGCATTTAACTAAATTTCATAAGTGCTGAAAAGTACGTAGGTTGCCTTGGTTTTACTATCTTTCATAGAAACGTACAGAAATGTGAAAGTTAGTTGCTCAGCCTTTCGTGATTTTACTGGTTTTCTGTCTTTGTGAAAGTGAGACCGAATGTTATTTTGAGCACCTTCATGAACAATCTAGCAATGGAAAAGGAGAAAAGGTTTATTCCTTTGGTGTTTAAAAAATCCACGGAGCTGCTATGATTCTATAGGCCTAGTGCTTATTTTTGTATCGTCAAGTGTCAAATCTGAAAAGCCTTTTACTCCGAATTAACAGTGTAAATTCTACGAAAAAGATTACCAGAGTGATGCAAATGATTGCCACTTCGAAGCTAAAGCAGGCAAGAACTTCGCTGGTAGCTGCGCGCCGTTATAGAGACGAGGTACTGCGGTCTTTGGAGATATTTGGCAAATTTCGTGAAGAAGTATCTTCTTCGGATGTTCCAGCGCAAGGAGATGTGTTGGTTGCTTTCTCCGCGGACAGAGGGTTATGTGGGGGCTATAATTCTTCGCTGATTAGGCATTTACGTAGTCTTGCTAATGAATTTAAGGATAGCGGCGCTACGTTTTGTTTCATCGGAAAGAAAATTTCTTTTTTTGCTGAGCAGTTTCGATCTGCCCGCACAAATACTTCAGGCAGCGATGATGTGGATTTCTGCTTTTTCAATAAGCTGGTAACCAGCTTAGGTAGTAACGCTGTTTTTCGTTGCCTTTATACCAAGTGTGAGAGTGTGATGAATATGCATTCTGTGTTACTTAGGATACCTGCTGCTAGTGATTTTCTCTTTCATGATGTGTGTACTTCACATCTTGAGCCGGAAAATAAGAAGTTATTTACCTCTCTTTACGTCCAGTATGTGTGTACGCAGCTTTATGTCTGCCTGAGGGAAGCGAAGGTAAGTGAGAATATGAGTAGAATGCTTGCAATGGATGGTGCAACTAAGAATGCCCAGGAAGTAGGCGATAAACTCAGACGTCGCTATAACAGCGCAAGGCAAGAGAAGATTACAAAGGAATTGATAGAGGTTATCAGTGGTGCAGAAGTTATCTGAAGGCGATGTTAAAGATTTTTTCGATGTCGGGGTAGGTGAGACTGACCACCTAGGACTGCGCGGCGCGTCACACTTACTTCTTAAGATACTTGCAAACTATTTCTCTGGTTACGCATGCAGTGACTTCTCTTCTCTTATTATGAGAATGGAGAATCCTGATGAGGGTGAATCTTTGCTGGTGCTAAAAAGGACTCCCTTTCTCTCTTTTTGTGAACACCACATTCTACCTATTTCTGGATATATTTCTATTGGATATATCCCGGATAAGACTATCACAACTCTCGGGAGTCTCGGAAGAGTGGTAAGTGCTTGTACCAAAAGATTGCAGTTACAAGAGAGGATTTGTGCTCAGATTGCACTCGCAATTGAGGAATCTCTGTCCCCAAAGGGAGTAATAGTATATGCTTCGGCCAGGCATGCCTGTGTAGCTCATAGTACATCAATTTTTGAGTCCGTAGCAAAAAGAGGCGCTTTTGCTGCTAACACCAAAGGAGAAGTTCAAGAATTTTTTTCTATCTTAAAATAGATTCTCAGGCCTGTTAATTGGAAATTTTTGAGGATGATACTTTCTGAATTGTGTTGCATCACACTCAAAATTAAGTTGTGCATCTTTTGATAGGGTTGCAGAGGTATTTTAAGGTAATTTGTCATCTGTGGCATTACACTTTTTTTGCTCTCTGCTCACGAATGGATTTTCATATTCTTTAGTGCTTTGTCCGTCTATATTTTTCATCTAGGAGTCGTCATCTAATTGATTTTTAGTATCATGTTGCGGTTTTTCGTTGAGGGGATCTCGGATTTATGTAAGTTGATTAAAATCTTTCGGCTACATTTTTTTTGCGCAACTCTGACAGCAGTTTTATCCCTTTGTTTAAACTTTTTGCTTCGATTTTCAAGAAGTTGCGGAAACGTTCCCTTTCCTGCGGAGTTTTTAACGGAATGACTGTAACTAGATCATCAGCTATGACGCTCTCATCGTTTAACAGTGCAAGCGGTTTATACTCCTCTACAATGATAATGATCGTATCGGGTAATTTTCTTATTACAGATGCTTTGGCAGCCCATTTTTCTTGAAGAACTTTACTTCTTATTTCCGTAAGTGGGACTGAGAGTATATTCCTACCTTCATATGGTTCAACAAATGAGAATATCTGTTGTTTATCCACATAATTACAACCTCTAGTCTCCACTTTACTCACGGTGTATCCGTTCTCTATCAGCAGAGTATCAAAGAAGTACCTTAATCTATAGGTAAGGTTTATTCCTCCGAATATACAAATCAAAGAAAAAAGCAAACAAGATAGCAAAATAAAGGATTTTCTAATTCTTTTACTCATAGCACTTTGAGTACCGGAACCAATCCTGGCAGGCATATAAAATGAACAAGGTTAGTAATGCTCATTCAATTAAATCAAATCAAAAAAGAATCTCCTCGGCACACTTCCTTAGAGAAAGTGTATAGACAATATCTTGCTTTTGTATAGCCACATGATTTTCGTTCCTTTGATATCTCGATCCTCATGACTGTAAGTGCATTTCTACGAGACAGATCATAGTACTACTTTGCTCAGATCTTTCGTATTTTATCGATCACTACAAGATTGTGTCCTCTTTAGTCAGAGAAATATTCGTTTCTTTGTTGCTCAAAAGGTCGTGACATGTTAGAAGTAACTGGTGATTTTATACGACCATGACAACTACGATAAGAAGAAAGTTCAGGGTAAGCAGGCAGATGAAAGCAAGTCTCTGGGGGTCGCAGAAGGATCCAGTTCATAAAAGGAATTATGGTCCGGGACAACATGGGAGAGCTCCAGTAAAAAAGATTTCGGATTTTTATAAGCAGAACGCTGCCCAGCGTGCTTTTAGAACTTACTATGTTATTGGAAAAAAGCAGTTCGCGAACGTATTCGGTAAGGCTTATAGAGGTAAGGGCAACACGAATGATAATTTAATTTCTCTTCTTGAGAGCCGTGTTAGCTCAGTTTTATACAGGTCCGGTATGGTTCCGACGATTTTTGCTGCCAGGCAGTTGGTGTCGCATAAGCACGTTACCGTGAATGGGGAAATAGTAAACATTTGCAGCTTCACGTTGAAGGAAGGAGATGTTGTCCAGATAAGGGATAGGGCTAGTAATATTCCTTGTGTTGTTGCTGCACTTGCTTCAAATTCCGAAACTCCACACTATTTGGAAGTGAATAGAGAAAAGAGATCTGTTAAATTGCTGGTTTTGCCGAAGTTTGAGGATGTCCCGTATCCTGTTGTAATGGAGCCGAACTTGGTAACCGAATATTTTTCCAGTAAGATGTAAGGTTCTTCTGCCCATGTGACGGAATGGTAGACGTAGCGGACTTAAAATCCGTGGGCCTTTTGGCCTTGGGAGTTCAACTCTCCCCATGGGTATTCCATGAGTTTATTTTGTATGGTGGCTCTGATGTTTTTCAGTGCTTCCTTTTGGTGAGCGGGGTTGTGTGCTTGTCAGTGGGTTTGGTGAATATTCTGTCTTCCGTAAGTAGGAATGCTTCAAAATAACCTGTATTAAGCCTGTTGTAAGGCGGGCCTGCGCGCGCTACAATCTGGGCCGGTGTTTGGAACTTGTGGGATTAAGTATACTGTCTCTAGTGCAGGTTCTGTTATTTTTGTTTTGTTGAATGAAATGGAACGATTTTGAGGATATAGCGAGCGCCCTGGAGTTGCGTTATCCCGATAAAGATAATGTTAATATTCGATTTACTGATTTGCGCGAATGGATTCTCTCACTAGAGGGTTTTGAAGATCATCCCAATGCTTGTAATGAGCGAATACTAGAATCCATACAGGCAGCTTGGATATCTGAACGGGAAGATCGGGAATGAAGATTACGGTTTTGGGTTGTGGCAATTCTTCAGGTGTGCCGGTATTAGGTTGTGCATGTTCGGTATGTTTGTCAAGTAATCCACTTGATAAAAGAACAAGGTGTTCTGTTCTTGTAGAGACTTCTTCTACATGCTTACTCATAGACGCGTCACCGGATTTGCGGGCCCAGGCAATGCGGGAAGGATTTTCAAGTGTAGATCAGGTTTTTTACACACACATACACTTCGATCATCATGCTGGAACTCATGAGCTTTCTTCCTTTGCCACCTCAGAGGGAAATTGTATTCACGTGTTCAGTGACGAATTTACTATCTCTCATATAGAGACTCTTTATGGATATCTTTTCAAGTCAGGACATTTAAGTAATGCAATGTGGAAAAGATGCTACCTTAGTGCAAGGGTTGTTCCATACTATAAAGAGTTTGCTGTTGGGGATATGTTTTGCATGATCTTCCCTCAGACACATGGCAACATAAATAGCTGTGGAATTATTCTAAATGGAAAGTTTGCATATTGTACGGATGTTCGTTTAATACCGACTCGTGCTCTTGATATTCTGCACTCCCTCCAGCTAGAGGTTTTTATTATTGAGTGCTTTGATTATGAAAGTTCCTATGCTCATTCTAATTTTGCCGAAGCTCTGGAATATATAAATCTCATACGACCAAAAAGTGCCTTCTTCACCCATATGACCCATAAATTAGCGTATGACGATCTGGTTGCCAGGCTAGAAGTCAGTGGTGTTAATCATGTGAGGCCAGCATACGATGGTCTCTCTTTGGAGATATGATCTTTGAGACGGTTAGTTTTCTACGCGTTGGTGGAATTGTTATCTTCCCAACTGAGACCGTGTACGCACTCGCTTGTGATGCATCAAATTATCGTGCCATGTCGCGGATATATGATATTAAGCAAAGAAATATCAAAAAGAATTTACCTGTTATGGTGGCAGGTATTACACATTTGGAAAACTTTACGTTATTCAATAAATCTCAGGCAAATCTGATAAAGAAATGTTGTCCCGGTCCAGTGACGTTCATAGTTAGGCGTAAGAAAAGCGTTCATTTCAGGTTCCGGTTTCCGGAGAAAGTTGCAGTGAGAATTCCGGACTCGAAGGTGGCGCTTAAAATCCTTAGAATGTTCAAACGACCAGTTTTTGCGACTAGTGTAAATCTTTCAGGTAGACCAGCGGTGAGCAATTTTACTCAAATAGGGAACTACGTAAAGAAAAGGGTCAGTCACATTATATGTGATAATCGCGGGGTTAAAGGTATCGTTTCATCTATTATTGATATTTCTGGGGAAAGACCAGTTTTAGTGCGAAAGGGCGCCTTTAGCATGCGGTTTGTTGGAAATTCTGAGTTTATAGAATAGAGTGTTTTACACTTCTCAGACCCTTCTTATGATATAGACTCCGCATTTGTTCGTTGAGAGTCTTAGGAATGTAGAAGATTTCACTGAATGAAATTCTATTTGGTGTATTCATTCACCAAAAATATTGCTCACCTTTAAAAGTTATAGTCTAATATCAGACTGGGGTGGCATCTCTAGGGTGCATAAAAAGAAAGTCCATGAAAGTCGCAGATGATGAGTTATTGAAAAAAGTTCGCCAAGCCTATCTTGATAGTCCGAATTCTGTTGATCCAAGTTGGAGAGCTTTCTTCAGCTCAGTAGATTGTACAAAGTGTTCTGAGAGTCAAAATGTGTTCTCGAATGTATCATTTGTCCAGAAAGATAAGGGGGCTGTTGGAGGAATTACGGTTAATAAGCAGTTTCTACTTGATGTAAAAATCAGAGACTTGCAGGATGCTTACCGAAGGTTTGGCTATCTCGCTGCTGATTTAGATCTTCTTGGGCTGGTTGAGCCAGTAGTGAGGTCAGAACTTCATCCCGAATTTCATGGATTGAGTGATGTATCGTGTGTTCTTCCAAGTGGGCTGACAGTCGAACAGGTCACACGTGAAATGCATGCTGTTTATTGTGGACATATTGGGGTGCAGTTTATGCATCTAAGCGATAATAATGAGGTTACTTGGCTGAAAGAGAAGCTTGAAGGGAGACCATTTTGTCGCATAGCTTTGGATACATCACATAAGCTTGCTCTTCTAAATGTCCTGATAAAGGTAAATGGGCTCGAGGAATTTGTTAACACCAAGTTTAGAGGTGTTAAACGCTTTTCTGTTGAGGGATGTGATACTGCTCTAGTTGCACTAGAGTCCATAATAGAAGCTGCAGCTAATGCTGGGTGTACGGATGTCACAGTCGGGATGTCTCACAGGGGGAGGCTGAATGCCTTGGTTAATACATTCGGGAAAAAGTATCGGGCTCTATTCAATGGTTTTGAGGGTAAGTCACCCTTTCCGGAAGAATGTAAAGTTCATGGTGATGTGAAATATCATTATGGTTCTTCTTGTGAGCGGAAGTCTTTCCTGAGCGAAAAGACTATATTTGTGAGGTTATTGCATAATCCATCGCATCTAGATGCTGTTGACCCGGTGCTTATTGGTGCTGCGCGTGGTTCTAGAGATTTCGGTGCGGTAGTCTTCCCTGTGCTTTTACATGGTGACGCTGCATTTTCTGGGCAGGGAGTGGTATATGAATCCATGCTCTTGGAGGAGTTACCTAATTATGAGTCAGGAGGTGTGATCCACATTATACTTAATAATCAAATAGGTTTTACTACTCCACCACGGGATGCAAGAAAGCAACGTTACCCTTCCTTTATTGGAGAGGCGTTTGATATTCCTATTTTTCATGTCAATGGAGATGATCCGGAAGCAGTGTTCTATGTCACCTTGCTTGCTGCGGAGTTTAGAAATGCATTCAATAAAAGCGCTATAATTGATATAGTCTCTTACCGTCGTTATGGACATAATGAGATAGACGAACCAAAGTTCACTCAGCCAGAAATGTACGACGTGATTGAGAGGCATAAGCGGTCGGTTGATATATACGGTGAGCAGCTTATAAAGGAAGGTGTTATTTCACAAGATAAATTTGTAGAGCTTACTCAAAATTTCAGAGGTCTTCTTGATAGAGAGCTGAAGGAAGCTAAGACTTATAAACCTAGCTATGAGGGTTTGATCCAGAAAGGTTGGGAACGATATGTTGGGCAAGAAGGTAGTGATGAGCCTCGAGTGGAAACGAAAGTGCCTAAGGAAGTTCTTCTTTCTCTTTCTGAAAGACTTAACCATATTCCTGAAGGGTTTGATGTTAATTCCAAGGTACTGAGGTTGCTCGTGCGGAGGAAAGAAACCATTATGGCTGAATGTGATATAGATTGGGGAAATGGAGAGAATCTTGCTTTTGCGACGATACTGCATGATGGGATGTCAGTAAGGCTTGCTGGACAGGATTGTAAAAGGGGTACTTTTTCGCATAGGCATGCTGTTCTCACATCTCAGTCTACAGGGGAGGAGCTGTGCCTGCTGAATAACATTTCCGACGTAGCAAAAATGCAAGTAGTTGCTACTCCATTATCTGAGTATGCTGCATTGGGGTTTGAATATGGCTATAGCCTTATTAATCCAAAGACACTCGTTTTATGGGAAGCGCAATTTGGTGATTTTGCAAACGGCGCTCAGATTATTATAGATCAATTTATTTCCTCTGCTGAGTCAAAATGGCTCAGTAGGAGTGGTTTGGTTATGCTGCTTCCACATGGGTATGAAGGTCAAGGGCCTGAGCACTCATCCGCAAGAATTGAACGGTTCTTACAACTTGCTGCTGACAACAATATGCGTGTAGTTAACTGTACAACCCCAGCGAATTTTTTTCATGTTCTGCGCAGACAAGTGCTTAGTGAAGTAGTAAGGCCTTTGATAGTTTTCAGTCCTAAGTCACTTCTTAGACACAAAATGGCTGTTTCAAAATTGGAAGAATTCTATGAAGGGAGTTTCAGGCCCGTAATTAGTGATTGTGTTGATGCTAAGACTAAGACAATCCGTCGGGTAGTTTTCTGTAGTGGTAAGGTTTATTATGATCTTCGGGCAGAACTGGAGTCAGAGGAAATATTACTCGTGAGAGTAGAACAACTTTACCCAGTTCCGGATCAGGAAATCCGTGATGTTTTAAATGCGTACAGGGATGCAGAGTTCGTATGGTGTCAAGAGGAGCCCAAAAATATGGGTGGCTGGTCTTTCATGTTCCAGGTATTTGAGGAGCGCTATTCCAAGAAATTAAGGTATATTGGCCGGGATTACTATCCGGTTCCGTCAGAAGGTTTCATGGACAATCATCTAGTTAACCAAGCTGCTCTAGTGAGGGAAGCTATTACCCTTTAGGAGAAGTAAAGACAGTTTTTAGTTGAGTGTTCATGGCTTGGTGGTTGGTCTAACTGCAGTTTACAGACACAGTTTTACTCATACGCGAGCTCTTTTATTGTAATGGGGGTCTCTTGTCTAGACCTTTTCTAAGAAGAACCCCGAATGCGTTATTTACGCTCGCGGAACAAAACCAAGGATATGTTTGTACTTCATACTGATCCTTTTGCCAGGGCGACCTTAGTGGGTTCATTGTTCAACAAGTGGTCTAATGCTTTTTTAGTTAAACGGCGGCCGCGTTGTGTACGATTCAGAAAGCCTATTTTTATCAGGTATGGTTCTATTAACTCTTCTATTGAATCCTCTTTTTCTGAGATTGCTGCAGCAATAGTCTTTACACCCACTGGATTATCAGAATAATTTTTTGCTATGAAGTTCATGTAGGCGTAGTCCAACTTATCTAGACCAAAGTGGTCTATCTCCATCTTGTTCAGCGCAAGGTCTGCAAATTCGGGAGTGATTACGTCAGAATCGCTGACTTCAAGGAAGTCGCGCATCCTTTTAAGTAATCTAAGAGCGATTCTCGGTGTTCCTCTAGAGCGTTTTGCGAGCTCTATGATGGCAGCATTTTCTATATTAATGGACAACCTTTCTGCTGCTTGTTGAAGAAGTTGAAGCAGTTCACTTATAGTATAAAAGTCAAGCCTAAGCGTAATACCAAATCTATCCCTAAGCGGATTGGAGAGCATCCCTATGCGTGTGGTTGCTGCTATTAGTGTGAATTTAGCCAGATTTATTCTAATACTCTTTGCTGCTGCTCCATCCCCGATAATGACATCAAGATGATAGTCCTCCATAGCAGGGTAGAGAACCTCTTCTACAGCTGAAGGTAATCTATGTATTTCATCTATGAAGAGGATGTCATTTTTGTGCAAGTTTGTAAGTATTGCCGCAATATCACCTGCCTTTGAAAGCAGTGGTCCAGCGGTTGTATGTATTCTACTTTCCAGTTCGTTGCTTATAATATGCGCTAATGTCGTTTTTCCAAGACCCGGTGGACCGCAGAAAAGGACATGATCGAGAGAGTCATTTCTTTTGTGCGCGGAGTCTATAAAAACCTGTAGATTTTCTATGACGCGCTCCTGTCCAACAAAATTTTTAATAGACTTCGGTCTGATGGACAGGTCCTGTAAAGTCTCCTCTTGCTCAAATGTACTATTACGCACTTGTTTCTTTGTTAGGCCCAGCAGCTAACGTAACTTTACTATAATTTCCATCAGCAACATAGTAGTGATGGTAGTCTTATTTTGCTTGAATTTCTGATATGTTTGGCTGGATTAGCATGTATTAAGGCATCTTTCGATATCACTATGGCACCTTAGTGTAATATATCAATGATACTGAGCTAAACTAACTCCAATTGAATTTTTCGTCGGCGGCTACCATTCTTTTTTGCAATGAAATTGTGTTACTAATTTGCTGAGCGGGATTATATTTTGCGCTGTATCATTAAAGTCAGGGGGACATTTTTCTCTCCAAGCATCTTATCCATTGCTTTTGTTGAAGGCGGTGCAGTTCGATAAGAGTTGCAGGTGGCTTGGTTGTACAAAGGCTACAGCATTTTGAGTGCTAGTGTTATTAGTTCAGCTATTTCAATTGTAGGTTGGTTCATTATAATCTCCATGACAACCTTGTGGGAGGGTTTGTGTTGAAAACCCAGCTTTACTAGTGCGGATACGGCCTCGCTTGCTCTATGTACATTTGCGGAGGAAACAGTTCCAGGAATGTATGTGTCTAACTTCGAGAAGTCTTCATATGTTTCCGTGATTATGCGTTTTACTAGCTTTTCTCCTATACCTCTGATTTTTAACCGAGATTCATCTTTATTTTGAATTGCGAGGATCAGTTCTCCTAGTTCGAGATGATTTAGCAGACTCAGAGCAATCTTATAGTTTATTCCCTTTACTTTACTCAGCATTCTCGCTACTTCTTGCGATTTCTTGCACTCAAATCCGTAAAGTTTGTTTACGTTTTCCGAGAAATAATGCTCTATGTATAAAGATAAGTTTTGTCCAGTCTGAAGACTGTCAATGAGTCTACGTGTCGTAAAGACATTGTATCCCACTCCACCTACTTCTAAGATAAGAGATTCTTGATATAAGTCTGCTACCACACCTGTGAGTTTACCTATCATATGCGAAGAAAAGATTTCAGTAGCGAGATGAGAAACGTGGTCCTATAGAGAGTAAACTTACCATTAGATTAAGTGTAGAAGCTGCTTACTCTGCTTCTCGAACCTGAAAGGTACCCATAGTGCCAATAACGATACACGGGGACTGTACCTACAAGTTCTAAACATGTTGTCGATTCTATTTGTTTGAACAATAAAAGACAAGTGATAAAGCAGATTTCCTGTTTTAAGGATCTTGGCTCTGAAAAATAATAGTATAAAACATATGATAATTGAATGATAAATTCATATTTTGAGAGTAAAATCAAAACTTTGCTGAGGATATAGAGGACATAGATAACGCTTGTAGATTTATAGAAAGCTTAATCTCCATGTGTGCAATGAAGATTAATAGCTCTGCTATTTATCTCCTATCATAGTGCTTTAGTAGCTATACATACTTGCCGCACGGGGTAGAAGATGGCTCTATGGAGTTATTTTCTTGTAAATATGCTATAACTAATCTAACGGGTGTTCAGGAGCTGCGGGTTTCCTTCCGCTTGCTCTTTGCAGTTGGCACTACAACCAAATTTTAAATCTCTTCGCTGGAGAGCTAAGGGGTCTTTCTTTTAGACTGTAGTCTGTGTCTGTTATGTTGTGTAGTAATCCGACTTGGATTTTCACCCTTTCCCATACTGTCTGTTTTCTGGTTAGTTAATTTACCTTCCTTTCATTGGAGAGTTTTGATGTTTAGTGATAGTAGAAAAAAGAAGAGTAAATATAAGCGTCTTCAGAGTACTCAGTCTACTGAATTACTTTCTCAGTACGTAAAGATAAAAAAAGCTGAAGCGGTTGTTGCAGTTTCCGCTGTTGTTCAGAGTGTAGCTTCTCTTATATTTGTCTCATTTGTATCGGCACTAAATCAGCGGGGTTTATTTAGAAGTGATCTGAAGGGTAAAATCTGGACCTTTGTTGAGTTTGCAGCACTCATATTAGTGCTCACATCACTTATTCTTGGTGCTGTATCTTTTGCGTATACCGGTCGTAAAAAGGCAAAGTTACGCGAGCTATTAGAAAACTCCCATGAAAAGATCGCTGATACAGAACTTTCCCGTGCAGTAAGGCATTGTGCTGAGGGTACTTCTTCAATTGTTAATGGGAGCTTTGCATTGGAAATTCTTGCAACTTCAATTTTCCTTGCTAGCCAGGTTCTTATAGTTGTTGAGATATTTCATCCTTACGGTTTCAGAACGCTCCATAAATCTTGGGGAATGCCTTTCAGCGCCCAATGTCTCATAGATCTTGTAGCTCTGGCCATATTGCTTGCTGCCTCCGTCTTGAGGATAATTGTAGCCGACGAAAGGCGCCGCAAAGATCTCACTACCAGTAGTCAAAAGTCGCAACACAAAGCTGCGGGTGTGTTTTCATACATCTCTCTTCCTCTGTTCTCACTTTTTATAGGGATCTGTTCTACAGTTGCTAAAGTGCTTCAAGGTATGGAGGGAAATGCCGTAATCGAGATTGATAAAGATCCTCATGGTACTTTTCCCCTCGGGTTTACTATTAAAGCAGTATGTGTTGCCCTTGTCATTTGTCTTGGTGTTCATAAAGCTGTTTCCGCTGTTATTGAATATGTGAATGTAAAAACTCGGTTTGAGATCGAAAACGGTGATGTTAGACGTGCTATCGAGAAGTGTGATTGTGCCGAAACTCTTGGAGTGCAATCGATTGCAGATCAGTGAGTTAGTAACTTGTGTGTCGTCCCCAATATAATGAGCGCTAGTCCCAGCCAGATTAGCTGTATTTTGTCTCTATAATAAATTTCTACTGCGAGTCCTAGGGTTTCGTCTACGCCAGTTATTAGGATTTGTATATCACTCAATAGGTGGTGAAAGGTGTCTGACTCCGCGTTAAGAGTGTTTTGATGCTTATAAAATCGCAATTCTGGTTCCAATTTAGCTCTTCCGTTAATGGTAAAAGCAGCCCTTATACCGGAAAAAAGATCGTTGTTAATTTTGCTGCAATCTATGAGCTTTATAACATGTTTTTTTACTACAAGCTGTTCTCCAACCTGAAAGTATTGTTTTTTTTCCAGTGAATTTGATCCAAATCCGGCTACTGCGTAAAGAAATAGTCCAAAACCAAAGTGTGTCAGAAAGAAAGCATTCCTTTTTGTTGTGAAGAATCCTCTTATGCTACGCTCTTGCTGTAGGTCTTTTACATGTTTGCTCAGTATACTAAGCATTGTCATCATTCCTGAAACCGAGAGAGAAGCAGTAAGAATGTCTACGAAATTTCCTAATGAAAGCGCTATAGCAGCCAAGGTTAACACGATGAATTTTGTGTACCTTTCCTTACTTTTCAATATGATAAACAGGCAAACGCAGACCGCTAAGGTTCCAGCAACTTCTCCGGAAACAGTGTTGTAAAAAGATTGCATTATGTAAACGGAATCGTAGCCAAATGTCTTAGAGAACTTTGGTGCAAATGTTGCCAAAAGTAACACTATAAATAATCCAAAACACAGAATAGTCTGTGCTGACATTAAGTAGTCTCTTGACTCTGTATCGATGTTGCTGCTTGGGCCACTGTTACCAAGAGTACGGAATTTTACAATGAAAATAATTGCTGAGATTAGCGATAATAGACTAGTTACTATCAGTAAGTACATTCCACTTTCTGTACTTGTGTTAAATGTGTGAAGAGAATCTGTAAGGTCCATTCTAGTGATAAAGGTACCGAATGTTGCTGTAACAAACCCAAGGATTGAAAGTCCTACAGAAAGAGCGTGAGATTTCCCTTTTTTGATTGATAGAAATGATGAATGTATTGCACCTAACATAAGTAACCATGGGAATAGTGATATATTTTCTACCGGGTCCCAAGACCAAAACCCTCCCCATCCGAGTTCTCTGTATGACCACCATCCACCGAGTGCTATACCAAATGTCAAAAAGGTGAATGCAAGTAGAAGAAAGAAGTTCAACAGTTTAAACTCTTCTTTTCCGGATTTTCCCGTCAATAAGATTGCTATTGCAATTGAAAAACAGATTGAAGTTCCAACATATCCAAGATAGAGAATCGGTGGATGGACCATGAGAGCTGTATCTTGTAGAATCGGGTTTAGCCCAGCGCCTTCAGATGGGGCAAGAATGAAGAGTGTGAATGGATTACTTGAGTAAATTGTGAATAACAGGAATATAGATACAATGTAAGATTGTACTGTTATGACGGTTTTGTAGATTTCTGAATCCCTATATTTTCTCGAAAATACAAATAGATATAGTGAAAGTGCCCAGATCCATAGGATCATGGATCCCTCATGGGTCGCCCAGCCTGCTACGAGTTTATAAGAAAATGGAAGGTTTGTATGGGAGCTTGAGTATACGCTCTGAAGGAGGAAATTATCTGATAAATGTGCATGAAAAAGAGTGATGAAAGTAAGTGAATTCAAGAGAAATAATATCCCGGGTTTTCTCATGAGACTTGATAGGAAACCGAGGAAAAGTAATGTTGTTCCGAGATAGTAGTGGATTGTTGTCAGCATCAATGTGAACGATGGGGTATTCGTTATGAATTATACATGACGCGTTTACGTTGTTTAACTAAAATGGTTGACCAGCTGTTAAAAAAAGATAAGTTATTTTGCGTGGAGGTCTAGCGGCTTTTTTGAGATGCGTTGGTTGCTATAGTAAAGCATTCTCTATTAGAATAAAGAGAATTTCTAGTTTATTCAATATTAACTTATGTTATTTAAGGTATTACCGAAGATTTGTACGGACCCCTACTCTTTCCCGCACCCCTCTGCGTTTTATAGGAGTGGGTTTTGGTTTGTTGGTGTCTTTTGGGTACTCTCAATATTTTTGATAATGGTTGTTTTCTTAATTATTAAATTAATCTAATTAAATAGATGTTTGCATTCATGAGATAATATGCTTTTATTATAATAAAGTGTACCCTTTATATTTTTGTATTTGATCGTAGGAATAGTATGAATGAAGAAGTAGGTTTCGAAGAGGATTATTCGATAAGACAGGCTTTCAGGAACAAATTGCAGGAGATGTACTACAATGCTGTTGTTCTTGGTGACCAAGATATGTTGATTGACAGTAATGATCAGGTTATTTTGTTTGAATCTAAGTTGATCATGAGGAAGTATTTTTGGAATCGCAGGACTCAGGCCTTTGAGAAGATTCCTACTGGTGTGATGCGTGGTGTGAGAAGGAACAAAGGAGATTCTCATCAGGAAGAGTGTGACTCTGAGGAAGAGATTCAGCAGAAGGAAGAAGAGCTGGTGCAGTAGGAATTGCTTTGCCTATGCCCAATACAAGTCGGAGGGTTCTCGTTCTTACAGGTCCCACTTCTTCTGGGAAGACTTCTGTTGCGTGTGCTCTCAGTCAGGTGTCAGATAGGCTTGTAGTTGTTAATGCTGATTCAAAACAGGTTTATAGGGAGTTGCCCGTTTTAACAAGCCAGGCTTCTTGCGGTATGCTTTACGGGTACTTGTCAGTTTTTGATGACTTTGTTCCATCAGTCGCTTCTTGGATGCGTGATTGTGCCGCTTGTCTCCAAAGTATCTGGGCGCAGAAAGGTGTACCTTTGATTGTTGGTGGGACACCAATGTATGTGTATTCCTTGATGCATGGAATTAGTCTTCTCCCTTCATTGCCTGATTCTCTTGTACAGGATCTTTCTATGGAGCTTGATGCCCTTGGTCCCTCTGGTTTTCTTGAGCGTTTTGTTGGTAAAGCAGGGAGGGATTTATCGGAGTTTTCATGCGATTCATACAAGATGGTGAGAGATGTTGCATACTTTCTGTACACTGGTAAGACGATTCAGGAGTTGTATCGAGAGTCTTCCGTATACAAGATCCCGTATGATTCCATTGATGTTATATCCGTTGTTCCGTCAGATAGAGAGTCTCTTTACTTCAAAATAAATAAGAGGTTTCTCGAAGCAGTGAATTCAGGCGCGATAGATGAGGTGGCTTCAGTTATTGAAAATGAGGCGGTTTACAAAAATCGTGCGGTAACAACCATATGTGGGTTTAGAGAGATAGCTTCCTATTTAAGGAGTGAAATCACTTTCGAGCGCATGGTTGCAATGAGTCAGCAGAGCATTCGTAATTATGCTAAAAGGCAGTTAACCTGGTTTAGGAATAAGTTTAGTGGAATTAAGGTTTTTAACCAGCCTCAGGATGCTGAGAGATACATTTTAAGAGAAATACTTTCCTAGCGTCTAGCAATAGTTCACCGGACTAAATAAGAGAATTGTTGAGAAAAGTTGTTTCCCATGGAAACAGCCACTTGAGTGTCTTATTCGAACTTTCCTAGTGGTTTGTTGCGGTTTTCTGAGTTCTAAGTTGTTAAAAGAAGTGCTGTGTTACTGTACATCGTATCCGAAGAGTACAAAGTGACTACGTTAAGCTGTATATTCTCATTGAGTTGCACAGACAAACGAATAATGAATGATCTCGAATATATAATCTCTAATCCGCAAGGGTTTACTGAAACAATGAAGAGGCGTGGCCTAAGGTTTGATCCTTCACCTATAGTTACGCTGTATGAAGAACGAAAAAGTTGTCTAACTTCACTTAATAACCTCCAAGCAAGCAAAAACGAATTGACGAGATCTTTTCAGCTTATTCAGCAGGACAAAAATGAGCTCTGTGAAAAGGCCAAAGTGATAGATAAGGAAATTCTGAAGGTTAAGGAGGATCTCCAAAAAATTTGTGAGCAGCTTGAATTGATGATGTTAGATTTACCTAACATTTTGGCTGAGGACGTCCCAATAGGTGAAGATGAGAGCTCTAATGTTGTAGTAAAGTCATGGGGTGTGGTTAGGGAGCTTGGGTTTGAACCCAAAGCCCATGATGAACTTGGTGTTGCTCTGGGAATATTGGATTTTTCGAACGTTGCTAAGGTTTCAGGAGCAAGGTTTTCTGGATTCATTGGCAAAGGGGCGAGATTGTTTAGAGTGCTCAAAGATTTCATGCTCGAGCACAATATAGAGCATGGTCACCGTGAATATTTTCTACCGTACCTAATAAAAGAAGATGCTATGTATAAAGCTGGGCAGTTACCGAAGTTTTCCCAAGAGTCATTTAAGGTGGATGGCGGGATGCGATTGGTTCCAACAAGCGAAGTTACTCTGCTAAACTTTGTGTCTGACCATTTTTTTGGGGAGGCTGAACTACCACTTAGGATGACTTCCTACAGTGAATGTTTCCGTTCTGAGGCAGGGAGCAGTGGCAAGGATACTAAAGGTATAATAAGGCAACATCAGTTTGGCAAGGTAGAGCTTTTGTCGGTAACAGAACCAGAAAAATCGGATGAGGAACTCGAGCGAATGCTATGCATAGCTGAGGGTCTATTACAGAAGCTGAAACTACCATACCGAGTTGTCAATTTATGTTCGGGTGATATCGGCTTCTGCGCAAAAAAAACATATGACATAGAAGTTTGGATTCCATCTCAAGGCTGTTACAGAGAGATTTCTAGTTGTTCCAACTGTGGAGATTTTCAATCTAGAAGGTTAGCAATTAAGTATAAATTCAAGAAGAAAAAGGGCTTTTTGCACACATTGAACGCGAGCTCTCTTGCTATTGGTAGAACTATCGTTGCAATTTTGGAGAATTATCAGATGCATGATGGTTCTATTGAAGTTCCAGAAGTGTTGAGAAGCAGTTTCGGTGCTGATTTTATCAGGTAGGTAAGTTGTTCGCTGTAATACTTGCTTGTGAGATGAGGAGCGCATTTTCAATTTGTTAATGTTATTGAGATGCGGCGTTCAGAGATAGCTGGGTGGTGATTTACTTTTTTTGTGGCTCCAAAGGTGGCGTCGATGCAAGTCGTATTTTCCTTTTCACGCGATTTGCAAAGCTTTGCGAGAGAAAGTACTCTCCCTGCTGAGTCTATCTAGATCCGCTTGAAATAGGGTATCTTTTTTGTGGCTCCAAAGGTGGCGTCGATGCAAGTCGTATTTTCCTTTTCACGCGATTTGCAAAGCTTTGCGAGAGAAAGTACTCTCCCTGCTGAGTCTATCAGATCCGCTTGAAATAGGGTATCTGGGATGTGTGTATGTTTCTGTCATTTTTTTTCGGTCTGCTCTTATTAGTTTTCTATACTCGCAGATCAAACGAGAGCAGTCATTTGTACTTCTTATCTGAAAAGAAGGAATTGTTTAGCTTTACAAAAATCCAGTCGAATAAAGTGCGTTTCATGTGGTTTGGATATTTGATCAGAAACGTGTTCTCACACTTATGGATGTGGAGCAAAGTCCTGAAATACGTTTTGCATTTCCTCTTGTTTCAACATGGCTTTTATAGTAGAATCCCTGGAGTTTCCTCGGTAGCTCAGTTGGTAGAGCATGTGGCTGTTAACCACAGGGTCGCTGGTTCGAGCCCGGCCCGAGGAGCGTCTGATTCTGCTGGTTTCGAGCTACGGTTGGTATCCGGGTTACACAGTGCCCTTTCTTTTTCATATTTGTATTAGGTATGACCGTAATAAAGGAGCTTAACTTTGGGCCTCAGCACCCGGCTGCGCATGGGGTGCTGCGTCTGATTATGCAGCTTGATGGAGAAACGGTTGAACGCCTTGATCCGCACATTGGTTTTTTGCACAGGGGAACTGAGAAGCTGATAGAGCATAAAACATATCTTCAGGCTTTACCGTATTTTGATAGGCTGGATTACGTTTCGCCGATGGCGCAGGAGCATGCCTATTCGCTTTGCGTGGAAAAACTGCTCGGCATTACTGTACCTCCTAGAGCACAGTATCTAAGGGTAATCTTTGTTGAGATAACCCGCATTTTGAATCACCTGTTGAACGTCACTACTCACGCACTCGATGTAGGTGCTATGAATCCCTTGTTTTGGATGTTCGAGGAGCGTGAAAAGATGCTTTCCTTCTATGAAAAGGCTTCTGGGGCGAGGTTCCATGCTGCGTATATACGTCCTGGGGGACTTGCTGCGGATATACCGGATGGTCTCGATGAGGAGATAATCTCCTTTTTAGAAAGTTTCCCACATAAGCTTGATGATGTGGCGGATGTTCTTACAGATAATCCAATTTTTAAGCAACGCTTAGTTGATATAGGTAAAGTAAGTAAAAAGGAAGCAGTTGCGCTTGGTTTCTCTGGACCAGTTTTGCGTGCTTCTGGTATACCTTGGGATCTACGCAGAAGTCAGCCATACGAGGTGTATGAGTCATTGGATTTTGCAATTCCAGTAGGAAATTGCGGTGATTCGTACGATAGATATTTGGTGAGAATGGCTGAGATGTATGAGTCAGTTAAAATTATCAAACAGTGTATAGATAGGCTTCCAGAAGGGCCAGTTGTCGTGGATGATAGGAAAATTGCCCCACCGAGTCGTGCTGAGATGAAAACTTCTATGGAGGCTCTTATTCATCACTTCAAACTTTATTCGGAGGGTTATCATGTTCCAGAGGGAGAGACGTATTTTGCAGTAGAGTCTCCGAAGGGGGAGTTTGGAGTCTACATTGTTTCTGATGGCACGAATAGACCTTATCGTTGTAGGATCCGTGCACCTGGGTTTGTTCATTTACAAGCTCTTGATACCCTTTCTCGGAAACATCTTCTTGCTGATGTACCTGCTATTCTTGGGTCCTTGGATATTGTTTTCGGTGAGGTGGATAGATGATCGATTGGTACGGCATGATTTTTGAGAGAAGCAAAAGTTTTTATTTGGTGTCTCTAGTGCTTTTTGTGTGTGCTATTGGCCTGAGTAGTTTTGCTCTATATAAACATTTTGACAAAGCTCCAGCGCTGAGGGAAAGTATACTGCTTTACAATGCTCTCAGCACAGAAAATCTGCATGATTTGAAAGGAAAACTACAGAGTATCGTGGCTGCAAAGCATCAGCCCTATGCAAGTATCGCTGCTATCCACCTTGCTAAGCTTCCACGTGAGTATTTAGATGATTCGAAGAGGAAAGAGTTGTACAACTTTGTTTGCCTCAATTCGCCTTATGTGTACATTCGTGAGTTTTCTAAGTTGAACCTCGAATTGCTCAATCGGCATGTCGAGAATCATCTTATCTATACCTCTACCTCACAGTTTTTGGATGCGGTTATACAATTTTTAGATGGTAAAGTGGATAATGCGGAGATGTCTTTAGGTAACCTAGGAGCATCTGTTGATGTGAATCTGTATCTCAGGAGCCTTTCTAATAGACTTTTAGACGCTCTTTCTTATCAGCGTTCTGTATCTGATTCGTGACCCTGTTTTTCTTCACTTGTATTCGGTGGGTTTGTATTTCTTGGAGTAGTGTTGTTACTCATTCCTTGCAGATGCTGATCTGCATGTCTGTTTTTGTGTGATGAATGCGTTGATGGTGCATCAGAAAGATAAGAGCGTGTTTCATTGAGTGTTCTACTACGCTCGTTCTCATTGTTTACGCTCTTTTTCCCTGTAGGTGTATCTTGCTTTATACGATATTGCGCACACTTATATAGTAGCTTTTTCAGTATTTGTGGTTTTAGAGTTTTCAGGTATTGTTTTCCACTTTTTCTGAGCTTTCTTATTGTTGTTTTGGCTATTTTTTTTACGCACTTCCAACTCAAATAAGGTGTAGTAAATGAAACAAGTGTATAAAAAAAGTGCTCAAGGCTGATATGTCTCTTATTGAGCCAAATCCATTTAAGGTACCCAAGTAGATAGTGAAGGCTCTCACCTGGATTCAGAATTGCATATTTAGTAGTGGAAATACTAGCTGTAAGAAATGCAATAAGTATCACACTTGAGAAAAAAAGGTATGCTACTGTCAGTATCAACTTTGGGATTAATGTAAGTAGTGCATCGATAAGATACGAAAATAAAAGTACCCTGTAAAAAAGCATCTTGTTGTTTAAGTAACCGAAATCATATAACCACCTGGTTAAATGAATATTTACAGCTACTCGGTAGAAGGTCTTGATGTTTATTTTGCTGTTGCATAAGCACTGTTGTTTTTAAAGAAGTTTGTATATAAAAAGAACGACACAGATACTTCCAGTAAAAAAATATGACAGGGCAAGCGGGTCCAATTTCTGTCTAGTCGGAGTATTCCGCGTAGTAGGGGCTACTATAGGTTCACAGAAAAATGCATTGAAGATAATCGGTAGAAAGTATCCGCAATTGAGGGCAGTGCTTATAACTAAGGTGACAATGAGTATGTAGTTACATTGTGCCAATGCCTCTGATAAAATGTCGGCCTTGCATAGAAGAGTTGCAGTAGGTGGGAGTCCTATCATTGTAAGTGCTCCTATTGAAAATGAGGACATCGCCACAGGCATCTCTCTTCCTATTCCATGAAGTTGTTTTGTGCTTGTCTTCCCGGTTCTTGCGTATATAGCTCCTGCAGTAAAAAAAAGGGTTATTTTTGCAAAGGCATGTAGAACCATATATAAAATCGCGTAATGGAATGCGTTTTCAGTGAATATACTTAAAGTAATTCCAATATACGAGAGTTGACTCACAGTAGAATAAGCTAAGATTTCCTTCAGGGAGTGTTTTTTCAGCGCAACGACAGATGCGAAGATAATTGTAAAGGCATAAATACAAGTTATTGGTGTCATGAGAATCACATTTGCTGGGTCGGATATTATGAAAACGTATTTCGTCACCTTCAGCATGCAAAATATTCCAGCTTTGACAACTGCAACGGCGTGTAACAGCGCGCTTACAGGAGTTGGTGCAACCATTGCTTTTGGTAACCAACCATGTAAAGGAAAGATGGCAGTTTTTGCTGTTCCGTACGCGAACATCAAGAATAATGCTAGCCTTGGGAGCCCAACAATGCTGATATGTAAGCTTTCATCAAAGGTGAAACTGCCGGTAATTTTGTATGTTATGAGAATTGCAGGTAGTAGTAATCCGACTGATGGAAGAACTAAATAAGCTAGGTAGATTCGTGCAGCTCTGAGGCTATTTTCTGTGTTGTCATGCTTTACAAGTGTGTAGGTCGCGAGGGTGAGTAGCTCATAGAAAATAAACATTGTCAGCAAGTTTCCTGAGAATGCTAAAAGCATAGTAATGGCAAGTGAAAGGTGAATCCGCGCGAAAAATCTAGCCTTTCTTTTTCCTTTGATTGCATACATATAACTGATTGCGTATATTGTCGCTGGTATGCTAAGTAGCGAGCATAAAAGGGCAAACATCAGTGTAATTTTGTCCAACCCGAAGGTTATTCCTACGTGACGTGTGACTTGAAATACTTCAACAATAAGTGGCTTACCTTTCATTGCTAGCACTGCTGCTGCAATAAAACTTAATATCGCGGTGAGGGTGCTAATTGTATAATAAAAAACGGGCTTCTGGCGTCCTGCTGTGGAATATAGCAAAAATGCGAACAAGTGTGCCAGCACAGCAACCCATAAAAAACACGATTCGCTCATTTCTCGCTTGTAACTTATCTATTTGTTTAAGCATATGGAAATTTTGTGAATTGCCTACTGTAAGGTAGGTTTTGTGTAAAGAGCAAATAAGATTATGTGGCGAAATTACCACAAATAGAAAAGGTTATGTAGCACATTTTTGAACGATTGACAGTTTTGTTGTTCCCTTATAATGCTGTTCACTTTGTTTGAAGTTATTCTGTTGCTTTTTAGTCCGTAGTTTCAAAGCGTTCTTTGGTAATGGATGTAGGCGAAATGATTGTGTTCAATAAATCACTTTCCTTTGCATGCAATTTTTTTAAGCCGCGAAAGCGAAAAATAGTAGATGAATATGCTTGATGTACAGACGATTACTAAAGAAGCCAGCCTTAGCGGATAGATTGTTGATATGCCCGGATGGCTCTCTATGAATGCTTCGCAAATCTGTATGAAGAAAATTGTTATAGAAGCCGGAAGAAAAATCGTAGTTAGTAAATATGGAATTTTCTCCCTCAGGATAAATATTTGCTTTCTCCTTAAGTAAAGGACGATTAAAAGCGTATTTAGCCATGTTGAGGTACACAAGGCTATTCCTATTCCAATATACGAATAGTACGGTACTAGGAGTATGTTCATAATGGTGTTTAAAACCACTGAAGCAATTATAAAGCTCATTGGAGCTCTTAGTTTATTAAGAGCAAGAAATGGTTCTAAGAAGATTTTATTCAAAAGATGTGCCGGAATAGCAAAAGCAAGTATCTGTAACAGATGCGTCGTGTATTTTGCAGATTGAATGTCAAATTTTCCTCTAAGTAAAAACAATGATGTAGTAATATGTTCTGCCATGAAAACTAATATGATTGTCACGAGGATGCATGTGGCAATCCTCGTTTTAAAGGTTTTATTCTGTATTTCTAGTAGTTCCTTGATATTTTGTGTGCGTACTGAGGAGTAAGTTATTTTCTGAAGTGATGTATTTGTGAGAATGAAAAACAGCTGAATTATTCCCTCTGCGTAACATAGCGAGGAGATTGCTTGTGGAATCTTACTGGCAAAAAAAATGCCAACTAAAGCATTTATTTGATGTGCTTCTGATGCAAGTGCTGAGGGGATAAAGCATTTGAAAAAGCTCCTTACATTCTTACTCAGTGAAAATTGTTTAAAAACGGGGATGAGATCACTTTTTTCAAGTTGATATAAAAAGATAAGCATCTGTATCATCCCGGATAATGCGATAGCACAGCCCATATTGTGTAAGAGAAGGACATTATTGTTCCCTGTGAAAAGGATTACTGAAATTAAGATGGTATTTGTTATAAGCGTGTATAGGGTTATGAAGGGAAAATTTCTTCGTGCACATAGCATTGAGTGGTAAAGTGACGTAAGCGGGATAAAAAGAATGAGTGGAAAGGCAATTTTCGCAGTTGTAATAAAGGCATCTCTTACAGAAGAAGAAAGCATTCCTGGCATCAAACAAAACAAAACTTTCTCTGTAAATATCTCTATAGCTATAAATAGAACAGCTCCTATGAAAGCAAGTATCAATTGAATTTCATGTGAAAATTGCAATGCTGAATTACGATCCTCTTTCAAGAGCTGCGAAAAGATCGGAGAAAAAACTGTAGAGAAAACACCATTTGCAAATAGAGAGGTTGTTAGACTTAGGATTTTTGATATTCCAAAGAAAGCATCTGCAAGAAGTGAAGTTCCCAAGACTACTGCGATGAGCATATCCCTAATCAAGTGCAAGGCCTTCGATAGGAAAATTACAATACCTGGAATTGAAAAATATTTTCTCATAATTTATTTTGAGTGGACGAAAATCTTTTTTCAAAAGAAAGAAGATAACGTACGTAGGAAATTGTTCAATTTTCTTTTGTCCTTTTAACAGGCGAACTTTTTAAGAAAAAGGTGATGAACTATTTCTTTATCTCTGTACACAAAAATATGTGTAGCATTTGATATGTTAAATTACACTACTGTTGCATTGAGGCCAGTTTTGTTGCAAGATACGCTGGTATGCGCATATGTTTTGCGTGTTCCAGCGGGTGTTTTTGTACAAATTCATCTAATTCTTCGATGCGCGATTGATGGTTTAGTAGAGTATCGCGAGTAAAGTATAGTAGTGTACAAAAGTGTTGTGGGTTTCTTGATTCATCAGGCCCGACCCCTTTGGTTGTCAAAAAGAGCGTTTTAGCACTAGTTATGAAAAAAACTTTGTCCATTCTCAAGCCAGACGTTATTTCCAGGAATATAATAGGTGAGGTTAATGCCCGTATTGAGGCTGCGGGTCTACAGATCATCGCGATGAAGCAACTTCATCTGACGCGTGCGCAGGCCGAAGCTTTTTATGTGATCCATAAGGGTAGGCCTTTTTTCGATGACCTGGTTAACTTTATGACATCTGCTCCTGTTGTGGTTCAAGTATTATCTGGAGATGATGCAGTTAATCGCTATAGAGAGCTTATGGGCGAGACAGATCCAAAGAAGGCTGCAAAGGGAACAATTCGTGGTGACTTTGCTGACAGTATAGATGTAAACTGCGTTCACGGCTCGGACAGTGAGGAGAATGCTGAAGCTGAAATTGCATTCTTTTTTAGTCGGTGCGAGATCTTCGAAAGGTGATATCACGATTGTTCTGAGTGATATTTCTATTTTGAGTGCAATGTGTTGAGTGCAATGTGGTGTGCGTCCGCATTACTACTGTGTGAAACAAAAAACTTTTGGGATACTTTAAGCCTCATTGTAAATGGTATACAATCCACTTCTTATAGGTGGTCTTATTGATATGTCTACTTTAGTTGGTAAGAAAGCGTTTGATTTCACAGCAAAAGCTGTACTCAAGAATGGTTCCTTTTGTGATGATTTCAATCTTCAGCGTGAATTGTCTGGTAAATATGGGGTGCTATTCTTTTATCCATTGGATTTTACTTTTGTCTGTCCAACAGAAATTATTGCTTTCAGTAATAGGATTCCTGCGTTTATCGAGAGAAACGCGGTTGTCATAGGTGTTAGCGTTGATTCTCATTTTTCGCACTTTGCATGGCGCAGCCTACCTGTAAAAGATGGGGGAATAGGGAGTATTGGTTACACTCTGGTTTCAGACATAACTAAGTCTATTTCCCGTGACTACCAAGTTTTGCTAGACGATGCAGTTGCTCTTCGTGGTACATTTATTATAGATCCAAATTTTGTTATCAGAGTTGCTCATGTTAATGACCTGAACGTGGGGCGGAACGTAGATGAGGTTCTTCGTACTTTGGATGCGCTCAAGTATAGTGACGAAAATGGTGAGGTCTGTCCGGCAGGTTGGAGCAAGGGCAAGGAAGCGATAAAGGCAACGCATGAGAGTGTTTCTGATTATCTGGCTTCCAATAGGGATGAGCTTTGAGTAGAGATGCGTGATGTTCTTGAAAGCGATGTATTAATAATCGGGTCTGGTCCAGCCGGATGTACGGCTGGAATATATGCGGCACGTGCATCAGTTAATGTCATTGTCGTCAGCGGAAACGAATCAGGCGGGCAACTTAGCACAACAACTGAAGTCGAAAATTATCCGGGTTTTGCTTTACCCGTACAAGGACCTTGGCTCATGGAGCAAATGCAGCAGCAAGCTA
Organism: Neorickettsia sp. 179522; assembly: GCF_001593535.1. Classification (NCBI taxonomy): domain Bacteria; kingdom Pseudomonadati; phylum Pseudomonadota; class Alphaproteobacteria; order Rickettsiales; family Anaplasmataceae; genus Neorickettsia; species Neorickettsia sp. 179522. The sequence goes on along the minus strand of NZ_LNGI01000001.1, from coordinate 482,103 downwards.
CGAATGTTGGGTGCCGTTTTGTTAATGATCACATCTCACAAATCGAGGCTCCATACACTTCTCCATTTATTCTTCGGGGGGAGAGCGGAAATCAATATCGTGCTAGAAGTATTATAGTCGCGACTGGTGCGCAGGCTAAGTGGCTCGGTCTCGAAAGCGAAAAGAAATACCAGGGTTATGGTGTTTCTGGATGTGCGACGTGTGATGGCTTTTTTTTTCGCGATCAGGACGTACTTGTTGTTGGTGGGGGAAATACCGCTGTAGAAGAGGCACTCTATCTTACAAGGCATGCTAAAAAGGTTTACCTACTTCACCGTAGGGACCGTCTTAGAGCAGAGGCTGTTCTCCAGGAGCGCCTTTTTGCAAATGCAAAGGTAGAGTTAATTTGGAATTCTGTTCTTGATGAAGTCCTTGGACGCGATTCGCCACCTGAGGTAACGGGTGTGCGTGTCCGCTCATTGATAGATGGTGCTTTTAAGGAGATACCTGTTTCTGGAGTATTTGTTGCCATTGGTCATGCACCAAATACCGCACTGTTCAGTGGTATTCTAGAAATGGATTCTGTTGGGTACATCAAGACGTCCGGTTCAGATACTTCCACTAGTGTGTCCGGTATTTTTGCATGTGGCGATGTTCAGGACCCCATCTATAGACAAGCTGTTACCGCAGCTGGCACCGGTTGTATGGCTGCCATTGATGCCATAAAGTTTCTCGACTGCGTATAGTTTTGTGTCCCTTGTGCATTAACTTGTAAGGTATGTATGCAAGCCGTGGAGCCATGTCTATGTTTTTGTCTTTAGCGTGTCTGCTTTTTGAGTAGCATTGTAGTCCTTTGGGTGGTAATTCAGTTTGGTGAAAAGTTTTATTGTCGAAAATGATTGTCGACGATTAGATAAATATCTAAGAAGTGTATTCGGTCCGTTTCCTCAGTCTGCGCTTCAAAAAGCATTGAGAAAGAAAGCAGTCAAGCTCAATGATACTGTGGTTAAAGCTTCTGCTGCTGTTTTAAAAGGCGATTCACTGACTCTTAGTGCTAATTTTCTGCAAATTTTATCTTCACCCAGAGAAATACCAGGTGATAACCCAAATGTAGTTGATGGTAAGTTTGTCGAGTTTATTGCGTCACGTGTGTTATACGAGGACGAAAATGTATTAGCCATAGATAAGCCATTTGGATTTCCTGTTCAGTCAGGTCGCGGGATTACAGCAAGCATAGATAATGCAATGAAATCTATCAATCCTGAATATCGTGTTGTTCATAGGCTTGATAAATATACTACTGGCGTACTTATATTCGCAAAGACGGTGGATGCAGCTAGAGAGTTATGGCGATTGTTCTCGAATAGGCTCGTCAAAAAAAGGTACCTTGCTATAGTGATCGGGGAGTTGAAAGAAAAAAGAGGTGAAGTTGATTGCTACATAAACAAAGTCCTTTTTAAGGGTGAAGAAGTGATGCAGTGCAACAATATTGGCAAAGGTGAACATGCTATTACACAGTTTCGCGTGATCGAAAAATTCAAAAATGCATCACTAGTGGAACTCTTTCCTTTAACTGGAAGAAAACACCAAATTAGAAGCCAAATGGCAAGTATTGGGCATCCGGTATTGAATGATGGAAAATATGGAAGAAGAGAAGCATTCTTAGGGTGCTCTGTGAATAAGAAACTATGTCTCCATGCATGCGAGATAGAGTTTGAAATTTTTGGAAAAGTTATCAAAGTAACCGCAGAGCTGCCAGTTCATTTTGCCGAAAATCTCACGACAATGTGACACATATATATGTCGTATTCGTATATTTGGAGATCTTCACTTAAAACACCTTTTATGGTAGTTGACCCTGAAAGGATCCCATAACGGGTAAGCATTCTTCACGGCGTGCGTAGAGCAATAACAATATCGCGCAAAAATAGAGTGGAAACGTCCGTTGTAAGCGCGCACTTCTATGAAAGCGGTTATGCATAACGACGATGCTAATCGCAATCTACAGGAATACGATTCACGTGATTTGCTTACCTTGAGAAAGTTCTTCAATTAAAATGATGCTTTTCTTATACACGCGCAATTGTGATTGAAAAAAAAGTTATTTTCGACATTGATACAAAGAACCTCAACGAAGAAGGTGTTTTTTATGGTTACGCTAGTGTCTTTGATGTAGTTGATGAACAAGGAGATATTATCAGTGGTGGTGCTTTTGACTTGACGAAGTGTGTACCACTTTTGTGGCAGCACAGGCAAGATCAGCCTATTGGGAAAGTTCTTGAAATGCAGGAAACTGAGAAAGGACTTTATTTAAAAGGTCATATAATTATGGAGGTAAATCAGGGGTATGAAGCGTACAAGTTACTCAAGGCAGGAGTACTGAACGGACTGTCAATTGGATACATACCACAAAAATATAAGATGGATAAGCACACGGGAGCGAGGATTATAACGGCTGTGAAACTCATGGAGGTAAGTCTTGTGACGTTCCCGGCAAACAAGTATGCAAGGGTAAGCTCTGTGAAAAGTCGACATGACGGGCATCAGTTGCTAAAGGCAAGATTAGTAAGACTAATAGAAACAACAAGAAATAAATTTGCCTAAAACGTCGTTATTGTCTCCACATGTCGCTCTTTTGGCTTTACGCTTTATGCTTTTAAGCAAGTGAACTCTTCAAGAAGTGTTTATGAGGGAACACAAAAAGGTGTATCAACAATGTCTGTCAATTATCCGAAAAAAGCGCTAGATCATCAAAAACTGTAGTTGACTGATCGAAGAAAAGTAGGGCGGTCCCAACTGGACCGTTCCTTTGTTTTGCTATTATTATCTCGGCTTTGTTTCTTACTTCATCCATCTTGAATTGCCAATTCTCATAATTTTCATCATCACTTGGAGGTTGTTTGCGCATCATATAGTAGGCTTCGCGAAAAACAAACATTACAACGTCTGCGTCTTGTTCTATTGAGCCCGACTCTCTCAAGTCAGAAAGTTGCGGACGCTTGTCTTCTCTCTGTTCAACCAGGCGAGAGAGCTGCGATAGGGCAATAATCGGCACATTGAGTTCCTTAGCGATTAATTTTAGTCCCTTGGTGATTTCGGAGACTTCTTGTACTCTATTGAACTCCGTACCTTTAGAGCCTCTCAAAAGTTGTAAATAATCTACGAAGACAGCTCCAAGTTTTGCCTTTCTATGCAGTCTGCGTAATTTTGTGCGCAGTGCTGAAATTGATACAGAAGCAGTATCATCTATGAAAAGGGGTAACTCCGATAACTCTTTGCTACTTTCAATAACTTTCTTCAGTGATTCTTCAGAAAACTTTTTACCTGTTCTAATACTGAATGCATCGACTCCGGAATGCACAGATAGCATTCTAGAAGCAATTTGATCAGCTGACATTTCTAAAGAGAAAAAGCACGCCGACATTCCTTGTTTCTGTAGCTCTCTAGTTACCCTCAGAGCCATACTTATGGCTAAAGATGTCTTACCCATAGATGGACGTCCTGCGATTATTAAGAGGTCTGAATTTTGCAGCCCGCCTAAAAGGTTATCTATGTCTCTGAAACCAGTGGAAGTATTCTGAAACGGAGCCTTTGCTTTAAAAGTAATTTTTGCTCGTTCGACTGCGATTTCAATCGGTTTAGAAATATGTAAGCAGGATGGATCAAGTTCACCTGAGCTTGCAAGTTGAAACAAAGAACGTTCAGCTTCTTCTATCTGCTCATTTGTGGTTGTACTGCTCTGTTCACCTGTGGCACTAGAAATCATTTTTTGTGCCAAAATGATTAATTGTCTTCTTATATAAAGCTCTTGTATCACACGTGCCAAGCTTGATACGTCCACTACGATACTGGCTTTTTCAATGATATTGAGCAGATATTCTTGACCACCAATGGCGCTCAATTCATTACTCGATTCGAGATAATTCTTTAGTGTTACAGGATTGGCGACAAGTTCTTTTGATCTAAGATGAAGCACAATTTCAAAGATCTTTCTATGTACTGGAGCATAAAAAGAAGATGATGAAATGACCTCTTCTATTTCGTCGCAAGCATCATTGTTAGTGAGTAGAGCGCCGAGTATAAGCTGTTCTGCTTCAATATTGTTAGGAAGTTCAGCGGAAAGATTACTCAATGCTTCTCAATAATACAGAAAAGTGTCGGAGTGGAGGGATTCGAACCCCCGACCTCTTGGTCCCAAACCAAGCACACTAACCAGGCTGTGCTACACTCCGCACACAGCTCGAGATTCTAAATCAAAGCTTATTTATAGTCAATTCAGTAGCTCGTACATTAATTTCATCGACCAATTCAAAAACCCAGTTATTGGAAGGATGAAATGGATAACTGTGTCACACATAGAAGTTCAACTAGCTATGTAACCACTTTAACTATGCCTGAGTGAATCATTTAGTATAGTGACTCACAAATGCAAGTAGTTCATCCTCGCTACGAGGTGATATATGACTGATATAACGACCATCTAATCCCATGAGATAGATAAGGGCTGAATGATTAAATTTTTCAGGATCTTCATCTGCTGCCACATAAACTTTGTAGTCACTGACAACTTTTTCTATCATGTCATTTGTGCCTGTAAGCATGAGTATTCGCTTATGAAACGACTGACTGAATTTGTTTAGCGCTTCCACTGTATCGTTTGTGGGATCTAGAGTAATAAAAAGTGCTTGAAGTTTTGGAAACGCATCAAGCGTTTTTTCCAGAAGAGCTAATTGTCCAGGACAAATGTGTGGGCATCTACTAAAGCCAAAAAGTACGAGGGTGTATTTTCCTTTTAGTATATCACTTCTGACTTGATGGCCATTCTGGTCAGTTAGTTTGAAAGTTCCACCTATTTCTATTTGTGAGGTCGTAATTTCTTTTGTGAATGCTTTTGCTTGATATGAGGTTCCCAGAAGCAGGGTAAAGCTCAGCAATTTAAAAATAAAGTCGATTTTACTGCTCATTTTTTTATTGTCATACGTATGTAGATTATTTCTTTTATAGCTGAGATTTTTCTCAAAGTAAAAAAATATTGGCAGTATTGATAATACAGGTGAAAAGGGGCTTTGTTTGAGCATGTTAAAGTAATGCATTAAAGCATTATCGCATGAATCTTCACGATTAAAGTGTTGCTTTAATTATGAGGATAAATATCCCTGAGAGATCAAGCTCTCCAAGCATCGGGATATCGAATAGTCTCAACTAGAAAGTAAAGATAAAACCCCATTTGTAAATGGGGTTTTAAAAGACCTACTTTAAAATAGGGTTTTAAAAGGCCTATTTTAAAGTAGTAGATGCTTTTATTTCATGTTCCACTGATGGACATAAACCCAAGATACAGTGAAGGTGAATTTGCTCTACCAAAAAACTTTATATTATCGGCCGCGATAATTTCTTTAAAAATATCTTTTAGTTGCCCAGCAATGGTAATCTCGCTCACAGGAAAGGAAAGTTCCCCATTTTCAATCCATAGTCCTTGGACTCCTTGGCTATAGTCACCAGTTATTGGGTTGACCCCACAGCTAAATAAACCTGTTACGTACAATCCTTCTTTGATTTTACTTATCAGCTCCTTTTCAGAATATGTATCGCTACTTTCTAAGTAGACGTTTGTTGTTGAAGGAAAGATACTTCCGCTCAAGGTGCGTTTCGCAAAACCGTTTGCTTTCAAGCCGAGCTTGTTGGCGTTGTACTGATCGAGTATCCAGTTTTTCAATATACCTCTTTCTATTAATGGAAGGCGCTTAGTCGTGCAGTTTCCCTCATCATCAAAGGCTGCTGTCTCGATTTTACAGTTTGTGCCTTCTGGGTTATTCAATACGCTTATACTACGTGGAAGTATTTCCTTACCCATCTCGTCTTTTAAGAAAGTTGCTGATTGGATAACAGACTTACCACTTAGAAAGCTGTTAAAATTGTCGAGGAAACTCGAAGCGCACCTTGCATCGAATATTACTTCTCGTTTGCATGTCGGTACTTTTCGTGGTCTTAGACCTTCTATAGCTCTTTTTTCTGCTTCAGCTGCTAAGTCCGTTGGGATGAGGTCCTGAAGTGAGTTGCTTGTAATATATGAGTAGCCTGAATTCAGGTTGCCTTCATTTTCTGCAACTACGCTTACTACGGCAGAGAATAGTTGATTTTCGAAGGTTCCAAAAAACCCATTTGTATTTGCGACTATCTTTTTTATAATTTTCTTCCCAAATTCAATGGTCTCTGTGGTTTTTAGCTTCCCATTTGAGTGAGCTATTTGCTCAGTTTCGATTGCCAACTCCTTTAATTTATCGGGAAAATTGTAGTCAGTATGGGTGCTATGAATATCATCGATCACTGCTACGTTTTTTGGTAGTGAAACATATTCGTCTTCTGGAATATGTGCTAATACATCGTATGCTTGCGAAATTAATCGTCGTATGTCTGCAGAAGGATCACATCTTACAGAAGTTGTCTTTTTATCTTTTATTAGTCTAAACGTAACGCTCGAAAATAAAGATTCCTCCAGTTTTTCTATCTCGAAGTTTCTTGCATTTACAGTTGTGTTTTGGGTTTGAGTTACTAACAAATCTGCTTGGCAGTTTCGTTTTTGCGCTTCGCTTAGTATGAGTTCTATACAATTCATAACCTTCATTTTGGTATTTTTGAGATCTTAAGTATCTTGCCTGCAATTCTCAATGCGTCACTATTACATATGCTGATGTTTTATAGGTTTTATTACATTTATAATGTTCAATGGGCAGCATTACCAATGTAATAATTTTGCTCCCTCCATCACTTATGTAATGTGGAAATGAAAATGAAAATAGTAAAAGCTATGTCCATTCAGATAGAGTGGGTTTATAATTGAACACGAGTCCTGGTATAGACATTTAAATTTGTACTAACTAAACCATGAAAAAAGTTCTCGTCCCAAGAATGGGTGAATCGATTGCGGAAGCATCCGTTGTGAAAATTACTAAAAATATTGGTGACTCTGTAAGAGAGGACGAGTTACTTTTTGAGCTTGAAACGGATAAAGCCGCTGTAGAGGTATCTGCTCCTGTTTCTGGAGTCCTAAGCAAAATCAATGTTGAGGTAGGTCAAGCAGTAAAAGTAGACGATGTGCTTGGGTTGATTGATGAAAATATTATTGTTCCCAAGGGTGGTGGCCCAGTTTTATCCCGGATTGATGGTGGTAGTGTTGTTCCACCGTCTGTTGCCATTGCAGGTGGAATAGGAGTGGGCGTAGACATAGGAAAGAGTATTTCATCAATAGAATCTTCTGAGCCGCTATATACAAGACAGGATGCGCCATCTGCACGGATTCTGATGGAAGAGAAGTTGTTATCTCCAAGTGATATTGTTGGTACGGGAAAAGATAATAGGATAAGGAAAGTTGATGTACTAAGTCGACTGTTTTCTGGCGATCCGGTCCAAAAACAAGGTTCAGAATCAGAGCAACTCGCGGTTGCTGGTAGTGCTATGGGTCCTAAATTTCCCGAAAGGATCGTGCCGATGTCTAAATTAAGACAAAGAATCGCGTCAAGGTTGAAAGAATCGCAAAATACAGCTGCAATTTTAACGACTTTTAATGAAGTAGACATGGAGAATGTCATTCAAATAAGAAAGCGTCATAAAGACTTATTTGAGAAGGCCCATGGCTTAAAACTTGGTTTTATGTCGTTTTTTGTACAGGCTGTTATTTGTGGGCTTGAGGCTTTTCCGGAAATTAACGCTGAAATTCGTGGAAAGGAAATAATTTATAAGGATTACTATAACATCGGGGTTGCTGTTGGCACAAAGAATGGGCTCGTTGTGCCAGTAATAAAAAATGCACAGAATCTCTCCTTCGCAGAAATTGAAAGACAAATACTTGAATATGGAAAAAAAGCCAGAGACGGCAAAATAGAGCCAGATGATATGCAGGGCGGTACTTTTACGATTTCTAATGGCGGTATTTATGGTTCGCTCATGTCAACGCCGATTATTAATCCTCCGCAATCTGGCATACTTGGGATGCATGCGATAAAAGAAAGGCCTGTTGTTGTTGATGGTGCGATTGTTGTGAGGCCGATGATGTACCTTGCTCTTTCTTACGACCACCGTATAGTTGATGGTAGGGAGGCGGTTAGCTTCCTTGTTCGCGTGAAAGAGTGTTTGGAAAATCCTGAGAGGTTGTTGCTCAAGATCTAGTGGTGTTTCCAACGGTGGTTCAAGTTGTACTTGAGCTTTTTCCTCGGAAGGGTTTGTTTTAGTTTGGTTACTTGGCTATATTCCGTTTTCTTGGGAAAGGTAGGGTTTCTTAGCTGCACCAAGACTTTGGATGTAGTATGCGAGAGTGTCCCCTTCTAGAAGTGTGTGCTCAAGGAGATTTGTTTTCTTGTGTGAATTTATACTAGTGGTGTGTTTATAGTATTCGAAGGGATTGACGGGTCTGGTAAGAGTACACAAGTTAAACTTCTAAGTAAGTTTCTTACGAAGAATGGTTATGCTTGTGTTGTAACTAGGGAACCTGGTGGTACCCCATTTGCCGAAAGTTTGAGGCCTATGATACTCCATGATCTTATGGAGACTATGTCGCGGTTGTTACTTATAGTCAGCGCACGTGTTGATCATTGCAATAAGGTGATACTGCCAGCGCTGAAAGAAGGTAAGATTGTCATTTGCGACAGGTTCATTTATTCGACTTTAGCATATCAGGGATATGGGGAGAAAATTGACCTCCAGACAATTTTAAATTTGCACAGGCTTTCCGGCTGTCTAGTTGAACCTGATTTAACGTTCCTTCTTTTTGGATCTGGTCGTAAAAAATTAGGTCGTGATAATTTTGAAAGTATGTCCGAAGAGTGCCTTTTGGAAATATGTATGGGATACGAGAAGATTGCGCATACATATTCGAATGTTCATACTATTAAACGCATGGGAGTAGGGCGTACGAGTAATGAGATTATTAGGATAGTGCAAGGCAAAATAGGTGAAAAACAAACTTCGTCGTGTAAGTAGACGCACTGCTTCTTCAAGTCGGTGGCTTTATAGGCACGTTAATGATCCTTTTGTTAAAAAGGCAAAAATTGAGCAATATAGGTCGAGAGCGGCGTATAAACTTCTGGAGATAAATAAGAAGTTTAATCTCATTCAAGAAGGTTCAGTTGTGCTTGATCTTGGAAGTGCACCTGGTGGTTGGAGTCAAGTAATCGCAAATACTTTGAATGGTACCGGTCGTGTAATTGCAGTTGATTTAGCTGATATGGACCCCATTCCTGGGGTTGAGGTCGTAAAATTGGATATAGAGTTGCAGTGTAAAGAGTTGTATGAATACATTGGTGGTGTTGAGTTAGATGTTATTGTTTCGGATCTTGCACCAAGCACTTCTGGAAGCAGGGCTACAGATAGTATTTCATCTATAAGATTGGCTGAGCTAGTTCTTCAGTATGCAAAAAGCAGTTTGAAGAAGTGTGGTGCAGTAGTAATCAAGATTCTTAGAGGTAGTGAAGACGAATATAGATTTGTTGATTTATTAAAGAGAGAGTTTAAAAAAGTCGAGTATTTTAAACCGGATGCCAGTAGGAAGGCTTCTCGGGAAATATACCTTATTTTACTTAGTAAGCTTACTTAGCCTGTCTCTATATAAGTGAAATGTCTTTTTTAATGGGTAAAATGGGATTCCTACTATTCGATTGCGGGCCACAAAAATCTATAGATTTTTTTTTTGCAACCCCGCTTTGTGGTAACAAATTTTTTCAAGACGCAGTCTTTACTTCAAGCAAAGCATCTACAAACTCTGAAGGAGAGAATTCTTCCAGATCAGTGATTTTTTCTCCTGTTCCAATAAAGTATATACCAAGGTTAGGATACTTCTCGGCTATAGCCACAATTACTCCTCCTTTGGACGTGCCGTCTAGCTTTGTCACGACCAATCCAGTGAGATTAACCGCATCTTTAAAAACTTGCACTTGATTGAGAGCATTTTGCCCAGTACTAGCGTCCAGAGCTAGTATGACCTCGTTAGGTGCTGAGGGCACAAGCTTCGAAAGTACCCTGCATATTTTTTTAAGTTCTTCCATGAGGTCATTCTGTGTGTGTAACCTGCCGGAAGTATCTATTATGAGCACATCAACTTTATCTTCTAGAGCTTTTTCTAAGGCTTTATAAGCAGTACTAGAGGCATTTTTACTTGTCTCACTTGAGAAAAACGTTGCAGATGCTCGCTCCGCCCAGAAACGCAGTTGTTCTATTGCGGCTGCTCTGAAAAGATCGCATGCAGCAATCATGACTGTTTTATTCTCTTTGATAAATTTATATGCCAATTTCCCTATAGTGGTCGTCTTACCATTGCCATTCACACCACAAAAGACGATTACTTGTGGTCCAATCTGTGGGAAAGTTAATTTTTTTGAGGTGGGGTCGAGTACTTTTTTTATCTGTTCGTGTGTAACTCTTTTCACTTGTTCAAGTGACTCGCCATCTCTTACCTTAATTTTTTTGACTGCTTTAATGATTCTCTCTGTCACAGTAGGACCAATATCAGCGGAAAGAAGTAATTCTTCCAACTCTTCAATGGTGGATTCAGTTATTTTCTCTTTTGTAAAAATATTATCAATTCCACTTGATAAGTAATCTCTACTCTTTGTGATTGAGTTTCTAATTGATGAAAAGACACTCTTGAACACGGTTATAACTTTAATTTACTTTATGAAACTTCACTCTAACATAGAAACTTCTGCATAAGGATATTTTTTTTTCCGAGATTCAGAAACAGCAGCTCCTCTTCAAGTAGTCAGTGAAGTGTGTTTTGTTGGTATTGCAATACCTAAGGTGTTATAGGAGAATTTGCGCACGTAAAGACAGAAATTCGGTTTATGTTTTCCCCTATAGACTGCTGGAACCGTGGTAAGGAATTTCTTGGTACTAGCTATTCCATTATGGGAGGGGCGATGAGTTGGATTTCTGAGCACCGCTTGGTTTCTTCTATTTCCAATGCTGGTGCTTTTGGTGTACTAGCTTGCTCTGCGATGTCCCCAGATCAGCTGGAACGAGAAATATCTCTTACAAAGGAACTCGTTGGTTCTAATCCTTTCGGTGTGAATATCGTTTTAATGCATCCCCAGTTGCCTGGGCTTATTGATGTGTGTATTCGTTCTGGTGTTACACATCTGATCTTAGCGGGTGGTATTCCCTCGAAACAGATTTTAAGCCTTGTTTTAAATCATGGGATTAAGGTTATTGTATTTGCACCTTCTCTCTCGATTGCGAAAAAAATGTGTAGAATCGGTGCAAGTGCGCTGATAATAGAAGGTAGAGAGGCTGGGGGCCATATTACTAGGGTGAGTACATCTGTGCTTGCTCAGGAAATTTTGCCGGAGATTCGCGACATTCCCATTTTTGTTGCCGGGGGAATAGGTACTGGTGCTATTGTTAAAAGTTACCTAGAAATGGGAGCTGCTGGTTGTCAAGTTGGGACACTTTTTGCCTGTGCAAAAGAATCCATCGCGCACCCAAGATTTAAAGCAAAGTGTATAGCAGCCTCTTCTCATGATGCGGTTGTTTCAGAACAGCTGGATCCTAGGCTTGCCGTTATTCCAGTTCGCCTGCTCAAGAATGATGCGACTGAAGAATTTAAAGTTTTTCAAAGAGAAATAATTAAGCAGCTTGATTCTGCTCATATTTCTAAGGAAGAAGCACAGCTTGCCGTAGAAAAATTTTGGGCTGGAAGTCTGCGCAGGGCTGTAATAGAAGGTGATACGGAACGTGGCTCAGTGATGGCAGGTGAGGTTGTAGGATTAGTCAAGGGTGAACGTCCGGTAAAAGAGATATTGGATGATCTAATCAGTTATGTGTGAATGGAATGTATGTAGGAAATTTCTCTGGTAAACTAATAGTTAAGTCTTCCTTGCATTAATAGCCCTTGTGGAGAAATGTTTTTCCTGTATTTTATTTTTAGTTTAGCTTCTTTGAATATTTGGTTCGGTGTTTAATTCGTTTCTTCTCTTCCTGTCCCGGATCTACCAGGAGATTTCTGATTTATTCGCGCGGTTTTGTAGTCTCTTTGGAGAGAAAGAGAAGGTCTACGAAGTCATCAAAGATAACCTTCATTCTTCTTCCAATTTCAGGGAGTTTTATAAGAATAATGTCTCTCTAGGTCTTTACCACTTCTATAGAGGTAATATTAGTGATGCCAAGTTTCGTTTTAAGATGCTTAATGGTTTGTACCGGAATAAACCATTAATTCCATATAATCTGGCTAGATGCTTTTTGCTCTCCGGAGAAACAAAGAAAGCCAGGGCTATGTTTGATGCCATTATCTCGCAAGGAAGAGAGTATGAGGAAGTGAGGTTCTTCTTGAATTTTCTTAATGGTCAAAAAATATCTAGGATCCCGAATTTTATCGTCAAAGAAAGATATGAACACTTGGCACAGGAATATGTTGAAAGGTTCCTTATAGGCAGAAGGTATATCGGACATAAGCTTGTTTTTGAAGGGTTAAAAGCGATTATCGGGGCTAAGCTTACTTCTGATGAGCTTTCAATTCTGGATCTTGGTTGTGGAACAGGTGTTTGCACGCATTTTCTAAAATTGAATGGCGTGGTAGGAGAAGCAACAGGTGTTGATATCTCAGAAAACATGTTAGAAATCGCAAAACGATGTTTAGTTGATGGAAAGCCGGTTTTTGATTCGGTTGTATGTGAGGACATAAGGTCATTTCTTCTTTCTCAAGAGAATAAGTGCGACCTTGTGATTGCGGCTGATTCTTTCTCTTATCTTGGTGACTTATCGGATATTATACCGAGTTGTATCACTCTCTTGAAAGATGGCGGTGTTCTAGCACTTTTGGTCCGTGCAGCCAAACAGCAAGGGGTCCATGACTATGCCTTTGATGTTAATAAATCTCTGTTCCATTATTCTTACGACTATGTGAAAAATCTAGGTGAAGATCTTGCTCTAAAAAATTGCATAGTCAGAAAGTGTACTTTCAAAAGTGCGTGCAGCGGAATCATGGCTTTCTATGTCAAGGGTGATTGTGCTACTTCTTAAGCTATTATGAATAAGCTTTTTTCATTATTGCCTGGTGTCATAAAATCAATCTTTGATTTTCCTCATAGGCTTTTTTCTTTTCCTCACAAAAACAAGACCGATAGCCGTGGAGTCATTTACGCTAGTCAATTTAAACGCTCTGTCAGTACCATTACGGACCTTCTTTTTTGTGTTCTGATATTGAAGGTTAGTGGGTACTTCCTTTCTTTCTTAGTTGATTTACAGTTTCCAGTCGAAGTTCTTGAGAGATACAGATTTGGTCTTCCTATAAGTCAGGCGGAAAAGGCTCTTACTATAGAGTTCTATAAGAGTGTTCTGGTAGTACAAGTGTTTCAGCTGATACTTTTAGCAACACTATTTGTTACATGTTGGCACAGATTTGGTTGTACGCCAGGTAAGTGGATTTTAAGGTTAAGGCTTCTTGATGACGAGACCTTGGAAAAGCCTTCGGTCTCTGCGTGTATAAAGAGATTGATTATATTGCCTTTTTCTTTGCTTATTTTTTTCCTTGGCATATTCTGGAGCCTTTTTGATAGAAAAAGTAGAACCTGGCATGATATTTTTGCTGGAACCGTTGTTGTATCGAAGAGTGCTGAGATTTTTAGAAAAGACGCTTATAGTCACACAACTTACCAACACAAAACCGAAGGTGCAACTCGTGTAACGGATTGAAGGGCTCTTTCTCTGTGGAAAGACGGTTTAGTAAATCCTTTTTCCCTGGTACTATCTAGGGATGCTTCTGTGGTGTCTGATACTGTGAGCAGTTTCTTTTTTCTTTTTCCAGCTTCTGTTTTTTTCTGCATCTGTGCATTTTTTTTCTTTAAGCTGAACACTTTCGAAAAAGTTAGTATCATATTAATTTTAATTGTTTGTCTTTTCGCATTTTTTCAGAACAACTTATTTTATATTTTACTGAGCCTTGAGACTCTTTCGCTGATATACTCGACATTGATTGCTTCAAAAGGCAATGTCAAAGGAGCTGTTGCATATGCAGCATGCAGTTTTGCCGTCGCTACTGCCATGGCTGCTCTCATACCTCACGAGCTTTCTTTTACGGCAGATAACATTGATTTTTTCCATGTTGATGATTTAAGAGGGAAGTTATTCGGAATCTTACTTTTTCTATATGCTGTGGGATTTGTCATGGCACCAGTAATGGAGGGTGCGTATGCAAGTGCTGGACCACTCTTTCTTCCATTTTTTGCTATCTTCACATACACATTGCCGTTGGCCTTAATTGGAAAACTTGGCGTTGGCCACAGTGAGTTTTTATTCGTCTTAAGTTTTTTCATGTTGCTATACGCATTTTATCGGATGGCAATCGAGAGGAAGCTACTCAATGCACTTATAGCAAGTCAAATAGGGCAGGTGGGTTTAATAGGTATCATACTGCACTGTTCTATGAGTGGCGCATATCATTATGTGTATATATCTGCTGTTTACCAGCTAGTGATGTATTTTATTTGTTCAGTTTTTTTGAAGTCGGGTGTAGATACATTTACAAAAGTGACAAAATCTGGCTTTATTTTGCCAGCTCCTTTATTTGCATCTGCATCTTTTATTATAATTTCCACGAGTTTTATTTCTCTTCTGAGCTCTGATTTTCTCTTTTTGCAGCTCTCTGGATACGGGGCAAAAATCATAGTGTTCTTTTTACAAGCCCTTTTCATTTCTATGATACCAGCGAGATTATTATACTGTTGCTATGCTACCAATAATGGAAGGGTTGATAACAAAACTTTCGAAGCTTCCTTAGGTGAAAGGCTTTGTACTGCATGTATTTGTGTCTATTGTTTTCTTTCGTTCGCTACTTGGCTTAATAATCTTGTTGAGTTTTTTGTAGTGCTAGCGGTGGTTCTTAGTACTGCTGTCTTGTATTTTTTTTTCTTAGATAAGATAGGTACGTCACTTCTGGTACTGGATGCACTGATACGATCGGGTTTACTGGTACTTAATCGACTTATTTTGAGAATGAAAAAGCGTTTGTTTTTTCTTTGGAACTTTGTTCTTCGAGGACTGTATGCTTTATTTGGATCAGTGATTCCGATTGCCTGTGGTTGTTTAGATTCCTTGTCACTCAGTATTGTGATTTTTTTAATGGGCATTGTTGTTGTATTGTTTCTCTTTGCGGGGGTTTGATTTGTTATGTTTGATTCACTTTCTAAAAAAATTGGTAGTGCACTGGATGGGATAAAGAACAGAGGGGTGATTACAGAAAAGGAATTTGACGATTTTGTTCGGAAATTGCGTCTTACGTTCCTCGAAGCAGATGTCAGTCTTCCTGTAACTAAACAGTTTATTGCAAATGTGAAAGAATCGGTTATTGGAAAGTCACGTCTAAAAGGGATCTCGACACCAGCGATAATCGGAAGTGTTGTAAAAGAAGAATTAATCAAAATTTTGGGAGGTGAATCGCAAAAATTTGAGTTCCCGAAATGTGGAAAACAGATATTTATGTTTGTTGGATTACAAGGAGTTGGGAAGACAACAACCGCAGCAAAGTTAGCTCTACTGATTCGGAAAAAATTTAAGAAAAATATTCTTTTATCTTCTTTAGATATCTACAGGCCTGCAGCGAGGAAACAGCTTGAAATTCTTGCAAAGCAAATTGACGTTGATAGTATCCCTATAGTTGAGGGCGAGAATATCGATGCAATTTTAAAGAAAACATTGGATTTATTCAATAATAGTAATGAGAACTATGATGTACTCATAGTTGATACTGCCGGACGCTCGCAAATTGATTCTGTCCTTATGGAAGAGCTGAGAGTGATTAAGAATCGCTTGCAGCCCTCTGAAATATTTCAGGTTCTAGATGCAATGATGGGGCAGGATTCACTTAATGTTGCAAAGACATTTCACTCAGAGATCGGTACAACTGGTGTAATAGTGAGTAGACTAGACAGCGATGCGCGTGTTGGTTCGGTGCTTTCAGTAAGGCAAGCTGTTGGTCTTCCTATTAGGTTTTGTGGTGCTGGAGAAAGGGTTAACGATTTGGAAGAATTTCACCCGGAACGTATGGCTGGGAGAATAATGGGCTCTGGAGACATTGCTTCTCTACTTGAATATGCTTCGTCTGAGGTTGGTGAAGAAAGAATAGATTCTATGAAGAAAAGAATCGAAGCTGGTAAATTTGACTATGATGATCTTGTGCTACAGCTGAAGAGTATCGATAAGCTTGGTGGGATAGCCAAGCTTTTACGTTTTATCCCTGGAATTAATAAGGTCCCATCAGAGCAGTTTGTAGATGATTCGACCTTGAAGAGAAATCTGGCCATGATAAATAGTATGACAAAAAGAGAAAGGGCCTGTCTCGATTCTATTAATCAGTCACGCAAATCACGCATAGCCAGCGGGGCTGGAGTCAAGGTCTATGAAGTGAATAAGCTAATAAAAAACTTTGAAAAAGCCCGTCTGCTTGCTCTGAGGATGGGGAAAATAGGTGCAACCAACGACGAATCTATGTATGATCTCAACGAATTGCTCAAAAAATAGCAGAAACAAGCAAAAAAGAGGAGGGGGCCTGTCGGCCCCCTAGAAACGCGCATCAATCCCTACAAACAAGGAACCAGGAAAAGTGAATTACCCCGTTTCACCTACGTACTACAGGGAAGCAACTAGTTATTGTCGAACCAGCGGCCATATTAGATGCCGGTTTGTTGCGTGACAGCTTCTCCTCATCTTCAGTATGTGGTCTTTTACTAGCTGGTGGATTGTCATTGGAGCTACACCCGCGTGAAGAAGTTTCGGTACCAGGTGTAGCAGTAGAAGCTGAAGATTCTTTACCGCCGAAAACCCATGACCGTACTTGTTTGAAAGTACAGTTCCTCTCTAAATAGATAAGTAAGCTACTTAACATTTCCGGGGCAGCAAAACACTTTGACTCATCTTGAAAGTCTGAAAACTTACCATGTGAAAGTAGTATTCCACGCTCGTTTATGAAATACTGTATGTCCTTGCTATCAAAACCCAGATAAGCGCCAGGAATCTTGAATCTGTAGTGCACGTGCGCATTACGTTCAGTTGAGTGCATTTTTTTGACAGTGCAGACGCATTCCGGTGATCCTGGTGTCTTTGTGACATCTATTGCAGCTTCTGAGACGCTCCATATGGAAAACCTCCCATCAACTGTAGGGGAGCGGACGGCTCCTGATAAACAAAGAGAGAGCGTACCATCAAGGACATGATAATTAAGATGTGTAACACCGTAATTGACGCTTTGAAAAAGAGCGCCAAGGTAACCGAGAAAAGAAGTAGGACGAAATGGTCTTCCCTGACTTATCAGAGCTACAGTAGTACCATCATAGAAAAGTATGGAAGCATAACTGTTGCCCAAGCGAATATTTTCTTCAACTTTTATAAGAATCTTGCCGGTAGCAACAGCGCTACTGCTATTATTCTCGACTGCTACAACCAGGTGTTCATCATCGGTATTTGTGAACTCCGTACTTAAAGTGCCGCGCTTTTGAGACCAGTTCAACAACTTAAAATTCCATTTTTCTCTGTGGGATTTGCGCAACTTAAAGAGCGAGGTTTCTAATTTTTGTATTTCTTGTAGATCCATATATTTATCAGCATTATTAAAACATACTAATCTTCTAAACTAACACTAATATTATTTCTAGCCTACTCTAGCTGTCTACACACATAATTTTGTTTATGGAAAATAAATAACAGATCCCTACACAGACCAAGATTTTTGACTAGAGTTGTTCAGTGTTCGCAAGTTAATTGAGATTATTAGAACCCGGCTTTATGCAAGGAACATTGCTCAATTCTTTCGGGATATTTGTTGCATCAAATGTGATACAACTTAACTTCACGACACTAAGAAACTCGCAACCATACTTCTCAAAACGTTTTTTTGCGGTTCCTTCAGATCTGTCTATTATCGAAGCTGCGAAGAGCACTTTTGCACCACGGTCGTGAACTTTTTGTATAACATCTATAGAAGAACCAGCCGTTGTGACCACGTCCTCTATGAGCAGGATGTTTTGTCCATTCTTTACTTGAAAACTGCGTCTTAGAGTGAGTTCTCCATTGAACCTCTCAAAAAACACAAAATCTTTATTCAATAAGCGTGCCACCTCATATCCAATGATTAATCCACCAAGCGCCGGCGCGACAACTAAATTGATTGCGCTCTTTATTTTTTCAGGAATAAGTTGCACTAAGGCCGATGCGAATCTAAAGGCACGCTGTGGATTTTGTAGCAGAAGAGCGCACTGAACATATGTATCACTTCGTAGTCCGGAAGAAAGGTGAAAATGCCCCTTCAATATGGCACCAGAGGCGTAAAGCTCATCAAGTAATACTTTTTCTTCCACCTGGCTTTTCTTAGACACCTCAATTGCCACTATGCCCGCACGTGCTATTCTCCCTCATTATACCAATTTTTATTTCCTGGGAAACATCTTCAACAAATGAACAATTAGAAAAATCATTTGATCTGTCTGCAATTATTTGGCTTGCATATGTAGATGATGTTATTGCGCTTTTGAATTGCCCAATTGTAATGAGGTATTCTGCTGGAGCATATATTTTGATTATCACTTTCTCTTTTATTGTTAGACCAGCTGATTTTCTAGCTTGTTGTATCATGCGTACTATGTCTCGAAATCTTCCCTCAGATATTAATTCTTCGTCTAGTTTTAGATTCAACCTTACAGCCAAGCAAAACGAACCAATCTGTCCAGTATCATTCTCTTCAGACACCACTGAGGTTTCGTATTCATCATTTTTCAAAAGTCTATTGCCGAGGTATACCTCACCAGAGGGTAGACTTTTCCAGTTTCCGCTTTTGAGTTCATTGATCATGTGTTTTACTTCTTGCGGGTATCTTCTGCCTAAAACAGGGAAGTTTAGCTTAAGCGATTGTCTTACTTGAGGATCACTTTCCTTAAAGGTGATGCATTTCACGTTCGCCTCATCCTTTAGGATAGAGAGCAGTTCAGTATTTTCCATAAATGTTGGGCTGACCCTACCTATGACCTCGAGATGTCTTAATGGTTGCCTTATTCTAACGGTATTTTTATTCCTTATTGAAAGCGCTGTATTACATATTTCTCTTGCTAATTGCATTGTTTGTATGATTTCTTCATCTTCAGGCAAGGTTTTGGCCTCTGGATATCTTTCTAGATGTATAGATGTGCTTTTGTCATTATGTAACGCCATCCAAATCTTTTCTGCAGTCATTGGAAGGAGCGGCGCGATTATCTTAAGTACTTCTGAAAGCACAAAATACAATACTTCGAACGCTTGCCGTTCTCCTGCCACGAACCTTTCTCTAGAGCGTCTAATGTACCAATTATTGAGTGTATCAATGAAACTAAGTACATTTTTGCAAGCAGACTGTATATGATACCCATCCAGCGCATTTCTCATTTTTCGCGAGAACACTATGTATTCTGAGAAGATGTACTTATCGAGCAAATTAGTAGACTCGCCCATTCCATGTAGGGTACATATTGAGTGATAATTTGCATACGTCGCAAAAAAGTTGTATGCGCTGTAGAGTGGCTTTAGGAGGAGTCTAACAACATCCTTGATTATCTCACCACCTTTGTCTATCAACAGAGTACCGCCATTCATCACTGAAGAAGATAACATCAGGAAGCGCAATGCATCAGCTCCATACTCATCGAATAATTCTTTTGGATCTTTGTAATTATTCAGTCTTTTAGAGAGTTTTTTCCCGTCCTTGTCTAATATCACCCCGTGGGCAAGGCAATTTTTAAATGGCACGCTGTCAAAAAGGGCTACGGAAAGGACCATAAGCGTATAAAACCAACCACGTGTCTGCGCAACATATTCTGTGATGAAATCTGACGGGAAATTTTTTTCAAACCATTCTTTGTTCTCAAAAGGATAGTGCACTTGCGCAAAAGGCATTGAACCCGATTCAAACCAGCAGTCTAGAACCGATTCCACTCTTACCATAGATGACTTCCCTGTAGGATCATCCGGATTTTTTCTTGTCAACGTATCTATGAAAGGTCTATGCAGATCGGTAATTTTTACACCGAAGTCTTTTTCAAGCTCAGTTATGCTTCCGTACACATCAACTCTTGGATAAGAGGGATCCGTGGATTTCCATATTGGTACGGGTGTTCCCCAGAATCTATTTCTTGAAATTGCCCAATCCTTTGCATTTTCTAGCCACTTACCTACTAAGCCTTCTTTAAGGTGTGAAGGGATCCAATTAATACCTTCATTAAGTTCGAGCATCCGCTCCTTTATTTTGCTGACACACAAATACCATGATGGAACCACCTTATATATAAGTGGTGTATCGGTACGCCAGCAGTGTGGATAACTGTGAATATACTCTTCAATTTTAATTAGCTGTTTTTTTTCTTTGAGTATGAGGATGATATCCTCATTTGTTTCAAAGACGTGCCTCCCGGCAAATTGTGCTACCTCAGATGTAAATCTACCTCCATCATCGACGGGACAAACAACTGTTATCCCGTGTTGCTTTGCCAATTCAAAGTCTTCCTCACCGAATCCAGGTGCTATATGTACTATTCCAGTTCCATCTTCATCTGTTACAAAGTCTGCATACTGTACAACAAAGGCACCGTTTTCTTTTTCGTGCGCAAAGAATTCGAAGAGTGGCTTATATCTTTTACCAACCAGGAGTTCATTTGGAACGATTATTCCAGCTACTTCCTTGTTTGAAGCTTTAGAGGAGATATAGTACTTACCATCCTTTTCAACGCGGGTATAGACAACATGCTTCGATATACCAAGCATCATATTTGAAGGTAGGGTCCAAGGCGTTGTGGTCCATGCCAGCAGATAGGATGTTTTGCCATCACCAAATAAATCGCCTTCCAATTCAAAAGCGACTGTCACAGACTTACTTTTTTTCTCCCTATAGGCATTATCGAGGCGTGTCTCGAAATTTGATAACGGTGTCTGGCATGCCCAGCTATAAGGAACTACCTTTACGGATTCATAAATTAAACCTTTTTTATACAATTCCCTAAATGCCCAAATTACGGATTCCATAAAGGAAAGGTCCATGGTTTTGTAGTCGTTGTGAAAATCAACCCATCTGCCTTGTCTAGTGACGTAGTATTCCCATTCAGATGAAAAAAGTAAAACTGATTTTTTGCACTCTGCGTTGAATTTATCTATTCCAAAATTTTTTATCGCTTCTTTTCCTGAGATCTTAAGTATTTTTTCGGTGTACATCTCTGCTGGCAAACCGTGACAATCCCATCCAAATCTTCTTTCCACTTTTTTGCCGAGCATTGTTTGATATCTGGCTACGGTATCCTTAATGAAACCGGTAAGTAGGTGTCCGTAATGTGGTAATCCATTTGCAAAAGGTGGTCCATCATAAGAAACGAACTCTCCATTATCCGTTTTTGATGAGACAGAATGAGCAAAAACTCTATTTTTCTCCCAAAATTGCAGAATCTGTTCTTCTATCTTGGCAAAAGAAAGATCTTGGGAAATTTCTGGGTAAGAAGAGTTACTCATTTTGACTAGTAATGCTTGCATAGAATTCTAGCTAATTGGTTGTAGCAGCACAATTAGGCTGTACTACTAGAAGATCGCTCTCTTTGATAATCTCTGGAACGTGGACTTCACATTTAAAACGTTTATGGTCGCTTATATTCCATTCATAACGTATTTACCTTGATCATTTTCAGAGAGCTGGTGTTGTGCAGTGTCTTTGTTTGAAAAGCATGTTTGCATGAAACGGATCTTAGTTTCTTTTACTTGAGTTTATGAATGCAGTTCTTTCTGTGCTTAGTGTATCTTTATTTTTCGCTTGTGTTTTTCCTCACTCACTAAAAGTTCTATAATCCTAAGTGGTTGATTGGGAAAACGTTATCTTTTGTCAGTGAGTTTAATTATGGTCTGCAGAACAGATGAGATAATCCTTAGAGAGATTTAATAAATATTCTACGGATTATTTCAAAGCACGGTACTTGTAATGACCAGTTGAGATTCCTGAGGGACGTACATTACTATGCCATTCGGTGGTGTTATATGTGTAGTTAGAGCCTCTTGTCTGACCACCCTCTCCTTCTTTGAGCTTTATTCGGCTATATTGCTATTTAGATGTATTCCATACAAAGTGACATCTACTGTTCCTCCTTATTGTCTTTAACATGCAGTCTACCTTTAAAGTTTCCATAGTTGGAAAGGCAAATGTTGGTAAATCAACGTTATTCAATAAGATGGCCAAGCAAAGATGTTCAATTACCATGGACAGAAAAGGAGTCACTCGTGATGTGGTTAGCAGAAGAATTTTACTAAACGACAGAAAATCATTTTTTCTACTTGATACTGCTGGCTTCAATCCGCAACATCCAGAAACGATTGAAAGGACTGAGTACGCAATAAAAGAAAGCGATATGGTTCTTTTTGTGATTGATAACAAAATCGATTCCGAGGACATGCTTTTTGCCAGTTGGATTAGAAAGAATGCTGGAAACAGTAAAATACTTCTGGTTTGCAACAAAAGTGACCGGAAAGATAGAGATGATTGCTCACTTTTTGGGTTTCGAGATATTTTTCCAATATCTGCTGAGCATTCGGTAGGTCTCAGGGAACTCATTTCTTATATCGAGTCATTTGTACCGGAGCAATTGGATGTTCCGAAAAGTGATTCTGAACAACAAAGAAGAATTAGAGTTGCTATTTTAGGTCAGCCAAATGTTGGCAAGTCTAGTTTAATGAATAAGTTTATAGGTAAAGATCGTGTCCTTGTGCTACCAATAGCAGGTACTACAAGGGATCCAATAAGTGATGAGTTTCAATGGAAATGTACAACCTTCGAGCTTGTTGACACTGCTGGTTTGAGAAAAAAACAAAGAGTCACTGATGGATTAGAAAAAATATGTAATTCAAGTGCGCTACGCACTTCAGCAGAGAGCGATGTGGTGCTTTTCATGTGTGATATATCCAATTTCACGCTAGAGCGACAGGATTTTCTTCTTATGAATAGGATCCTAGAACAAGGTAAACCGATAATACTTGTCGGAAACAAGAAAGATGCAGTCAATGCGACCGAACTTGAAAGCGTCAAGGAGTTTATTAGTCTGCAAGCGCAAAAATTAATTGCTTCGCAGATACCGATATTTTTTATTTCCTGTCTCCATGAGAGTGACTTTTCCTTTATACTGGACGAATGTGTGAGGCTGTATGACGACTCAAAACGAAACATTCCGACACATCGATTGAATACGTGGCTCCAAGAAGTTGTACGTCGTCATCCGCACCCCATGGTGAACTCGAAGCCAGTAAAGCTTAAGTATATAAAAAAACTCTTACATAAATTTGTTTTTGTGCTAAGTGCAAATCATCCTGAACTCGTTGCCGAATCATATTTAAATTACATAAGGAACTCTCTTATTAGAAATTTTCGGATTTATGGTATTCCAGTAACCCTTATTTTGAAAAAGAACGATAACCCATATGTAGGAAGTGGGTCTTCGAAACCAAAGAACACACAATCAATAGCCAAAAGAGGATCGACGTCTAGCTCTAATAAATCCAATCACCGTAGGAGCAGCGTAGGAAAGTTTTCGTAAGTACGTGATCGCTAAGACAAGAGATTTGTACGATAGCATCGGGTGATCGATAGAGCACTAAACTGGTCTAAAATTTTCTTAGAGGCCAAACATAGAGCGAATCTTGCTAAAGAATTTCTCAGATTTTGGGCTACATCCGAGTGATTCTTTCTCGAATTCTTCCAGTATTTCTCTCTGTTTTTTCGTTAGTTTTACTGGTGTCTCTACGGTGAGCCGAACATACATATCACCCCTGTATTCAGAGTTAAGAAGATACATACCTCTCCCTTTAAGTTTAAGTTTATCACCTGTTTGGGATCCCTCTGGGAGTTTGATCTTGAACTTTTTGCCTTCTAGTGATGGAACTTCTAGTTCTCCGCCTAAGGCTGCTAGAGACATCCTTATTGGAACTTCGCAATAAAGATCATTATTTTTACGTGTAAAAAACTCGTCTTGCCTAATATGGACAATCATATACAAGTCACCTGGTTTGCCTCCTCTGGAGCCTGCTTCTCCTTGACCTCTAAGTAATACTTTTGCACCGTCACTTATTCCACGTGGTATTTTTGCACAAGTGGTCACATTTTTCCTAATGCGTCCTGTGCCTCCACATTTTTTGCACGGATTTTCAATAATCATCCCGCTGCCGTTACAGGTGCTGCAGCTTCTTTCTACCGTAAAAAAGCCCTGCTGTGACCTGATTGAGCCCGCACCATTACATGTACTGCATTGTACCGGTTTGATTTTTCCTTCACATCCCGTGTTGCCACACTGCTCACATTCCGCCAGTTTTGTGTAGGAGACTGCTACTTCTTTACCTTCAAACGCTTCCCTTAGAGTGATCGAGACATCATATCGCAAATCTGAGCCATCTTCCTTGATGACTTCATTGAAGTCGGCCTTTGTTCTACGTGCTCTTCCTCCTCCGAAGAGATCATTGAAAATATCTGAGAAGTCCATACCAGAGAAGTCTGCGGAGAAACCTCCTGCTCCTCCAAAACCGCCTCCATTGAACGCCGAGTGTCCATATTGATCATAGGATGCCTTTTTCTCCGGATTACTTAAGATACTGTATGCTTCACCAATTTCTTTGAACTTTTCTGCTGCCTCCTTGTCACCTTTATTACGGTCTGGGTGATACTGAAGTGCAAGCTTTTTGTAAGCCTTCCTTATTTCCTCAGTGGAAGCATTTCTACTAACGCCGAGTGTTTCATAGTAATCTTTTTTCTTTTCTGGCATTCTAAGAAGACCTATTAGTGTAAACAGCAACCTTACAATAGGTAAGGATAGTAATGAGAAAAAACAAGATGAAAAGCAAAAGCGAGCTCATGAGTTTTGTATTGTATTTCCCAAAAATGTTAAAGCGAAAAATGCATCAGCATCCTAATCCATACGGTTGTGTAAACTGTACATAACCATGATGACCCTACTTTTCAAATCGCGCTTTGTTTACCTGTTTCTGATAAAATGTTAGGATCTTGTTCAGATTCATCACTTTTTATAGCATGGCACAGTTTAGGCTACCCGAGAACTCACGTGTTGTTGAGGGAAGAGTTCACAATTCTCCCTCTGCTGATGCAAGAAAGTTAGTCATATACAGGTTTTCTCCTGGTGATGATAATCCAAGGAGGGATACCTATTACGTAGATCCGAAGGACTGCTCCCCTATGGTCTTAGATGCTCTTATAAAAGTGAAAGATGAAGTGGATCCTACGTTAACCTTCAGACGCTCTTGTAGAGAGGGGGTTTGTGGTTCATGTGCTATGAATATTGATGGGCGTAACACGCTTGCGTGCACAAAACGCATGGATGAGATCAGTGGTGAAATTCGAATTTATCCTCTTCCTCATATGAGGGTGTTAAGGGATTTAGTTACCGACCTTACTGTGTTTTTTCAGCATTATCATTCCATAAAGCCTTGGTTGCATTCTGAAAAGAATAATGATGGGAGAGAACATCTTCAGACTCCTGAGGAAAGGCAAAAGCTGACTGGGCTGCATGATTGCATTTTATGTGCCTGCTGTTCAACAAGTTGTCCAAGTTTTTGGTGGAATGGTAACAAGTATCTTGGTCCTGCCGCTTTACTACAGGCTTATCGTTGGTTGGTTGATAATAGAGATTCAAAAAAGAAGGAGAGACTTGAGTTTTTAGCGGACTCATTTAAGTTATATCGTTGTCACACGATCATGAATTGCGCACAGGCATGTCCTAAAGGCCTGAATCCAGCCAAGGCGATCGCAGAAATAAAGAAGATGATTGTTTTAGGTTAATCTCCGATAGCCTATTTTCATTGTATTAGCGTCGTCTAGCTTTGTGGCGTCGATAGTATAGCGGCTGTCTCTGTTGTTTTTCGGTGAAAGACAGAGAACACGATGGGTTAGGGTTTTTGTTTTCTTCCATATCATGAGGTTAGTCCCGGGCAAGCTTTTGTTGTCCGTGACATAGTTTCTGTTTTTGAGACCTGTGTTTCCTAATAGCTATTCTTATCTGTCATAGCAAGGCTAGCGTGTTTGACGTCAAACTCTGTAGCTATTAAAGGAAGGTTTACACGCCAAGCAGCGGCGGAAGAAAAGGGATTCGAACCCTTGTCAGATGGTTTACACCTGAACACGCTTTCCAAGCGTGCGCCTTCAACCACTCGGCCACTCTTCCGCGTAGATTGTATAATACCTTTGTACATTTTGCTATTCGCGCTGTAGGGATGGGTTAATTTTCCGCCTGCTTTTGCTTGAAGGTAATTGTGGTTTTCGTTCCTTTTCCAACTTGAGAGTATATTTCAAGAGAACCGTTGTTGAGATGAATGATATTTCTTGATAATAACAACCCTATTCCCAAACCATCTGCCTTCTTCGTGAGTGAATTTTCTAACTGTGGCACACCATTGACAACTTTCATACCACTTCCTGAGTCTTCAATTGTGATGGAAATACTTCCTTCCTCACAATTTTGACACGCCCTTATTGAAACGGTTGCACCATTTTCGCTAAATTTAATTGCATTACTTAGGATATTAGTAATAGCCTTTTTGACCTGCTCACGGTCTAAAAAAACTTCTGGAAGATCTGCATCAATACTTTTACAAAGAGAAATTTCTTTTGTTGATGCAAAGGTTTTACAATTTCTTACGGCTTCCGCTATTATTTGTTGAACACCCACATAATCCTTTTTTGGAATCATGAGCATGCTATTTGATTTCGTTATATCTATTATGTTATCAACGGTTCTGAGTAAGCTAGTTCCAAATTTATAGATTTCCTGTCCGTAGCATACGTACTTTTTATTTGTAATGTTTCCAAGACACTCGTCTTTTATCATCTCCGAAAATGCGATTATCACATTTAGAGGTGTGCGTAATTCATGCGTGATGCAAGAAATAAAATGACTTGAATTCGTTGCTATTTGATCCAGGATTGAAGGATCCTTGGTGCCCTGCCTGGTTGAACCAAGTGGCTTGCTATTTATAAATGCAAACTCGAGCCTTTTTAGAAAGATAAATATCCAGAGAACAATGCACAAAGGCAGTAGGATACTAATAACCCTTGCAATGACACTGCCAAATGTTACGTGACTAGGCCCGTATTGACAAAAGTACAGCTCGTTATCTAATGAAGAATAAATGCTTCTGCATTCTCTTATGCTCTTATCTTGAATAGTGTGAGCCGGTCGATATATCTCGTTGTAGTTTTTGTCTACAATAGAGAAATTCTGTTTTCCTTCAAGTCCTATTAATACTTCTTTTAGTTTTTCTAGAAGAGCCCCAGCAGGGAGATAATATACCATACGACGTACTTCACCATCTAATTGATCAAAATTTTTATGCTGAAGACTCGAAGAGCCTTTCAAGGAAATATTCTCGATTGTAACTAACTCACCTGGCATGTCTTTAAAGAGTTCCGCCTGTATTGAACCAACCTCACAGTTAGTTGCCTTACCCTCTTCACCAAGTTTGATGAATTCACCATATTGAAGAAGCGTGCTTAAGTACTTGCTATCTGTGCCGATAGGCGCTCCGCTTTCAACAAAGAAGCGAACGATAGAAATCTCGTTCTGTACCGCCGAATAGAAATTTTCTATTGTATTCTGTGCAACACTAAATATGACAGAGGATTCAATGGAACGGATTGTATTATAGTTTGTGATGGCGTCTTTATTGTGGTTCAAAGAAAAATAAAAACTGACTACTGCAAGAGCCGAAAGAAGGAATTTAACGTACCGAATGCATCTTTCAGGTTTAATGTCATGTTTGTGAAAGATCATTTTGTATACACTGCATATGGTGCTTCCTCTGCTTATAATAACCAAATGTAATGAAAAATATAGATAGTTTGCTAAATTATGTAGTTTAGAGATCTAGCGGAGTAAAAAAGATTCATGTACTGATGTTGGTGTAATCATATGTCATTGTTCCTAGTCAAATTGTGTCATACAATGTCTTGGATTAGAGGGTTATGAACCGGTTTTAATGGACAGAGAAAGTGCGCTTAAGGGAGTTGTAGCTCAGATTGAAAAAATGTTTGGGAAGGGTTCTATAATGACTTTTAGTCAGGAGCCAGCTTCAGTAGAGTGCATTTCCACAGGTTCTATAGGATTGGACAGTGCTCTTGGTGGTGGTATACCGAAGGGGCGAATTGTTGAGGTTTTTGGGCCAGAAAGTTCCGGAAAGACAACGCTTACGCTTCACGTGATAGCTGAAGCTCAAAAAAACGGCGGGACATGTGCCTTTGTTGATGCTGAGCATGCTTTGGACCCCGTCTATGCAAAAAGGTTGGGTGTCAAAATTGAGGAGCTATTGATTTCGCAGCCTGATACTGGTGAGCAAGCTTTAGAGATAGTAGACAGCCTCATTAAATCTGGTGCAGTTGATGTTATAGTTGTCGATTCTGTTGCTGCTCTTACTCCAAAAGCAGAGATAGAAGGAGAAATGGGAGATCTACATGTTGGGCTTCAAGCTAGGCTGCTCAGTCAGGCACTGCGAAAAATCACAGCTTCCGTGTCACGTAGTAACTGTATTGTGATCTTTATTAACCAGATCCGGATGAAAATCGGTGTCATGTTTGGTAGTCCCGAGACAACGACCGGAGGTAATGCACTGAAATTCTACTCATCTATTAGGATTGATATTCGTAAAATTGGTTCAATTAAGGACAAAGAGGATGTTGTAGGTAATCAGACACGTGTGAAGGTCGTCAAAAATAAGGTGGCACCTCCATTTAAACAAGCTGAATTTGATATCATTTATACCGAAGGTATTTCAAAGCTTGGGGAGATAATCGAGATCGGGGTGCGCAATAAGATAATAGAAAAGGCAGGTTCGTATTATTCATACGGGGACATTAAACTTGGTCAAGGTAAGGAAAATGTGAAGCAATTCCTAAAAGAGAATAAGGATTTAGCAGCGGAATTAGAGAGAAAAGTGAGAGATTCTATGCTACTTATTGCAACGTAGCATATAGTGGTGATTTTTGTATTTTAGTTTTTTTTAGCGAACGTGAACAAGTACTATATCTATGAGGGTGATGTGCCCGCTGACT
Organism: Neorickettsia sp. 179522; assembly: GCF_001593535.1. Taxonomy (NCBI): domain Bacteria; kingdom Pseudomonadati; phylum Pseudomonadota; class Alphaproteobacteria; order Rickettsiales; family Anaplasmataceae; genus Neorickettsia; species Neorickettsia sp. 179522. The sequence goes on along the minus strand of NZ_LNGI01000001.1, from coordinate 453,056 downwards.
TCGCTGCATCTGGCGCAATTGCAATTGACACAGAGTCTATGGGACTCGTAAATCGAAGAGACAGACTGTGTCTTGTGCAATTGTCTACGGGTGATGGTACAGCTCATCTGGTGAGGTTTAATGGTACAGACTATTCTGCTCCGCGGCTCAAAAGTTTAATTACTGATCCTGCGGTGGTCAAAATTTTCCATTTTGCAAGGTTTGATATAGCGATTTTACGCCACTACCTTGGTGTTTTGACGAATAATTGTTACTGCACAAAGATAGCTTCCAGGCTTGTTAGGACATATACAGATCATCATAGCCTCAAAGAGCTTTGCTCAGATCTATTGGGCGTGAGGCTGAACAAGGGTAAACAGAGTTCGGATTGGGGTTCGACTTCTTTAACGAGAGAACAAATGAGCTATGCTGCCTCTGATGTGCTGTATTTACATGCAATAAAAGACGCTCTGGATGTGATGTTGAAGAGAGAAAAGAGGGTTGAGCTCGCACAAGCGTGCTTCCAGTTTTTACCCTATAGAGCGGAACTGGATTTACTTGGGTGGGAGAATCAGGATATATTCAGCCATAAAGTTTGAGGTTTATATGTTTTGTCATGACGCGCTTGTTGGTGTTGATAATGCAGGAAATCGTTATTACAAGCGTGGTAACCGCAGGTTTGTTCGGTATGCGGCGGGCATGTGTGATCCAAGTCGGATTGCCGTTGAGTGGCATCTTTGGCTCCACCATGCTGTTGATTGTGTTCCGGATGGCTCATGCTCTACTGAAGTATCACGGTCCCGTGACTTAAATGAGGTTTCAGCAAAAAACGAAAGAGATACTTTGCCCTATATAGCATGGAAGCCGGAGTAGTGTTGCTCATAGTATGGATGTAAGGTTTTTTTCAGGGACGCTTGTTCTTTTGATCTCAGCTCTTATTTTTGTTTTCCTGAGTGGTGACTTCTCTCTTCTAAAAAGGGATCCTTGTTATGAATTGAATGCCACGTTTGATAATGCAATGGGTCTTTCAATTGGTAGCGATGTTTTCCTTTCTGGCGTAAAGATTGGTAGGGTTACTAGAATCTCGATAGAGGATTCATTTAGGGTGCACGTGAGGATGTGTGTTAGTGAAAAGGTCCGCCTACCACGTGATAGTATAGCAATGGTTTCAGCGGGAAACATCTTGTCTGCCACAAAGCATATTAACATAGACCCAGGCATCAGCGACGAGATACTCCCACCAGACGGAGCATTTGAGACTACACGCTCCGCACTGGATGTGGAAAAAATCCTGAGGTCGATAATAAATCTAAAGCTTAAATCTTAGGTAGATGCTTACCTCTGCACGTGAGCAGGACAACTAATATCGTTGCCAGCTAGAATGTCAATCTCGGAGGGCACTCTTATATTGTACGGTTTCTCGTGAGCACGACCAAGTGTACGTAGCTCTACTGTCTCTACCTGGTGGTATTGGTATGGGTATACCTTATACACTACCGGCAGAACTATGCTCAGAGCTAACGAAAGGACAAAAAGTGTAGATAACACTGCTACGTGACTCTTTGTCATGGTTACACTATCTGCCGTGTAAATACCAAGTGTTGTCAATGCAACAGGCAAAGCTGAGAATCCAGCAATCACAATTGTGCGCGCACCGTAGACTTTTGCAACTTGGACCTGGTTGTTCAGATGATGTGTGTTATCGTCTGTTTTAAAAAGCTTTGCTTCTTGAAAATATCTACCTATGATGGCGAATATTACGACAACAGCGAGAGCTTGAAGTACTGCGCAAGTGATATAAGCAACACTGTTATCCTGACTTACTGCACAATGAAGAACAAACGCTGCAAGTGGTAAAACCTGAATAGCACCGATCAAACTAAAAAGCTTTATATTATCAGAAATATCAGAGATCGAATTTGCAGAGTTGGATGTATTAACACAGGCTGTTCCAAATCGAGGGATGACACCATGCATATGTGCGACCATTTCTTGGATATTATTGGAACGAGGAAAATATTCTCTCATTTTATTTAATTGAAATCTGTTGGTGTACAGTTCATCAGCTTTCAAGCAAAAGACTGTAGAAGTATCCTTGATGTTGAATAAAATAGCCTCAACTTCTCGAGAAAGTGTATTTAAATAGCTGAGCCTTTCGTCATTAACTGGTTGAGCGCCAGCCTCTAAAAGACAGAAAGTTCTAAGCTTCTTTAGGTGTCTAAGCATCTCTTGAAGTGCATGGACAGCGTGTCCACGATTCCTATTCTTAATACCATCGCTCAACTCTGTAAATGCACTGAATACACGATTTACGTAGAGCGAATTCCCACTGAATGATGTAAATACTGCATCTGCAGCAGCTGAAAGATTATCGGCTGTATCCTCTAGGTGTATCAGTGTATTACTTGCGCTTGAAACAAAGGTTTGGATGTCTAGTAGCACTACGTTTGCATTTTCTGCAGCTTGAGCGACGTTCTTATAGGTTCTTGTGGGTTCAGGAAAAGTTTCATTAAGGGCAGCCCGTACGGTTGACGAGAGCGCACTACTTCCAGTTTTGAGGACTCTATTTGTCATATTATGAACAATACCGCTCAGGTAAGAATGAGACTGCTGACTTAGAACAGATTGAACATTTTCAAGCGGGATGAGCACTTCAGGTTCTTCGTTTGTGCCAGTGTTCCCTTCATCAACAGGAGTGTTGTTAGCAGGAGCGAAACTGGTGTAAAGGTAGTTTCCTGCTCTATATAAGGCACTTGAAGTACCTTGCATTAAGCTATAAGAAGAGGATTGTATGCAATCTCTTATTTTATGCAGCGCAGCAGAAGTATTCTGCGTTGTGCTGTAAAAGACATTACTTAGATAAGAATGAGACTGCTGACTTGGAACAGATTGAACGTTATCAGCCTGGACGATCGCTGCAGGTTCTTCGTTTGTGCCAGTGTTCCCTTCATCAACAGGAGTGTTATTAGCAGGAGCGAAACTGGTGTAAAGGTAGTTTCCTGCGCTATATAAGGTACTTGAAGTACCTTGCATTAAGCTATAAGAAGAGGATTGTATGCAATCTCTTATTTTATGCAGCGCGGCAGAAGTACTCTGCGTTATGCTGTAAAAGACATCACTTAGATAAGAATGAGGTTGCTGACTTGGAACAGATTGAACCTTTTCAAGCGGGATGAGCACTTCAGGTTCTTCGTTTGTATCAGTGCCTTCTTCATCAGCAGGAGGATGAGTGCTTTGAAACTCTAAATTTGAATTAAGGGTGTTTTGTGAAGTGGTTACATTACTAAACGGGTACGTAATTTGTTGCGCATAAGGATCATCTAATAGCTCTTGCGAATCTTGAAGAGAATAGAAGCCAAATAGTGATTCTGTATCTTGATCATCAAATTCAGCAACTTCTAGAGAGTCAGGCACTGTTTCAGTAATTCCATTGCCATTGGACGGCCTTACAGTTGGGGTTAAAAGCCTGTTATTATTGAATGAATTAGGCACAAGGATCAATTGTATATTGTATACTATACATTATATATAGCATATATAGAAAAGCGAAAAATATACTTCTAGCATTTTCTTTATCCTACTACAAGTAACCTATAGCATACTTATCAGGACAACCTAATGATAGGCATGTTAATTATATGCAATACAGCCGCAAATTATATAGTATAAAAATCTTTAATATAATATAAAAACGCGCACCAAAGAAAGCTACGCTAAAATACCGTCAAATGCTTTATTCAGTGAGTTTTCGAGTAATTAGGAGACTCGTGAGTGATGACGATGTCGTGTGGATGTCCTTCGCTATTTGAAGCGGTGGTTATGTGAATGAAACTACAATTATTCCTCATTTCGTAGATATCCTTGCAGCCAGTATATCCCATCGAGGATCTGACACCACCGACAAGTTGATAGACTGTTTCGCTGAGTGCCCCCTTAAGAGGTACTAGTCCTTCGACCCCTTCAGGTACAAGCTTCATTGAGGAATTCTGGAAATACCTATCTGAGGAGCCAGTACTCATAGCACCTACAGAGCCCATTCCTCTGTAGCTTTTGTATGAACGTCCTTTATATAATACCACTTCTCCTGGAGATTCATCAGTCCCAGCAAATAAGGAGCCAATCATCACGCAATCTGCTCCAGCTGCAAGCGCCTTAGCGATATCACCTGAATAGCGTATACCACCATCTGCAATGACCTTGACATCTGTTTTTTTACATACATTCGCGACATTCAGAATGGCTGTAAACTGAGGGATTCCGATACCTGTAACTACACGTGTGGTACATATTGATCCAGGACCGATACCAACCTTGACTCCATTCACGCCCATTTCAATCAAGTATTCTGCTGCTGCGGCAGTTGCAATGTTTCCAGCAATAAGCTGTATATTTCCAAAGTGGCTTCTTATTTGTTTTATTGCATCCCCAACAATTTTTGTATGTGCATGGGCCGTATCTATCACAACGACATCCACATTTTCCTTTACTAATAAATCCACTCTTTCCAAGAAGCTGCCTGTCACACCAACCGCTGCACCCACTCTCAACCTACTCTTGGAATCCTTGCAAGCATTTGGATGGGCATTAGTATTAGCGATATCTTTGACTGTTATTAAGCCAACACACCTAAATTCCTCATCAACTACGATCAGTCTTTCTATTTTGTGTCTATGAAACAACAACCTAGCCTCATCATAGGTTATTCCTTCTTTTACTGTGATCAGATTTTTTGTTGTCATCAGCTCCGAGACTTTTCTGGAACCATCTTCAACAAAACGTACGTCTCTATTTGTTAGTATTCCTATAAGCTTGTTTTTTTCATCTACAACAGGCAAACCAGAGTAGCCATGCTGCCTTTTAAGTGCTGAGATCTTTTCCAATCTATCATCTGGGGAAATTGTTACAGGGTCAGAAACAATCCAGCTTTCATACTTCTTTACCTTACGAATTTCCAGAGCCTGAGCTTCCGGAGTCATATTTCGGTGAATTATCCCAATCCCCCCATGTTTCGCTAGGCATATCGCAAGACGAGCCTCCGTTACCATATCCATCGCAGATGAGACAATAGGCACACCAAGCCTTATCTCTTGCGTGAGATAGGTCTCTGTGCTTACATCTCGCGGCAGAACTTCTGAATATTTAGGGACGAGCAGTATGTCATCGAATGTGTATCCCTGTTCCATTACTAACTCCTAGCATTTTTATCAAAAAAATAAAAGCGTAGTTACTTCACTTTTTCGGTATTATCTTACAGTTCAAATACATGATAGTTTCATGAATAGGGCTCCTAAAGCAATTTTGCTTCAAAAATGTTTTTCTTGTATTGGATTTCTCTTCCCATTAATTGAGCTGAGTGGTTCTAGTGATTTCATCTGGTTAATTTAGTTTTTCATTATATTGCTAAGGAAATCAAACCTTCCGGAAAGATATATTTGTGCTAGCGTCTTTAACTTTGTGTGTGTCTCCGCTATTGTTTCCTCTGGTGATTGAAGTTTTTTCACAATCACTTTCTCGGTTGAGGGTTTGCAATACATCATTGCACTGAATCTTACGTTTCTATTTTTTTCTAATATCACTCCCTGAAGAGGAAGTTGTGGTTTTACAAGACTGCTCATCTCCTTAAAAGTTGGTAGGGTACCGGTTTTGAATTCTACGATGTTTACTGTGCCATCTTTTAAGGATTCTATCCTATCAAATCTACAGAAAAGTTCTAATCCATCTGTAATGAAAATGCTTAGTTCTTTTTCGCTCTCTAGTTTATCGATCTCTTCTAATCTTTCATTATGAAAAGTAGCGAATTGTTCGAGAATTTTTAATCCCCTTGGTAGCCATAAATTTTTTACATATCGGTACCGCGTCGAATATATTTTGAGTTCGTCTTCTAGGATTCTTGTATATTCTTCTTTAGAAAAGTAATTTTTATTTGCAGCCTGAAAGACTTTATGCATGATATAGCCAAATTCCTTATGGCCTGGCTTCACTAACATTGAGTTTGTTTCTTTGATTGCCAATATGTAGCGTAGATAAAATTTATAAGGGTCATTGATGAGTAACTCTATCATAGTCGGAGAAAGCTTTTTAGGAAGCATTTCTATAGGTACGAAAAGTTTTTCTTTTACAATTACTGCTACTGTTTCTTTTGGTTGAGTTGCTTCTTTTTTTACCTCACAATTATCGACGCATGAGTGCCGAATTTGTAGAAATAGCCTTGAGAGCGGTTTTTCTTTGTTAAAAATAACAATACTCTTCTTCGTGCTAAGCGTGTAAAATATGTTTAGCATAATTAGTGGATCTCTTATCTGAAAATCCTCTTCAGTACAATCCAGTAGAACTATATTCCTATATGCTAGAAATGATGCTTCTTTTGGTGAGAAAACATTAACGATCCGTTTATTATCTGTGAGTGGGTAAAAATACTGTCTTTCCAGAAAAAATAACAATATTTGTCTATACTCATATATGTCAGTAAACCTTGGTGAATGTTTCTTTATAAATTCGAGGATTCTTTTTCCTTCAGAAGTAAGACGATTTGTAATTGCATTTGACCACTTGATGTGATACTCGGCAAAGTTTTTTGCATGGTGAAAGCCTTTGCTCCATCTCTTTATGTTTTCTAAGAAAAGACGTGCTTCTTGAGTGATTTGCTTACTTTTTGTCGTTCTTATAATGGAATCTTCTATGCAATCAATGATATCGCTGTTTTCTTCATAGATATAAGGATGTTTCAACAGTGCAATAAAGCTGATATCAGTTTCACCAAGTATTGCTGTGTCTAAAAGTGTTAAGAGAAAAATTCCATCCGGATGTGCTGTGTATTTTTCTTTAAATATGAGGTCGATATTTTCCTTGCTCAGCATTGCTCCAACCTTTTTAAGTAAGCAATAATTGGCCGTCACAAGTGCGACATCTGGGTAGAAATCTGCTAAGTATGTCACAGCGGATTCTACCATATGATGTTCATTACTCATTTCACAGAAGCGTAGATCGTATCTGACTTGAGGTTTTTGCTTCCTCTCTTTTGTTCCAGGGAAAAAGTTTGGATCTGGATTAGTATTCAGTTGTGATATCGCTCTGTCTTTCCCTAAGGGGATGATTTCAAGATCCTTTTCTTTTTGAAATTTTAAGGTTTGGTAGAGAAAATGTTCTGGTGCAGCCTCGTAGGTTGGTTCTAAACCATAAATAAAAATTGGACAATTATTTGCTACCGCTTTTTCGTAAATATACTTGGAGATTTCATCGGTGATATATATTCCTGCGACTATCACCTCTTTATAATCCCGGAAAGTCAGATCTAGTGCGCGCTCTTGGAACTCCTTATATTCGTGATAATGGGTGAACTTTTTGTGGATTTCGTTGTGAATGAAATTATTATGTTCCACCTCACTTTGCTGAAAGTGAGTAAAAAGGAACATAGCCTCATCTATTGAACAGTGCTTCTCGTTCTTTATCAGATTGTACAGTGTTAGAACTGCTTTTTTGCTAAAATTCAGATATTCAAAGTAGCTATTTTTAATTGCAAAGTCTCGAAAAATAGTATCGAGACTGACTATTTTAGGCAAAATAGACGGCTTGGAAAAAGACTTCTTTAGTGAATAGGAAAACGAATAATTTGGTGTCAAAACCAAGCAGTGCGAGTAATCACCTGGATTATTCTCTCGTGAGCAGAGGTAACTAACTATTGCATCATAGATGCTACTCTTGAGATGCAGGTTGTAAAGCATCAAGAGACGTTCTTATGCTAACAAAATTGAGCTTCGGTGTATTGCGCATCTCAATAGACTTTCCTAATTTTGCTCTTATACCATTTTCGATATAACATGATTCCGGAGCCCCACTAAACAGTCGAAGCGACACCATCGCAAGTCTAGAATTGTTTGTTATTTCCACACTCGATACTGCAGCAACCGGGCCAAAGGTTTTATTAATAATTTCAGTTATTTTCCTTCTCAGCAAAGATTCAACACGCAATTTTTTGATTGGGTTCATATAGGCTCCTATTCCTCATTCGAAAGCAATCCAAATGACTCTAAGACATCACCAACCTTAATCTCGCTATAGCCATTAAGCAAGATTCCGCATTCGTAACCAGACTTTACCTCTTTTACTTCTTCCCTGAAGCGCTTTAGTGATTTTATCGAAAGATCTTTTATATTTTCTCCGTTTCTCACAAGTCTTATAGAAGCAGATTTTTTTATTACCCCAGACTTTACTTGGCATCCTGCAACATTAGATTTATCTGAAAGCGTAAAGACTTCTTTGATTACAGCAGAACCTAAGATAACCTCTCGGGTCTTCGGTGAAACGAGTAGTTCGATCATTTCCTGAACTTTCTTTATTACATCATATATGATCGATTGAAAAATAATCTTTGGGTAATCCTTGACAGTTTTTTCTGTCTTAACCCTGAACCCTATAATGTATGCACCAGAAACTTGTGCAAGCAACACATCAGAGTCACTTATATCACCGATAGCAGTGTGTATGATAGCAACATCAACCTCTGGATGAGAAAGCCCACTTATTGACTGCACAAGTGCTTCCACAGAACCGTTGACATCGGCCTTGATTATGAAATTCAGCTTGTGCTTATCGCTTTCAAATGAATCACGCAAAGGCCTTTTATAGAGATCTTGTTTTATATGCTCATGGCTATTAACAACCATTTTTGCTTCTTTTTCGCTATTAACAACGAAAAATGATGTGCCTGGCTCTGGGGCTTCACTTAAACCCATCACCTCAACCGGAGTTCCTGCCACCGCGATTCCAACAACTTCCCCTGAAGAGGTCATCATGCTTCTTATTTTCCCATAAAAAGACCCAAGGACAGCTACCTGTCCTGTCTTCAGCTCACCTTCTTTTACTATCAAAGTAGAGAAAGCGCCGCGCTTTCTATCAACCCTAGATTCAATAATCACACCTTCTGCATGTTGTTTAGGATCATATTTTAAGTCAAGAAATTCGGCTTGAATTAAGATCAACTCTTTCAATTTATCCAGATTGATATGATTTTTTGCAGAGATGTTGACACTCATAACATCGCCATGCATTTCTTCGACTATCACTCCATGCTGTGCGAGCTCAGTTAAAACTTTCGGAATGTTGGCAGCTTCTTTATCAATCTTATTTATCGCAACAATTATTGGCACCTCTGCTGCTTTTGCATGCTTAATTGCTTCGACAGTTTGCTCGTTCACACCATCATCTGCTGCGACCACAAGCACCACTATGTCGGTAACTTTTGCACCTCTCATTCTCATCGAAGTGAAAGCAGCGTGCCCCGGTGTGTCTATAAAAGTAATGCTTTTATCACCTACTTGGACCTGGTAAGCTCCTATGTGTTGGGTTATGCCACCACTTTCGGTTGCTGTGAGGCTTGTATTTCTGAGTGCATCGAGTAATGTTGTCTTCCCATGGTCGATATGTCCCATGACAGTCACTACTGGAACTCTTGGCTTCAGATCAGATTCATTAGTATTTCTTCTTGTTGCAGCAATGATCTCAGCTGTAGAGGGTTTATACCTTATTTCATGACCAAGCTCGAGCGCCAATAATTCAACAGTTTCCTGCTTAAGATGATCATCTTCTCCGGAACTCTCACCCATTTTCTTGAGGATCATCCTCATCTTTGCCATAGGTTCAGAGAGTAAGACAGAAAGCTCTCGCAGTGTTATTAAACGTTTATCTATCGTTATGAGTTGCCCACGCTTTGGACTCACGTTTGTTCGTGAAGCATAGGAACCTTTAGATGTCCTTTTTCTCGGGCTTGGCTGCCTGGAAAGAGTCTTCTCAACACGATCCTTCCCATCAATGTTCTGCAAGTCTATTTCTGGCTCTAATGGATCCTTCCGCTTTTTCACCTGTTGGTTTTTCCATCCGTCCTTGTGCTGTGAAGCCTTATGTCCTTTTTTATCTTTTTTCAAAGAGGAGCTATTATTATTGTTACTATTATTTTCTGGCCCATCTAATTGTAAAACCGATAGAGGGCCTTCCTGTGCATTTTGCTGTATCTGTGCTTTTGGTGAACGCGGCTCACTAATTCGGGTCGAAGATACTTTTGCCTCATCTGGTGAAATTGGAGCAGCTTCTGTAGATGTCTCTACTACCTCTTTCTCTTTCGCGGAATTTTCTTGCGCAGCCAGTTCTATATTTGCTTTCCGATATCTGTGAAGCGCATCCAACCTATTTCGCTCCTCTTGCCTAGTCAGATGACTTGTGCGATTCTCACCGCCTCCCCCAGATGGAGCACCGCTACTAGTAGCAGATTTGTTTATAAACTCCCTCAGCGCCCTGCGCGACAATTCCTCTTTTCCGTTTTTTAAATTCAAGCTGAGCCTTTTTTTAGTATCCATACGTCTGCCCTACAACCACCCCAGGATTTCCCTTGATCTGATGATAAGCTGTTCTAGCAACGGCACAGCAAATCTATTATTTCCGATAACCTCTTTTAATTCATCAGAAGACAACTCGGCAACCTTTTCAAGATCTGTCAGTCCAGATGAGAAAAGTACTTCAAGCAATTCCGTGTCAAAGCCTGAAAGGGCAAGCATATCCGGATTTGCTTTATACTTTTCTAACAAGGCTTGAACTCTTTTAGGTTGCTCATTCACATATTCAACTGCCCTACTCCTTATCTCTTCAGCTATATCCTCATCAAATCCCTCAATAAATGCTAGTCTTGATGTATTGCAGTCAGCAATTTCTTCAACCGTCGAAAACCCCTCAGTAACCAATAGCTGAGCTATTACCTCTTCGACATTTAAAGCTTCTACAAAGCGTGCGGTTCCCGAGATGAACTCTTCCATTTTCTTTTTGGAAACTTCAGCCTCACTGAGTACCTCTACACGATATCCAAGAAGAGAAGATAATAGGTATATATTCTGCCCACCGCGTCCTATGACGAGGCTGACACTTTCGTCAGGAACAACCAATTCTACTTTCTTCACTTCTTCATTTACAGTGATTTTAACTGGTCTAATTGGTTTAAGAGCATTGGCCAGAAAGGTGGCAGTGTCACTCGAATATTCAACTACATCTATCTTTTCCCCATGCAACTCGTTCACCACGGCGTTTATTCTGCTTCCTCCCATACCAATACACGCCCCAACTGGATCTATGTTTCTATCTGATGAAAAAACAGCAACCTTGCTTCTAGAACCAGCATCCCTAGCAACTTTTTTTATTTCCACTACACGATCGTATATTTCTGGCACCTGCTGGGCAAAAAGCTGAGCAACAAAACTGCCGCTGGACCTAGAGAGTAGAATTTGAGGCCTGACGATTGAATATTCAACTTTTTGTATCACACATTTGACTCTTTCACCGGGCCTAAAACTCTCGCCCTTTACTAATGACGAATAAGGCAAGAGGCCTTCCACTCCTGCGATATCGACGATGATACTCCTACTACCAGCCTTAAAGTCGATAGATTTTTTCACAATGCCCGTAACAATCTCTCCAACCCTGCTTTTGTAGCAGTGGTACTGCTTTTCCCTTACTAAGGATGTAATGAGGCGCTCAAGCTTTGCCTTCATGACCTTAGCAATTATGTATCCAGAAGAAAATGAAGGTAAACGTTCTGTGATTATATCACCCGCTTTATGTTCGACATCCGGGTATTTAAGCCTTGCAGTCGAGAGATCGATCACACCATCATAGTGAATCTTCTCTTGTACAGCAAATGATGAAGGCGAATCAGGGGATTCTTCAGTAGCCATTTCCAGCTGCTCAAGCATATGAGCTTTATCAGAATCTTCAACTACAAGAAGTCGCTTTGATACAATTATCTCGCCATTTTTTTTGTCTATCTCAACAAAAATCCTATGGTCGCCATACTGCCTTTTTCCTATTTCATGTGCTAACTCAATTCCTATCGCGCGAAACAGAGTATCAGGATTGAGTCCTTCTTTTTCTGCAACAGAATTTATGGATTCCACAATTTGGAGATTACTGGGTCCATTACCGAAAAAAGACATAACTGACTAAAATTTGCCTAATGTATTCAAACGAAAGACTGATACCAGGATAGAAGCTCTTACACCCCGAGTAAGACATGGTACGCTTAAACACTTTAAAAGGCAATATGAACTGCCGTAGCGGTTTACAGTGTCACCTGAATTGGCAATTTTTATTGAGCACATGATCCCTTGAATTTTATGGATCAATTTGAGACAATCAGACTCCTCCTTTCTTCCCTTATTTGAGGTGTGATATGTCTCTCCTAGAGCCCCGTCTCTCGTACAAACCGTTTCAGTACGATTGGGCGTACCGAGCTTGGGAAATACAACAGCAGATCCATTGGTTGCCGGAAGAGATTCCTATGGCCGATGATGTCCAGGATTGGCATCACAAGATATGTAGTACGGAGAAAAATTTACTAACTCAGATTTTTCGTTTTTTTACTCAAGCAGATGTTGAAGTTCATGACTGTTATATGAGGCATTATGCTGGTGTTTTTAAGCCGCCGGAAATCTGTATGATGCTTACTGCTTTTGCAAATATGGAAACCATACATATAGCTGCTTATGCACACTTACTGGATACGGTTGGTATGCCAGAAACAGAATATCTTGCCTTCACAAAGTACAGACAAATGAAGGAAAAATGTGAGTATCTGAAGGCTTTCAAGATGGATACTCCAACTGAAATAGCAAAGACGCTTGCTGTATATGGTGCATTTACTGAAGGACTTCAATTATTTGCATCATTTGCGATTTTGTTAAACTTTCCACGCTTCAATAAGATGAAGGGCATGGGCCAAATTATTGCCTATTCTGTTCGTGATGAAACACTGCATTCTAACTCGATTACTAAACTTTTTCGTACCTTTCTGCTTGAGAATGATATCGACAAGTCAAAATTAGAGACAGAGATAAGAGAGATATGCGATGCTATGGTTCATCATGAAGATGCATTCATAGATCTTGCTTTTGAGATGGGGGACGTAGAAGGTTTAAAGGCATCTGAAGTAAAGGAGTACATCAGATACATTGCAAATCTACGGCTGAAGCAGTTAGGTTTTTCGGAGATATACGAGCAAAAAGTTAATCCTTTACTCTGGTTGGAGGCAGTGTTGAATACGGTCGAGCACACCAACTTTTTTGAAAATAAATCTACTGAATACTCTAAAGCTGCAACAAAGGGTACATGGGATGAGGCGTTCAATTTTAGTGATGCGTAGCATGTTACCGATACTTTCTCTGGTTGCATTCTGGCTGATTATTTCGGGTCAAAAATCGATATTTCTTTTTGTTCTTGGATTATCTGCTGCAGCGCTTTCTTATGCTTCTTATTTCTTTTTCTTGCGATCTTCATTGGATTTCTCCGTTGTTTTTTCTTTTCGCTTCTTGAGATATGTGTTGTGGCTCATAGCACAGATCTTTTTGTCATCCTTCTCACTTCTGAAGCTTGTTTACTCCAAGCATATACCGCATCTTAATTACAGTAGACAATTCGTTACTGAGGAGGAGTTATTCGAGAGTGATGTAATGAACGTCATTTTTGGACTTTCTGTTACGCTTACTCCAGGCACAGTGACGGTTATGATGGATAATCAGCGTATTTGTTTTCATTGTTTCAGCAAAGAATTTACTTCTGGGATATCTGAGATGAAGCAACGTATTTCCAATTCTCTTCTCAGATGATTACCCGTTTTGCACCAAGTCCCACTGGACTCATTCATTTAGGAAATGCAAGAACAGCACTAATTGCATACTTTACGGCTCGATCTTCTGGAGGCAAATTTATTTTGAGAATCGATGATACGGATGTCACAAGAATCAAGAGTGAATACGTAGACAAGATTTTTACAGACTTGTTATGGCTTGGGATTGAGGAAGATCTCTGTATCAAACAATCTGAGCGATGTGAGCTTTATGCAAATGCAGTAGTTAAGCTCAAAGAAAGTGGCAGGATTTATGCCTGTTATGAGACACCTGAAGAGCTTGAAATAGAACGTAGAGCACTTTTAGCTCGCGGTCTTCCACCCGTATACAGAAAAAAAACTGAACCTAAGCATTCAACCCGGCCTCCATACTATCGTTTTGAACTCAATCCTGGTCAGGTGGTTACGTGGGAGGATAAGCTTCGAGGAAGAATAGTAATAGATTTACATAGCACGAGTGATCCAATTGTTATAAGGGAAAATGGTACTTATACATATATGTTGCCTTCGGTTGTTGACGATATTGAGTGCAGAATTAGTACTATTATTCGGGGTGAGGATCATATTTCTAACACTGCTGTGCAGATACAGATTTTTGAAGCACTGGGGTGCACTGAAATTCCAAGTTTTGCTCATATGCCACTGCTTAAAATGCGTACTGGGAAGATGTCTAAAAGAGCTGGCGGTAACGAAATACAAGCATTTAGAGAAAATCACATAGAGCCTGAGGTGGTATGCCTATACTTGTTAAATCTGGGCGCCAAGTCTCAAGGTACTTTTGAGAATTTTAAGAATTATAGCAATTTTAATCTGGAAAATTATTCTTCGTCTTCATCCGTGACTGTTTTAGAAGATGAAATCTATGCTCTTAATGCTGATTTTTTGCGTCTTTCTACCTATGAAGATCTTGCAAAACGTTTGGGAGGTGTATCGAAGCCTTTCTGGGATGCTGTTAAAAATAACGTAAAATTTATTTCTGATGTAAATTATTGGTGGGAAATATGTACTACTGAGGATAAAGTTTGCTCTGGTACCGAGTGCAATGCACAACTTATCAGAGATGCTATATTGCTACTTCCTCAGGAAGAAGTCTCTTCCGAGACATATAGACGGTGGGTTGATCTAATCGTGGAAAGGTGCGGATATAATAGGAAAGAGGTTCATATCAATCTGAGACTTGCATTAACTGGAAAAGGAGGTGGTCCAGAAATGGCAAATATTCTTCCGTTCATAGGTAGAAAGAGAATATTGATCAGACTGAACGATTCACTTAGTTGATGCTTGAGTTAATAATACTATCCATTTTATTGGTTGTACTCTTTCAAAGTAGTAAGATAAAGCTTCGTGCGAAAAGTAAGGACTCTTTTACTGATTGTTTAGTCAAAAGTTGCGATAACTTTTATATCCGGGACTCTGCATCTGACACGGAGATTTTCAAGCTTGAACTAGATAAACAACAATACTATTCACTGGCAGAATTTTTACAAAATTTTACGAATGGTGATGCGCTTCAGAAAGCGCTTGGAAAGCACGTAGAAAGTGGGAAATTCTTTTTGAGAAGCAAAAAAAATGATGAGATCTCTATGATTGCTGTTCTATGTAAAGTAGAAGGAGGTAAGAGCGCGATATTATTCTTAGATCTTTCTGTGAGTTTGCAAAGTGTTAGTAAGTTGGAAAAAGAAAATACATATCTCACCAAGAAGGTGGAGTGTACGCAGCAGATGCTTGATTGCTCGCCCTTTTTATTATACTGGAAGAGCGCAGCTCATGAGGTTTACAATAAAGAATATTTGAACTGGAAGGAGTTCATTACTTTACCGAGTAAAAGTTGCGTTTTCGAAGTTGAAAGGGATACTAAATCTCTGCTTATTGATGCCAGGATCAATAGCGACGTGATTGCATTCTTTGGGCAGGATAATACAAGTCTTAGAACAAGTAGTGCCGTTGTTGAGCTTTATAACAAAAGGACAGAGATTATATTGAAGAATACGTCGGAGAAGATCGTGATACTTGATCATAATATGCGCAAGATAGCGTGTTCTAGGGCGTATCTGAAGGAAAAGATGCTCGATAAAGCAATCAATAAACAGAAACCCGAGCTCAAGGATGTAGTTACCCCAAAAACAATAAGGATGGATCTAGGTGACTGCTCAGTGAGTGTAGAGGTCATACCGTATATGAAAGAGACCATTCTTATATTTAGATAGGCAGCTATAAAGTGCAGATCTAAAGATAAATAAGAAAAAAAGCGAACCCAACTCCGTATTAGCCAGGACAAAGAAAGAGATTAGCCAATTACTTTCGGGACGACAAAATATCCGTGCTCAGTCTTAACGTGCGAGCGTATTTCATCACAGTGAGACTCCTCTTCAAAGCTGAATGTAAAGAGCTTCTCTTTCATTAACTTTACTCCAGGAACACACTCTCTCTGCTTTGCCATTTTTGAAATTCCCTTTTCCCAAACAAGAAGACTTTCTATTTGCGGTGAGAATTCTTTTAAGTCATCTTCTGAAAGAACAACCCCAGCAAGAGCTCCGCTCTTAAGAAGAATGTCGTCCTGCATAACTAAAACTTCATCTTACCTAAACCCGGGCGGATTATAACATTGGTTTGTAAAAAAAGACAATCCAAAATGAGCAACTTAACTATATCATGCTGGAGTTTAGAATATTTTTCGTTTGAGTATAAGAGAAAATATAAGCCTCGTTTTTACAACCAAAAATAAACAAAAGTTGTGCTACAATGACGTAGTTCGGTTCGCAGCCATCAGAGTAACATGGAAAAAAACACATATTCGCAATTTATCGCAACCATAGTCTCGAGTGTCGAGAATGGGTTATCCGAAAATTTCGTATCATTTGTGGAACAGTTTTATGCAACACTACCAACCGAAAAGTATGCAGAAGTAAAGTTGTTTTCTGAGATTGCAAATGAGGCTTACAGTTTTTTGAAGGAACGTTTGCCGCATCAAAGGAAAATTGAGATTTTTACCCTATCGAAAGTACCGGATATTTTACAGAAGGACCGGGTAGCAATATTCATTTTAAATCCTGATATTCCATTTTTAGTCGACTCTTTTACCGAAGAAATTAAGGCGAATGGTTTTACTGTATACAGACGGTTGAACGTTGTTTTATCAGTCGAAAGAAACCAAGACGGAAAATTAACAAAAATACATAAAAAGGAGAGTCCTGCTAACTTTGGGAATGAGTCTTTCATTTACTTTCTTGTCAGTTCTGCATCGCCTGAAAAAATCTCCGAACTACAGAAAAAGCTTGAAGATGTAAGTAGGCTTGTTGCAAATGTAGTTGCTGATTGGGGAAGAATGCTTACTGTTTTGGAAAATGAGATTCAGAGAATTGATTCTTCTGATCCTGTAAAGCAAAAAAATCCAAGCTGTTCACTCAGTGATGAGGTTACTGCGTTTCTTAAATGGTTGAACGACGATAATTTCATTTTCCTAGGTTACGACGAATATAGATTGGTGGGTAAAAAACTTGAAAAAGAGCCTACTTTTTCTCTTGGTATTTCAAAATTTGAAACAGAGCTCGGCGGTGACGATAAGTTTAGAGAGTACAAGGGAGTTCTACATATTGGCAGATCTAGGTATGTTTCTCGTGTCCATAGGCGCGTCAATGCCGATTGTGTGAGAATCAAGTGTCTCTCAGAAAATGGAGAAGTAATTGGAGAAAAGAGATTTCTCGGTCTATTTACGTCTCTAGCACACTATAGAGATGTCAGGCTGATACCTATCTTGCGTAGGAAAATAGAGAATATCGAAAGAATGTCAGGTTTTGTGAAGGGTGGGCATAATCATAAATCCCTCCTAGCATTAATGCAGGGCATGTCAAAAGGGGAGCTGTTTCAGACTTCAAGTGAAGAACTCCACAAGATCTGCAAAGGTATGATCTCTTTGGCTGTTAAGCCAAGTCTGAGGGTTTTCATCAGAAGAGATGAAGTTGGGATGTTTATTTATTGTGTTGTTTTTGTTCCAAATGCACAGTTTAGTATGAAACTGCGCTATAAGATCAGAGATTTCCTCACAAAAACCTTTAATGGTACTCTAGCAGATGAGTATGTTGTAATTGGCGAGTCTGGGCTTGTTAGACTGCAATTTGTTCTCAATGTCGGTTCTTTTGTTTCCTCGTGCACGGATGAAGAAATAGAAGAAAGGCTGACCTTGATGGCGAAGGACTGGGAAGATGAGCTTGGAGAATTGATTACAGATTCTGTGCTTGAAAAAGAGGAAAAATTAAAATACAGGGAGTACGTTGGAAAATTTCCAGAAAGTTATAAAGAATCTTTTGATGTCGCCTCGGCTTATGCGGATATTGGAAAAATATGCAATGTCACGCGAGAGAAACTTATAGAAGTTAAACTATATGAAGAAGGAAAACATCGCTATTTAAAGATATATTTTCCTGAAGGGAAATTAGAACTCTACCAGCTGATATTAGTTATCGAAAATATGGCAATGGAGGTGGTGGAGCATAACTGCTATAGGATTAAATGCACACCTAGAGTGATGATGCACCATTTTCTCCTAAAAAGCGGTGACGAGATGCTTTTTCCTCTCTCTCAAATAAAAGATAAGTTTGAGGATTCACTGCTAAGAATTCTTAATGAACAGCTGGAAAATGATGGTTACAATGCTCTGGTAGTCTTGGCAGGTTTATCTTGGCGTGAAGTTGTTCTATTACGTGTTTTTGCTGGATACCTGAAGCAGGTATCTTTTAAGTATAATCCCGCGTATATACAAGCAGCACTGTCGCATGTTCCAGAAGCTGCAGTGTTGATTATTAAGATGTTTCACATGCGTTTTTCACAGGAAATAGACGACGCTGTGAGAAATGAAGAAATCAAAATGCTGAAGGCAAAGCTTGAAGAGCTTTTGTCGTCGGTGACTAACATAATTTATGACAATATCATTAGGGCCCTTGCAGGACTATGCTTCGCGATACTGCGGACAAATTATTACATGAACAAAGAGTATATCTCAATTAAAGTTTCCTCCAAGGAAGTTTCTGATATGCCTCTTCCTAAGCCCTTTGTAGAGATTTTTGTTTACCACAGTCAATTCGAAGCGATACATCTGAGAGGCGGAAAGGTTGCACGTGGTGGCATCAGATGGTCCGATAGAATTCAAGATTTCCGTGTTGAAATTCTCGGGCTTATGAAAGCTCAGATGGCAAAAAATACTGCTATTATCCCTGTTGGTTCAAAGGGAGGCTTCGTTATCAAGAAAAGCATAGAAGATAGGAAGCTTATGGCTGAGATGGCAGTTCGATATTATCAGGATTTTTTGAGGGGTCTGCTCGATCTTACAGATAATATTGTCGACGGAAAGTGTCAAAAAGTGAAGGATATTATCGCTTACGATGGGGATGACTGCTATCTTGTAGTTGCTGCAGATAAGGGGACAGCTAATTTTTCAAATTACGCAAACGATGTTTCTGCAGAGTATAGTTTCTGGCTCGGTGATGCTTTTGCTTCGGGTGGTTCACATGGATATGATCATAAAAAGTTGGGAATTACTGCGCGTGGTGCATGGATCTCTCTTGAGATGGCTTTCTGGGAGAAGTTTGGTGAGTTAAAGAAAAAAGAGTTCACAGTTGTCGGTATAGGTGATATGTCTGGCGACGTATTTGGAAACGGGATGCTGCTCTCAGACGAACTGAAGCTCGTTGCTGCATTTAACCACGTGCATATTTTTGTGGATCCGAATCCAGTTAATCCAAAGGCCTCTTTCGAGGAAAGGAAACGGCTTTTCAATATGCCTACATCAACCTGGGAAGACTATAACCCTTCCCTTATCTCACGAGGTGGAGGTGTTTTTTTGCGTAGTGAAAAATCCATACGGATCAGTAGCGAAATGAAGGAGTTTTTCGAGATATCCGAGGATGTCCTTACCCCAGATGAGTTGATTAGGTATATTCTTCAGGCAGATGTAGATGTTATTTGGAATGGTGGAGTAGGAACGTATGTTAAGTCTTCTCAAGAAAGTAACGATGTAGTCGGAGATAAGTCTAACGATAATGTAAGGGTCGATGGGAAAAATATTAGAGCTTCGATCTTTATTGAAGGTGGAAACTTGGGTTGCACGCAGTTCGGTAGGATAGAATACGCTGCGAATGGTGGCATTATAAACACAGACTTTATAGATAACTGTGCTGGTGTGTCGTGTTCCGATATGGAGGTCAATATAAAAATTGCCCTTTCCAGCGCTGTTAAATCGAAGAAGATTACGCTTGAAGAACGGGATACTGTGCTGGTAGCAATAGAGCCAGAAGTAGTTAAATTAATACTTCTGAATATAAACAGGGTTCAGTCTCTTATGATGGCGATGGAGATAATGAGATCCGGTAGACAACTTGAACAGTATCAGAATTTGCTAAACAAGCTAGTTAAAGTAGGTCTTTTAGATAGAAAGGTAGAGTTTTTACCGTCCGATGACGAAATAAAACGCCTGTTCGCAGAAGGTAAAAGTTTCGAGCGACCTCAGTTAGCTGTTTTATCAGCTTACAGCAAGATGTATATCTATGAAAAAATTATAACTTCTAACTTGCCGGATGAAAAGATTTTGAATCGCTATCTCATCGGTTATTTTCCAACCCTAATGCGGGAAAGATTCATGGATGAGATCTTAAATCATCCTCTTAGACGTGAGATCATTGCAACGAAGCTTGCTAACGACATTATTAACAGATTTGGATGTACGTTTGTCCAAAACATAGTGCAGAACACTGGTTTCTCATCTAAAGAGGTAATCTATGTGCTTGTTGCAGTTATGGAAATATATGAACTTTCCCCAATTTTTGATGAGCTGGAGAATTTTATTGGGAAAGTAGATATCCATTCTTTCCATGGTATTGATTCGATCTTTGTGCAATTTTTAAACCGTTCAGTGCATTGGTTGCTCAAAAATTGTCCGAATCCAATAAACATTATCTCAATTGTAGAAGATTTCTCTCAAGAAATTAGAGAAATAACTCAAAGATTAGTGGAAATCCTCGACGCTGCTTCCCTTAAAAAATATCAAGACTCGCTTTGCGCATTCGAAGCCATTGGTCTGCCAACTGAACTGAGTGCCAAATTAGCAAGCTTGGGATTTATTGAAGCTGCTTTGGGAATTGTACAGACCCGTAAGATCATTCTTGAGAATGATGATCACAAAATAGATTGTCTGACTGTTGGACGGATTTATTTTAATATAGGTGCAGCTTTATCTCTTTCCTCTTTAAGGGAAATGGCATGTGAAAAGTTCGAAAATGGCTCTTACTGGCAAAGAATGTCCGTGTACTGTCTGCTAGACGAACTCTGCAAAGAACAGTTTGCGTTTACTCGTGAAATTGCAAAGTATGTCACCGAAGATGTTGACTACAGTGCATCAGTTGAAGAGTGGAGTAGTCAGTACTCTGCAAAACTTGAGCGCTATAAGTCATTTTATAACGAGGTTGCCTCCTCTGGAGAACTTGATATGAATAAGTTCATGGTCCTTGTAAAGCGTTTACGTTCAATGCTGTTGAAGGAGTATTAGTGTCATGTTAGGGGTGGGCTTTTTTGAGCTCCTTGTCATTCTTGGAATAGCAGTTTTTTTCTTGGACAAGGAGTCCATAAGAGAAATTTTTGGGACCCTTAGAAGTCTTAATGAGCGCTTTGAGCTACTAAAAAAAGAATGGATAGATTATCTTCATCGACCTGTATCTTCTAAATCTATTACTGGGGATGATGAGCAGATATACGAAGCTTATGAATCCCCACGGGATTTGCAAGAAGAAGAAAAAGATGCAGAGAAAATCGAAAAGAAGGATTGCGAGTAATAATAGAGTAACAATATAGTACTATACGTCATTTTGCTCCCTAAACGTAAACAACAATGACCGCATTAGTTTTAGTTGTGGATGATATCCCAAGCAACATTAAGATATTAGAAATCAAATTAACAGCAAAGTATTATCAAGTGATTACGGCTTCTTCTGGAATTGCTGCAATAGAGCTCGCTAGGCGGCATCAGCCAGATGTAATTTTGCTGGACGTGATGATGCCAGAAATGGATGGATTTGAAACGTGTAGACGTCTGAAAAGTGATTACTCCACCATGCACGTCCCAGTGATCATTGTTACTGCGCTCAACGATATTGAAAATAAAGTTGAAGGTCTGAATAGTGGAGCTGACGATTTTCTTGTCAAACCAGCGAAAGATTTTACCCTTTTCATAAGAATAAAGTCTCTATTGCGATTCAAAACTGTTCTGGATGAGGTGCGTCTCAGAATAAGCACTAAGTCTCAAATTACCAGCGGTACGGAGAGTAAAATTATAAATTATGTGGAAGATGTATCATCTGGAGTGATTGCAATAGTTGATCAACAGTATTCTGAATCCAAAGAGCTAGAGGAAATACTCAAGCCAACATTTCCACATGTACTTTATCTTACTGAAAAGGAAGCAGAATATACGCCCTTTGATGTCTTGATAGTAAATATCAGTGTATCTAAGGACCTGCTTAGACTTTGTTCTGCAATCAAAAGTCAACTCAAAACGAGGTCTATACCGATTGTAGCAATAGTTGATGATGAAGATGATGAAAGTTTAATCACTGAGATAACAGAACTTGGAATCAATGATTATATATGTGTTCCTATTAACAAAAGCGAGTTCATTGCCAGAGTAACTACGCAGGTCAAGCGAAAAAAATACCAAGATATCATCGAGAAAAATGTAGAAGATAGTCTTAAGATGGCCATCATAGACCCACTCACATCGTTGTATAACAGGTACTATTTTGAAAAATACATGGATGAGCTTCTAGCAACTGTAACAAAGTCACAAAATAAGACCTTTTCTCTGATGATGATAGATATTGATTACTTTAAAAAGATCAATGATGTTTGTGGACATCTTTCTGGTGACCTCGTATTAAAGCAACTTGCTGCATGCTTGAAAGGGTGTCTCAGGCTTAATGACTTGGTGGCTAAATTTGGAGGAGAGGAAATAGTAGTTGTTCTTGTAGATGTCGGGCTTAAAGAGGCTTTTTCTACCGCTGAACGGATCAGAAAAACTGTCGAGGAAACTGAATTTAGCACTATCAACGACGAAGTAAAGGTTCCGTTGACTGTTAGTATAGGAGTATCCGAATATCAATCTCGAGATACTGCAAAAACCTTAATAGGAAGGGCTGATGCAAACCTCTACATTGCAAAGGAGAAAGGTAGAAATCGAGTGGTCATGTCTGATCATTGTCATAAATGAATCTCTTATTATTGAGGTAGTGCATTTGACTTTCCTGGCATCAAATAGGGAAGGTTTTGCCTTCCGGGCTGATGGAACCTCGCCCTGCCCGCTGGTCTACAGAGAGAAACTTTTAGCGTATGTGGAGCAATACTGAGTGCTTATATGTGTTTCGGTCATCTACCTGTAGTATAGCTCTAAATATCAGAGTTATATATTTATCAGCATTACAGATAATCGTTTTTCTGCTGTGCATAAGTAAAGGTGAGACAAGATGTTTGATATTGCTGCTCTCTTTTGTGGTGATAAAAAATTTTCTAATTTTTAAAATGAGTCACATTTTCGATTCTCTATTTCCACTCCTACGCTCGCGTTCTGTTCTTGTTTCTTCCAACGGGCCAGGCATTTCATCATCGGAAATATCCTCATCGGAATTATGGAACTCTTCCATGCTGAGTTGTGGAAAGTTATTTTCTAAAAGAGATCTCATTCTGGCTCTTCTCTGATATACAAGGTATACGAGATACAGGAATCCAAACAATAGAAAAAGAAATATACCTACAGCCACAGTAGCCAATGCGATAACGCCCGTATTGGGAGCTGCACCCGTAGTTGAGTTGTTTCCTCTTGGAACAGTAGTAGTATTACTAATCCATCGCTCAGCACTTCGCATATGAAAAGCGCTTGAGCTATCCGCTACAGTTGAAATAACTACTTGAGGGGACGTCTCTGCAATTCTAGTCGTTCCTCTTCTCTCCCTGGTGATTCTTGGTTTAGCCCTTGTACTATTGCCAGTGCGAGAAGTAATGCTTTTTCCTCTCACTGTGACGGGCGCGGTTGCTTTCTGAGTGGGTGCAGCTGTTACTTTGGTCGTGCTTGTAGATTTTCGTCTTGCTTGATCTGTTGGTGTAGTCTTTCTCTCTTTTGTAATAGTAACGTCACTACTTTTCTCACATTGATTTCCACTAATGGCGAAAGTACCACTTGTAATCTCACCTTTGCTATTAGTGACAAAGATATTAAATCTCGATACGCTACTACCACTATCGTATTCTGGGTCTACACTCAAGTTTATAGCATCACTTGAGGTGTCCATAACCTCAGTCGCGGTACTACTGAGATTATTACCATTGGATTTTAAATAATATAGTTTTCCATCTGTGCAACTTACAATTGCACAAGCTTTGCTTTCTTTGCAGGCATTGACAATAATTTTGTCTACCTTGTTCCCACTTAATCCACCAGTCGGTGTAAATGTGGACATGGCAATATTACTTCCTGTAGAACTACCCTTTTTCAAGGTAGTGCCATCCTTTGCGAGCACTACAATACGATGCCCTGTCCCTACTTCTGCGGCAGAAACCGCTGTCACTGCAGTACTATCCAAGCCACTTACTGTCTTTGGAGCAACACTGCTTGTAATAATACCTGTATCACTATTGACAGAAAGGACCTGAACTTTTACAACGTTCGATTCTTCATATACTGCACAGAGTTTTTCCCGATTTACCGGGCCACAGGCATTTATATTTAAAAGCTTTCCACTGTGCTCATATCCACTACCCTGCTCCGTCAATTTAGCGCTGCTACTATCGACTGAATAAATGCAGCTCTTAAATTGTCCAGAAATCTTTTTGAATGTCAGTGCAACTTGAGCTGTATCACTTTTGGAGAGTGGATCAAGTTTTGGTGCAAATGATGAGCAATCAACCCCACTTATGCTTGTGATAGCTTCTTGGCCAGATGGATTTTTGACTTCTAAAGTTAGATTCATCCCGTTTTTAACTAACTTATATGTACATCCCCTATGGGTAAGATAAGCCATAAGGTGAGTCTCTTGCGCCTGCATAAAGAATTTGTAAATTATTTAATAAATTATAACGATAAACGTAGTGATTTTGCAGATGTAAAATAATTTATATTTCTAAAATTTTTAATAAAAATTTACAAAACTCCTAATCGGGAAGGAAATAGCAGTTATAGTGATAGCGAGATTGAGTTGTAGGAATTCTGAAATTTTCTCTTCATCGATAGACTGCGAGCCTTTCGAACTCTAGTTCAGGCGATGTAGAAGATACTTTAAGAGCAAAGCATATTAGAATTCATTCGTATTATCGCTACATTAGGCAATAAGAACCACTGCATTCAATGTTTCACGGAGACCTCAATGAATTGCAGCATAAGAAGCGTTCTACAATCGTATAAAACGCGGAGAACTAGAAAAATCCACCCTAGAAGGATAGCACTTGCTGGAACCTTTTATGTTGTATGTTCACGACATTACCCATGACTGGAGCTAAAGCGAACTCATTATAGTAACCCAGAGAGGCATCCACACTACTCCAAAGTTATTCTTCTTGATAGCGAAAGGCACTAACTTTTGATGAGAAAGTTCAATACAGCTGCCCTCACAAATTGAGAATTTCTG
The DNA here is from genome assembly GCF_001593535.1 of Neorickettsia sp. 179522. NCBI lineage: Bacteria > Pseudomonadati > Pseudomonadota > Alphaproteobacteria > Rickettsiales > Anaplasmataceae > Neorickettsia > Neorickettsia sp. 179522. The sequence goes on along the minus strand of NZ_LNGI01000001.1, from coordinate 427,760 downwards.
ACCTGTGTCAATATTACATTTCTAGAGTCGTCAAGGACAGCATTTGAAATCTCACAATTTCTATGAACGGGTCCCGGATGCATGATGAGCACGTCACGACCCAAATCTTTCAAGATATTTTCATCAAGACAAAAAGGGGCCGTAGTGCCAGCCAATACTTTTTGCCCTGTACGTTCGGTCTGAGTGCGCAGCATTATTATAACATCAGCAGATTTAGCCGCTGCGGAAAAGTTGCTGTGGTAAACAATTTCTTCTACTTGGATTAGAGGCATGAAACTCAATGGTCCAGAAATCGCAACGGTTGCTCCAAGTCTTTGAAGTATGGGTATAGTAGAATGAGCAACTCTACTCCTTATGATGTCTCCACAGACAAGTACGTTCAAACCCTCTATCTTTTCCTTTAGTAGAAGAATGGTAAAGGCATCTATTAACCCCTGTGTTGGATGTTCGTTTGTCCCGTCGCCTGCATTAACAATACAACAATCGGTATATTTTTCTAAGAGGTGAAGAATACCACTTTGACTGTGTCGTACTACGAATGCGTTAGGTGAAAGAGCATTTAAGGAAGCAAAAAAATCGATTAAGTGCTCGCCTTTTTTTAGTGCGACGGTTTCCACGTTTACTTTTTCAACTATGCAGCCAAGCTTATTTGCGGCAAGCGAAAAAGAAGTCTCAGTACGTGTTGAGCTTTCAAAGAAAAGTGAAAAAATCACTTTTCCAGCCAGATCACTTTTAATTCCATTCTTCAAATAGAAAGCAGCCAGATCGAAGATCTCATAAATCTCATCAACAGTAATGTCGCTATTACTCAGTAGGTTTCTCATACAAAAGCAGCTTCTCTATTTTCTTTAAGCTCACGACCGCACGGGCATTAAAGTACCATAATACTAGCGCCAACACAAAGGATGCCAGAAACATCAATAATAAAGGCATAAGCATTGATGCATGAATCGATATACCACCACTTCTTATAAAACTAGATTTCTGATGCAATGTTGCCCACAAATAAACCGAAAGTTTAATAACGGGGACATTTGCTAAACCAACCAGGTTAAGTATAGCAGCTAATTTGATGTTACACTCTTTATAGTCCCAGAGTATGTAATAACCCAAATATAAAAAAAAGAGGACCAACATTGATGTCAATCTGGCGTCCCATACCCAAAATGCTCCCCATATTGGTTTTCCCCAAAGACTTCCGGTGATTAAACAGATTAATGAGAAAACCATACCGATCGGTGCTAATGCATAGGCAATTACGCCAAGCCTCAATAGAGAAAAGGACAAATATAGCAAGTTTAGTAGCCCAATGACACAGTACAAGCCTACACCGAGCCAAGCTGCAGGAACATGAATGTACATGATTCGCACTAAATTACCGTGTAATTGGTCAATAGGAGACGAAAATACAAAATAAAAAGCGAATGGATATAAAACGCATAAAGCGAATATCAAGCCAAAAATACACTTTTTTGATATACTAGTACTAGGAAAAAATTTTTTCATCGTGCAGTGCAATTGCTAGATTAATTGAATAGAACTAAATGTTGGTGCCCATTAAGCCTCAAATAAGGATTACTATGTTTCTGCTTAAAGTTGAGAATTTGCATCTATTTTAATAAATAATTGTGAATAATTGTACAAAAAAGATTGTGCACAATTTTAAATTGTGATACATCCACGATATATTTTTTTGATTGAGCAGCAGACATGACAAAAATCGCTGACCAGATAACAAACGTAATGGCATACAAAATCAGGAAGCGGATGGGAGAGATCGGCATCAATGCAAGAGAACTCGCTGAAAGAGCTGGGGTTGGAAAATCATTTGTATACGACATATTAAATGGTAAGTCAAAGAACCCTACTTCAAAAAAGCTTAACTCCATTTCAAGGGAATTAGGTATCTCGATCTCTTATCTTATCAATGTATCACCAGATTCAATAGATTACGAAAATTATCTACCCGTACACAGTTTAGATAATCATCTCGGTGTTAGCTTTCTTTTGAACAGGGCTTTTTGCGAAGAACACATAAGCGAAGCACGCGAACTATACTCCTGCACTATGTATGACGACAGCATGTTACCAAGCATAATGCCGAATGAAACTTTAATAATTAAAAAGTTTGTCCAGGGTGATAGAATGAAGTCCGGGGTCTTTCTTATACGCGATAAGTTCAACAGTATAGTGCGAAGCGTTGAACATATCTTTGGAAGCCAAGATGTTAAGATAACCCCGGATAACGAGAAATACTCGACCTACATCAAACACTTTGATGAAATTGACATAATAGGTAAAGTAATCTTTACGCTCAGAAGATTGTAACACTTTAAGTTTCTTATAGAACAGTCTGACTGCTCTGTAAGAAACAGGATTTATGAATAGTACGGTGTAACAGTATGGTGTTATTTTTTTTCCTCATCGCAATTTCGTATGCACACTGTTTTTGCTATTACTTCACCACCGCAGTTCGTGTGACATAGTCGGTGATTGTGGTTACAAGAGTTCTGGCATCTTTCATATCTCGCCTCTTCTTTCATTTCTCTGCGGTACTCTGCCATCTCTCGCTTATGGTATTCGTCGAATTCATCGAAGAAATCATGTTTTCCTTTTTTTTCTTCTTTTCCTATATTTATGAGGATATTTGCCGTCCGTGTATTATGAATCTTCTCACAAGAACTCTGACACATTTGTTTCGCAAGCAGACACTTGTTTACGCATTCTCTTCCACCCGGACTTTTTGGAGGAATAAAGCTATATGATGTCCTATACACCGGGTTAAAGGTCATACAGCCAGACAGTATGGTCCCGACTATAAGGCAAGTTATGATTCTATTAATATCAAAGTTCTTCATATTAATTCTCTATTTTTATATAAAAAATATTACAATATTGCTTAAATTTGGATATAAAGAAACGCTACAAGGTAAAACAATAGAAGACAATTAACATATATCTGTACTGTGTCATGTAAGTTGTCTTGTGCTAGAATCCCGTTCAGACTGTTTACGGTTGGACTACATGTCAAGTTACGATTTTAAAAAAATAGAACAATTTGCTCAATCTTTGTGGAACTTTTCCAGTTGTAACTTCCAAAGAGAAAAGTACTACGTTTTGAGTATGTTTCCATACCCGTCAGGGAAGCTACACATGGGACATCTGAGAAATTATGTCATCGGAGACGTCTTAGCGCGCTATAAAAGAAGTCAGGGATACGATGTACTACACCCTATCGGTTGGGATGCATTTGGTCTGCCTGCTGAAAAAGCCGCGATAAATAGCAACATTCACCCAAGACTATGGACAGAAAAAAATATTGCAAAAATGCGAATCTCTCTCAAGAGTATAGGCCTATCGTATGATTGGAGCAGAGAACTTTCAACGTGCTCTCCGGAGTATTATAAACACGAACAAAAATTTTTTTTGGCCTTTCTAAAAGCTGGTTTGGCATATAGAAAAAATTCCGAAGTAAATTGGGACCCTATCGACAAAACAGTCCTTGCAAATGAACAGGTCATTGATGGGCGTGGTTGGAGATCGGGTGCGGTTGTTGTGAAGAGAAAGATTCCGCAATGGTTCCTTAGAATTAGCGACTTTTCCGAAGAACTCCTGAAGGGATTAGATACACTTACTGGCTGGCCAGAAAAGGTTAAAATTATGCAGGCAAATTGGATAGGAAAATCCGAAGGAGCACTGATAAAATTTCGTATAAGCGGATACGAGGGAAGATGCATTGAAGTGTTCAGTACTAGACCCGAGACGATCTTTGGAGTCTCATTTTGTGCTATTGCGGTGGATCATCCTTTGGTCAATGAACTGGATTTATTGACCAATGCAGAAAAAGAAACACTATGCACCCAAACTACCTATGAGCCAGATCATTGCACTGATAACAAAAATTTTTCCGGAAAGGCAAATTTTGAGAAGGTTCACGAACAAAAGCTTGGCATTCTAACAAAAATAAGCGTGGAACACCCCTTTTCTGGCGATGAGCTTCCTTTATATGTCGCAAATTTTGTGTTTGCAGAATACGGTTCCGGTGCAATATTTGGTTGTCCAGCTCATGATACACGAGATTTTGAATTCGCACAGAAACATAATCTACCTTGCTTAAGGGTCATCTCACCAAAATGTACAAACACTACCCTACCCTACCTCCTAGAAGAAGGAGTAATGTGTAATTCAAATTTCTTAGACGGGATGGAGGTAATAGAAGCACGAAAATTTGTCATTAAAAAAATTTCTTCGATTGGTATCGGTGAAGCAAAGAACTCATACAAATTGCGAGATTGGGGAATATCAAGGCAACGATATTGGGGGTGTCCGATTCCGGTTGTGTACTGTGAAAAATGTTCAATGCAGCCAGTAAAAGTTGAAGATCTGCCTGTCATCCTTCCAGAAGAAGTAGAATTTGCGGTACAGGGTAATCCACTGGAACACCATCCAACATGGAAACATACAAATTGCCCAAAATGTGGTGGTCCTGCACTTAGAGACACAGATACTTTTGATACATTTTTTGAATCTTCTTGGTATTTCGCGGCTTTTTGTAGCAAAGATGGAGGAATAGATAAGAAGTCTTGCAGACATTTTCTTCCCGTTGATATGTATATTGGGGGAATAGAACATGCAATATTACACTTGCTTTATTCTAGATTCTTTATGCGTGCCCTGAACAAGTGTGGATACATAGAGATAATGGAGCCATTTCGTAATTTACTCACACAAGGCATGGTCTGTCATGAAAGTTATCAAAACTCTTCCGGTGAGTATCTATACCCTGAGGAAGCAAAATTACTACTGGAAAAAGGTGAAAAAGTTCTGGTTGGTAAAATGGAGAAGATGAGCAAATCTAAAAAGAACATTGTGGACCTCGAAGAAATAGTCTCAACATATGGTGCGGATGCAGCGAGGTTCTTCATTCTTTCTGATAATCCTCCAGAGAACAGTTTTGGATGGTCGGATAGGGGTATAAAAGCGTCGTTTAAATTTTTGCAGAGAATCAAAAACCTTGTCGAAAGGTACCTATCTAATGAAAGCAGTGGTAAAGTCGAAACAGACCGGGAAATTGAAATCCAGATTAACAGGATTATCTATGAGATGACAAAATACATGGATGAAATAAAATTGAATTGTGCGGTTGCAAAGATTCACGAGTTGGTCAACTTGTTAAGTGCGTCCGGGGCATTATCTAGAGAAACAATTTACATTCTTTTAAGGATACTTGAACCATTTGCACCGCACTTAGCCGAGTATTTGGCTTCAAAACTCGAAGGAGATATCCTTTTGTATAGTTCACCGTGGGTCACTTACAGTGAAGCACTTCTTAGAAGCGATACAATTAAATTGATGGTTCGGAAGAACGGAAAATTTATAGAATCATTGGAGGTGAGTGAAGATTCTTCTGAAGAGGAGATAATTTCCCTAGCAAAAAGATTGATCAAGAATGCTGTAGTTGATAAAGTGATATATGTTCCTGGTAAGATGGTTAATTTTCTTTGCAGTAATCCTGGTTAACCAAATGTTTAGAACGTTAAATTTAAGATGCTTTATAGTATATTCTGCTGTGCAGAATTACAGTTGAGTTTCACTATGGTGGTTTACTGATTATGGCTTCGCCTTTAATGCGCAAAGCAGTCGCTGTCTGGTTGGTAGATAAGACAGCTCTGACTTTTGAACAAATTGCACAAGCTTGTGGTTTGCACGTTCTGGAAGTGGAAGGTATCGCAGATGGTACTGTTGCACATGGTCTAATAGGGTGTGATCCCCGTATTACAGGAGAGGTGGAACAAGCTGATATAGAAGCTTGTGAAAACGATCCAAATAGGAAGTTGTCTATTAAGTCTATTGTCGATAAACGTAAGAGAAAAGGCAGGGCGTATACCCCAGTTGTCAAACGTAGGGTTAAGTCGGATGCTGCTCTGTGGCTTATCAACAAGTATCCTGAGTTAAGTGATGCACAAATAGTATCCCTCATAGGGACTACAGCGAAAATTGTAAAATCTATCAGAGATAGGACTTATTGGAATTATGAAAACTTAAAACCTCGTGATCCGATTTTGTTCAATCTCTACTCGCAGGAGGATTTGGATGAAGCCTTGCTGAAAGTAAAGATTTCAGAGCAAAGTGAACAGCGCCTTCGTGAGATCGAGGAAAGTATGCAAGACTCCATATAGTGTGAATACTTCAGCTGCTTTCTTCTCATTGCACGATTACGGTTTGTCTGTAGAGAGCTTCCTTAAATGTGGTCGCGAGTGTATGCACTGTTTGCCCATTTGATTTTTGGGCAGGCGGGCTCAGTTATTTTGGCCTCTTTATTTGGTTAAAATATTTATTCATTGTCGATCCTGCTGGTTTTGGTATATGGGACGCAATATTGATAGTAAGATATACCCTATACCAGAAGGTTCTTGGCCTCGTGTGCTTGGTCTTTAAGAAGAGTGGTTTATAGGGCGCTTTAATGAAAGATATCGAAGGAGCAATCAGGCCTACTAACGTGTGTCGTATGGTCTTTCGGTACTCGGATGGAACCGAGCATGTGGTAGAACCGACCCCGGAAGAACTAGCCGCGATTACTCGCGACGGCGGTGAGTGCCATACTGAAATTTATGGTTTTTTGGGTTTTGATTTTTTGGAGTGGCCCAGTTTTATTGCTGAAACTTCTTTACTCGGTTAGAATATTACTCCGTTGGTCATCCAAACACTTTTAGCTCATGAAAAAAAATATCCATCCAGAAACATATGATGTCATCCTTGAGTTTACTAACGGAATAAAACTCAAAGTAAAGTCGACTATGGGTAAAAAGGGTGAGGTTGTTACTCACAATGCCGGCGATTGGCCTCCTGAAACTCACCAGGCTTGGACAAAGTCCGCTTCTACGAGTATCAGGTCCACTAGTAAAGTCAATAAGTTCAAGGAGAAGTTCGGGGAAGACTTCATGTGATTTGCTTGAGGATGGACAAGAATTTATCATACGATAGCTGTCTTGCTTTTGCCGGTGGCGAGCGTTTTTTTGGGTTTTCATATGGTAGAAGAGGCATTGCAGTTGGTGAAATCTGTTTTACGACTGCGATGACGGGCTACCAGCACGTCATCACCGATCCGTCTTTCTCCGGTCAGATTATCCTTTTTGCTTTTCCCCATGTTGGGAATGTTGCAGTTAATTCTTGCGACAACGAGTCTTCCCGCGTTCTTGCTAGGGGACTGATTTTTCGAGAAAAGCCGCAGGATTTCTTGCATCACTTACGGATAAAGGATTTTTCTAGCTGGCTAGAAGATAATGGTATCGCAGCAATATACGGAGTTGATACGCGTGCAATTACTCGGTTGGTTCGCCTAAAGGGTAACCAGAGCGGTATTATTTTTCCCGTTAATGACATGGGGATAAATGAAGCTCTCTCGGTTCTGAGAGAAGCTGTGGATATGGATGGAAATGAGTTGGCTACATCTGCAAGTGGAAATGCACGATGCTTACCCTGCCCTGCTGGCGATAAGAGAAGAAGGATATGTGTGGTTGACTTTGGTATAAAGGATGGCATCCTCAGAAATCTGGAAAAATATTTCGCAGTTGTGGTAGTAGATGGAAAGAAAGGATTTTCGTCTGCTCTAGAGTCAGGGAACTTTTCTGGCGTTGTTCTATCGAATGGTCCGGGTGATCCATCTGCAACATATTTACAATTGCGTGAGGATTTTTCAAAAATTCTTGCATCTAATTTGCCAGTCTTAGGCATCTGTCTAGGGCACCAATTACTCCTTCTTGCATTTGGGTGTAAAACAAAAAAGATGCTTGTAGGTCATAGAGGAACTAACCATCCTGTTGTCAATCTCGAGACACAAAAAGTAGAAATCACTAGTCAGAATCACGGTTTTGTATTAGATGAGTCCACGTTAAATAATAAAGATATTATCGTTACACACAGATCTTTGTTTGACGGTTCTGTAGAGGGAATTAGGGTAAAAAATAGAAAAATCTTTTCTGTTCAATATCATCCTGAAGGTTCACCAGGGACACATGATTCCCACTACATTTTTACTAAATTTTTCGATGAAATTAATTCTCAATAGAGTCGCTCTACACACAGGATTAGGAATCCGAGCCTGGGAAAGGGTTGTGAAAAGAACGGTCTTACTTGATGTTGTTCTTCAGTCGGATGAGTTGATTAATTATAGTGTGGTTCTTGAACGCCTCAGGTTGTCCGTTACTGATGTGCACTTCGAGTATATTGAGGACCTAGCAAAGACCCTCGCTGCAACACTGATTAGTTGTTTTGCTCCAATTAAATTATCACTTGAAGTAAAGAAACCGTCTTTCTTCAAAGTACTTGAGTCTGCCTCCGTGCAAGTTGAATATGATAGTGAAAGCGATTCTTAAAAGCACCACGTTCGATGAAAGTAGAAAAAGAAATTCAAGAGCTTTACGAGAAGCTTCTGCAACATAACAAGAAGTACTATCAAGATGATAGTCCGGAAATAACGGATGCTGAGTATGATTCAATTAAGAACCGTTATCTTAAGCTTTTAGATGCAAATCCGGGACTTGGATTTCCAGTAGTTGTTGGTCACCCTCCTTCTGAGAAATTCCAAAAAGTCGAACACTTATCTCCTATGCTTTCGTTACGCAACATCTTCTCAGAAAAAGAGTTGATAGAATATATCGAAAGAACAAAGAGATTCCTGAATCTAAAAGATGACCTTGAATTTTTATGTGAACCTAAAATAGATGGCGTTTCATTTTCTGCACGTTACGTCAATGGGAAACTGTGCTCTTGTGCAACAAGAGGAGACGGGAAAGTAGGAGAAAATGTTCTTGATAACATGAAAGTCATCAGTGGTTTCCCCATAGAAATTGAGGATGTACCAGATCTTTTGGAAGTACGCGGAGAAGTTTTTCTTGACCATGACGCCTTTCGAACTCTTGAAGGCTTTTCAAATCCGCGTAATGCTGCTGCGGGATCACTTAGGCAACTTAATCCTGAAATAACAAAGGAACGCAATTTGCAATACTTCGCTTATAGCGCCAGCAAAATCGATGGAATAGAACATCAAGAAGATGTGTTGCACTTTCTGAGTGAGCGCGGTTTTATGACAAATCCATTAAGACTATCTTCATCAAAAGTTCCAGAAATCATAGGTTTTTATGATTCAGTTTATCGTAGACGCTCACAAATCAAGTACGATATAGATGGGCTAGTTTATAAGGTAAATAGCCTCAAGTTACACACAAGGTTGGGCACGCTATCAGATGCACCTAGATGGGCCATAGCACATAAATTTCCCTCACATCGAGGAAAGACTATACTTGAAAAAATCAAGCTCAGTGTTGGACGTACTGGTATCATCACACCGGTTGCTCACTTAAAACCGATTACCATAGGCGGAGTTGTCATATCAAGGGCAAGCCTATATAACGAAGATGAACTAAAAAGAAAAGACATCCGCGAAGGAGATCTGGTAACAATAGAAAGAGCTGGAGACGTCATTCCAAAAGTGCTTGAAGTGGACACCTCGTACAGAACTAATCAGAAGAAGTTTACCTTTCCTGATAAATGTCCCTCTTGTTCTTCGACACTGATAAGAAAAAATAACGAAGCGGTGATTCGCTGCAATAATCGGAAAAAATGTTCTGAACAGCTAATACAGCAAATAAAACATCTTGTCTCAGCACAAGCATTCGATATAGATGGTATAGGAACATCACATATTGCTTTTTTCATCGAGAAGGAATTTATTTCAGAACCGGCAGATATTTTTCGCTTAGATAAGCACAGAGATGAAATAAAAAAATATGATGGTTGGGGAGAAAAGTCGGTAGAGAATATTCTCAAAAACATTGAGAACTCTAGAAAAATAAGTTTGGAAAAGTTCATTTTTAGCCTTGGAATAAAAAATATAGGTGAAAAAACTGCTTATGCGCTTGCACAGCAGTTCAAAAGTTTTGCCAACTGGTTTGATAAAATGTCTACGCTCAAAGACGACGTTCAAACCACAAATGAAATCAGAAACCTTGATGGTATGGGAAGTTGCGTCTGTGACTCTTTAGTGGATTTTTTCAGTGATCCAGATAACTGCGATATGATGAAAAGTTTGTCTGATCACGTTATGATAAGTGATCACAGCGTTAGTATGGGTGGTCTACTTAGCGGGAAAAAATTTGTTTTCACGGGTACACTCCTCTCAATTAGTAGGGAAGAAGCAAAAGAGATCGTAAAAAAAGCCGGCGGTATAGTGGTGAATAGTATTTCCAAGCAAGTCGACTATGTTGTAGCTGGAGAAAAGGCAGGCTCAAAACTAGCAAAAGCCAATGAACTTGGTATTACAATCATAGAAGAAAAAACCTTCATGGAATTGGCTATAAACAACGCACCTGCTCTTAAGATAGATACAAACTCCGACTCAAATATAAAATGATTTTTTCAAAGTAAGGTAATTACAGACTCGCCAAAACAGTATTGAATCTTTCAGAATTATCGTTGGAAAAAAACTCCACCGATTCGCCATGAATTTTTATTTCGTTGGTTTTTCTTAATTTAATAAACTTCAAGGGATGATCGAAATTCAAACGACTGCAACAACCCAGTGCATCATCACCGGCAACTTTATTGGCTCTAAACCAGATAATCTGGTCGTATAAATTTTCAGTTACAAACGATGAAAATAGTTTGCTTCCGCACTCTACGAGCACACTATTAATACCCATCGTTCCGAGTTGCTGCAACACGTCTTCCAGATCCAATATTTCGCCGTTTAGATTAGCTTCAAAATTAAAGAAGTTTTTATGTTTGAATGTATTTTTTTTACCGAATGACCACACAATACCGTCATTGAAGATTTTAAAATGAGGAGAACAAATCTCACCTCGAGTATCAAGTACAACTTTAATCGACTCTTTTTTCACGCCCGGCAGTCTACAGCTAAGCTGCGGATCGTCATGTTTAAGAGTCGAATAGCCAATCATAATGGAGGAAGAGGTACATCTTAGCATGTGAGCTGTTTTCCTCGTAGCAGGACTTGTAATACAAGTGCTTTTTCCATTAGAACAAGCAATTTTTCCATCAAGGGTAGTTGCAGTCTTAAGAGTAACAAATGGTCTACCAAAAACTTGACGGTAAAAATATCCTATGTTGCTAAGACAGCACTCCCTTTTTAAAATTCCGGTAGTAACAACAATTCCACTTTCCCGAAGCTTTTGTATACCTTTACCATTAACTCTAATGTCTGGATCCCTAGCTCCAATAAAGACATTTTTTATACCGGATTCAATAATTAGATCTGTGCAAGGTGGCGTTCTCCCGTAATGTACGCATGGCTCAAGTGTTGTGTACAAGTCGGCACCCTTTGCCCTTATGCCCGCAACTTTGAGAGCAACTGCTTCCGCATGAGGGGAGCCATTCATCCCGGTGACACCTTTTCCCACTACCTCATCATCCTTCACAATAATGCATCCAACAGAGGGATTATCAGAAGTAAGACCTTGTCCAAAACGTGAGGCATTTACTGCTGCTTCCATGTAATATACAATACGGCCGTGTGTTTTGGGGAAACTCATGTAATTAGCGGAATTACAGCAACAAAGCTATCATCTATCTCTTTGCAGAACAACGATTTTTAGTATTTTATTTGCTAACTTTAATCCTGAAACAGCGTATTTCTGTGAATATTCTTTAGTTTTATCCTTGGTTCCAAGTATGGTTTCTTACCGCTTTCCTAAGATTGTCGTTTTTTTTCTTTTAATGATAATTTTATGCTTTCTTGGTGGATTTGTTATAAAACTTAATGCTGATAAAAGAGGATATCTTGATGAAATCAGCCATCTATTTGGGGGCAATATTGAGGTTCATGGCGATATATCCATCAGTTTTTTAAGTCCAGGGCTGAAAATCACATCTTTAAGTTTTCTTCATCATGCCTCGGGGTCACGGTATGCATTCGAAGAACTTGATATAGACCTCGAACTCAGCTCACTCATTTTCAGCAAACCTCGGATTTCAAAAATTGGACTTAAAAATGGGAAAGTCGTACTGCGGAATGCAAATGAATTTCCTGTACTGAAATTTCACAATTTACATTTTCAAAATACAGAGCTCATTGTTCCTGATTATGCAATTAGCACTTACATAAAAAACGGGATGTTCTCTGCTTCAGAGAAAGAGTTTCTCTTTTCTGGTAAAGTTGGTAGAACTGATAAAGTGCCTTACGACATTCTCATACGCTTAGACAAAAGGAAAAACCAATCGCTTGTAAAACTCTCAAGTAAAAAAGAGAAATTACAAATACTTCTTTCAGAAAAAGAAAAGCATATTTCGGGTAGTGGGAAAGATCTCCTTAGACTTTTCTCTACATTCACAGATATTGCATACCAACCAAGAGAAGATAGTCACTTTGTTATTGGTAGTCATTATGACCAGAGCAAAAATAGCTATTCGGTAACTATTGATTCGGACTTAGTGAAGTCAGTAGTCAATATTTCCAAAGATCACGAAAACAATAAAGTTGAGATAAATAGTAGCTATATTGACCTGAGCCGTGTAACAAATGGTTCCCTCGAAGGGACCTTTTTAGCACTTCTAAATATCCAAAGAGAGCTTCTTGGAAAAGAAAAGTTCAAATTCATTGCGCACAGAATTAAGCTCAGAGGAGACGAAACCGCAAAAGTCCAGTTTGATTTCCTTGATCAAGGTAAGTTCTCTTATATTGATAATTTCTCTGCTCAATCAAAAAATGGGACGTTCACTGCAAAAGGTATTGTTGAAAGAAATTTGAGAGGACATCCTATTTTACGTGCAGAGGCAAATTGTGTTGGCACGGTTCCCGAATGGATCACTGTCACACCACTATCGACAAAGTATATAGATATTACAAATTTAATAGGGAAGCAGTTCAACTTTTCAGTTAATTTTGTTTTTGGACCAGATATGTTCCTAATTAATAGTGGTAGATTTCTCACAGATGAAATCGCAATTGATGGAACAATTCAATATAACCGACCCCTAAAGAAAGTAAGGACTGATTTCAAAGCCAGCTCGTTGGAATTAAAAACCCTTACCAAAGACAATGTTCATTCACTTCTGGATCGCTTTTCTGATTTGGATGCGGCAGTCAGGTTCGAGCTAGACAATACAAAAGTTGGGAAGAATGAAATCTCCCATATTGATTTTGTTCACCACATAAAACAGAGGAACAACGCTTCGTATATATCTGTAGACTCAGATAGAATGAGCTTTACAGGAAGGATAAGATTTGTTCAGGATTCAAATATTCTAGAAATAGATCTTGATGGAAATAAATTTGACAAAAGCATCATTGAGCTCCCGAGCCTGTTTAACGTTTTCAAAGAAAACAACAAAGATTTCAAAATACAATGGAACGAGGATGTTTTCCCTTATATTCCTAGTAGTCTCAGTGGAAAATTCAATGTTACGTGTAAGAATATTTTTGATACAAATAACAAAGAGCCCTATTTGAATCTTGCGATTTCAGGGGAAACAGAAAATAGAATACTTAAACTAACTAAGTTCTCTATCAAAAAAGAAGATTTACTTTTTGAAATGGTTGCAAATCTCACTTTTGCCCAAGGACAAAATAGCATCATTGCATCAATATCAGCCGTCAACCTAGATCTCGGGGAAATTTTTAAAAAATATTTTAAAATTGATTATATTTCTGGCAAAGCAAGCGTACAGGGTAATCTTTCCTCTAAGGGTTTCAGTATTGCTCAAATAGTCAAAAATCTGAATGGCAAAATCACTTTTAACTCGCCTAATATTTTCCTAGAGGGCGGCGATATAGATGGACTTCCACTAAAGCTAGTTGAAGTAAATTCAATAAAAGACTTAGATGAGGTTATCAGAGTCAGTTTCTTTGAAAAGAACACTCCTCTATTTCAAATTGACGGTTCAGGAAACATTACTAACGGCATTATAGGTACATCACTTAGTTTTATGACTAAGGCGACTAGTGGCGTTTTTTCTTCACATTTCAGTCTTGTTGATATGAAAAATTCGTCTATTGCACGTGTTTTCTTTAATCTTCACAACGCTCCAATTGCGGTTGACATTAATCTTGAAGGTAGCCTGTGGAAACCAAGAATCTTTTTTGACAATAAAACAGTATTCGAGACTCTAAAGGGGACAAAAGCAAATTACACATGAAGGTATCAGAAAAATACTTACCAATACTCCTTGGAGTGTGTATGACGCTTGGGTTTGCACCCTTTCACTTGACGTTCGTTCTTATTTTTGCACTTGCACTCGTATATAAACAACTAAGGCTGTCTTCCTCTATAAGAAAAACCTTCTTGTTTTCTATCTATTTTGGAAGTGCCTTTTTCCTGACTTCTTTATATTGGATTGCTTTTGCATTAGCGACAGATATACAAAATTTATGGTGGCTAATCATACCAGTTCCTATTGTACTCTCCATTTTTCTTTCTCTTTATTTTACCTGCGCCTTTATTCTGTTTAAGGCGATCAAAATACAAAACCCACTCACCTTCTCTCTCATAATAACAGGATCCGAATACCTAAGAGAAGTGTGTTTCAGTGGTTTCCCATGGAATTTAATCGGTTATTCATGGGATCATATAGAGTTTCTTCAGCTAGCATCACTTTTTGGTATTTTTGGACTTACAGCATTTACAACATTTCTTTCTGGCTCGATTGGAGAACTTCTTTTCAAGGATTCAAAAAAAGCCAGAATCTACTTTACTTGTTCAATTATTTTATTCATATCGGTTTTTTGCTTTGGTCTTAGACGTTTGAGCACTTACCCAACACAATACTCCTCAAAAATCGTCAGGATAGTACAGGCAAATATCTCTCATCAGCAAGTTTGGACAACCGAATTTCAAAAGATGATACTCAAGAAGTACATTCAATTAAGTATCTCTAGACCTTCGACCAAAATCACCTATTTCGTTTGGCCGGAATCATCATTGCCGTTCCTTTTCTCGAGACCTGAAACAGACATAACGCTTTATGTGAGCCAAGTTCTTGGAAAACCTCTAATAGCTGCCGGGACACGTAGAGATAATAATTCATTATTTAATTCAATTTTTGTACTTCGCAACGGGGTCATCGCAGAGTATTACGATAAAGTCAAACTTATCCCATTTGGAGAGTATGTACCTCTTGAAAATATAATACCGATAAAAAAGATTGTTAATGGAATGAGCAGTTTTACTCCGGGTCACGATAATACTAAAGTGCTAGATAGCATCGAGGCAGCACCAATACTTTGTTATGAAAGTATTTTTAGCACTTTCATTGCTCGCAAAAAGCCTGCTGAATGGATAGTCAACCTCACAAATGATAGTTGGTTTGGAAACAGCACTGCACGGTACCAGCATCTACAAATGGCACGTATCAGGGCAATAGAATATGGACTTCCACTTATCAGATCAACCACTACTGGTATTTCTGCAGTTATCGACCCATATGGAAGAATACTGGAAAAAATAGATTATTCCTCAGAAGGGGTGCTAGACATTGCGATACCTAAGAAACATCCAAAAAAGACACTTTATAGTACACTCGTCCACAGCCTTACTGGATTTTGTTCTTGATAATTATGATTTTTAGTTACAGCAAACGATCTAATATCACCCTATGTATGCAAAATGCCACACTTTCTTTGGCTACGGTAAACAGTATTTTATTTTGCTCAGTAGTAACTTTGATTTCACAACAAATGAATGCCCAGCAAAGTGGATAACACTATCAAATAGGCATCAAAAAACGAACAATTTTTAAAAGCGCGACGGAAAAATAAGACAAAAGCGCAATCTCGGCAACCATATAAGGAGCAGAAATCTCGAATAACAACCCTTCAAACAAAACCCTACTCTTACATATTCTACTTCTTATTTAGAATAACGAGTTCAGCAGGCTCGAGAAGCTAGTTCCATACGGCAATGCGCAGTCAAAGATATCACTTCCCCTTTTCACGCAAGAAGGCTTGTATGCTCTGTCATGTACAACACACTACACTATCTACTCTAGACATTTTCATATATCGCTCCTGCGCTCAGGAGTTTGCTGTGTTCCACCAGTCGGTACCTGTCCCTGATGGGCATGAACATCTTCCGCACCTGAAGCACCAGCCTCTTTCAAAGCTTTTGCCGCATCATGAAGTCCTCGGGATACCATAGGTTTTTTAGGTCCTGAACCAATGGCTTTTTCAAGTAACACAGCATTGACGTATACACCTGAAGAAGACAAATCAAGATCACCCTCCCTAAGGAGAGAAGCATACTTATCAGCATTTTTTTTAGAAGCAAAAGAAACAGAACCATCACTACTGAGGAGTATGTCAACTTTTCTATAAGTCCCTTTTATCGCCGCCTCAACCGAGACAATAACACTCCCCTTTTGAGGAACATAGTTTGTCAAACCATTTGCTCTTCTTTCTACCTTAACGACGTTCCTACCCTGATCGAACGATAAACTACTGCACCGTATCCCGTGGGACTTTGCAGAAGAAAAAAGTCGATCAATATCAACAGCGGCATTACCATCAATCTTGACACACAACAGACCTCCAATGATGCTTGCAGTACTCTTTTCTTTCGGTAATCTGAATGGAGCACCTACAACTGACCTGAGACTATTGATAAGGGTACTGGTACTTGCTGTATATAGAGCACTCGCAACCTTCTTGCTTATCTCTTTATTAACTTGTTCCCGCTCGAGCTCAGCCTGAAGAAGAATTTGACAGTAATCATTCCCCAATTGCGCATTCATTAGAAAGCGCAGTTCGGTATAATCGTCCTGGCAGAGGTCAGTCTTATTCATTAGAACAGCTAAACGAGCGCGGAACGCATCTCTTTTTCGCTCAAACTTCTCGAATCGTTCTAAAGTAGTCAAACCTCCACTAGAATGCATCAAATCTACACCTCTACTTACAAGGAAAGACACCATCTCAGGACTAGGTGGACTACCTGTCTCGAAAGAACGATCGAGTATCTTATCAACAAAATTGCGACCACAAGAATCGACCGTATTTATTTCCGCACCATATTCAAGGAGAAGCTTGC
Organism: Neorickettsia sp. 179522; assembly: GCF_001593535.1. NCBI lineage: Bacteria > Pseudomonadati > Pseudomonadota > Alphaproteobacteria > Rickettsiales > Anaplasmataceae > Neorickettsia > Neorickettsia sp. 179522. The sequence goes on along the minus strand of NZ_LNGI01000001.1, from coordinate 410,727 downwards.
ACATAGGAACATTATTGTTTAGGATGGCGCAGTCAAGACTAGAAAAACCGTCTTCATCTTCAGCATTAATATCTAATAGTGGTCCTTGATGATGTTCCAAAAACTCTCTCGTTTCCCATGAATCTGCCCCAAGCACAGAAAGCATTAACATTCTTGGAAAGCTGATTTTGTCTTCAAAATTTGGATTGGCTTGCCTAATAATAGTTAAAAGTTGCCCGGCTCCCCTCGTGCTTGCCAATACATCCAAAGCTGAAACACCGTAATAATTTTTTTCCAGTAACAACTCAGGAGAGAAATGACTATTGGCAAGGATAGCACTAAGAGCATCACGCACCTCGGGAAGAGCTGAGGGAGCACTTCTAAGCACCTTAAACAACATGTGCAAAACTGTATCCCCATTCTCTGGGCTTCTCTCTCCAAAGTATGAAACCCCCTTCAAGAGATAGCAAAGCAAAGCAAAACGTTTTGTAAGCAAAGTGTGCTCACCATGCAGCTGTTCACTAGATATTTGTGAAAATATCTGCGAAAGAATAGGAAAATGATAACCTGTGGAGAAAGAATTCATTTCCCCTAGCAATAAGGAAGCTGCACGCGACTTCTCACCGACATTTGCGGATTGCAGAACATCTTCCAAAGAATGCATGAGAGCGCTTGTTTTAGTACTTTCTTCCTCATAAGTACTTCTTAATTCTGCTGCAAGGGTAGGATTTCTCGCTTCTAGCAGTTGAAAGGAAGTTGTCCCTTCACCTGAAACTTCAGCAATACTATAACCAGTTGCCATACATTCGGTGACCAATTCCCCTAATATTTCATCACTAGCTCCCTTTATAATACAATCGAGCAAGTTGTCACCATTAGAATTCCTTATGAACTTATTCGAACTCTGCACGGCAATCTTAGCCAAGTGCACATTGTTGGATTGCAGTATTGCAGCTATAATTTCGTCTCTCTTCTCTGAAGAGTCGATAAGACCCGGATGTAAACGTAGGCTAGCAATGGCAGCATCCTCCCTACCACTCGTAATATCGTCTTTTAAGGATGCAGCCCTCTTGTTGTACCCTCGTTGAAAGTCAGAAAGAACGCTACTGTGCGTGTGACAAGACCGCTTCTTAAATACTTTGGATTCAGATTCTGCACAATGGCGCACTTGAGCCATAATCTCCCCTATTTCTTTGTCGCTTTTGACTTCCACAGCAGGAGTTGACCTCGAAGGAAGAGCTTCTTTTAAATGTCTTGCACGCTCAGCAAGAAGCGTACTCGCCTCCTCTGTACTCAATTTGACACATTTAATTAATTCCTTTAACTCATTCTCATCAAAGCTGGCTGGGAGAGCTAAAATTGCATTTTTGACACTCTGCACATTCATTTGCAGTCCAGCACTTTGCATCACTCTCACAGCAGAAAGATTTCCCATTTCGACAGCAAGAGCAAACGGATCCCTACCTCGTGGATCTTTTTGATTCTCTAGTAAGAGCAGCTGCTCTGGAGCGGTAATCGCATTAAGCATTTTTTGTATGCCTACAATCAGCTTAAGCATCGGATCATTGTTCGTCGCCACAGCAGCGTGTAAAAGACGAGATCGAAGAAGTAGGCTAGTAGCAGCATCTACTCCGTGGTGTGCTAAAACACTCGTAAGTATTGTTTTAAGCGCTGGAGCATTATTCATATAAACAGCAAGCTCTAAAACAGTCCTACCACTCCCATCACGTTGATTCAATGCGGAAAAAGTAAGAGTGCTTACAGAGGCAGCATGTGCCAGAATCGATTCTATTGCCTCGTCTTCTTTACATCTAACAGCAGTGTGCAAAATATTCTCTCCATTCGCATTTGGAATAAAAAGATCATCTAAATAATTCTGCACCAAATAATCGAAAAAAAATGCCCTCCTTCTTTTTTCCACGGCACTGCTTGCGAAGTGCTTCGCCATAAGCGCAACCTGTAAGGGACTGCCTATATCAGCAGACACGTTTACTGCAGGAGAAACACCACCACTATCTGCAGCCTTTAGCTTGCTATACTTGTTTGCGTAGGCTTGCCATTGTGCAACGCTACCAAAGGCCGCAATAAGGGTGCCCATATTATGACCATCTGGGCTACATACCGAAACAAGCGCTCTGTCTCCATCTTCAAAGCCACTCAATTTATCTTTTATGTTATCTGCGTCAGGTGTATCCATAGAGATAGCATGGGCATATGTAAGCAAAGCACCTTTCCCTCCAAACTTTGAGGTAACCTTTCTTCTAAGAATATTCATTTCCTCACGCACAAGCGCAGCATTTGCTGTTGAAGAATCAAACTCTGCCTTAGACTTTCCAAGATCCTTAGTGGGTGTATATTCAGCATCATATAGGCCAGCTGATCCAAAGCCATACTTTAAAAGTCCATCAACATCTCCCTTTTCGATAAGATTATTCTTGAGGTCATCATTTACGCATTCTTTGGCCTCTGACAATATTTTCTCTGCAACAGAGTTGTTACCACTTTGTACAGCTGTAACTATCGGATTCGCACCACTATCCAAAAGTGTTGCAACAAGCGTTTCTTCATGTAAATCAGCACTAGCTATCACCTCTTGATGCCAATCTTGCGGTTCCTGTACACTAAGCACCCTCAATACCGTCGCATTAGCATAGTTACGCATTGCATCAGATCTAGCACGCTGCATTCCCTCTTGGAGGACCCTTTCAGTTTCCAGATTATCGACTGTTGCTTGCATTTCAGGAATCTGGAGAGCTGTCATTTTTTCAACTTCAGCTTTAATTTCCTCACATTGGGCCTTACTTTTTTCCTGCAATTTTTTATGTTCCAGAAGAATAAACTTTACCAAATCCGGCCTACCGCTTTCAGCAGCCACTTCAAGAATGCTCTTCGTACCATCAACAGTATCTAGACATTTGTATACATTGGATTCATCTTGCAAAAACAGCTCTTGTAGGACACTCTTATCTCCATCGGCGATTTTTTTGTGAAGTATGACACTCTCTTCTAAATCACTTATCTGACTCGCTGTTACTCCTGCAACCGACATCCCGTATTTCTGCTTACACAAAGGTTCATAAAGAACGTCTAGATTGTTGTTATGGTGGACTGGCAGGAGTCCCTTTCGATCCTTAGCACTCAACAACGCCTCAGGATTGGAAGATAAGTTCAAAACTGGACCACTCAGATGCGGAGCTTTTTCAGCAACAAAGTGCAAAACCGTTTTTCCAGATTCCTTACTGCTCCTTAAGAGAAGCCTATCTATACACATCTGAGCAGCGTCGGTTTCCTCTTGAGTCCTTGCAGCCGCTAACGCATCTGCTAAGCTTTGACAAATCGCAGCAACACAAGCAGCGTCACCATTGTCAATAGCGACCTCCAACGGAGTACGCCCCTCCTCATTTTCAGACTCCCAAAGCTGGATCGAACCATGCCGAGCAACATCAGGAATTCTGTCCGGATCACAGTTTTCAACTACCGCATGCAAGACATCCTTAACACTGAGCCTACCTTCTTCGATAAATTTTAGGAAGCTAGGGAAAGCGATGTTTGATTACGAAAACAATAAATGATTGTTCAAGAACAGCACCATCACGTCTTTCATAAAAATCGCAAAGTTTTTTCAAAAAAGCATGATTAGAGCAAGTATCAAAAAATCTTGCACATATAGGCTCTGGAGCACAACGTAACATTGCATCAGCAAGGTTAATTAATCCAGATGGATCCGCCCCACCGTCAACTATTTCCGCAAGAGAGACGTAAGCATCTCCTGTACTGCTTTTAATCATTGCATTTGTAGCAAACCCTTCAGCATTGTGGGAAGGTATATTGCTCACTATAAATTCCGTTGGAGTAAGGCTTCCGCATGGCATATTGAATATCACATCTGCTGCACCTACTGCTTTCCTTCTACGAACAAACTTATCATTTGCATGACGGGCGCTTTGCAAAATTTGTGTTTTGCATTTACTTGAAAGATTTAGACCATTCAGGAGCTCCTGCGCCTCTTCAATGAGCGGTTTCTCTGATAAAAGAAGCTTATTTAACCATCGCAAAGCTTCACTATCATTTTTTTGAAGCATCATATGATATATGTTTTCTCCCTTGCAGTTTGAGGATACCAACACTGCTAATGCTTCTTCATAGTTCAGTTCAAGAGAACGGAAATAGTTGCGTAAGTCAGCTACTACCTGCTTCTCTGTCTTACCCGTCGTAGCCAACCACTTAACATTAGCCGTACCACGAGCAACTGCTTTCAACATTTCCACAGAGTTCCCAGCATGGGCGCAATTCAGCGCTTTCATGAACAAAGTACAACCAGGAACTCCATCGATATCACACTTAGCTGTCCTCAGCGCACCATTCGCGAATAATTCATTTGCAACAACAATATCATTAGCATCCAAAGCAACGTGCAGCGGTGTGAGGCCAGTTTTAAAATCTGCAAAATTTATCAAGCTGTTTACACGAAGGTGCCTACATAAATCCGCAAAAATTTCTTTTCTACCGCTTATTCTTCCCCTTAATCCTGCAATCGCAGCGGCTGATTCTCGTGTCTGTATAGCAGACAAATCGGTAATGCTTTGCTCATCTTTTGGAGTTTCTACACAAATAGCAGAAGTTACCGCATGAAAAAGAGACATTGCATCATAAGCAACCCCCGAATAATCAAAGTGAACGCGTTGAGTGAGTTGAGCAAAAAGAGCGTGGTTGCCACCACTGATAGCATCCAAAAGTTTATTGTATAGACCCTGCATAGCTCACCATAAAGCAAAAAAATCGCCTGGATACGAAAAACAAAACACCAAATCAGCCCAACACGTCTCTCTCCAGAAGGAAACGGCAATCCAGAAGGTAAAGTGCTATTATACTTAAAATAGCTTAAAAAAATGCTACCAAGAAACTCAGTATCTAACAGCTCATACTGAACTATACTCGCAAAGCGGCCACCTCATTTTAGGTCATCAAAAGCAGCTTGTTTAGGGCCTTAGACATTCTCATGGGACTACTCACCTCTTCACCTTGTAGAATGCATGCCTGATCATAGAGGAGAAATATTAATTCCTCTACTTCAGGAAGATCGACTTTCCCAATTACTTTTGCAATCACAGGGTGAGAAGTATTGATCTCCAAAATTTTCTTAGCCTTAGAATGAAGCTGCTTCTGCTCAAGCATAAATTTCTCCATTCTTATATCCATTGCGCCATCTGGAACAGCAAGACACACAGGACTCTCAGTGAGCCTCTTCGAAATTCTCACAGACTCAACTTCATCTTTCAAGACTTCTTGCATTTTTGCTATCAAACGATCTATCTCCTTATCATGATGCTGTTGAACTTCCTGTTCTGCCTTTTCGAGTTCAGCGAAGGCATCAAGATCAATGCTAGATCTAGTAATTGATTTAATATCATGCGATTTATACTCATGAGAAACACTCACCCAAAAATCATCTACCGGGTCAGTAAAAAACAACACATCCAACCCACGACTAACAAAGCCTTCGAGCTGAGGGCTATTCTTAGCACTCTCCAAGCTTGCACTACCTAGACAGTAAATCTCTTTCTGTTCCGGGTGCATATCCTGTATATACTCATCTAAACTGATAAGCTTCTCTTTTTTTAGGGAATAGAAACGACACAAACCAAATAAGCGCTCCCTTTCATCCGTTGGCATAGCTTCGCAGAGGCCTTCCTTTAAAACAGCACCAAAATTGTTCCAAAACCCAGAGATATACTCATCAGGATCACTGTCTGCTCTTTTTCTAAGCTCATTAAGCACTCTATTGGTCAAGGACTTCTTTATCTTAATAAGTGCATTATTATATTGAAGAGTTTCCCTGCTTATATTGAGCGGGAGGTCAGCACAGTCCACCACGCCCTTTAAAAACCGCAAGTATTGAGGAATTAACTGTACATTCTCTTCGGTTATGAAAACCTTTTTTATGTATAGCTTTACGGAAGTTCTCCTATCGGGATTATAAAGATCAAACGGCTTTATCGACGGTACGTAGAGCAAGTTTATATACTCAATGCTCCCCTCATTTTTATTATGGATGATCATCCATGGCTTTCCTCCAACATGCGCAACATCGCGGAAGAAGTTTTGATGTTCTTCATCAGTAATTTCAGTTTTGTTCTTCGTCCATATAGCACTCGCAGAATTAATCTGATCTTTCTCACCCTTCTCATCAATCAGGTATATTGGAAACGCAATGTGATTGGAATTTGTTACAATAACGTGCTCTAGCTTGAACTTATCCAAGAATTCTTCAGAATTCTCTTTAAGATAGATTCTGATTTTTGTCCCCCTAGGAACCTCTCCATTAAGTTCATCAACATAGAAGCTGTCTCTTCCACGGGATCCCCAAATATAACCTTTTTTTGTACCTGCCTTTCTTGTCTCCACTTCAACCTTATCTGCCACCATGAAGACTGAATAAAATCCAACTCCAAACTGCCCTATTAAATCGACTTTTTTGTCTTTAAGTGATGCCAAGAACTTCTCAGTCCCAGATCTAGCTACTGTCCCCAAGTTTTCTACAAGTTCTTTTTCGTCCATTCCGACCCCGTTATCCGAGATCTCTAATATTTTTTTCTCTTTATCAAAAGAGACAAGAATCTCAAGCTCAGGATTATCTTCAAGTAATTCCTGGTCGAAATAAGATGCTTCACGCAGTTTATTCAGAGCATCAGATGCATTGGAGATGAGCTCTCTAAGAAAAACATCCTTATGCCTGTAAAGAGAATGTATGACCAAATTTAAAACCTTCGATGCGTCTGCACCAAAGGAATAAGTGTTCTTATGCTCTGTTTTCTCCATGAGTTAGCTATAAAGTCCCAAGTCTACTGGAGAAGATATAAGTGTCTTATTTCACAATTTCAATCCCAAACAGGTTACCATGAGATCAAAAACACAAGACAATAAAGGAGGCTTTATACTACAGTACAGCACCAGGATAGTAGCTTTGATTGAGATTTTTTGCAGTCAGAGGATCTTTATACTACACAAATCGTATACTCGAAAATGCGGCTATGCGTCTAATTCATACGTAGTTGACTGTTAATCCCTTCTCTGATGCTAGGTAAGCACTTTCAAAGAGTTTAATATTATGTTTTACTTCTGCTTGTACCTTTTTCTATCCTCCAATGTTTGCAAGAGAATTAGAATCTAAATCCCTGCTGAAACACTGTTTTTATCAAGCTTGGGAAAGAGGTGAGTTGTCTAAAAGAGATCTACAGGAATACGCTTGCCAGTACTTTAATCACGTCAATGAGACACCTAGATACCTCAGCACTCTTCACTCAAAATGTTCTGATATAGAGACTAGGCAAGTATTGCTTGATAATTTGATTGATGAGGAAAAGGGAGAGGAAAATCACCCAAAATTATGGTTAGATTTTTGTTCCTTCATCGGATTGAACAGTGAAAAAGTCAAAAATGCAAAGTTGCTTGAGACAACCAGGGACTTAAGTAGGACATTTTTTAGATTGTCAAATAGCTCTTTAGCAGAAGGTGTAGGCGCCTTGTATGCGTATGAAAGGCAAATCCCCGAAGTAGCTCGTGTAAAAATAGCCAGTCTGAAGAAATTCCATTCTGTGGATGATAAAAGGGCGCTGAAGTTCTTCTCCGTGCATGAAGAAGCCGATAAATGGCACTCTCAAGAATGTGAAGATCTTATCAAAAAAATGGACGAACACGAGAGAGAGGCAGCAAAAAAAGGCGCTCTCGAACTTGCTTCTGCTTTGTGGAGATTCCTAGATGGTATGGAAGAAATCAGGTTGAAAGGTGGGCATCTGAACGTTTGAGTTTGCGGTCTTGTTCATCTCCAAGGAAAAGCGCTGCCGCATCTAAATTTGGTGTGGTCTTGGTTACTTTCTCCTCAAGATGAATATTTCTGTCTCTTTACTGTAGTTCAGCCGAATCTAATTTTGGACACATCCGGTAATGACTTTCAATCGTTGCATAGGCATTGTTTTTCCGTATATTGTTTGTACTAGGTCTACCTCGCCGTTCAGATGGGTTATATAGGACTTGCAAACAAATATAGGCCGCGCCTACTTAATGAAATTGTTGGACAAGATTTTTTGGTCAAGTGCCTTTCCGCATCAATAGCGAAGGATGAAGTTGCTGGTGCCATTTTGCTTTCAGGGCCTTATGGAACAGGAAAGACAACAACCGCAAGAGCAGTGACGCTTTCTCTTCTGTGCTTAAACCGGACAGATGTTCTGCCTTGTTTAAAATGTGATTCCTGCTTATCGGTAATGAACGGATCCCATCCGGACGTTTTAGAAATTGATGCAGCAAGCAATACAGGCGTTGAAGACGTTCGAATGTTAATAGAAGGTGCACTTTATAAACCACTTCTCTCGCAATGCAAGAGTTATATAGTTGATGAAGTTCATATGCTTTCTCAAAGTGCCTTTAACGCACTATTAAAGCTACTTGAAGAACCACCACAATATGTAAAATTTTTTCTTGCAACCACAGAGTTGCAAAAAATCCCTGCGACTATTATCTCAAGATGTCAACATTATCGACTCTCGAGGCTTAGTATGAGCATAATCACCGAAAGACTCGCCCAAGTTGCCGAGAAAGAACAAATTGGAATCACTCAAGATGCAGTAAAATTCATTGCAGAAAAATCAGATGGCTCACTTAGAGATGCTTTATCTCTTTTAGAACAAGTTGCCCTTCATCCCTCTGAAGAAAAAATCACGATACACGTTTTGAGAAACAAAATGGGCCTCGCAGATCTATCTGAAGTAAATAGTTTGTTGGACTCCATCATCGCTGGTAATTGCAAAACCTCGCTTGATAAACTAAATGATATGTACTCTAGAGGACACGAGGTGCTTACCATTTTTATGGAGCTTTTAGCACTAATAAACCAAAAGATCCAAGATAAACTTACCGCCAAAGATGATAGTCAGTCCAGCTTTTTTTGCAGACTTGCACAATGCATGCTTTCCAGCATTGAGGAAGTTAAATCTTTTAATTGCGATCACAATGTTGCCGAGCTTGCTGTGATCAGAATGTCATACATGGCTGACTTACCTTCTCCAGGGGAGATTATAAAGATTTTCTCAAATGAGACATGTACAACAGCACCTACCGACTCTGGAATATCTAAAAGCAGCGATGCAAATCCCTCTGAGTTGGTCAGCTATATACTGAAAGAGTTTGATAGTTCAAAATTGTTAGACTAATAACACAGTATAGAAGTTGCAACCTTCAAGTCTATGAGTAAATAAATCAGTATCTACACTGTCCGACTATGAAAAAATCAGCCGGACAGTCTTCTAGAGGAGACGGATAAAACCATGTGTATGGCAATCACGGAATGGTATGACTAAGACAGAAAGCTTACAACAACTTTCTCTACGGCTTGCACAATGATTGGATAGATCGCTCTCCCAGTAGGAACCTCCACAATAAAACTAGGGTACTTGCCAATAGTCCTTATGTATTAGGCAGCCTTATTCATGCTTCAAATGCATTACTCTCTAACAAAACACAAAGCTGGCAAAATTAAAAAATGAATGCTACCATCGCCCCAGAGGAAGAGTGATCACTATTACGGGGTAATTTGCATGGATATTCAGGGAATGATCAAAGGAATGCAGAAAAAAATGAGCGATATCAAAGAAAAAAAAGATAGTGCTCGTTACACAGGTGAGTCTGCTGGTGGAATGGTCAAGGTTACAATCGATGGACACTTTGACCTTAAAGAAGTGATAATAGATGAAAACCTGCAAGAAGATATGTGTATCCTCTCAGAGCTTATAATCGTTGCCTATAATCACGCAAAAGAAATCGCTACCAAAGATGACGCATCTCTTGAAGAGAATTTGCTCAAGGGCTTTCCGCTGCCTTTCGATCTAAAAAAGCCACCTTTTTGAATTTTTCAAGATTGCAGCAGTGCATTGCCCGAAGTGCGATAGCATAAAGTTTATCAAAAGCGGTAAAACCAAAGAAAAACAGCGATATAAGTGCTTGGGTTGTGGGTGTCAGTTTACTAGGAATGAGAAATACGGGGCACAGCTGCGCCTAAAAATGCATGCTGTGCAGCTTTATCTTTCTGGCGTTTCAATGAACTCTGTTGCAGGGGTATTCTCAGTATCTCCACCGACGATAATGCGGTGGGTTCATCAATTCAGTGAATTATTTGGCAAGAATTTTCCCAGGAAAGTCTCAGGTGCTTCAGAAAGAAGCAATCTAGAGATAGTGTGCGCGGACTTAGGCAGCGAGACAGAGGTCATACTCACAAACATCACTGAAGAACTAATCTGTGTCACGGTACGCAAGCCAATTGGCAGGAAATGAGATCAACTTACTTCCTCTTTTACCTTTTTCAGTCTCTCTTGTATTACAGGAACTAGATCAAGATCTTCCCATTTGAAAGACATATCCATAGGACTATATGAATGACCAAAATGTCCCATTAGAGATGTTTTTAGATAGATCGGCCTATCTAAATGAAGAAGCATAGATATCCCTAAAGGAGAAAAATCCACTCTATCGCTGACCAAAGAAAGAATCTGTTCCTTTTCGTGGGTAGTAACTCCAGGTATAGAAATTTGCGCACTTAATGGAGCGTCCATACCAATTGCATAACACAACTGTACAACACATTTGCTTGCTGCACCTGAAAAAACTATATTTTTTGCAATGTAGCGTGCAAGATAAGCTGCAGAACGATCAACTTTTGTTGCATCCTTACCAGAAAATGCACCACCACCGTTCGGAACCATACCTCCATAAGTGTCCGCGACTATTTTTCTCCCAGTCAGGCCACAATCGCCTTTAGGACCACCTATTGTAAACGGACCAGCAGGATTAATAATGACCTTATCTGCTGATAAAGACCAGTCTTTAGGTAAAGCAGAAATTATTTTCTCCAACAATATATTTCTAACATCTTTTGTTGACATCCCTGCTGGATGCTGTACTGATACAATCACATTAGCAACATCAACCGGTCTCCCATAACAATCATATTCAAGAGTAATCTGACTTTTTCCATCTGGCCCAAAGAGAGGATTTTCTCTTACAACACGAACGATTTCTCTCGCATAATACACTGGGGCCGGCATACCAACTGATGTCTCATCAGTTGCGTATCCAAACATGATACCCTGATCACCAGCACCTAACTTAGCTGAACGTCGAAGACCCGCAGAAATTTCAGGAGACTGTTCATGTAAAAGGTTGACTATTTCCAAAGATTCCCAGTCCAGCAAATGTTTTTCGTATCCTATATTTTTTAAAAACAAGCGAATCTTTTCCTCCAGTTCTGCAGCGGTAACTTCTGGAGCATAAACTTCACCCGCTACGATAATCTTGTCTGGAGTCACCATTGTCTCAGCTGCTACCCTAGACGAAGGATCTTTTTGAAGATAGGTGTCCAAAACCAAATCTGAGATCTGGTCAGCTATCTTATCAGGATGACCAGGTAAAACCGCCTCACTGCTAAAATATCTGAACCCAAAGTGCATAAAAATATAGAAAAATCTTTCATATTTCAAGGACGCATTATACAATACCGCTCTGCGCTTTTCCATCATGATCCACTGATGACACTTCAGGGAAATTTAGTGGTACTCGGTCTGGGTTCAAATATAGGGGATACAAAAAAGAATATCCTAGATGCAGTAAAAAGATTGCCCGTAACAAGAAAAATACTTTCTTCAATAATTAAAACGAAAGCACTTCTCACAAAAAATGCCCCTAAAGAATGGAACATGGACTATCATAATGCTGTTGTTATTGGAAGAGCGCTCTTCGGGCCATTCGAGACACTAAATCGTCTCAAAAAGATAGAAAAGCAGATGAAAAGGATCAAATTAGGTAAGTATTCTCCCAGAATTATAGATATAGACATCTTGTTTTGGGGCAAAGCTATCCTGCTCGAAAAGCAACTCAGGATCCCGCACAAAGAAATTCTGAATCGCTACTTTACGCTCAAACCAGCAGCAGAAATAGTGCCATTTCTGCTTCATCCGATCTACAAAATAAACGTGAGGCAGGCTTTGCTTAATCACAATAGAACAACTAGAAGGAATTTTACTTAGTTAAGATCATGTTAATCGATAAATTGAAGATGCAACGTTTATACATCGGTTAAAAGAATATTAATTTTAGCATATATAACGTTGTCATATCCTTAGAATCTTCAAGTTTACTATCACAGTAGTAATTCACTTCACTTATCCAAATATTTTACCTCAATAAAGCATAGACATAGTTATAATTATGACTAATCTGAATCTGTAATTTTTTTTTGCTCGACGAAGCACAATTGTTGATTCAACTCGATCAGAACATATAAAATTAGGACTCTTAGTGGGGTTTTTGCATTGTAATTTGGGGTGGTGAGATCAAAAATCGTTGGAACTTTAAACATTACTCCGGATTCATTCTTTGACGGAGGAAAATTTTTTGAGAAGGATAACGCTATAAGGCACGCACTGCACATGATACGAAATGGTGCTGATATAATAGAGATGGGTGCGGAGTCAACAAGGCCCGATGCAGAACCAATTTCACAGAGGGAAGAAATAAACCGTCTGGACGGAATTTTGCAGGAAGTAGTAGCGCTGTGTAAGAAACATGGTACCGTCGCAGCAATTGATAGTTACAATCCAGAAACGGTGGAATTTGCTGTAGAAAACGGCGTTACATTTGTTAACAGTCAGAAAAACGTTGAGGAAGTAGCAAAACTACTCGTTAAAAAGGACAAGGTAGATTTTCCACTGGTGCTCGCTCATGCATTAACTATCCCGGTAAAAAGGGATCTCAACCTTCCAGATAATGTGGATGTCATTGAGACTTTAAAAATATGGTTTGAAGAAAAATTAGCACTTTTAGAATCGATAGGTATACCAAGGAAAAGCATCTTACTTGACCCGGGTCTAGGCTTTGGGAAAACGAATCAGCAGTGCTATACCATTGTGAAGAATATAGAAAGTCTAAGATGTTTCGTCTTGCCAATTTTTGTTGGTCACTCAAACAAGAGACTTGTTAAGTACCTAAATGATCAATGTCCCGGTGTGAATTTCACACTTCCTATATCTGCTATCTTATTTGCAAAACAAGTTGAATACATAAGGGTTCACCTAGTCAAAGAGCATCACGTGCTGCGTTCGCATTTTTTTTGAATCGTTGCATTAAAACCCTTGCCTAATGAAGGCCGCTCCAAAAAAGGTGTACTGGAATGAAAGAGCCGTCGCTTTTGCAAAAATAGCAGGGCGAAATACATCAAAATCATTAATGCTCTGGATCGAAAGTTGATGGTAGATCATTCCATGCAATGTTTTGAGGGGCAATGCACCAATTTCACCATTCAAAGAACCTCAAATCCTTTTCTGGATAACAAGGGATACGTCCAACAAGCAATTCAAACTACAGCTGAGCTGTCTGATGAGGGAGAAGCAAATTGTTGAAGTGGTATCCTGCCAGCTAGGTAACCTAACCTGCCAGCACGAACAGCATATTTCATTGCCTTTGCCATCTGAACTGGAAAACGCGCTTTTGCTATTGAAGTATTTATAAGAACCCCATCACAACCAGCTTCCATTGCTATTACAGCGTCTGATGGAGTACCGACCCCAGCATCGACTATTACTGGAACATTAGATTGCCTTACAATAACCTTCAAATTAAAAAGGTTCTGTATCCCCAAACCGGAGCCTATCGGCGCTGCAAGCGGCATAATCGCAACCGCACCACTTTCTTCTAGCCTTTTACACATTATAGGATCATCATTACAGTACGGCATAACATGAAATCCTTCTCTAGCCAAAATTTTGACTGCTTTTAGTGTTTCCTGCATATCTGGATAAAGAAACTCTTTCTCCGAAAAAACCTCTACTTTAACAAGGTTCCAGCCACCTATTTCTCTTGCCAGAGCTAGATGTCGAAGTGCTTCTTCCGCAGTAAAACAGAACGCGGTATTAGGAAGATAAGTATATTTTTTAGGGTCGAGATGATCTTGTAAACTTTCACGTTTACTATCAGTAATGTTCACCCTTTTTAGGGCAACCGTGACCACCTCAGCACCAGAAGCCTCTATTGCCTCAACAGTTTCACTGAAGCTCTTGTACTTACCAGTACCAACGATCAAACGAGAAGCGAAACTTCTTCCCGCAATTTCCAAATGGTCAGACATAAACGCTAGGACCTCAAGCCAATTTAGTCAACTTAGTGATTTCACAAGATTATCAACTAAATGAGATCTAAGACAAGCTTTTTCAAGACCTAGCTACTTAGAATAAGCTAGAGCAGGCAACTTTACAGCGAATGAAAAATGAACAACCCGCTAACCGGCATCCGCAAACTAAACGGTTCGAATACAAGAAACAACTGCAACCAATCAAGCAATAAACAGCACCGGTCGCAAAAAGTCCAAACTTATTTTGGGGTGGCAAAGCAAAAGTCGCCTTGCCACCAGAATAAAAACGAAAGACGCTAACGTTCCGCTTTTTTCTCAGAATCTTTCAACTCTTCTCTTAGCGTCCTAAGTCCTCTACCTACGTCTGAGATGACCTGAGGCAACTTTCCAGCTCCAAAAAGAACAAGGATTATAAGAAAAACAAGCAATATCTGCCAGGGCCCTAATGACATACAACCTCCTTATCAATCAAAAAAAATTAGACCTTTATGATCTAATTGGAGAAAGATTTTATCATACTTTTTTGGCAAAATATCAACGGAGCCCTGTACCCAGTAATTTTTTCCAGATAATTCAACATTGAACATTTTAGAAAAACTTCTTACCTTACAGACTGTTGCCTCACGCCCTTCTCCGGACAAACACACTCTTATACCGCATGGTCTGATATAAGCATTTTTTCTTTCAATATCAGGAAATTCTCCTTTTAATTGATAACTTCCAAAATCACAGCAAAACCTATTTTTAATAATTTGCCCTTCTACCACATTAATGATACCAAAGAATTCGGCCGTCTTTTTATCCGTCGGACTATTGTACACTTCTTCAGCGACACCCTGCATAACCACCCTTCCTTTATCCATCACAACTATGCTGTCAGAAATTTCTAACGCTTCATAGGGATCATGTGTCACGATAACGGTGGTAAGATTTTGGCTACTGATTAGAGAAATCATATCTTCTCTTATTTTTGCCCGTAGAGTGGTATCCAAATTCGAAAATGGTTCGTCCAACAAAAGAACGTCAGGAAACTGTGCAAAAGCTCTAGCCAGTGTGACAAGTTGCTGCTGTCCCCCTGAGATTTGAAAAGGCAATGCACCACTGTACCTTGTCATTCCAACTAACTCAATCATTTCTTCAGCGACCCTACCCTTCCCCGTCTTTTTTAAAGCAAAACGGACATTCTCAAGTACAGTCTTATTTGGAAAAAGCGAAGAGTGTTGAAAAATCATTGCAATATTTCTATCCTCAGTCGGGACAGAAATTCTCCCCACGTGATCAAAGACTGTTCTGTTTAAAATCTTTATGACACCAAAAGAAGGATTTTCCAGACCAGCTATTAACCGTAAAAGCGTTGACTTCCCACTTCCTGATTCACCAACCAAACAAATGATTTTCCCCCTAGAACATTCAAAACAAACTTTCTTTATGGAAAAATGCTCATAGGAATGCGAAATGTCTTTCAGAGACAAACTCATAGTATTAGTGGAAATCGTAATGAAATACCTTTTTAATAAAGTGAACCATAAAGTTCAGCATCAGAAGCAAAAGTAAAAGCACAAGCACCATAATGGAAGTCTTTTCGTTAGTTGAAACATCAGGACTAGTTGCCCATATATAGATCTGCACTGCAAAAACATTTGCTGGCTCCCTGATACTTTCTGGAATGCTACCTACAAACGCAACCATTCCTATCATCAATAAAGGTGCGGACTCACCTAAAATTCTCGCAATTCCTAAGATGGTTCCAGTCATTATACCTGGCATTGAAAGCGGTAACACGTGATGTAGGATGACTTGAACTTTTGATGCACCTAAAGCAAACGCGGCTTGCTTTATATTACCAGGTACGCTCCTGATCGCATGCAAAGAAGAAGTCACTATAATAGGAAACATTATGAATGCTAATGTCAGTCCTCCAACTAGAGAGGAAGATCGAGGCAAACCAAGAAAATTGATGTAAAATGTTAGGCCGAGTATACCAAATACAATCGGCGGAGTAGATGAAAGATTATTAATACTCACTTCAAGAACTCTCGTGATATTGCTTCTACTGCTGTATTCACCAAGCCATAAAGCCGTTAGAACTCCAATAAGGAAAGAAACCACCAAGCTCACAAACACGGTATACAAAGACCCGATTAGTGCACCTACTATGCCAGCTTGGCTACTGTCTCTAGAATCAGGATTAATGAAAAGTTTATAATTGAACACCTTTTTTAAAAGTCCGTGCTCAGCAAAATACTGGACAACCTTTTTCATTCCCGGACTACCGGAACGTCCATATTTATGCACTGTATCCGCTTCACCTGAGATTGTTGTCCAAACCTTTTTTTCCCCAATATTTAATGCTCCTAGCACTTCGTCTACCGCGTAGTGACTAAAAAAATTCATTACTACAAAAGGGTCTTCTTCCCAGGGAAGCTGCTCTTTTAAATATCTTACGAGCTTTTCCCGTATCTCGTAACGCAAGTCACCATATGCAATGCCTACCTTCTCTATGTCAATTTCGAACTTTGTCTGCTGAAGAGCTTTGTACGCTCCCGAAAAAGTATTAAAGAGGAGTACAAAGAGAAAAACTACTGGCAGAAAAGCGCAAAAAACGCATACAAACGAGAAAAACTTGTTGATAAAACTACGCGTATTAAGCCTCAAACGAAGGTAATTTATGTTCATTACAGACAAATTTTTCTGGAACTTCCATTATAGCTTTACAAACGAAATGAACTCAAATTTAATCAACAAAAAACAGGTGATACCACCTTTCCAAAGTACATAAAATAAATATTCCTAATAAAATTGATATATTATGCCTTTGATTCTATATTTAAGTGAGTTTATTGTGTAAATATTATGTTAAATATAAAAAAAATAAATGATTTTGCTTTACTTTTATCGCAAAATACCTAATATCTGCTACCAGTACGTGACCAATAGGTACTGCTTATGTTATTAACTGCGGATCTCATTAGAAGCATTCTAAAGGCAGAGCTGATTTGTGAATACCAAGCAAAAATTGATATCTCAAGAAGCAAGTTTTCAGTGGATTATGAGAAAATTGGAAAGGACGAAATATTTATTGCGACAGACACAAAGAACCAGGATACCCACCGTCTTATAGAGACCGCATATTTGAATGGAGCATTGGCAATAATTACGAGAAAGGATACCGTATGCCCAAAAGTTCCGATTCCTATCATTAAAGTTGATGACCCGTTGCGAGCAATGGAAAAATTAGCTGCAATTCTAGTAAGAAATTATCAACCAATTGTTATAGGCATCACTGGCAGTAGCGGTAAAACCTTAACAAAAAACATGGTCGTCGCACTACTCAACAACTACGGCAAAACCTGCTACAACAAAGATGGTGCTGGAGATTTTCCGGGTTTCACTTTAGGTATATTAAACGCAGATTTCCCGTGTAAGTTTTTAGTTTTGGAAGTTAATACAATTCAAAGTGGAAACGTTGATCTGTTTAATCAAATCACACTTCCAAAAGTAGGAGTAATCACCGACATCAGATGCCACACAGCTAGGTCGATAGATTTGAAAAGCTCCACTATAAGAGAAAAAGCAAAAATTTTCCAAAACGGGTGTGCAGCTGTGATTAACTTCGATGCTCCTTACACCGAATTACTCATCCAGGAAGCAAGAAAAAGCAAATCAACAATCATCTCGTTTGGGAGAAAGGAAAATTGCGATGTCAGATTGCTTGACTATTCAAATCATACTGCTGCAGTGAAGATAGGTAAGTCACAAAAAATATATAAACTATTCGATTATAGCCAACATCTTATAGGCGCTATACTTCCTGCAATAGGCGTAATGAAGGCTTTAAAAGTAAAGGTTAGTCACAATGTTCTAAATAATACTCTCTCTGTTTTTCAATCCAAAGACGTATTAGAAACGACATGATCGCTCTATGGATGAAATAGACAGCTGCCATTTCAATAGCACTGGAAACACAAACTATGACCCAGTCACATCTCTAATAGATTCCCTAAAGGGAATATACTAGCAAAAACTGTTGTTGCAACAAAAATCAGACAAACAACAAAAGAAGTATATAAGAAGCTTGCTGGATATATTGAAAGAGTGAAACAATTTTACCTTGCTCGGCAGTAAGTGTTATCGATAATGACCTTGTATAGAGCACTCTCTTTCATAGAAGCAAAAGAAAAACTAAGGAGAATCTTGTGACTGCAACAATATAGTCACAATTGCTAGTTTTTAAGACTCTAATCTGGGTAGCCTGGCAAAAATGCTTTTGAAACAGCAAGAAGAGCAGAACCAGCAAGCCAGCTGATTTAATAAGAAACCAAAAAAGAAAGTACATTCCTGTACTTCCGTGTCTGGTTAAAATACCCGGTGTTAGTACGTCACTACTCTACCAATTTGATCCCACACTCAAGTAACCTTTCTGTCTCTACAGGAGAAGGAGCCCTCATGAGTTGGTCTTCACACCTCTGGTTCATTGGGAATGCAATTACCTCTCTTATATTTTCCTCTTCTGCAATAAGCATAACCATTCTATCTATTCCAGGTGCTATCCCAGCATGTGGCGGCACGCCATACTGAAACGATTCAATTAAAGCACCGAAAACACGATTTACATATTCCCTATCCAGGCCAAGCATCTCAAAAGCACGGTACATTATCTCTGGCTTATGATTTCTCACAGCACCACTTGATAATTCCACCCCATTGCAAACGATATCATACTGCTGTGACACAATTTTCAGCGGATCTCCATTAAGAGCTTCCAGACCACCTTTGGGCATAGAAAAAGGATTATGAGAAAAATCTAATTTCCCAGTTGTCTCATTCAGCTCAAAATACGGAAAATCAACAATCCAACAAAACCTGTACTCCTCATTATTAACCAAAGAAAGTTCTAGCCCTAGCTTTTTCCTAATAGCACCAGAAATTCTTGTAGCTGCTTGTTCAACATCACATACGAAAAAAATTGCATCACCTCTGCTAAGACAAGCCTTTTTGGCAATCTCACTTATTTCCGCAGAAGATAAAAACTTCGCAATTGGTCCTCTAGGATTTTCCTCATCAAAACAGATATACGCTAACCCACGAGCACCAATCTCTTTGGTAGCATATTGTATCATTTCATCGAAGAACCTTCTTGGGTTATTTCCGCAATTTGGAGCGGGAATCCCACGAACAACAGCTCCTTTTTTTATTTGCTCTGCGAAAATTGCAAGTCCAGATTCCTTGAAGACAGAAGTAAAATCAGCAATTTTTATTGGATTCCTAAGATCAGGCTTATCCGTCCCATACAAAAGCATCGACTCTCTATATGGAATACGCTCAAAAGTTTCAGAAACTTTTTTGTTTGAGTACTTCGAGAAGATGTGCTTTAAAAGCCGCTCCATCAATTCGAACACTTCCTCTTGTCCCACGAAGGACATCTCGACATCCAATTGGTAAAACTCTCCAGGAGACCTATCTGCTCGAGAATCTTCATCGCGAAAGCATGGTGCTATCTGAAAGTATCGATCAAAACCAGCAACCATAAGCAACTGCTTAAATTGCTGCGGTGCCTGAGGTAAAGCATAAAACTTACCTTTGTGAATCCTACTGGGAACGATATAATCACGGGCCCCTTCCGGTGAGGTAGCAGTGAGTATTGGCGTTTGAAATTCTGTAAAACCTTCAGCTTCCATGAAGCTCCGTATTTCGGAAATAATCTTTGAACGAAGTATGATATTCTTCCTGAGTTTATCCCTCCTAAGATCTAGATACCTGTACCTCAAGCGTGTTTCCTCGGGATAAGAAAACTCAGAATCTACTTGAAGCGGTAAGGAAGCGGCATAAGAATTTACACTCCAAGATCTGACAATAACCTCTATTTTGCCATTTTGAAGCGAATCATTTATCGTTTCAGGCGATCTCGCCGAAACCACACCTTGAACTGTGATCACACTTTCACAGGAAACACATTTAAGCTGTTCAAATCCATCAATATTTTCTGAGACAACAAGTTGTATCACACCATAAACGTCCCTAAGATCAATGAAAAGAATCGCACCATGATCCCTTTTTCTAAAAACCCATCCAGCAAGCTTGACAACCTTGCCAACGTGGTTCTCTGATATTTCACCAATTCCACAATCTCTATAACTTGACTTCAGCAATCCAATCTCCATATGAAAGGCTCTTATCATCTCCTGCTGCAGGAACTGAAATACCTACACGAGTACAAAAATACTCTATTTTGTCCACCAAGGCACAGCCTAGAAGATTATATCTTCTTCCCAATGAAACTCAATCTCAAAGCCGGATCCCGGCAAGGTTTGTGTGATACTTCTGCGGTTAAATAAGAGACCCTCACCTGAATAATTACGTCAATACACAAAGCATACACTGCTGCAGCGCATTTGATCCCAGGCACCCATGGCATCGAAGTTATATGAAAATGCAGTTTGCTATGCAAAAGATGTTAAAGTATAATCCTCACTTGCTGTGACGTGCACTGTGGCGGACGTAGCTCAGTTGGTAGAGCGCCAGTTTGTGGTACTGGATGTCGCCAGTTCGAATCTGGTCGTTCGCCCGCCCTTTTTTTGGAGCTCTGCGCTTTTCTTTTTTCTAGGAGTTTTTATGGAAGTAGTTTTTTTGAGTCCGGTAGAGGTAATGCAAAGTGAGCCAGTCCTATTCAGCGGACTGTATGAGAATTCTGAGTTCTTTGGAAGAATTTCCATTTTAGATCAACAAAGCTCAACATTTATCTCCAAAAGCGTTGCTTCGAGCTCATTCACTGGGAAAATCGGCGAGAACGTTTGCATTTTTCTTAGTGATCTTGTTGAAGGTTATCCAAAGTTGCAACAACTGTGTCTCATTGGGCTTGGTAAACAAAAGGATTTTGATGCTCAAACCGCAGAGAAAATTGGTGCACAGATTGCTTCGCTCATGAAGAAGAATCATATCTCTTCTGCAACAGTGCTCTTAGACGGTTTGAAAGATGACTATGCATTGGATCTGGCTTTCGGTGCAAAAGTAAAGGACTACTCATTCGATAAATATAAAACGAAAAAAGCCGATGATAAAAGCGTAACACTGGAGCAACTTGTCATTGGAATTGAGAACTATGAGCATATCTCTTCCATTTTCAGGGATAAAGTCGAGCCACTGATCGAGTCAATTAAGTTAACCAGGGATCTGGTAAACGAGCCCGCAAACCATCTCAATCCAGAAACTTACGCTAATGCCGTGAAAGAAATTACTAAAACGGCTCCAAACTTAAAAGTTGAAATCCTCGATGAAAAGATCATGCAGAAGTTGGGCATGAACGCACTTTTAGGTGTTGGTCAAGGAAGCACATACCCATCAAAACTAGCGGTTGTGAAATACAATGGTGCAGATAAGGAAGAACCTTATGTTGCACTTGTTGGAAAAGGTGTTACCTTCGACAGTGGTGGAATTTCGCTTAAGCCAGCACGGGGAATGTGGCATATGATATCTGATATGGCTGGCTCTGCGACAGTTTTAGGTGCAATCCATGCTGTAGCAAAAAAAGGTGTAAAAGCCAATGTTGCAGCTGTACTCGGAATCGTTGAGAATGCAGTTTCAGGAATTGCACAACGCCCAGGAGATATAGTAAGGTCGGCCTGTGGGAAAACAATTGAGGTACTCAACACAGACGCAGAAGGTAGGTTGGTGCTCGCAGATGCACTCTGGTATGCACAAGAACACTTAAAAGCAAACCAAGTAATAGACGTAGCTACACTCACAGGAGCAATAGTCGTTGCTTTAGGACATGATCATGCTGGATTATTCTCGAATGATGATGTACTTGCAGAAAACCTTGTCAACATTGGAAAAAAGGTTGGTGAGAGACTGTGGAGAATGCCTATGTCAAAAAATTACGATGATCTCATGAATTCCGAAGTCGCAGACGTGAAGAACATCTCCACAGAAAATCATGGTGCAGACAGCATAACAGCAGCTCAGTTCCTAAAACGATTTATAAACGACGGAACAAAGTGGGCTCACCTTGATATTGCCGGCGTTGCATGGAATAACAGTACTTCTCATTTTTCTACCACTGGAGCTTCAGGGTTTGGTGTACGACTCCTAACAGAATTTATATCAGAATCAGCTAAAGAGCCTTCTCAGTGAACCTTTGCTGTGGCTACATCCCCGTAAAGGAAAATAAAGCTCTGTGTTTTTAGGGTTGAATGAAAAAGAAGGTCGCCATTTTCATTTCAGGCAGGGGTTCAAACATGAAATCCCTGCTGGATTTTTCGAAAAATGAAGGAAAGGAAATTTTCTCTGTTAATCTTGTCATTTCAAATAAGTCCGATGCCGGTGGCATAAGCATAGCCAATGCTTATGGCATAGAAACTCGAATTTGCACCTCAGAAGAAGAAATACTCACTGTATTGTCATATGCAAAGGTCGACCTTATATGTTTGGCTGGGTTCATGAAAATATTGAGTAAGGAGTTCATATCAAGCGTTGGGTGTAACATCATCAATATTCACCCTTCTCTACTACCATCATTCAAAGGATTAAATGCCCAAGCAAAAGCACTGGCAGCAGGAGTAAAGATCACTGGATGCACCGTACACTATGTGACCCCCGAGGTTGACGCAGGAAAGATAATTATCCAAGGTGCTGTTCCGGTGTTTGAAAATGACACCGTCGACTCACTAAGCAAGAGAATACTAAAAGCTGAGCATAAATGCTTTCCGATTGCTGTTGAAAATGTGCTGACTGACAATATGCGGGCAGACTTCATTTTTTTACAAGAATGAAATGCAAATGAAGAAATAAAACTACAAATTGTCTTATAAAAAGAATGCAAAACCTGGCTTTGTACCCATTGAAGAAATGTGGTTAATTCGTGTATCATTTCAACACGCGATACGCCTGTTGTCATCATTTTTCTTTATGAAAGATCTAGAATTTAATAAGCTTTTTGCATCTGTACTGCTGTTTGGAATAACAATTCTATCCGTAAGTAACATAGTGGACATTCTCTACCACCCCAAAGAAGTTGCGCATTACCAATATGTAGTTGCGAATGCTGAAACTCTAGACTCACAAACAAACAAATTTGATCCAGCAACCGTTGATATGGCTACTTTCTTTAAAGATGCGAATCTAGAAGAAGGTAAAAAATTATCTAAAAAGTGCGTCGCCTGTCACACCTTCGAAAAAGGTGGACACAATAAAGTTGGTCCTAATCTTTGGGATATTTTGGGAAAAAATAAAGCTCACCTGGGAGATGCATTTAAGTATTCTAAAGCTTTACTAGAAAAAGGTGGTACCTGGGATTATGGCTCAATGATATATCTACTATACAAACCATCTTCGTACATCAAGGGGACTAAAATGTCCTTTGCAGGACTTTCCAACCCTCAGGATATAGCAAATTTAATAATGTACCTGCGTACTCTCTCTGATTCACCTGTTCCCCTACCAGAGTAAACATAAAGGTTCTTTCCGAATTTTTATGTTATTGAGGGTTGAGTGGTGTGTTTTCGAGCCCTTTTGCATTTCCTATGCATGAACTCGAAACAAGAAGTTGGTAGTGTCACGGTTCTGCTCCTTTGTTGTTTTCTTTCTGCAAAAGACACGTTAAAATTACGCAGTTCTTGCAGATCGAGTATTTGATGTCTACACAGTATTTGTCTACACCAACTGGAAAAATAGCCTACCAAACCTTTGCAGGGCGCTCTGAGGATGGAATTCTTTTCATGTGCGGTCGTGCGTCAGATATGACGAGCACTAAGTCCGAGCATCTAAGACTTTTTTGCAAAGAAAATGGAATTACTTTTACTAGATTTGATTACTTTGGCCACGGGCTATCAGATGGAGACTTCCAAGATGGCAGCATAAGTATCTGGACTCAAAACGCACTTGAGGTGCTAAAAAATGTGACCGTTGGTAAGCAGATTCTCATCGGCTCGAGCATGAGTGGTTGGATGATGTTTGCGTTGGCTAAGTCCCTGCCTGAAAGAGTCAAGGGTCTAATTGGGGTTGCTGCTGCACCTGATTTTACTGAAGATCTCGATAGACAATTCACCCCCGAAACGCGTCAGAAGCTCATAGAACAAGGTTATTTTGTTTTTTCGTTTGATACTGGCAGGGAACTCCTAGTCACAAGGGCATTTTTAGAGGATGGTAAAAAAAATCTCATATTAGACAAGGAATTAAGTATTTTTTGTCCTGTTATTCTTTTACACGGTCTTGCTGATGACATTGTTTCATATCAGCAATCTATCAGGCTAATTGAGCACTTAGATGCTCCATACGGAGAGGTGCGCTTGCTTCGTGGTGCTGACCATAGGATGAATGACCCTGTTAGCCTAGCTGTTTTAGAGGAGGCGATAAGTCAGATGCGTAAGCCCGATTCTTTTCATCCTCAAAAAAGCACCATTAGCAAAAAATAGGAAGCTGTGCAGCATCATGGGCATAACTTGTTCTTTTCTGATGTGCTGTTCAGACCTTTTCAAAAAAAAGGACTAAGAGTGATGCGTCTTTCTCACTAGATTTGAATAATCTTCCAGCCATTGTGATTCACAATCGGAGAGCATGTCATGCAGTATTAGCTTCTCATCAAAATTAACAAGGGTAAGGGGAGTGAAACTTAAAAACCCATCTCCAGTGTCTTTTACATACATAAGATTCTCCAGCCTTATGCCATATTTCCCTTCGAAATAGAGACCAGGTTCATTTGAGATAATCATACCTGCTTTTAACGGAACATCACTTCCAAATGAATGAGGCCCTTCATGAACATTAAGGAAGCTTCCAACACCATGACCGGTACCATGAGCATAATCAAGCTTGTAACTCCACAAGTGAGATCTAGCCAGTGCATCCAACTGTCTGCCAGTAGTGCCAGCTGGAAATACAGCTTTAGCAAGCCCAATATGGGCCTTTAGCACAATAGTATAATGAAACTTTTGTTCTTCAGTGGGCTCACCTATTGCAATAGTACGTGTTACGTCCGTGGTACCATCAAGGTACTGAGCACCGGAGTCTACCAAATACAGATTGCCTGGCACAAACCGCAGATTGCTCTTTTTGGAAGGAGTATAGTGCACTATTGCACCGTGCGGACCAAATGCAGAAATCGTAGGAAAACTGAGCGAAAAGAACAGATCTTGCTCTTTTCTAAAACTTAGCAATACCTCTGCTGATGTTAATTCATCTGAGGAGTCATTTACTTTTAGCCAGTTTAAGAAGTTTGTTAGAGCCAAACCATCTCTTTTATGAGCTGCTATACTACCTTCAAGTTCCGTACCGTTTTTGCAAGCTCTCATAATAATCGATGGATCCTGCAAATCAGTAATTTGCACACCGCTCATTAAGTTTAAATAGTAAATATTTACGCTCTGCACATCCAGAGCTACCGATTTTAACTGGGTCAAGTAAAACTTTAATTCTTCCAAGCGCAAAACCTCTATATGGCTTTCTAACGAAGGTAGATCGTCTACCGGGCCCCGTAGAAAGATTCTAAGCAACCCATTCGAATAAAGAATAGCTCTACAACAAACTACAGGTGTATATTCAAGATCCGAACCACGTATATTTGCTAACCAGCACACAGATTCTGAATTAGAAAAAAAATAGTCATTGCCACCTATTGCGTCGATAATTTGTTTGCACTTTTCTTGACTAGACAACCCTGCATAACAAAGCGGGTGAGCCATAACCTTTCCAACAGTCGCTGTCTCTCTATCCCAGAGAAAATCAATTGGATTCCAATCCAAAGGCTGCATCTGACTCGGGAAGAACCTCAACATAATACGGTTAAGTGATCTTGAATCGTAATAAATTCTTTGAATACGATTCTCATTTATCACGCGCTCAATTTCACCCAAACTAAACTGTAGGCACGTATATATTTCAGAAACTTCAAGCTTAACCTGAATCAAATACCTGGAATCAGTAAAAAAATATGCCTTATCGCATGTAACAAGAGCTAGGGCAAATGATCCACAGAATCCAGTAAGCCATTTAAGGCGGTTATTACAAGGAAGAGGAGATTCAAGTAAAAATTCATCGGTAATAGTTATAAGAAGACCTTCTATTCCGTTATCTTCCATTATTCTCCTTAGAGCAGAGAGTTTTTCCTCGGGCGTTATCACACTAATCACAGAAAATTAAACTATGTGTTTTAGCATTACCATCCATTCTTGGATATGCACGTCATAGAAACTAATACCGTCTTGTTAAAAAGAAAATAACTCTAGACCATTTTTCAGGAGATCATAACAGACAAGGTCCGTACCAATAAACAAGTAGCGTGCATAGTCAAGAAATCTTCCTTTCAGCAGGCCCCTTTCAATAGAGGAGTCCTACTCTTCTAGCAAAATCTCGTCCCAAAGAGGATTTTTAAGACGCTTGATAAGTTCACCATGCGCAAGCGACTCTTCAGGGGTAATGATGAGCTTCTCACGTTCTTTGAGCGTTTTTTTCTCAGAACCTGCACCAGATCCATCTAAAAAGCTCATACTAACCTGACTACCCTTACTCAATTCTATGTAAACACGCGCTAAAAGCTGTGCATCCAGCAAGGCTCCATGAAATTCACGTTGCTCTAGTGAAATTTTAAATCTCTTGCATAATGCATCTAACGAAGCCGGAGAACCGGGAAATATCTTTCTTGCCATAGCAAGCGTATCTATAACATTTTCCGGTTTGATCAATCTTCTTTGCCTTGCACGCATTAACTCCGAATTGAGAAAACGTACATCAAAACTTGCATTGTGAGCAACTATATCTGATGAATCTACAAATTTCAGAAAATCATCCGCTATATCAATAAACCTTGGACTATCAGCAAGTTGTTCCAAAGTGATACCGTGTACACGAGTTGCCTCTTTTGAAATCTCACGCTCAGGATTCAGATAAATATGAAAGATTTCGCCCGTAAGACGAAAATCTACCATCTCAACACAGCCAATTTCAATTACACGATCCCCATTCTTCATATCAAGACCTGTGGTCTCAGTATCTAGAATAATCTTACGTTTCTGTGTCATCAGCTGTACCTCTGTGAACGAATATAGCACCACAGTAAGGGCAAGTAACGCGTCCATCCCTTTGCAGATCTAGATAAACAAGTGGATGCATTGAATTTTCTTCTGCGCGGCATGCAACTCTAGTGCTCGATGTATAGTGAACAATTTTCTCCATATTTAATTCCCTTTTACAACAAATGATTTCATCATTCCTACAGCACATACAATAAAGAACGAATTTCAATTGTAAAACAAGAACATATCAATTGGCTGTTAAGCAAGATCCTGATCCTGTTATAATGACCCGTTAAGTATTTGTGAAATTTAATGCAAGACCTCGTAGAAATTATCCCAGGAAGGGCATCTAATGACGTGAAAGTAATGGTTGCTATGTCAGGTGGTGTGGATAGCTCAACCGTTGCAGCTTATCTGCATAAGGCTGGCTACAAGGTCATAGGCGTGACACTACAACTTCATAGTAGTTTTACTTCCACGCAAACAAATAAAAAAACTTGCTGTGCAGGTTCGGACATATTTGATGCAAAACGGGTAGCAGCCCAATTCGGCTTTTTACACTACGTGGTCAATATGGAGGAAACTTTCAGAAAAGAAGTAATAGAAGACTTCGCAGATTCATATCTTAGAGGAGAGACTCCTATACCATGCATAAAGTGCAATCAGACAGTAAAGTTTAGGGACCTAATGAAAATCGCTAAAGATCTGTCTGTCGATGCACTTGTAACGGGTCACTATGTAAGGCGAGTATCAACAGAAAATGGTCTAGAACTGCATAGAGGAGCTGATCCCATAAAAGATCAAAGCTATTTTCTTTTCAACACTACACGTGAACAATTAGAATTTCTCCGTTTCCCCTTAGGAAATCTTAAAAAAAGCGAAACAAGAGACTTGGCCAGAAAACTAAGTGTGGATATTTCCGAAAAACCGGAAAGTCAGGATATTTGTTTCGTAAATGGAAAGTCTTATGCGGATGTGATAAAAAAATTCAGGCCAGATGCACAGAAACCAGGACAAATACTCTCAACTAGTGGAGAAGTCCTTGGCACACATAATGGAACAATTCATTACACCATTGGACAAAGACACGGCTTGCAATTATCTTCTCCTACGCCACTATACGTTGTAAAAATTGATGCTCGGAATAACATCATAATCGTTGGTACACGTGATAAATTGCAACAACGCTCACTTTACGTGAAAGAAGTAAATTGGCTTGATGCAAAGGAATTAACAACTGGACTAGAATGTGAGGTGAAGTTGCGTTCTGGGACCGATACAGTGAAAGGGTGTCTCTATCCAAGTGGTGACCTAGTAAAAGTCACCTTAGCTGAGGAACCCCAATGTGCTATAGCACCTGGACAAGCTTGCGTTATGTATCATGGAAGTAAAGTCTTAGGTGGTGGTTGGATTGTATGATCGCATCTCGCATCAAGATTCTTTTTATATTGTTTGTTAGCTATGATATGTTCCTCGAAGCTCTGTCACGATTATCTAAACGTATTGGTTGCATAGCTATCACGAATGATAGAAAAAGTTACTGATCCTCATTTTTCAATCTGGATCAATTCATCTGCCGGTTGTGGCAAGACCGCGTTACTTGTAAAGAGAGCTGTATCATTATTGGTTAACAAAGAGAAGAATATACTGTGCATAACCTTTACAAAGATAGCAACAGCGGAAATGCACAACCGCATTTTCGCCATACTAGGAGAGCTCTCTGTAATGAACGATACAGAGATGGACAAGTATTTGCTTTCCACGATTAACAGAACAGTAAAAGATCGGGATTATGTCCGGAAACTGGTATACACAGCTGACACACTTATCCAAATACAGACACTACACTCGTTCTGCTGGCAATCAATCAAAATGTGTGACCCACAACATCTTTCGAAAAAAATATATGAGGAGAACCAACACACATTCTGCAGACTGCTAGCACAATTTATTTGGGAAAGATGTCAACTTTCCATGAAAACTGCAGAAAACACAACCGAGAGAAAATTGTATGAAATGCTAGCATCATTACTAAGTAACTTTCACCTAGATTACAGACAAATTATCAAGAAACTTAAGAACGATCCACTTGAACAATTAGCAACGGAGAGCATAGATGTATTATCGGCATTCGCTGAATTTTTAGAAAGTAATCAAAACATTCCAAGGTATTATATTTCCCATAATGGAATCATAGAAACTGCGATAAACATAGAAATATGGAATACTTATGAAGTTGCTACAAAAATAAATCACATCCTGCTCGATGAAGCACAAGATAACAACCTCAAACAGTGGTATATCATCTCTCATCTTTGTAGGGATTTTCTTATAGACGAAACAAATAATAAGAGCATTTTCGTAGTTGGTGACTACAAACAGTCCATTTATGGCTTTCAGGGCGCGAGTCCCGATATATATCTTGCGTTTTACGACATACTGAAACAAAGAGATCCACAAAATAAGCTTATCCAAATTACGACATCAAAGTCCTATAGATCATCTGCAGCTATTCTACAATTCGTTGATAGCGTCTTTGAAAATGTCCAACTGTGCGCAACATCCCATGAGAGAATTAGCCATACTACGAATAGGGCTGAAGCGCCAGGCTATATAGAAGTGCTACCATTGCTACAAGGAGAAGAAATTGATGCAGAACTTCAGCTGGCAATTTCTATCAGGAAAACTATACAAAATTGGCTTCAAACTGGCAGAATACTCAAAGCAAAGTGCAGACCCGTAAAAGGAAGTGACATACTGATCCTCGTTGCGCACAGAACAAATTTAGTGGATCACATTTACACACAACTTAACGCTGCTAACATCCCAGTCAACTTTACCGGTAAATTCGCAGTAAAGAACAACCCTCTGTTTGAGCTTTTCATAAATCTGGGGAAGTTTCTGATCTATAAACACGATGATGAGGCTCTGATTGCACTTTTAAAATCTCCTATCTTTGCCTGGAACGACAATGCTCTGTTAAAGCTCAAAACCGAGAAAAAAAAGGAACGGATCTTCGAACAGATTTGCGATACAAATGCAGGAAAAGTACTCAAGAAATGGCTTAAACTATATGGCACGACTTTTGACATATATTCACAAATCCTTGATGCAAGGACTATCACTACATTATCCAAATACTATGGAAGCGAAACCCCGTATTATATTGACATCTTTTTAGACAACACGCTCGAACACGAACGTATCCATAATTTTGTTTATATTTTTTCTGGGGAAGACGCGAGTCTAAAAATCAAAAGCAACAACGAAAACGGGGTTACTATCTCAACCGTTCATGGAAGCAAAGGTACACAATCACCCATTGTGTTTATAGTGGATAGCAATTACGTACCACAAAATCGTGATATTTTCTTCTTTACCGAAGATGGAATACCTCTTCTCTCATCAGAAAACCATGTTAGAGTCGTGCAAGAAATTAGAAATGTGAAGAAGGAATCGATTCGATATGAACATCTGAGACTGCTCTATGTTGCCTTAACACGTGCAGAGGATGAATTATATATCATGGGTATCGGCAAACAGAGTAAAAAAAATTCTTGGTATGAAGCATGCAGTAATGGAATCGCAAAAATAGGCTCCCAAGATCAAGATGGATCGTATTACTATACAGATGATCTCTCGTATCCAATGGAGATAAAGGAAAGGGTAAATAAATTCTACGAAGATGACAGGCTGAGTAGAGGAACAAACAATTACACAGAGAAAAGCATAAAAGCAGTAAAAAATGAGCAACCCAATTCAGAAAACTCAAATGAACTTTATTACGAAGAAAAGGAAAAACTGGGGGAAATGATACTAGAAGATTATGCGACAAAAATCTCTGAGAGGACGTTTCAGATTATCCGCGGTGAATTAATACACAAGATTCTCGAATACATTTCGAAAATTGAAAAAACTGAAAAATGGATAGATTTGTTCCTCGAAGAATACTCCCCAGAATTATTAAACGAGCAAAAAAATGAAATCAAAAGAACGGTTTTGCTTTTTCTTAAAAAAAATCGCAACATGGGCGGCAAAAACGAAGTGGAAGTCTATTTCGATGGCAAGCTACTCAGAATGGATAATGTGGAGTTCGGAAAAGACACAATAATAATTAGGGATTATAAAACTGGAGAAGATAAGCAAGTTAGTTCCAGCATAGAAAAACAAATGCGTCTATATAAGGAAGCTATGCAAGCAATCTATCCAGAAAAAAATATAATCACTGAAATAATTTGGCTTTAAAAAGGCATAAAAAATCTTCCGAAGGACTTCTTAAACACCACCACTGCTGCAATAAGTTCTCTAACTTACAAGCATGGCTTTTGACTGTGGGAATCCAATTCCTATGTAGTAATAATGTTCTGCTTCCTCATAAGTGGCTAAAAGAAATAAACTGAATTTTTAATTCATAAATAACTCAATGGATACAACAGTAGATAATTTACTTCTAAGCCTCGAAACAGAAATAAAATCTTTTAAAGAGAAAGAAAGCGAGAGATTGGAGAACTATGAAAAAAGATTGAAAAATCTAGAAGATAGTTATGACTTGTCTGTAAAACGACCTTTTACTTCAACCAAACTCGCTGAAGACTGCCTGTACAAGAAGCAACTCGATAGTTATCTCAAAAAAGGATTGACGAGCTCCATTGAAATAAAGAGTAATGGCTTTCCACTTACAGATACTTTGATCAATTTGCTCCATGAAGAAATGAAGAAGCTCTCTCCAATGAGGCAAATAGCGTCTGTTGATACGATCTCAACAGACTGCATAACCTATATTAGCAATGGCGATGCATTAGAGGCACAATGGGTTTCTGAGGATGAGATAAGTAACAGCGATGCAAAAGAACATATAATCACAACAGAGATAAATACCTATGAACTCTATACACAACCAAGAACTACTCAAAAAGTCCTTGATGACCCGTCTATAGATGTAGAAAGGTGGTTAATTGAACAGGCTGCTTTGGCATTTACACAACTCGAAAACGAAACTTTCATTACCGGTAATGGAGATGGTAAACCACATGGAATACTTCAACATAATACGGATTCTAATAGAGCCCAGATTTGTAAGATCACAAGCAAGGAAAAAGACAGAATAACCCCTGAAGACATTCTGAATCTGTATTATGCCCTACAAAGAGAGTTTTCCGTCAATGGAACATTTCTTATGCACAGTGCAAGTATCCAGTTAATAAGAGGTCTAAAGTACGAACAGACGGGAAATTATATGTTCCAACCAGGAATTTCAATAGGTCAACCCGACACATTGATGGGAATACCTGTTATTGAATGTTCAGAAATGCCCATAATAGCTACATCTGATAAATCTCAGAGCTCGACAAAGAAATATCCAATTATTTTTGGAGATTTTAAACGTGGATATCAGATTGTCGATAGAAGCGAAATGCGCGTTTTAAGAGATCCATATTCCGCAAAACCATATGTTTCATTCTATATTACTAAGAGGGTTGGCGCAAAGGTAATCAACCCAAAGGCTTTCGTTTTATTGGAAATGAAATCCTAACTAAACACTTGACTATCCTGCTTAGCTTACCGGAAACTGAATTTTATTAAACCAAAACTCGATGTGTACACCAAGTATAGTATTGGTGTACACTTTCTTCTGGGCGTGGACGCTCTAAGATTCATTAATAGATAAGCTTTTTTAGAGAATTCTGGTGTAAATGTTAAGCAGATGACTGATACTATCCCTCTTATCCTAAAGAAGCTTACTGAGGAAATATCTGAGCAAGATAGGGTGCAGAATCAAAAAGAACTCATAGATGCATTTATAAATGCAAAGAGTGAGATTCAAGAACACTTCATGCACAAGCACTTAGTTCATCACACTTATATTTTGGCGGAGATACCAACTGAGTTATTGAGAAGAATAGTCGAAACAGTTGGCGTCCGAGGATTCGCACAAATTATTACCTCTCTTCCGGTAGATGAAATAGTTGATATACTTGAGGAAATCGAGCAGGACTTAGTAAAAAAAATCGTTGGATTTTTCCCATCAAAACTGGGAAAAGTAATCAAAGAAATTCTTGCCTATCCTGAAGAAAGCGCAGGAAGATTGATCCATAAGGACTTTATCGTTATCCCAAGAGACTGGAGCATAGAACAAGTTTTACAGTTTATTCGTATTCAAAAGCAGCTGCCAAAATATATAAGCGAAATCTTTGTTGTAGACGAGGAAAACCACCCAATAGGCAGTATCTCTCTTAATGATATCTTATGTGCAAAGAGCAGATCCTTGGTAAGAATACTAATGCAGACCAATATAAAAACTGTAGAGACAGGTCAAGATCAGGAAGAAGTAGCTCGCCTTTTTAGGGATCATTCCTTACGTTCAATCGCTGTAGTCGATAAAAAGCAAAGAATTGTCGGTGTAATCTCAATAGATGATGTAGTTGACGTAATCTCTGAAGAAGCAGAAGAAGATATATTACATGCTGGTAAAGTCTCAGAATCAGACATCAATTCAGATGTTGCAAACACAGTAATGCGTAGAATTAAGTGGCTCATAGTTACTTTCTTAAGCATTAACTTTTCTTCTTACATAATTGGCTTTTTCCAGCTAACATTACAACAACACGTGGAGCTCGCAATTCTTATGCCCATAATTGCCGCAATGGGTGGAAACGCAGGCATACAAGCATCTACGGTCGCAGTTAGAGCCCTAATTACAAAGAGATTTTGTCAAGGTAATGCCATGCGTCTTTTTGTAAAAGAGTTGATTGTAGGCCTGTGCAACGGTCTTGTAATGTCGGCACTAATGGTAGTAATAATAGCCGTACGCTTTCACAATCTGGCTTTGGAATCGACTTTTCTTATCTCTATCACCCTCGTGTTTGCACTTGCCACATCTTTTGGTGCTGCAATCCCGTTTATAATCGAGAGATTTGGTGGTGACCCCGCTCTTTCGTCTTCGATCATCACTAGCTCCTTTACGGATATTTTGGCATTTGTAGTGCTCCTTTCAACTGCGAGCATTATCCTTGTCTAATTAATAATGCGAGTATTTCTTTGTCTCAATAAAAAACAGAGTGGTGCGATTTTTACAAACCCTCTATTTCCAATAACCATCTCACCTACTTAAAGAAATTGTAAAATTTCTACATTCTCTACTAACAACGATTTAGAATCGCGTAATATTAATAAACGCTAGCACCCACACACAGCTCTTATAGCGTTATAATTTGCAACACTGACGGAGTTATAAGAAAGACTTTAAAGATTCTCTCAAAGCGGTAGTACAACTCAAACTCGGTACAAAAAATCTCAGAAGCTGGATACATCTTTTCCATACGAGCGTAATCAACCATGGTTTCAACCGCCTGCAGCGAGCTCCGAAATTTCACCTCTGCAAAAAGTAGAACTTCATGCTTGGCACAGACTAAATCAAGTTCACAATACGGATTCCTATAACGCCTACACAAGAGCATATATCCCTTAATCGAGAGATGCAGTGCCACTATCATCTCCGCCAAACGTCCCACTAAATCATTTAATGACCTACGATAAGACCTTTTTAACATTCACTTTATATGTAAAAAACCCCACTTTCTGAAAAGAGAGCTGACACACCCACTGCAGAAAACAGAAAATTACCTTTTACGAATGAACTTCCTCATTATCTGCCGCTAGTACTGCCTCGTACATCATCTCAGAAACAGTCGGGTGGGGAAAAATAACAGCCTTCAAACTTTCAATTGTTGCTTCCGAAGCTTTTGCAATAATGTAACCATTGACAATTTCCGTCGCTTCATAACCAATTATATGGGCTCCTAAAAGTTCTCCTGTTTTGCTATCAAAGACCGTTTTGACCAGGCCTTTATCCTTACCAAGGACAACTGACTTGCCGTTCCCTTCAGCTCTTGCGCGGCCTATTTTCACGTTATAACCCATTCTCAGAGCAGCTTCTTCTGTTAACCCAATACTTGCAATTGAAGGAAAAGAATAAATACAACTAGGAATGCTATTCCTGTCTAAAGGAATGGGGTCTTTTCCAGCTATTTTTGCCGTACAAACATACGCATCGTACATTGCCTTGTGGGCGACACAAGGGAAACCCCTTAAGTCACCAATTGCATATACACCAGCCTCACCTGTTTGGCAGTACTCATCAACAGAAACAAAGCCCTTATTCATCTTTATTGTGGGAATCTGTTCAAGACCAAGATTCTGAGAGTTCGCCTCTACACCACCTGCAACTAAAATTCTTTCAACCACTAGGTTAGTCCCATCACTTAATGTGACAAGGAGCCTCTCTTTATCCTTCTTCAAGGATTGAATAGTGGTACCCTTCCGTATAGTGATTCCACTCTCTTTAAACGCAACTTCAGCAAGATTACTGATTTCAGCGTCCTCAGATGGAAGAATTTGGTTTTGCATTTCTATGACAGTCACTTTACTGCCAAATGCATTATAAACACATGCAAACTCGACACCTATCGCACCAGCTCCGACTACTAACAACGATTCAGGAATCTTACTTGCCGTTATTGCATCATTATAATTCCAAATTAGCTCATGATCACATTCTAGACCTGCAATCTCTCTTGGAGTGCTCCCGGTTGCAAGAATGATGTTTTTTGCACTTATAGTCCTGTCTAAATCCTCTAACTCGATCCTTTTACCAGGCAAAATCCTTGCACTGGAGTAAAAAACCTCTACTTTATGTTTCTTCATAAGGTAGGAAACGCCAGAAGCAAGTTTTTTAATTCTCTCCTGAGCATACGCGATTACACTACTAAAGGTAAGAGAAACACCAGAAACATTTATACCTAGTTCAGCTGCTCCAGTTTTTATAAAGTGATACTTCTCTGCGACATGTAAAAGCGCTTTAGTTGGAATGCACCCATAATTAAGACACACTCCCCCCAACTTATTTTTCTCGACAAGTGCAACCTTAAGACCAATTTTACTCGCCCGAATCGCTGCAGGATACCCGGACGGACCGCCACCAACTACTATAACATCGTACATAGAGAGTCAAAACCAACTTTAAATCATGCCACCCAGCTTATCTAAAAGCCAAATCCAACCGACACAAGACAACTCGATTTTTTATGTCAGGCGCAGGCCTAACCGAATACAGAGAGGGCAAATAAGACAAAGCAAAAAGCCGCACAACCTCATATCTTCTCACTCACAAAGGGAGGATAGCCTGACGGAGGATGTACATAGTCCCACGCACCGACAATCGATAAATCTACGCAGAAGCTACTTTTTCTTCAACATACCAGTAATATCTATTATCTTCCCCTGTTGCTCCCACTTAGTACCGGTCTCAGAAACATAAGTACTACCAGCATCACAAGAATCAACTTCATCTACATCACCCCCGCTGGCCAAATCATGAAACTCCAAAGCAAAATTGCACTCCCTATCAAGAAAGTACAAAATTGACGAAAAGGGTACGGTAATACACTCTTCGACACCAGAGAAACTGAGCACCACGCTGAACTTCTCATAAGAAACTTGCAAATCCCTAAATTGATTTTGCAAAATAATACTCATCTCACGTGGATATTTTTTCTTCAGACCATCCGACAAAGAGGCATTTTGTGTAGAAAAAGTAATGAAAAAATTCGCTGCTTCTCCAGCAGAGATATCGTTCATCACAGAGCGAACAACACCGAGCATCGCGGCGTTTACCAATGCTTTATACTTAATCTCTTTCATAAACAAAACTGGGGCGTTCTGTTGACCGGCCGCCCCAAGCCGCGCTGTACTACCTATAAACTAGGCAGCTAATGCTTCTTCAGCAAAACCAGCTTCAAAATTGTCGTTTGCACTTATAAAAAGTGTTGTGAATCACGGGATCACTCAACCGAACAAAAGTTTAGCTTTTAATACCTGTCGAAACTAATACACCCCCGCAAAACGGTGGAGGTGCCGAATTCTGCCTTCGGGTCCAAGATACTTATTATGAAAAACCATTTATTGTCATAGCGCAAAATGACGCGCCGTGTATTGTATCAAACAAACGCAACAACTTCAACTATTAACTTCTGCCTTGTCGTATAACCAGCGCTCTTCTTATAATAACCCTTCTTACTGAAGATATATCCCCCTATTAGAAGCACCTACAATTACAAAATGCACCTTGTTTATATTCCTACGCATCCCTCTGCACAACTCTGTATGACTGCCAGAAAAAAATGTTCATACACAGTCCAAGACAGACTTCCTATGATACGGCAGGTCCAAATGTAGTAAGAAAAACAGGAATGTCCGAAGAAAAAAAGTTGTCACTCTTATACAATCCGAGAACTCTTCCTGAGATATCTCATCTTCTATCGATAGGCCGTTGGCAATCTTATGTAGTGATGGTGGCAAGAGAAGTAGTTTATCTTTATATGCTTCACCGACCGCTTTCGTAACAGCTCTGCCAGTCTTTGGGGAAATATAAAATAAATCTTTTGTTTCTCCAGTTACCGCACAACGAGACAAATCCAATTGAAACCCCAAATGCCGTAATATTGATAACTCCATTTCTATGTACCTCCTGTAGTAACAAAGAGTGTTTGACTTAAATGCCTGCAACAATTGGATAAATATCTTATAAATTTCCCTTTGCGGTTCATTTTCCGGAAGAACCCTAAGCAAAATACTTAAAACTGCATTGAGGAGCTTTAGCTTTTTGTAATCGGTGAACAAAAACGGCGAAATTATCTCTTTTGCCTCCACTCTGAAGTATCCCAACTGTGCTTCCAACCGAGCACTCCATCTACAGTAAACTACGTTCCCTAGATCAACTGTTGTTTTCCTGCTACATAGACCGCGTTTTAACCCATAGTCCTTGGTGAATAAAGTAATTACGGCTTTGTTTTCAACGAGCCTTTTATTCGATAAAACTACACCTTCATTCTCCCACTGCATTGATTTATCACGCACTACTAACTAGAAATTGTTACCTATTTAGCGAAAAAAATCAGTAATCCCGCTCTAGGACACATGTACTGAAGAATTGTTTGTGTTCTCTCATTGCAGAGCTATCAGTTAAATTTGCAATAAAGTCACATACTAACTGAGCTTTTTTATTCATAGAGTCAGCTACACGAAATCTTTCGTAGTAATCTTTCTGCAAGCACTGAGGATCATGAAAAAAAACTTCAAATAATTCTTTCACTATTCTCTTAAGTTTTACCCTGCTCTTTCTTATACTGTAGTAGAAGTAGAGGTTGTTATAGAGAAACGCTTTAATTTCCTTCATCTCATTGCCAACTTTCTCTGAGAAGTTCGCAGCCGGGAATCCTAACTCTCTTATGTCGTCTACACTTTTTAGCAGATAACGTTTTATATTTTCCCGCGCTACACCAACTACATCATGAATCAAAAACCTTATCATTCGTCTCCGGGCCTTATACATCACCTGACTCTTACTTGCTTCAGGAAAAGCCTTTTCGAATTTTAAAATATTCTCGCCGATGATAGGCAAATGTCGTAAATCTTGGTAAGTGATCACACCAGATAAAAGCCCATCATCTATATCATGCGAGCTATAAGCGATATCATCAGCTAACGATACTAT
Organism: Neorickettsia sp. 179522; assembly: GCF_001593535.1. Taxonomy (NCBI): domain Bacteria; kingdom Pseudomonadati; phylum Pseudomonadota; class Alphaproteobacteria; order Rickettsiales; family Anaplasmataceae; genus Neorickettsia; species Neorickettsia sp. 179522. Next base: position 372,023 of record NZ_LNGI01000001.1, on the reverse strand, counting down.
TTGGGCCTCCAAAGAAGGTTGCTTCTCAAGCTCTAGATTAAGCAAGTCATCATACTCTTCTATGATTTGGTGTGGCTTTTGTATCGGGCCATTATGCTTTGCTAAACCTTCTATCGTTTCCCAAGTGAGATTGAGCCCATTAAAATCCATATACTGATGCTCGAATTCTCCTAAGATCCTCAGAACCTGAGCATTATGCTCAAATCTGTAGTGTTCAGCCGCAACTTCCTGAAGGGCCTCTTCACCTACATGAGCAAATGGTGGATGCCCTATATCATGAGCCAGTGCGATGGTTTCCGTTAAATCTTCATTAATCCCAAGCAGCCTAGCCATGGAGCGCGCAATTTGTGAAACCTCAAGACTATGCGTAAGACGGGTCCTATAGTGATCATCACCACAATAGCTGAAAACCTGGGTTTTATACATCAAGCGCCTGAAAGCGGAAGAATGTATCACCCTATCCCTGTCCCTCTGATAACAATCTCGTTGAGGATCTTCTTTTTCTAGAAATAACCTTCCCTTAGACCTTTCTGGGAATGACGAATATGAAGACAACATTCTGCTTATGGAACCAAACTAATTAAATTAACTACCCAGCTAAGGGAACCTTCATATAGCTACAGCAAAAGATATTGCTTCTCAATAGATAACATCCTGCTTATGGAACCAAACTAATTAAATTAACTACCCAGCTAAGGAAATCTTCATATAGCTACAGCAAGAGATATTGCTTCTCAATAGATAAAATTCTGCTTATGGAACCACACCAACTAAATTAACTACCCAGCTAAGGGAACCTTCATATAGATTTATTTGATAAGTTCCTCTCATCGTGACTCATACAAAACCATGTGCGAATTACTCGGAACTATCACTTTTAAAAAAATTTTGGCTTAAAACTCTGAATAAGATAAGCTTCACCTTGCAAGCAAAAAAAAATGTTATACTTAGATCTTTCAAATAATGTACATTCATCCTTCTAGTGAAAACGGAAAAAAAAATTTCACTCACTGATGCAGCACTGAAAAGAATACTAGAGATTACAGAAAATGCAGAGTGCTTGAGCATAACCGTTGAGCCCGGTGGTTGTAATGGTTTTGAATATAAATTTGAGGTCAGGAGGTGCGACAACGCAATGTTGTGTCCGGATCACAACATTCTCAAGGAAAATGGCACTTTAAATACTTTCGATCCTATAACCCACGAGCAAAACATTATCTCCAAACATGATATGGGAACAGCTCAGAGCACAATGAGTTGTTCTCAAAACAAGAGTGACGCATACTCCGACCAAAATTCTGCAGGTGCTGCTCAAGATGAGATGATTCACACGAGTAAAGAAGGAAAATACTATATCACCTGGAACGGAAGAATTATCTTGGAGATAGATAACACATCACTCGAACTGATGCGCTCTGCGCAACTTGACTATGTAAGAGAACTCGTCGGGGAAAAATTTGTTATAAAAAATCCTAATTCGCAATCCACCTGCAGCTGCGGGAATAGCTTTGGCATCTAAAAAACTTTCATTAAACGATGAATTTGCAAGGTAACTGATCTCAAAGTGGAAGAAGCACGGCGCTTGCTTCATAGAATTCAGTCATTCCATAAAAGCCTAGGGACCAAAGAATCACTAATCCAAGAAGCAAACTCGAAAACCAAAGTCTTATGACTCAACCAATCTTTCCTAGATCTGCGGTTTTCCCGGCACTTGGATTAGCATATCTTATCCCCCTTGACTGCTAAGCTGGGCTTTCATTCTAGTACATCGCTGAACAAACCTGACCTATCCTAACTTGTAGTTGCAACACTTAACTAGCTTTAGCATCAGAAGGAGAATTTGCTTGCTCTGCTGCTTTTTGTTTTGCCTCAATTGACGGCTTCGTATCTATTTTGATCTTACCTGCAAGTGTGACATCAAGTTTGCCCATCTTATCTAGATCACCGGCAAAGAGAGCTTTAAAATCATCCTTCGCTGGATTCTTTGGATCATGCACAACTTTAGGTAATTTTATATATACATCTTTTAGAAAATAGCTTACACCCGGTTTTCCGTCTTGAACATCATTCTTTGTTGAATAGAATGCAGACTTCAATTTGTCATGCGAGAATTCTAATGCAGAATTGAATATGCGCACATTTTTATCATCCTGGAACGGATGCTCTTTATCACTTTTGATAAAGCTTGAATTGAACACGACATCCGTCAGAGTATATTTGCTAGGATCACCTAAATCCACTGTCGCACCATTTATCATTGAATCTGAGACCTTTCCACCCGCCTCATCAACTTTGAATTTAAGCGTCCTCTTACTCTTAGGAATGAGATAATCTACTATTTTTTCTCCACCTTGGTATGCTACGTGCATTTTCAATAAGGTTTCATCTGAAATTATTACAGACTTAAGCTCTTTCGGTAGAGTTATGTCAGCAGTCTCTTCAGCACCTTTCTCTTTAGTACTTTTCTCTTCAGTACTTTTCTCTTCAACATCTTTGATAATGTACAACTTTCTTAGCGGCACAATTTTCAGAGTCTTTGTATCCGTACTGCTACTAGCAGAAGAAGCATCTGAGCTTGCTTGCGTCTGCACTTGCACTTGCACTTCAGTGGTAGGATTCTCAGCGGTTTTTATTTCATCCCCCTTAGAAACTTCAACTATCTCCTCAACTTTATGCTCTGTCTCTCCACTCAAGAAAACCGCATTAACATCATAAGAATTATCAGTATCAAACAGGACTATATCTTTATCTCTCCTGACATGCCCCAACAATTGTGTGTACTCCTTACCAACTGGTAAATCAAACCCAACATTTATTGAGAATGAGTTCTTCTTACTATCAGTCACAAATTCTGGTGATACCAATACACTGAAGCGATCGTTCAGGTAAAGAGAAAAATCTATTCCAGCCCTATAACCCGAAAACTTTTCTTCTTTGTTATGAGGACTATTGAATAAAAATGCATCACCACGAACGCGAATGTATTCATTAAGAGTCAAACCAAAACCTAAATCATAACCGTTACCGGCAATCCTCTCATGAAGCACAACAGTTGACTTCCCTAAGCTTTTAGGATTTAAATCCAGCTTCCTAACAATCGAAAGATTACCTCTTTTATTTGAATGGTAATAGTTAGCATTTAAAGAGAAAGATTTGAAAAATATCTCCCCACCCAGTGAATACCATCTATAATTACCCTCAGGCAAAAAGCGTACATCTGTAAAAAGGTTTATACCTCCTGTAAGGGAAGGAGACATTTTCCTCCGAAAAACAACTCCTGTACTAATCTCACTTGCTTTGGCATCGTACAGCTTCGATTTAAGATCAATGTAAATAAGGCCATCTTCTCTAGATAATAGCGGTAAAAGAGCACCAAACTCGGACATCCTTACGGCCCGTTCACCAGAATCACTAAACTCGTGAGTCAGTGTAAAGCGCGCACCACCCGCATAACGACTTTGATTGCTCAGACTATTTTGTCTTGCTACCCTTTCCGGCCCAAAGACATTTGCTCGAGTATTCACCTTTAGTCCTTCCGCTTTAGGTAAATTCTTTATCAGTTTTGACAAACCACCTCGTGAACTGTCTGCTTGGCCCTTTGATTGAAAAGAATCTCCTTCCAAATCAGGTGCTTCACAATTGAACCGAATATTATTACCCTCTCTGTCGACAAAGCGTTTCTCATGACTAATCTTGGAATTTTTTAATTCACTGAAAGTCGCACCTATACTGTTTAAAAGCCCTGTAGTATTAACCCTCTTGTCATACACCTCCTGCCCATTCAAGGAACCAGCCTTAGTCACGATTTCATTATGACTTTCCAGATCCGACGCTTTCAGCTGAGTAGGAATTGCACAACAAAAACCAGAGAGGAAAAACAACAACCTTGCCTTAGAAACACTTCTGAAATTTTTCATTAATAACGGCACTACAAGAAATTTCGCACATTCTTTCAGGAAAGTTTTAATTTTCAGCAAATCTCTTAATGCATAAATGAATCTTCTTTGAATCCTAAAAGAGACCTACACCAAATTAGAAATAATCCCGAGACGAGAGTAATACAATTTGCTGATTTTTACTAGATAATAAGAAAGTTATTTCTGCAGCAAAAATAAGGTATCTTTTTTTATAAAAAAATCAAAATGCCTCAAGCATGACATCCCCAATAAAGACTGTTCCTGCTCTTTCACTTCCGAAACACTTACTTCTAGATGAGGAATGTGATAACCCTTCAGGTAGACATCTCTCAAGATCACAGGAGCTGCCCTTATCTTTCCATTAGCGGTACTATACTCTTTGCTGTAGTCGAGAACACTAGGATCGATCCCTAGTTTCACAGCATCTTTTTGTGATAAAATCGTGTCCGAAGCGCCTGTATCGAGCAGACATTTTAGCTTCACACGACCAACGATAATGTCGACATAAAAGTGCCCATCTCTCGCTTTTTTAAAACCAACCCGCTCACTTGATATTCCACTTTGAACTTTCTTATAAATTTCATCAAGCAGCTTGTTTTCAAGAATCATACCCCCAACATTGTACATGTAGGCCACCACACATATCACGATGCCCCAAACAAGGAGAGTTACTAATCCACCAGCACTTAACCTGCTTGAAGTCCGCCGATAAATAAAGAAAAAAACAGCGAGAATAACAAGCAGGTAAACAAACTCCATATATCAGACCAAACTACCCTACGAAAGGATAATAAAGCACTCTTAAAAATCTCTCCACTCTACCGCAGGAGGTAAAGACATTAGGATTGCCTTCACATTACCACCCGTCTTAAGACCAAACTCGGTACCTCTATCATATAGAAGATTAAACTCAACATACCTACCCCTCTTGAGAAGCTGAAACTGCCTCTGTTCATTTGTATAAGAGAGGTGCATATTTTTCCTCACTATCTTTGGATACACGGAAAGGAAGCCCTTACCAACATCTTTCGTAAAAGCAAAATCCTTCTCCCAATCATCTGTTCTTAAGTAATCGTAGAATATTCCCCCTATGCCTCGAGGTTCATTTCTATGCTTTATGTAGAAATATTCATCCGCCCATTTGCTGAATTTATCGTAATAGTTACCATCATGTTTATTACACACCTCTTTAAACTCGGCGTGGAAGGTCTTTGCATCCTCCTCGTTGTAATACATAGGAGTCAAGTCTGCACCACCACCAAACCAGTATTTATCGGTAACTATCATCCGCGTATTCATGTGCACCGCAGGAACAAGGGGGGAACTCATATGCGCCACCAGTGAAATGCCACTTGCCCAGAACTTTCTTCCACTTTCTGCGGCACCAGGAATTTTGGATGCAAACTCTTCGCTAAGGAGACCATGCACGGTTGATATATTCACACCTATCTTTTCAAATACACTACCGTACATGAGGCTCATTTCGCCGCCCCCGCCACCTTCTCGCTCCCAAGACTCCACTGTAAAGCCCGACTGAAAATTCGGATCAAACTCTCTTTCTATAGCAACAAATTCATCTCTGATACGATCTCTCAGCTCTCTAAACCAGGCAGCTGCGATATTTTTTTTCTCACTTAACACACAGACCTCCAACTATGAACATTGTCCAAACAACAATGATACATTAGTCCCACCGAAGCCAAAAGAATTTGAGAGTACATACCGCAGAATTTTCTCTTGAGGCGTGTGTGGCACTAAATTAAATCCACTAGTACAATCGTCAGGTTTATCCAAATTAATAGTTGGGGGCATTACCGAATCACGCATAGCGAGTACACAGAGAACCGCTTCTATACCACCAGCAGCACCCAAAGCATGACCTATAGATGATTTCGTTGAAGACACACCCATTCCCAAAGAATTACCAAACAAACGCCTTAGAGCATTCAGCTCAGCAGCATCACCATTAGGTGTGGATGTTCCGTGCGCATTAATATAATCGATCTCGTTTAGTCCGACCCCAGACATTTTTATTGCAGACGTCATCGCAGCAAGTGCACCATCTCCACTCGGATTAGGAGCGGCGACATGGTAAGCATCTCCAGAAACGCCAAAACCTACTAATTCAGCATAAATTCGCGCTCCACGTTTTTTTGCATGGCTATATTCTTCGAGCACCATAACCCCAGCACCATCACTCATTACGAAACCGTCCCTATCAACGTCCCACGGCCTAGATGCCTTCTCTGGCTCATCATTACGTCTAGAAAGGGCTTTCATATTTGCAAACCCAGCTATCCCGACTCGACATAAAGCCCCTTCAGAAGCGCCAGCTATCATAACATCAGCTTCGTCATTCGCAATTATGCGCCAAGAGTTAACTATCGCGTGAGCACCTGTTGCACATGCAGTGACCAATGCATCATTTGGCCCTGTAAATCCATTTTCAATTGCAACATTGCCTGAAGTAAGATTGATTAAACTTGCCGGAATAAAAAACGGACTTACTTTTCGTATACCCTCTTCACGGAGAAGAATCGAGTTTTTCTCGATAAGTGGTAACCCTCCTATGCCGGAACCTATCGATACACCGACCCTTCTCTTGTCTAAGGAAGGATACTCCAGTAACTGCGAATGTCGTATTGCCTCTCTAGACGCAGCTATACCGTACAGTATATAGCGATCGTGTTTTCGGGGATCACCAAATTTTTTACACTCGAAGCAATCCTCTCCATTCTCCAACACCTCCCCTCCTATAGTGACAGGAAGGCCCTCTGTTTCCACAGTAGAGAGCGTCCTCACGCCAGACTTTGACTCAAGGATTAGAGCCCAAGAGCCCTCTCTACTGCTGGACAGACAAGTAAGCAACCCTAATCCGGTTACTACAACTCTCTTTCGCATCTACTTTATTGAAGTGGAAGTAAGCATAGAGACGAGATCACTCATGCTGGAGACGTTCTCAAGCGTAGAAAGCTCACAATCAAACGACTCAGAAATATTAGCCAAAAATTTACCAAAAAAAGTATCCTTCTTGCTGAAATCGATTAACTTATCCAACGGCTTAGTACAGTGTTCAAGAACATAATCATAAATGTGCTTAACCGTATTTGCCTTCCTCGCATAATCTTCAGGAATCTCCTCGAGATCATGATCTTCCTCAACACGCATAATTATTTCAGCAGCATCGAGGCTATCTATACCAAGCTCTGAGCCAAGGTCTGTTTCCAACTTTATTTCGTCATACTTCTCATCCGAAAGGCTCAAAGCACGCATAACAGAGACCTTAACTGTGTGCTCAAGAACGATCCTCCTAAATTTTTCCTGTGTTGCTTCCATTAAAACAAAACGCTAGATCCAGGACAAATATATCTTAATGAAAATCCTACTGCAATCATTCCTATTTTCTTTTTTACAGGACCTTCATTATTTTGCCAAAGTAAGGTTTTCCCTTTAGCATGTCAAAGTTTGATAAATTTTTTTTAAAAATTAATTCATAAAGAAAGCTTGAAGTTTACTCTATCGTGTGAACATGAAACAAAATTCTGTGTTAAAATTCGGCATAAATGCTTTGCCTCAGTCCGATCTGCATCACACTTTCACTGGGACAGATAAAACCAACAATCCCTTCACCGAGTGACAACTAGGCTATGCACTTGCTTCTATCACATTAGAAATAAAAAAATTTACAAATAAACTGTAGAAAGTATAACCTTACTGTTTCACTCTCCAGGAGATTAGTACTGCTGGTAGGTTTTCGTCGTGATCCAGATGAACGATAAGTATATCGATGTTATCAGATGCAAAAAATGAATAAACTAGAAATGCAAGACACGCAACAAGGAGAACAGCCTCAAGGACAGGAAAGCACACAGTCAAATGCGGCTACTCAGCAGGATGCACCGGATTCACAACAAGGAGAACAGCCTCAAGGAACACGAAAAAAGATGTTTCAACGTTGGTCACAGACTCTTACAGCCAGCGGTAGTGCACTAAAGAAAAAGGCCAAAGCAAGCATTAAGAAAGCAAGTCAAAAACTTGACCTAATACTTCCGGGGGAGAATACAGAGCAACTCAGACTAAGGCTTCTAAAAGCTGAAGAAGCTAGCACCCTAAAAGAGGAAATCCAGCCTGGCATGGAGCTGGCAGAGATGTATGAAGCAGAAGTAGCTGATGTCTTTGGGTTGCAAAACGTGAATGTCACACCACCAAGTGATGGGGAAAACGGACTAACTGTCAGAGCATGCTATTTGGATGGGGCTAAAGCGTTTGTAAATCGTATCAATGATGCAGGCAAACCAAAACCTGAGAATATGCCCATACATAGCATTACATTCGGCACTGCCAGAGCCCTACATGAGTGGATAGCTGCGGGAAGAGCTCCACATGCATGGATAACAACGATCCTAGCTAGAGCAATAATGAACGTTACTGGAACAACTCCATCAGTGATTCCGGTAACTTCAATCCCTATTGAGAAAGGCGCTGTAGCTAGTTGTTCTGTAGAAACAAGTGGCATAGTACAAGGTGCTGCAGCGTCATCGGTTGGTCAGATTAGCGTACCCACACACCCTACCTACAAGATAGAGGGTCTAACACAAAGTCAAGTAGATACTTTGCGTGCATTTTGCGCAAGTTTGACATCTCCTACAGAACCGAGATTACGCGTACCTTACCAAAAAGTAGAAGTAGAAGGGAATGGTGGTGAGACATTTCTAGTGCTACGTAATTTCCCTAGCGGACAGAGTGCGTGCTACCCTTTCATTCAAGAAGTATGCGCACTTTCGCTGGAATGTACAGTACCCTTCAAAAAGGCCAATGACTTACTCGCGAAAATCATAGAGCAAACTACTCACTCACCTTTAGCAGCAGCTCCACCACAGTTCACAGTATTATTCGATCCAGTATCAAGGAAATGTTATCTACAATTTCCGACTAACTTGCTTGGACACACTTGGACTAGATCCTTAGCACACCATCTATGCAGCAACTTAAAAGCTACAGCCTGTTTAGTCGGCACGCTTTCCCCTGAGAGCAAATGTTGCGCTAGGAACCGGCAGGACACCCAGGAGCTTAGCTACCACGAAATATGCAAATCAGCTACAGAAGGAAGAGGCAACATGGCTATTTGCATGCCTAATCCGAGACACCTCTTCCCACATCTGGTAGAAGTTTTACAAGCAGCACTAAATGCATACCAATGCTCAGATAAGTTTTGCAGACTCGTTCCAGGTGCTGCAATACAAACGCATCTTGGATCATTCTGCAGTGCAAATATAGGAAACGACAACACAGGAATAATCTCCTTGGCAACAATGGTACTCAATGCAGAAACCGCAGGTGTACTTCCAGCTCAGCCAATCTTCACAAGGGTAGATCACGTCACAGAGGGACAGTCGAGTTGTACTATCAGTTCTGAGAAACTTGTAAAATTAACAGAAGAAGGACTACGCAGTGTAGCAAGAGCAGCAACTCGGTTCCAAGAAATTCAGCAAAACATAATCGCAGTCACCGAAGCAATCCTAGCTACGTTACCGGTGCAAGAACGAGATGGAAATCCTTTCTCGATCTTAACAGCCTCTCAAACTACTATCCTGATGAAAGACGTAAATAAGCGTGTAGCAGCAGTAAAACTTTCATGGGGTAAAGCATTTCTTGAAGGTACGCTCAGACCTAAACTATTAAAACCCGTTCGCGTAAATAATATACACTGCTCTGATAGTTCAATAGTACTCCCATTAGCACTGTTCACTGAGAGTATTGATATAGTCATAATCACAGCGGCGGAAATAAGATGTGAATTAGAAGTCACCGTAGAGGAAAAAGTTCCTGAACCAGATCCCTCACAAAGTGTCTCAAGCAAACCTGATGCAAAAAAAGATGCACCTGACGATAAAACTGCCGTAGTAAAAGTGGAACCAGGAGCAGTGCAAAAACTCTTAAAGAACGTTGGTTCGGTTTTCGCACGAAGTAAAAGTAAAAGTCCAACAGCACCAAAGAAAACTGAACAACCACTGTCTACACGTCTGAGAAATATGTTCATTGCCGTAGCTGCATCTGTGGTGCTGGCAGCTATAATCTATCTGCTGCTTCCACTAATACCAAGATTTGAAAGTATGCCTATAGCACTACAAGCTGTTGGTAGTATCATAACTGGTGCACTCATATCCTGTATTGCCTATACATGCGTTACTAGCATTCAAAGCAATTCCCGATAACGGGAGTGAAGAGAATGATATTGGATATTTCGACATGTATTTTACACGTGAGTGTGTTACACTACGGTTCAAGGTTTTGAAAAAAAGATGGCTAGTGTACTTGTGCTGTCTGGGTATGGGCTTAACTGCGAGGACGAGACACTTCGTGCCTTTGAGCTCTCCGGTTTTACGGGAAGCATCTTGCATCTGAATGATTTGCTCAGCAACCCTGACAAACTTCGCAATTACCAAGTTCTGGCCATTCCTGGTGGTTTCTCTTTTGCTGATAATACAGGCGCGGGAAACGCGTTCGCGTGTAAAACTGCTCCCTTACTAGAAAAAGTAGAGAACTTTCTCGAAGAAGATAAACTAGTCATAGGCATATGCAACGGTGCACAGATACTTGTACGTTTGATCACAGCTCTAGAGGTCACTTTTGAAGCAAATACCTCGAACCAGTATCAATGTGAGTGGCAAGACATTGAAGTGCCTGAAAGTGCTTCTATTTGGATGAGGGGTATTCATAGAATCCGTTTACCAATTGCTCATGGCGAGGGGAAATTGGTACCCTTAGATATGGGCAATTTGAAAGTCGATGTCGCCATGCGGTACACGCAGGATGTGAATGGTTCTTACGACAGGATTGCTGCTGTTACTGCATATGACGGGAAGATGCTAATCACTATGCCCCATCCAGAGAGGGCGGTTTCTCTCGTACAAACTGACGACTACTATATGGTTCGAGAGAAGTGCAGAAGAGAGTGTTTACCAATCCCTGAAAATGGGCCTGGGATGCAAATTTTTAAAAACGCGTACGATTACTTTCATTGACCTATCTATCTTGGTTTTGTTACTTCGACGTCTCAGTGTCTCAAAGCATTGGCTTGTCTTCGTGCTTTTGCATCTCTCACAGCCAAACAACGACTGAGGCATATGTTTCCATATTATCGCACTCGAAAAACCTCTTTACTCCCCCACATCAACCGCTCAAAAGTGTAGAACACTAAAATAGAAGCACACTCATTGTGGTTAACTCTACGGCAATCAAGCTCCTCCTAGATAGGGCTCAGTCATCCCTATCTCTTATAGAGAATTGCCTATACTTTTCCATGAGTGACTCAGCATTCAGTTTTGCATAGATCTCAGTGCTCGCAAGTGAGGCGTGCCCTAACAATTCTTGTATTTTACGAACACCAATACCTTCCTGGAGTAGATGTGTAGCAAAGCTGTGTCTAAGCGCATGTGGCGTGGTATGCTCCGGAAGATTGAATCGTCTACGAAGTGAGAGGAAAGCCCCTGCTACAGCAGTCCTACACAGCTTATTTCCGTTCCGATCCAAAAAAAGAAAACTTCCCTCATCCAACTCGAATGGACACAAAGCGATATAATCTTCCAATGCAACACGTACTATAGGCAATAAACGAATCATTCTTTCCCTACCACCTTTACCCACTATTTTGATCTCACTATGAGCAAGATCATCAACTCTTAGACTCAACGCTTCACTAATCCTCAAACCAGAACCATATAACAAATAGCATAGCGCAATGTTCCTCTTTACTATCCAACTTATCTTCAAGGAAGAAAATTTTTCAATTAATTCCATTATTTCCTTGAAAGTCAAAGAACGTGGCAGCGCCTTCGGCTTAAACCTCAATACAACACTTAAGACATCTTCATTGACAACTTCCTTATGTTTCGCAAGGTATCTAAAAAAGCTCTTTACTGAAGACAAAGCTCTTGCATTCGCGCGGAAAGAAATAGAATTTTTTCTTCTACTAGCAAGCCAGGCGCGTAAATCTTTATTGTCTATGCACTTCAGGCTAGCACAACACACAGATCCGCCTCTGAAAGTAGAAAGGAAATCCAAAAAAGCAATAGCATCCCTATTGTAGGCAACCAATGTATTACTAGAAAAGCACTTTACACCACCTAACCATTTTGTCCACTCATCAAGAATGGCGTAAACCGAGGGATCAATTCTATACTCCACAATTCATAGAAAAAACTTCCATCACTGACACACTTTTAAAAAGAGCAAAGAGCTTTTAAGTAGAAGCTCAATTTGAGCAAGACTAGTATTTAAATTTAACTATAAGAGACATAATGTTTTCTACCAGAAATCTTATAGTGTGCTGAACTCAACTGAAGGAAAAGTTCCGCACATTCAGGCTGAGGTTCCGCAGCAATACCCTCTTCGTATCCTTCTAAGGCAACCATGTTTACGCACATACCATAATTTAGAACATCATTGGCATATCCTTTCATAAGCTGCGCAAGAGCTGCATTGCTTGCAACATACGGGGAAAAATACAAAGGGTTTTTTCCAACAATTTTCTCAAGAGAAAGAAAAATTACCCTACCATGCTCAGAACGTTTCAAAAGCCCATCAAAATTTCTTAGCATATACCAATTTAAAGAAAAATTTTCTTCTACTATTCTTCTCCACTCATCAACTTCATAATCTACTAGGAGATTAGGCTCACTGGTATAAAAATGCGCAGAGATGAGAACATCTAACTTTTTTGAGGTACCTGAGATAGCATCCTTAAGCGATTCCATCTGAAAAACATCCAGCACATCTGCTTGCACAAGAACTGACTCTCCTCCCAATTTTTTTATATCTTGATTTAACTCATCAAGATCCGATAGATCTGCTGCAGGCAAAACAAGAGAAGCCCCTTCCGAAGCAAATCTTCGCGCTATAGATGCGCCGATCCTGTTACACACACCAGTTACTAAGACTATTTTTCCCTGCATCATAAAAGTCTCTTCAAAAAAAAGCTCGTACAAGATCTTATAATAGGGACCGTGGCTTTGTACAATGGACTACTACATGTATAAGAGCCATGCTGCTCCACAATCCCGAGTTATACTCCTTGCAAAATTATAAAAAGAATATTCTTCTAAAACCTATACCATTTGTCTTATCAAATCGAAAAAAGTCACCTCATTACATAGAGCGGAGTTCACTCTCATTGTCTTATGTAAAAATTTTTTGTACTTATCCTTACTCAATCAAGAAAAGTCCCTTCATTAGACATATTAGACAGAATGAACGAGCCTTGTTTACATCTGTAGGTGGAATCATTGTGTGCTTAGGCAGCAAAACAAATTTTGTAACATTTAAATAGACAGCAATTATCACTTCACATACCTAGAAAAAGCGCTATTTACCTTTTTGAGCTATATTTAGGTAAAAGCGAAAATTACTATACAATGAACCTGACAGAAGACAATTTTCAAAATACAACCGATATAGAAAACACACCTTAAATTTAAATGGAGAGTGAAATTTGAAATTCATAGACGAAGTAAAAGTTTTTTTAAAGGCAGGAAACGGTGGAGACGGCTGTTCAAGCTTTCGAAGAGAGAAGTTTGTTGAGTTTGGTGGACCAGATGGTGGTTGCGGAGGAAATGGAGGAGACGTGGTCTTTGTCACAGACGAGAATCTCAATACATTACTGGATTACCGGCATAGGGCCCACCTCAAAGCTAAAAATGGGAAACCCGGCAGAAAATCTAATAAACGTGGTGAAAGTGGTTCTGACCTGGTTTGCAAGGTACCTGTAGGCACCCAGATACTTACACAGGATGGAGTACTCTTATCTGATTTGGAACAGCCTAAACAAAGCTTCATTTCTGCTTTCGGTGGAAAAGGTGGTCGGGGTAATGCAACATTTAAAAATTCATTAAACCGGGCCGCAACCGAGTTTACCTATGGTGAACCTGGCGAAGAAAAGACCGTAATTTTAAATTTAAAAATATTAGCAGATATTGGCTTAGTCGGACTCCCGAACGCAGGAAAATCTACGTTTTTATCTAGGTGTTCGAATGCTAAACCAAAAATCGCCGACTATCCTTTTTCAACGCTTGAGCCAATTGTAGGAATAGCGGAAATAAACAACCGTGAAATAGTCATAGCGGATATTCCTGGTATTATCCAAGGAGCTCATAAAAACCTCGGATTAGGATTCAAATTTTTGAAACATATAGAACGCTGCAAGGCATTGATATATCTTGTAGACGGAACAGAAAAGGACATTTACTCAGTTTATACACTCTTATTGGAGGAACTCTCTCTCTATAGTAAGAATCTAGAAACAAAAGAGCACTTTATTCTTCTTACAAAGTCCGATCTACTTACCAAAGATGAAGTACAAGAAAAGTGCAAATATATTCAGGAAAGAAGCGGAAAGCTTACATTGCACACAGGGACTGATCAGGAAATTGAGCCTCCTTTGAAGGCTGCTCAAAAACTTGTTGAACTCCACAAATCGAACCACAAATCACCTGGCAAGTATGACCCATTAAAAGTATAGCTTTCCTGCCCTTAGTATACGAGGCAATAACTTGTCAGAGCCCTCGCGTGGACTGCTAGAGGATAAAAAGCACGTAGCGCGTTCTATATACAAAAAAAGTTAGTCAATCCTGCACTCATGAGCGCTTATAGGATAGGGTCAATCGGTTTTGCTGCAATAAAAAGATACGTTGGAAAATCAGTAGGTACAAACATCTACAGCACAAGTTTACACGCCTGATACTAACGGATGATACTTCTTGGAAAATGAGTCACTGTTGTCACTCTTACATACACACTGAGCCTTATCATAAATAGAAAAGACGTCACCAATGTTCTTAACATCAGCTTTATTGTATTGAAATTTGTCCAACCCAGAGGAAATGAAGTCCGGTATACTATGAAAATCTAGTTTCCCAGCAAGAAAATCTTCTACAGCAAGATCATTTACCGCACTCAGCACAATTTCTTGATCAGTTTTAAGAAATTTTAGTGCTCGAAATTCCTCCTCTTTTGCGGCATAGAATGTCAATTTTCTCGTTGCCAAAGGAACCTTACCGTAGGCATAGGTGTTCTCATAACCACCTTCAACCAATCCGGCAAGCGCATTATTTATCCCAACTCTCATATCTGGTAGGGATATAAAAGCGTGCTGAGAACCGTCTAAAAAATCAACCATTCCGTGTATTAGAGCTTCCGGATGTATCAGAACAGAAATTTTTTCTTTAGGTATTCGGAAAAGGTAGTGTGCTTCTATGACCTCCAAAACTTTATTCATCATAGTGGCAGAATCCACTGAATTTTTCTTACCCATCTTCCAAATTGGATGAGCAAGAGCACAAGCAACCGTAACATTTCTCTTTCCCTTACGAAAAAACGGTCCACCACTAGCAGTTAAAGTAATTCCTGAGACAAACGCGGGAGGTTTGGAATGCAATAACCTCGCTATAGCATGATGCTCGGAGTCCAAAGGAATGATCTTATCAACAAAGGGTAAGAGTAGACTACCTCCACACACAAGGCTTTCCTTATTGGAAGTCGCAACTTTAATCCCTCGACTTATCGCGCTATATATCGGGTTTAAGGCAGCGATTCCAGAAATGCTTACAATAAGCATATCATTGTCACAAAGTGCATTGCCTATTTCGATCTCTCGATCAAGTATGACTTCTATATTCTGTGAACATAACGCAGTTTTAACTTCCCTATAAGAAGACTCATCAGCGACAAAAACCCTTTGTGGAGATAATAAACGCGCCTGCTGTATTAACAATGCGTGGTTACTATTACAGCTCAGTGCGTCAACTTTAATTGCATCTCTATAGAAACGAGAGACCACATCAACAGATTGACAACCAACCGAACCAGTAGAACCCAAAATGGAGATTTTCTTCATGCACTTACAGAATTTTTTAGCTCCGAACTGGCCTCGTATAGATAGTTACCCTGCATATATCTGATTCCTAATTCCTTAAACAAATCAAAGACACTTTTGTCTTCAACAAACTCCGCAACTACCTTAATGTTCAAGTTATTTGCAATCTCAAGAATACTTTTAATAAAGATAGAAGCATTCTTACTAGTTTTAATTTCCCCAGCGAACTCTCTATCAAGCTTAAGATAATCTATCGGTAATTTCTCAAGCTGCGAGAAAGGGAGATAGAAATTCCTTCCGAAATCATCTAGAGCTATACCACATCCAAGGGATTTTAATTTAAAGATAAAGTCGAACATCTTGTCTGTATTGGACAATAATATTCCCTCCGTAATCTCTACAACTAGCCTTTTTGCAACAAATTGCAGCGTAGCAAAGGATTTTAAAAATCCCTCTATCTGTAACTCGTCACTTGCACTTAGCATGGAAAGATTAAATGACAATCTTAGATCACTATGACGCTCAAGAAGCTCAATAACGCGCTTGAAAACAAATTTATCTACTACAGAAATCAAATGCGTTTTTTCTGCTGCAACTATACAACTCCTGATACTTTCTTCGCCCTTAACCCTCAATAGGAACTCACTAAAAATTACACGTGAAGTCTCTATATCAACAATTGGCTGAAAGACGTTTAGTAACTCGTTGTTTCTCAGTGCACTGTGCAACACCGTAGCTTTTGCAACTGCATTCGAGAATTCTTGTAACTGCGAAGTACAGCTTGCATAATCGACAATCCCACTACCCTCTTTTTCACCAAAAGAAACAGCTGCGAAGGCTTTTCTTATCACTTCACTTGGTGCCTCAAACGAAAAAACATAGTAACCTACAGCAAAGCTCACGTACTCGAGAAATATGGAAGAAGCAATCTCTGTTATCTTTTCATATATACTCCACACGGAACTTGCACTACTCTCAAGAATCAGAATAACTGGTGGCTTAAACGCTACGATATTTAAACCAGCCGCAAGCATTCGTTTTTCTAACTCGAGCAGATACCCCTCACATTTCCTTTGATCATAAGAAAAAACTTTGTAAGAAAGCGGATTCGATATTTTCGCAACAAGAAAAGTACCCGATTTAGACTGCAAGATCTTTTTCTTTACCAAATAATCACACCCCTCAAACATTGCAAAAATCCCTTAAACACAACCACCTGTCTATACAGTAAAACAAGCGACCACACACCATCTCACAAACCTACAGTAAGTATAACTCTAGTGAGTTAAGTTTTCCGCTCAACATAGTAATGCCTTTCTATTACATCAACAAGAGCATCCAAAGTGGGCACACTAGATACGTAAACTGTATCACAACTCAAAGTAGATGCTATCCTGGAACTCATAACAAAGTAAGAAAAAAAACTTGGACTTATGCCATATTTAAGAAATAGTGATTTGCATAAAACCGCAGCCTGCCTGGAAAGCAAGATTACACCACTAATGCTTTTTCTCATTAACGCATCATAGACATTACTAGAAAACTCTTTCACCGGACACATCATATAGCAGATTCGACGCTCTACTGATTTGAAACCCCTTTCTAAACATGAAGAAACAATATCCCTTGTTATCTCCGCTCCAGAAAGATAAATAACTCTCTCATCTTTGCTAAAGTGGGAAAGTACATAAGCCTCTAGTTCCTTAGCTGTACCACAACCACAGGAAACAACATTAGAAAATCTACTAAAAATTGCAAACTCAGCAATATTGTCACTCATCGTATACAATTGTAAATCTCTACTTGCCCTAGCCCAAGCGAGAGCTCTAATGGCATTTTTACTACTAACAACAATCTTTGCAGCAATGAGGTCGGCAACATCAAACCAAAGCGGCTGCAGAACAAAGAGTGGTTCCACAAGACTTTCTATGTTCAAACTTTTTAGCCGCTGCTGCAGATATATCGCATCCTCGACCGGCCTAGTTATCAAGATCATAGCGACAAGACTATCTTGATTGCACAGTCAATTTTAGCACATAACTTTATGCGTTCCTCCAATTCCTCGATGCAGTGGCGAAGTTTCACTGCGTTTCCGGAGTTTCTTGCACGCACGTAAACTGTAATGATATTCCCAGTACCGCTATATGAAACTTGCTTGACCGTTAAACCATTAAATCTCTCATCTTCACCGATGATTTCCCCCCAATGATAATAGATAAGGAATCTAGCACCGCCGTATTGCAGAATCAAATCCCGATCAAACTGACACAGCGCCGTCCCAAACTTTTTCATTTGATAGAAGAATCCTCAAAGATACACTGCTAACAGCACTAAAAAGGCATCCGAGTCAAGTATATCTCTGTTTGAAACATTCACAAAGCCGGCCAAAGAATTTTACTTGGAGCATAATAATGCTAATACTAAAATGTACAGAGACCCTGTAAGAATTGACAAATTCCTTGCTGAGTGCTACCGGGTACACAGGCCATCGCTGTAAAGAAGAAACTAAGATGCAAATATTTATTGCCTCCCCCAGAGGCTTCTGCGCAGGTGTTGAACGTGCAATAGAAACAGTGGAGATAGCAATAAGAAGGTATCCAGAAAAAAAAATTTTCGTCTACCATGAAATAGTTCACAACTCCAGTGTTGTCCAGAATTTCGAAGCACAGGGTGTGACTTTTATAGAAGACATCACTAAAGTAAAACCAGAGTCAGTACTGATTTTCAGCGCACACGGTGTCTCTGAAGAGATTGAAAAATACGCACAGTCACTAGACTTAGTACTCGTAAATGCAACCTGTCCTCTGGTCTCAAAAATACATCGTGAGGTTCAGAGATTTGAAAAAGAAGGCTTTACTATTCTAGTTATAGGAAACAGAAATCATGCTGAAATAATCGGAACAGTCGGAAGAACCAGGGCACAAACTTACATTGTCCAAGAGCCCGAAGATATAGATAATCTCCCCACAATAGCTGGGAAATTAGCATACGTCACACAGAGCACACTTGCGCTTGAGTACGTGTCAACAATGATAAACAAGATAAAGAAAAAATTCCCAAATGTGGTGGGGCAGTCCGATGTATGCTACGCAACTCAAAACAGACAAGAAACTGTAAAAGCACTTGCAAAAAAAGTAGACCTAATGTTGATAATTGGCTCTACCAACAGTTCTAATTCAAGGAATCTAATGCGTGTTTCATCGAAAATATGCCAAAAAGCATTTCTCATAGATAATTACAATGAAGTCCAACTCGATTGGTTTAAAGGAGTGGGTAAAATAGGAATTAGCTCAGGCGCTTCAGCTCCAGAAATACTTGTGCAAGATCTTGTGTCATTTTTGAAAAAAAGCTTTCCTTCTACGGAAGTTTCAGACTTTAAATTCAAAAAAGAGAGAGTACAATTCAAGCTCCCGCATATATAGAGAAATGAGATGAAACTTCAACTCCTATCTGATTTATAGCGCTCCCGCCTTTGTTATCCTATATAACTTTATGCTTCCTATATACGTCCTCTTTCCAATTAACCAAGGTTATAGACCGTCTTGATGGCTTTTATCCCAGGAAGTGTACCCTCCTCCTGAAATTTAAGAAAAGCACCCCCAGATGTAGAAATATAGGAAAAACATGGCTCCTGAAGTGACTTAATTGCAGCTAAAGTATCGCCTCCTCCTATTATACTCTTGATATTCGCATTCTTTGTTAGGAAAGAAATAAATTGAGCTAACTCATTTGTACCAGCACAAAACGGTTCAAATTCAAAAGCACCAATTGGACCATTCCATAAAATCTTCTCTGCTTTTGAAAGGATGCTCTTCATTGCAATGAGCGATGCCGGCCCTATATCCAAAATCATTTCATCTTTAGGGATCATCCTGGCATCACTAATGTGGAAATTTCGATCCTCAACCCCACGTGAGGTAACGAAATCAAATGGTATAAAAAGTTCAGATAATGAAATATCACAGTGACAATCCTCACATACGGATCTACCTATGCTATACCCCCTAGAACGCAATATCACATTTACTAGAGCACCACCTAATATTACCATTTTTACTTTTTTCAGAAGACCTCGTATTAATGGAAGCTTCGTTGAAATTTTGCTACCACCAATCACTGCAACAGTACTCCTTGTAGCTGCACTGTCTAGCTCTTGATACTCCCGTAAAAATGCCAAACCCATAGCAGATGGAAGAAATTGTGGTAGTCCCACTATGGATGCGTGTTCCCTGTGCGAAACAGAAAAAGCATCATTTACATACACATCACCGTGTCTTGCAATGAGCATTGCAAATTTAGAATCGTTCTCCACCTCACCAGCAAAGAATCTTATGTTTTCTAAGAGTACAATCTCCCCACGTTTGAGCAGAAGTTCATCACTTGGATCCGGTACAACACGTATATTCAAGCCAGTAAACCGACAAATCTGTCCAATGATTCTCTCAAATGAGAATTTCTCCTTAGTAGCAGCAGTTGGTTTACCAAAATGAGAGAGCAATAATATACTGCAACCATTTTTTAAAAGTAGATTTATAGTTGGCAAAACCACCGCAATCCTAGAAAAATCAATTATTGAACCCTCTTGATTAACTGGAACATTAAAATCGACCCGAAGAACTACTCTGCAGTCTTTTACATCTTCTATATCAATCATTTACAGATAACTTGAAAACATTCATTACTATTTTGCGTCAGATAGTCATGTCACCTCTGCAGTGCTAAATGCAACTGCAATATTCCCATTGAAGAAAAGCAACCCATGCAATTACACCCACAAACCGTTCCCGTCAACATAACGAATTTTGACGCTGTAATACAGTATGTGACTTTCCAATCCAAACTAACTACATAAAAAGTATAGACACCAAAGTACCTGGAAGTATAAAAAAGATCTTTTTGCTACACCAGCGTACAGTAAAACCCATACTATTTCGCGAATTGCTGGAACAAAGATACAATAACCTTATAAGTGAGTACTAATAAATCTAGCTACATCTAACATACGTGCAGAAAAACCCCACTCGTTATCATACCAGGCACTCAAACGTAGCAACCCATCGCCGACAACATAAGTACCAGTAAGATCAACTATCGCACTATGGGAATCTTTATTAAAATCCACTGACACTAGTGGTTCAGCACAAGTTGAGAGAACACCACTTAAATAAGAAGATTCTGCTTTGATAAATGCATTGTTTACTTCATCAACAGTAACCGATCTAGAAGTAGTAACTGTCAAATCCACCATTGAAACATTGGGTGTCGGTACCCTGACTGCAACGCCATCAATTTTTCCATCCAAATCAGGGAATATTTTCCCTATAATCTTTGTCACCCCCGTTGTAGTCGGAATAATTGATGTCGCACAAGCCCTACCACGACGCAAATCCCTGTGACTATTGTCAACAACATTTTGGTCGTTCGTATATGAGTGTATGGTAGTCATAAAAGCAGCTTCAACACCAAAATTTTTATGTACTACTTCGATTAGCGGTACGAGACAATTAGTGGTACACGAACCGACTGAAATTATTCTGTCAGAAGGAGTGAAAGAATGATGATTCACCCCATAAATTATTATAGAATCAGCATCTGAAACAGGTGCAGAAACTAAAACAGCTTTAGCACCAGCTCGAAGATGACCCGACGCTTTAGCGTGAGAATTAAAAACCCCACTACATTCTAAAACGATGTCAACACCTATAGCATGCCAATCAAGAAGCGATATATCCGTCTGTCTAGAAAATCGAACTGGTACACCATTTAACATAGCGACATTGTCGCCAACTAAAGACATCGAACACTCAAATTTTCCGTGTACAGAATCATATCTCAAGAGGTGCAGACAATTCTCAACGGGGCTAGGCGTGTTTACTGCTACTATTTCTAATTCACCGCACGGAGAACCTATCAATATCCTCAAAATCGCTCTACCTATGCGACCAAAACCATTAATTGCTATTCTCATTTGTTCAACTGAGGTACAAAATCACGGAGCCAGGCGAAAAATCACAAAATAAAAAGGTCAGAAAATCCTGAAAAACTCTAAATACCCTTGACTGGATTTGAACCAGCACATCCGCGAGGATAGCAGATTTTGAGTCTGCCGCGTCTACCGTTCCGCCACAAGGGCACATAACTACTCTTTTTTCCCATCAAGTGGGAGATTTAAGTGGCCCGCTCCTTCCCATGGAGTAAGAGAATCGAACGACCTATAATCTTGAGAAAGATCAACCTTCTCATAAACAACTTCCTTCGACTCAAGATCGTACCTCACCTCCTTATAACCGGTAAGAGGAAAGTCCTTCAACATCGGAAAACCTTCAAAACCGTAGTCTGTAAGTATCCTACGAAGATCGGGATGACTTTCGAAAACCACACCATACATGTCATAAACCTCCCTTTCGAACCAATTCGCGACTGAAAAAATACCACAACATGTAGGAACCTTCTCAGAGACTGGATCTACACATACCTTCACGCAACACCTTCTGTTATTCTTTAAATCGAGCAAAAGGTAAACAACTTCAATTCTTTTTTCTCGCTCCAAGTAATCTATCCCAAAAATATCAACCAGCTGCTCAAAGCCACAGGAAGACAAATAAGAGATAAGCTCAACCAGGGACTCCAGGGAGGAACTAATAACACACTGCCCAGGTGCATTAATTAGAGCATCAACTTTACTTGTGTCAATAGCCATATTCGGTAAATCGGTTTATCTCCTGATAAAGTTTCTCTGACGGTTTATCTTTTTCTGAAGGCATAAAACACCATACAAAAGCGCTTCTGCGGTAGGTGGACAACCAGGAACATATACATCCACGGGTACAATCCTATCACAACCTCTCACGACGGAATAGGAGTAATGATAGTATCCTCCACCATTAGCACAACTTCCCATTGAGATTACATACTTGGGCTCAGCCATTTGATCGTACACCCTGCGAAGCGCTGGTGCCATCTTATTAGTCAGGGTACCAGCAACGATCATGACATCAGACTGCCTCGGACTCGGCCTGAAAATCATTCCGAATCTATCCATGTCATATCGACTAGCAGTAAAATGCATCATCTCAACCGCACAGCACGCCAAACCAAAAGTCATCGGCCACAAAGAACCGGATCTGGCCCAATTTATAAGGTCATCAAGTTTAGCAACGAGATAACCACTATTGTCCATACTAGGAAGAGTACCTACATCACTCAAACTATTTTTCATAATCTATCAAGTAATTAAGCAAAAACAGTCTAGCTTACTTTCACAAACTACTAAAACTGACGCAACTCCACCAGGAAAACAAAAACGACACTTACTCACGGCAAAATTACTAACATCAAAGCGCTACACAAGACGAACGAAAAAATCTCTGCACATAAAAAGATCTACCAACACAATAAATCTTTCAACCAGAGCATCTACCTCCAATCTAGTGCACCCGAAATAAACTCGTAAACAAAACCAACGGTCAGAATAGCAAGAAAGACTACCACTGAAACAAAAGCTGTAGGACCGAGCTCTCTAGCACTTACAGCCCATGGGAAAAGAAAAATTATCTCCAGATCAAAGACAATAAACAGTATCCCCACTAAATAAAATCGGACATTAAACCTTTCACCAGTGGAACTTAATTTGTCAAAGCCGCACTCGTAGCTATCGCCCTTATGCCTCTCATGCGAAGAAGGTGCAATAAAAACCGGCAAAATAAGCATCACACAGCTAATAAAGCACGCTACAACAAAAAAGAGGCCAATGAAGATATAGCCTTCCATTATCCACTTCCTTACGCCAACAGCTAAGGATTCTAACATCTTTGCAAGCACATAAATAGGGCCAGACAGTATACGTTTACGCTGTGCAACGGCAATTACATACAATTTGTTCACTACTCATTAAAGTGTGAACAGGATCGAACTCTCTTGCTTTAATGGAGAAATAGGTATATAATTTCCGCCATTAGTCTTATGCTTCTTAAGATTGGACTCCAAAACGCGATTTTTTTTTAGCATCCTCAGATGCGTGCCGGTCGTTCTTGAAGAGTATTTTGTCCCACTACTGGTTTTGACTATAAGGCTCTGGATGGTTGGGGTTTTTTTCTATTGCAGTCTCTCCGGATTGTCAAGCTTGTTGTCTCGCTTTCTGCTTGCTTTGTGTGAGTACAAATTTTCACTGTTAGGAAGTGTTCTATGGGCGGTTTTATGCACGGCGAGCGACTTTGTATCAGCGCTTTTAGTTGGCCTTGGGCTCCTAAGCAGAGTGGCCTCCTTTCACATGCTTGTTGCAACCACTATTGTTTATCTCTCCTATAGCTGTCTTTCGGAGTATTTTCATTTGCTGGTGGCCGGAAGCGTTCTTGCGCTTTTTGGATCTAGTTTTTCCCAGTTGCTTCTCTCAAGAGAAAAAGAAGCGGAACGCAGTTGTTTACTTCCGTAGACGCTATTTGCTCTTCGCAAAGTGGGTGATGTAAGCTCTGCTCAGCAGTTCGGGCAGTGTGCACCCCACGTGCAGATATAATGTTTATTCCTGGAACGGGTATCATACACCAAAATATGCGGCAATTCAGATCCTTACCACTATTTAACAACCTCTTGCGACAAACGTACGCAGGAAAAACCTCATATACCACTCATCATTAAACGTACAAAGCGTAAGGTCTAGATGAATTTGCCAAAAAATTATATAACGTGGTATCGCAGCATTAAGCGCAACCGATGCATGTAAATTCGCACTGGGAAAATGTAATACCCACTACTAGTCACCTTTAAGGTAAAAGGCGTTTAAAATTCTTCTTATATAACCCACCGATTTCTTTTCCAATGCTTCCTTGCGCAAATCAAGAATCATTGTTGCCAAACCAAAAATAGCACTGTATTCAGGCCCATAATGGGTATTACGCGCTTTCGTATTTCCATGAGTACGCACCTTTTTTGAGAAAACTTTTTCTGCTATGTGCTTAATATTCCCTATTTTACTACCGCCTCCAGTAAGCACAACTGTAGAAAAATTAACGTCTTTAACTTTCTCGTTGAGCAGCTCAAAAGTCTCCTCCAAACGGGGGATCACCATATCTGCAATTTCACGCATGCTAATTTCTTTAAGGTGTGAAACATCAGAAAAAAGAGAAAGATCTACGCGATTGTTCTCATTATTTTTATCCAAAAAAAGAGCTGCTCGGTCCTTTTTTAGTAGCTCTGCGCTTGAAACACCAATATTCAGTCCAAAAGCTATATCCTTACTAACGTGCGATCCACCAATAGGAACACCAGCAACATGACACACACGACCATCTTTGAAAACAGCACTAGTCGTTGAAACTGCACCCATATCGACGACAAGTGCACCAACTTCCTTCTCGTCATTGGATAACACAGAATAACCACCCGAATATGGAGCAAATGAGCACCCTAAAAATCTCAAATTGCACTGAGATATAAGATTCTCCAAATTGAGCATCATAGTTTTAATGCCACTCACAACATAAAACGACGCACTTAAGCATCTGCCATACATTCCAACTGGATTAGAAACACTCTGTACTCCATCTATAAAGCACTCTTGTTGGGACATGTGTATTATTGGAGTGCTCACTCTATCAGCAATTTTTTTCTTAATAAGCTCTACATCTGCAACAGAAATCTTCTTATCCTTGATTTCGATTTTTTCTCCATAATGCCTTCCAGCGATACTGGTGTCAGAAGTAATAACATACACATCATCTATTGCTTCATCTGACACTCTCTCAGCCGCCTCCAAAACATCTGTTATAGAGCGCTTCGCCTTTTCTATGTTGATTACAGCACCTCCCCTTATACCAACCGTAGGTACTTCGGCAGCACCAACCAGATCGAGCTCCCCGGAATTTGTGAACTTAAACGTCGCACATTTAAGCCTATCACTACCCAAATCAAGAATCGTAAAGCGCGCTCCATCGTGCAATGACTGCAATCTTATTTCCATACTCTACTAAAATTTATCTCAGAACCCCTGGTACCATATTTGAATTAACTTTACACTTAAGCTGCTCGAGGTATTCAACAACTCAAACGCAAGGTTCCTGAAAAGTTTTCCCCTATAAAACGTATAATTTGATCGCTGAGATCTTTGATTTCTTCCTGGGATAAACCATGTATTTGGTTTTCCATACTTACGAGAAAGGCTAATGATAACATCCGTTTTCCCTTGAAATCACCTTCATACTTATCAAAGAGAGTCACATTTTTGATGGAACCACTGATCAGGTGTAAACCCCTCTCAATATCACCCCAAAGTGGCACTTTGTCTAGATCAAATACGAAGGAAAAGTCCCTTTCGACAATCGGAAATCTGCTAAAAGTGTTTTCCTTCAATTGAAGACTGCAGGCAAGTTTGGCTAAAAATAACTCAAACACGATAATTTGCCTATTTGAAGCAACCCTTGGATGCAATTCACCTACAAAACCAACTTCTCTATCTTTAACTTTCACATTAGCCACTTTCCCAGGATGATATAAGGACGGCCCATCGCATTTTTCGAAAGAGTATCTCCCCTCTAAATCCAAAGAAGTTAGAAGTGCTTCTACATCGGCTTTTGCATCAAAAAAATCCATTTTATGGGCTTTTTCATGCACATTTCTCGGAAATGAGTCGCCACACACTAGTCCCACAACCATCATTTCCTCACGGATAGTTGAATAAATGTTACCTATCTCAAAAATCTTGATGATTTGAACCCCGTTTTTGATATTTCTTTGCGCAACTTCAACCAAGTTGGGAATGATACTAGGTCGCATAACATTGAACTCAGCACCTAGCGGATTTTTGATAAGCAAGACGTTTTCATCAGCAGAACACTTCTTCTCTGCCATGAACGGCCATGTTACCACCTCAGAAAATCCCCTGTTCAGTAATACTTCCCTAATTCTATCTTCCTTGGAAGTCTCGAAAATTACTGGAATCTTACTTTTCAGAGGGACACTGCGCAGTTGAGCATAACCATATACTCTAAGAAGCTCTTCAACTATACACGCCTGAGTGGTAATATCGTTGCGCCAACTAGGAGGAACAACTCTGAAAATCTGTAAATCCTCTTTTGAACCAATCCCAGACTCATCAGTTGGCATATTGGTGTCGCGCACAGACTCTTCAATAGCTAAGCTTTTTTTATTTCTAAGATCAGGATTTTCATAGTACAGTTCTTTTTGCATGCACTGATCCAGTATATGCACTGCAAATCCAAGTCTTTTAAGAATCTGAACTGCCTTATCTGAGTCGATCTCTATACCAGTAAGTTTGGTGAAAAATGATAAAGAAAAATCTATGAATTTTCTCTCATCTTTAGTGAAAAAACTCTCCATTTTCCCTTTTTTTCCGGCACAAACATCGGATATCAGCTGAGCAGCAAGTCCTAGTGCTTTTTCCGTAAAATCTGGATCTACGCCACGTTCAAATCGATAAGCAGATTCTGTACTGATTTTCATAGCCCTTTTTGTAGAAGCAACCATTACTGGATCAAATACCGCTGCTTCGATAAAAATATTGCGTGTCGATAATGTACAAGAGCTTAATTTACTTCCTATGATTCCGGCAACTGCCTGTAATTGCATATCTCGGTCCCTAATGATTATGGACCCAGCTGGTACTCGATACTCTTTATCATTTAAGGCAACAAAGTGGTATTCCTCATCTGATACAGATACTTGTAGAGTCTCACCAGCAATTTTATCCAGATCGTAAATGTGCAGCGGCAACCCATATGAGATCATTATATAGTTCGCTATATCTACGAGGGCGGAAATCGATTTTACACCTATTCTTTCCAGCTTACTCCTAAGCCACTCTGGAGAGATACAATTCGTTACATTTCTGACCACTAGTCCAGAAAATCTTCGGCAGGCAGTGGGGTTACAAACATTAAATAGAGTATCTGCATTACTTTCCGCATTCGTACTCTTCTTGAAGAGATTGTTAGCTAACTCGTCAATCATTGCATTGCTCTGAAGATCAACTATACGAGAATTAGACACGGTCCTATCGTGATTAGCTGTAACGTTCATTGCCTTACCAGAGTCCTGGCACACGTTTTCATAGTTAAATTCCGTATACAAGTCGTCAAAGGATGCTTTACACGTGTTAATGAGAACGCCATATCCTCCTGCAGCTAATTCCCTTGCTATGCCATGTACGCTTAATACATCGCCCCTATTAGGTGTAACAGCAATTTCAATGAGTGGATCGATTGTGAAAGTATCCCCCACTCTGTAATCATCAGAGAGCTCAATAATGCCCCCATTATCCTCGCCAGGGAGTCCTAACTCCCCAAGAGAACAGAGCATTCCTAGACTCTCGCATCCTCTGATTTTGCTCTTCTTAATTTTCATCATATTAGACGGTAGAACCGCACCGACCTGCGCAAGTACAACTTTAAGACCACCCCTCACATTTGGTGCACCGCAAACAATTTGTAGTTCTTGCACACCATCAAAAACCTTACAGAGACTCAATCTATCTGCCCCTGGATGCCTATTACACTCAGTAACTTGTGCTACGATAAAACCTCTCCCTATCGAATGACAATTTTCCACCTCAAAACCCAAAGATATCAGTGCTTCAACAATTTGCTCTAAAGAAAGTGTCGTATCTAGATGCTCTAATAACCATCCAAAAGTGAATTTCATAAACGGGAAAGGATAATAGAGCTATTAAGATAGCATGATATTGACACATTTATGAAAGGGTTTTTATGTCAAATATCACTCCATTGGACATACCGATCTGAAAAGTAGCCCTCTTTGTATGGAGAAATTGCTATAACACCAAAATTGACTATCACCCAAATCGATAAAGTTGCTTTGCACGTACAACTGCAGAGATTACGAGGAAAACCACGACACCAGTACAATTGATAAATAAGAGAAAAATTTTATAATCAGTGTTACGCCTTCCTTTTTAAGCCGAAAACTCGATGAAAAAATTTTTAGAAAACCTTTCTCTCTGGATGGGGATAATAATCCTTGTAACTCTTCTATTTGGACAGGTCGCACTGAACTTTGGTTTTGGAGTCAGAAACGAAAAAATTCAGTTTTCGGAATTTTTGGACCTCGTAGAGAAAGGAGAAGTACAAAAAATAGTAATAGAAGGCTATGACATATCGGGCGTATTAAAGAGTGGGACGCGTTTTTATACTAAGGCTACGCAGTACACCGAACTGATTCCACTTCTAAGAAAAAATAATGTTGACTTTCAGGTAGCTTCTGGAGACAGCTTCTTGGGTTTACTGTTCAACATTCTCATATCCTGGTTTCCAATGCTTCTTCTCATCGGTGTGTGGATCTTCTTTATGAAGCAGATGCAAGCCGGAGGTAACAAGACCATGACTTTTGGAAAATCAAAGGCAAGACTTCTTAGTGACAGGAGCAACAAAGTAACTTTCCATGATGTCGCAGGGATAGACGAAGCAAAAGAAGAGCTCGCCGAGATTGTTGAGTTTTTAAGAGAACCAAAGAAATTTCAAAAGTTAGGTGGAAAAATCCCTAAAGGATGTCTGCTAATAGGACCTCCAGGTACTGGAAAAACATTGCTAGCAAAAGCAATTGCTGGAGAAGCGAAGGTTCCATTTTTCAGCATCTCTGGTTCAGATTTCGTTGAGATGTTTGTCGGTGTTGGCGCAAGTAGGGTCAGAGATATGTTCGAGCAGGGTAAAAAAAATGCCCCATGCCTGATATTCATAGACGAGATTGATGCAGTTGGACGTCACCGCGGAGTTGGATTCGGTGGCGGCAATGATGAACGCGAACAAACTCTGAATCAGCTCTTAGTCGAAATGGATGGTTTTGAAGCAAATGAAGGCGTAATCATTATCGCTGCCACAAATAGACCAGATGTGCTTGACCCCGCGCTATTACGCCCAGGTAGATTCGACAGACAAATAACAATTTCTATTCCTGACATAGCAGGAAGACAAAAAATATTGGAAGTTCACTTGAAAAAGATTCCGACCGCGCCAAATGTTGAGGTTTCAATTATAGCGCGAGGTACACCTGGCTTCTCTGGCGCGGATCTTGCAAATCTAGTCAATGAGTCGGCTCTTATCGCAGCTCGCAGGAACAAGAAAGTGGTAACCAATGACGACTTTGAGTACGCAAGAGATAAAATACTCATGGGAATGGAGAGAAAATCTCTTGTCATGAGAGAAGAAGAAAAGTTACTGACTGCCTATCACGAAGCAGGACACGCTGTTACTAGCTTGAAACTTGAGGCATCAGATCCAATACACAAAGCAACTATTATCCCTCGCGGACGAGCTCTGGGACTCGTAATGCGACTTCCTGAACATGATCGTGTTTCCTTCACCAGAGCAAAGATGCATGCTGATTTAATTGTTGCAATGGGTGGAAGAGCTGCTGAACAGGTAATTTTCGGAGATGATAAAACAACCAGCGGTGCTGCTTCAGATATAAAACAAGCAACTAACCTAGCAAGATCAATGGTTACAAAGTGGGGAATGAGTGAAAAAGTCGGTCCACTTCTTTATGGTGAACAGAATGATCCAAATAATCATATCCTTTCAATTGAGATGTCTAATCTCATTGATAATGAGGTTAAACAACTTGTGACAGACGCCCTTAAAGAAGCTACTAGACTTCTCAATGAGAATTTAGACTCGCTCCATCGGATAGCGAAAGCATTGCTTGAATATGAAACCCTTACAGGAGAGGAATTATCAACCCTACTTGAAGGAAAGCCATTCCTCAAAAAGGCTTCTGATGATAAAAAGGTTGTTTCTAAATCCTCATTAGACGTTGAAGATGACAACGTAGACAGGGAAACACTAGAAAAATTGGAGTCAGATCTTGATACTGAAAACAAGGAATGAAGGCATTTTACGTTTACCATAAAATAAAGTCTAAAGCCTTGCTTCCAGAAAAGGCAGAGTTTGTTTACCTGAGCTCATCGTTTTCGTTTTCGGCATTTTTTTTCTCACATTTTTGGCTTGCTTTTCATCGGATGTGGGGTTTCCTGGCAATCTTCATGTTATTCGAGGTATTGGTGTACAAGATTTCAATGGTACTGGAACCATCAGCATCTTTTGTTTTGACAGGAATCCCCTCTTTCTTTTTAGGAACTTTTGCTCACCAAATAAGGGAGAAGCATTTACTAAGAAGTGGTTATAAATTGTACGCAATACTCATGGCAGAAAATATAACCGTCGCTCAGTTAAGACTTTTTAGAGAGATGGGACATTTTATTTAGATAAAAAAAGTCTCACCTATTCTCTCGAATAACCATTCCCCCAGAGGTGAGACAGACATTTATCATAGAAAAAACACGAAAAAGAACCGAAAGCGATGGGATCTTGTACCTACTGATTTTCCAATGTGTCTTTCTATTGCAGCAAAACCGGTTGACCTTATCCTATAAGCGCTCATGTGTTATGCGTAGTCAACTCTATAAGCCCGCAAATAAAGATCGACTTATAGGGAATTTGTCTTCGCAGCAATCAGAGCAAGATTTAGAATATCTGTAGCATCATTAGATGAACGCACTATCTGCACGGATCTTTTCAATCCAAATAATAGAGGCCCAATGACGCTTGTTCCCATAACTCCCCTGGAGAACTTACACACTGCATCAACAACTTCCACATTTTGAATGATAAGAACATTGGCGCGATCTGTAAGCCTAGAAAAAGAATAACGCTTTCTAGATTTTCCGTTTAAAGCTACATCAAGGTCCATCTCACCTTCGTATTCAAACGAAACACCAAAATCATCCAGTATCTCAATTGCTTCACGTGCTATTAGTGCACTCGTACTATCTACACTCCCAAAATTCGAATTTGCAATCACAGCAATCCTCGGAACACATCCCATACTTTTGACTATTTCGGCAGCCTTTATAGCTACTTCGGCAATATCCTCTGCATTTGGTGCATTATTAATACCAGCATCGCAGATAAAAAGGGTACCTGTATCAGTGACAATAATCGACATTTCAAAAACAACACCTGCAGCACCAACGATTGGCATAATACCCTTAAGACGATCCTCAGCATTACTGCATGTCAGGCCGGTGATCATTGCATCTCCATCATCAAGTGCAAGCATACAAGCGGCAAACACATCATTATTTGTGTTCACATCACTGACACATCTTTCATATGGAAAGCCCTTCCTTTTTAAGGTGCTATACATGTACTCCACGTACTCACCACTTCTCTGTGAAACAACTGCATTTGTCACTTCAAAACCTTCACGATTGCGAAGATTCATTTCATCCATTTTTGCCTCTATAACACTGCTTCTTCCGACAAGAATAGGGGTACCATACCCCATATCACGCCACTGAAGCGCAGCTCGAATGCTTTTAAGTTCCTCACCCTCTGCAAAAATGACGCGTTTTTTATTCTCCCTGAGCACACTGCTCACAACCCCGAAAAGGGTCGTTGCACCTGAAGCTAACCGTCTGATTAAATCATCCCTGTACGCATCAAAATCATGAATTGGTTTCTTTGCAACACCTGTCTCAACTGCTGCACGTGCAACTGCCGGAGCAATTTCGGCAATAAGGCGCTGATCGAAAGGTTTTGGAAGTATATACTCCTTACTGTACTGCATATGAGAATTCCCATAAGCATCCATCACTTCCATCGATATTGGTTTTTTTGCTATTGCAGCAATCGCATGCACAGCAGCAAGCTTCATTTCAGTATTGAATTTTCTCGCACCAACATCAAGCGCTCCCCTAAACAGATATGGGAAACACATAACGTTATTAATTTGATTATCGTAATCCGATCTGCCAGTTGCTATTATTGCATCCGGACGCGCCTTTTTTGCTAACTCGGGCTTTATCTCAGGATCCGGATTAGCCAAAGCAAAAATTATCGGATCCACATTCATTCCAGTTAACCACTCCGGCTTCAGAACGTCTGCAGCGGATAAACCAATGAATACATCTGCACCAACCAGCGCCTCCTCAAGCGTGTTCGCATCTACGTCAACAGCATAAAAAGCTTTTCGGTCACCTTCATGAAAATCTCTGTCTTTTTTAATAACACCACTTTGGTCACAGACCACTATGTCACTAACTCCGATCTTCCTCATTAACTCGATGCATGCTATACCCGCTGCGCCACAGCCGTTTACGACTACCTTAAGCTCTTCTACCTTTCTTTTTGTAATGTCGGCAGCATTTATAAGACCCGCACACACGATAATTGCCGTACCGTGCTGATCATCATGAAAAACTGGAACATCTAGCATTGCCGCTAGACGCTCCTCTATTTCGAAACATTCTGGTGACTTAATATCTTCGAGATTGATACCACCAAAAGTGGAAGCTATGTTCCTCACTGTAAGGATAAACTCCTCTATATTCTGGGTATCAACCTCAATATCGATTGAGTCTATATCAGCGAACTTTTTGAATAGTACAGCCTTCCCCTCCATGACAGGTTTAGAGGCCATCGCTCCAAGATTTCCCAAACCAAGAACAGCCGTTCCGTTTGAAACAACTGCAACCAAATTACCCTTAGAAGTGTACTTATATGCATCCAGAGAATTTTTCTTTATCTCCAAACATGGATAAGCCACCCCAGGGGAGTAGGCAAGCGATAAATCTTCCTGCGTAAGAAGAGGCTTTGTGGCATGAACCCCTAATTTACCAGGCCTGCCCTTAGAGTGATACCGCAACGCTTGTATACCAAGATCGTCTCTTTCCTCTTCCATAGCTCAATGTACATAGATCACACCAATTTATAGCATACAAGATATTCTCTTGGAATAAAGAAAGCGTTCTGTATACCTCAAATGGAACGCATCTTTTACTATAGGAATTACATTACATTCTAGAGAAAACTCCACCGCATCAAAAGCTAAATTTAGCTTCACGGATAAAACGAATATATCTGGTCCATCCAAAATCTGGGATACAAAGATAAATCATATGAAGTTAAAAACGGGATAAAATCTAAGCATCTGTTTTTAGACACTGAATCAGATACGCACTGTCACATGAATGAGAGAACACAAGCAAAAAAAGGTGAGGCAAAGCGCAACATCTCAACCAAAATCTTAAATAAGAACTGTACTATTGAACCGGAAGTTTCATCACATTCTTAGATTGGCATAAACAAGCAGAGCACTAATTCGATTTAGGTGAGGCAAGATTTTCATTATGTGCGCCTAACGTAGCGTGAATTTGCAATTTGAACACATCGGTAATAGTATTTCTGTTTTTGGATATTGTAGGTGAGATTCATCATAAGCAGCCTCTTAGATGAATGCAGTTTTGACTTTGCTAGGTATAAGAAGGTCGCCTTCTTCATAAGTTCGATTCTGCTTGTGTCAACATTCATATCTCTTGAAACGAAAGGCTTGAGCTTTGGCATTGATTTCACGGGTGGGATGGTTCTCGAAGTATATTCTGAGAAAAGCATTGATATAACACAGCTCAGGGATGATTTCTCGCAAAATCAGAGTTTACCTACAGCATCTATGCATTATTTAGAAGACCAAAATCACTTAATGATAAAAGTGCGGTCGCAAGATTTTCAGGATGGCCTAGCGAAAATAAAAGCCTTTCTCAAACCGTATAACTTTCGCTACGACAAAATAGATTGTGTGGGCCCACAAATAAGCAAGTCTTTAATATACAGGAGTGGTATAGCAATTGTATTGTCGGTGCTTGCGATGTTTGTATATTTGTTTTTTAGGTTTACCCCTGCTTTTGCGCTATCCGGTGTGCTGACGACGTTGCACGATATTGCTTTACTTGTATGCCTCTATTCTGCTTGCGAATTGGAGTTCAATACTTCTTCAGTGGCTGCAGTGCTCGCGATAGTTGGATATTCTATAAATGACTCCGTGGTTATTTTCGATAAGTTACGTGAGAACACTGGCATAAAAAACATAACCAAGCGCATTAATGTAAGCGTTAATACTACACTATCTAGAACAATCCTCACATCTGCAACGACAATGCTTGCAATAGCTCCGGTAGCATTCCTCTCTAGTGGAGATATACAAGTTTTTTCCTTAATAATACTGGCTGGTATAGCTATAGGTACTTATTCCTCGATTTTCATTGCGGCACCGCTAGCACTTCTAGGAAAGAATGCACGTGAAGTGACTCATGAGAATGCGTAACTCTAGATATAATGAACTCTGCGTAGCTCGCTGTATTAGGCTGGAAAAGTCGGCATCTTATAAATAAATTTTCATTACGACACCGCTAGCACTTCTAGGAAAGAATGCACGTGAAGTGACTCATGAGAATGCGTAACTCTAGATATAATGAACTCTGCGTAGCTCGCTGTATTAGGCTGGAAAAGTCGGCATCTTATCAATAAAGATAGCGGGCCAAGTGCTGTACATGTGAGACTATTTTCAACGCAATCAGCTGAAGTAGATTCTTGCCTTTATAATAATTTCTTAAACAATAAAGGAAGGCTTTAAGAGACTCATATTACTGTTATAAGCTATGAAACTCTTTAGTGAACGGTTCTTGCTTATCTTGAGCAACCTATACAAAAACCAACGATTGATCTCAAAACAAAATAGCTTTAAAAAAGCTCTGAGAGTAATAGAATCCACTTTTAAAAGCTTTCTTGCATTTCTTTTCCCAGATTGCTGCATAATCTGTTCCAGCAAAGAAGAACTGGCAGAATATGGTATGTGTAAACCTTGTAGAAACGAAGTTCATCTCTTGAAGAATCACTTACACTGCTATTGTTGCGGTAGAAAGATGAAGACTTCAAATTTATGTATCACATGTGCCGCATCAAAACCTAAGTTTGACGAAGCAAAAGCTGTATTTGTCTATAATGCTTACATTTCAGTGTTCATACAAAAAATAAAATTTCATGATGGGACATTTATAGCAAAATCTTTGGCAAAAATGATCCTGCAGCATTTTAAGGAAGATCTCGAAAAATGTGATTTTATCATACCGGTACCGATACACCGCGCTAGATTGCTTCAAAGACAGTACAATCAATCAGCATTGATCGCTATGCAACTGGCAAAGTTAATACACGTAAAAGTGCGACTAGATGTCCTCCACAAAATAAGAAACACACCACCACAACTTAACCTTTCTACATATCGACGAAAAACAAATCTACAGGACGCATTTAGAATAGGAAACCATGCTGCCCTCAAGGATGCGTCCATCATCTTACTTGATGACGTTATAACTACGGGTGCTACAGTTTCGTGTTGTGCAGAGGCGCTTTTGGAATATCATCCCAGAAAAATAGTGGTTATTGCCATAGCAAGGTCGATCCTGCATTAGGAAATATCTAAAGGACATAGGGTTTCCAATTACCCTACAAAAATCATTCCTTGATAGCAAAAAGTTCACCTGCTTGCGCCACATAAAAACAAAGCGCAGAACTCCATAAAAAGTGTTTATTCAGTTTACGAAAAAACAAATCGCTACTTATTAAAACAATGCTAAAAATGACTCTGGCTATATTTCTCAGAACCCATCAAGGACACACACCACAGGAACATGATCAGAAGGCCTTGCTATGTGACGTAGTTCTTTCAATATATAGCAATCTAAAAGATGATCCATACCTTCGGCAGAAGCAAGAATATGATCTATCCTCATTCCTTCATTTTTCTGTAATCCACCATTCTCAGAACCCATCAAGGACACACACCACAGGAACATGATCAGAAGGCCTTGCTATGTGACGTAGTTCTTTCAATATATAGCAATCTAAAAGATGATCCACACCTTCAGCAGAAGCAAGAATATGGTCTATCCTCATTCCTTCATTTTTCTGTAATCCACCACCTCTGTAGTCCCACCAACTAAACTCTTGTTTAGTTGGGTATTTCATTCTAAACGTATCAAATAGTCCAAGATTGAGTAACTCCCTGAGTTTGCTACGCTCCTCAATATGGAAGCCTGTACATCCATCGAGCTTAACAGAATCATACACATCTATATCTTCTGGTGCGGCATTCATGTCACCGCCTAAGAGTAGGATCTCACTATTCCCTAAAAGGTAGCCGTGGATCCTTTTAGCAAGTGCATCATGGAATTGCATTTTGTATTCGAAGCGCGGTGAACCTGCTGCTTGGGCATTAGGTACATACACACTTATTAACCTTACACACTTACCACAAAAACTTATCACTCCTTCTATATATCGCGCTTCATCATCCTTATAAATCTCATCCGAGATCTTGGTAATTGGCAATCTAGACGCTATCGCAACCCCGTTATAGCCCTTTTGACACTTTAAGATCACGTTATAGGAAAGATCGTGAAAAATGTGTAATGGAAAATCACTCTCCTGACACTTAAGCTCCTGTAGAAGAAGCACATCAAGATCCTCTGAAACAAGAAAGGCTGAGACAGCCCCGGCACGTTGCCTTATAGAATTAACATTCCAGGTAGCAACTTTCAGTATCCTATGAATATTCAAAGGCGGAATAAGAGACAAAGAAAGTCAAGATTGTACATGAGCCTTGCAAATGCAGCAACTAGACCGGTTTACCACCCGGCAAACTAAACCTTGCAGCTTTACAATCACCGCAACTATTGCAAATGACACCACCAAGAACAAATCAGGCAAAGCTACTAAAAGCAACTTTCTATGTTTTTATTTTTAAAAGAATCGCCTAACCCGGCACCTGAAAAATGTGCGGATTGAGAAAATTTAGGTGGCTCCATATCATGAGTAGCTAAGCTACATCAGACATTTGCTTGCCAGCCAAAATATGCACATGAAAGTGTTTTACTATTTGACCGCCATCTTCACCATGATTTGTAACAAGTCTGTATCCAGCTTTCTTCACACCTAAAAGGTCAGTAACATGAGCAACCTTCGAAAAAAAAGAAGCAACCCCAACTGGCGACGCCGATATAAAATCATCAAAAGAAATGAACTGCCCTTTCGGTATTACAAGGACATGTATTGGAGCCTTAGGAAATGCATCATAGAAAGCAAGAACCTCATCATCTTCATAGACAACCCTGCAAGGTAACTCCCGACGCAATATCTTCGCGAAAACATTCTGTTGATCGTACATATACCCAAAACGAAAGAGAGGAACGATTTAGCTACTATGGGAAAAAATAGCTAGACTTCTAAGGAAACAAGTTGCGGAAGCTGGATTTGAACCAGCGACCTTCAGGTTATGAGCCTGACGAGCTACCAAACTGCTCCATTCCGCGGTAGTGCACATCACGGCGATTATCTCTCATAAGTGATTAGATTGTCAACAGTAATAACTATTCTTCAATAATAATTTTTGCGTAGCACATCAATCAATTTTCCTTTAGACACACTGCTTATTTAAGCTCAAATTGCTAATCTTTATAGAAGAAAGAAACAAAATAGTTTGATATGTGCGTCGCTTCAGATGACAAACACACTCTCATGCTACTAATTTTTCATGCTTACCCGATATTGATTTCCATTATAAATATGGTAGGATTTGTCGATCCTTTCACTATATGTAGACTTTATGACCATGTACGTCGTTACGGAACTGGTCTGGGGAAATGATGTCACCTCGTATGAACAAAGAAGTTAAAACACTAGATTCTTCTGTACTTTCTCGTTGTAATCATGGTGCTCCAGACGAGAAAAAAGTCCGTGTAATGCCCTCAAGGGATTCTTTTCTTACAGATTTCGGAAAAGCAGTTCTCAAAGATAGGTATTTACAGAATGGTGAAAGTTATCAGGACCTTTTTGCAAGAGTAGCTCAATATTACTCTGATGACCAAAAACATGCATCTAGATTGTATGACTATATAAGCAACTTATGGTTCATGCCTGCTACACCTATTCTTAGTAATGGTGGTACAAGTCGTGGGCTCCCTGTTTCGTGCTTCCTCAATGAAACTGAAGACTCATTAGAGGGAATTGTCGGGCTTTGGAATGAAAATGTGTGGCTCGCATCACATGGTGGTGGAGTTGGAAGTTATTGGGGGAACTTACGCTCAATAGGAGAAAGAGTGAAATGTAGTGGCAAGACTTCGGGAATTATTCCGTTTATTGTTGTACAAAATGCACTAACTCTTGCGATATCGCAAGGTTCACTTAGACGCGGAAGTTCAGCCGTTTACTTACCAGTAAACCATCCGGAAATCGTTGAATTTATAGATCTTAGAAAGCCAACGGGTGGCGATCCGAATAGAAAAGCACTTAACTTGCATCATGCAGTCGTCATAAATGACGATTTCATGAAAGCTGTCCTTGAGGATAAAGAGTGGAATCTTGTCAGTCCAAAGGATGGTTCCGTTATAGCAACGGTCGGAGCAAGGGGTATATGGATAAGAATACTCACAGCCCGTCTCGAAACCGGTGAGCCGTACATTCTCTTTATTGACACGGTCCAAAAACTAAGGCCTGACGTGTACAAAACTCTTAATCTTGACGTCAAAATGTCAAATCTGTGCAGCGAGATAACACTTACAACTGGTAAAGATCACCTCGATAATCATAGAACTGCTATTTGTTGTCTTTCTTCCCTAAATCTAGAAAAATTCGATGAATGGGAGCATGATGACCAGTTCATACGCGATGTGATGCATTTCCTGGACAACGTCCTGGAGGACTTTATTAGAAAAGCACCTGATTGTATGCACAGAGCAAAATATTCTGCTATGCGAGAAAGAAGTATAGGCTTGGGTGTAATGGGATTCCACTCCTTCCTACAAAGTAAGAGTATTCCTTTCGAATCGGCAATTGCAAAAAGTGTTAACTTGAAAATTTTTAAAAAAATCAAACACGAAACAGATAAGATTTCAAAGGAAATGGCGCTAGAAAAGGGTCCTTGCAAAGATGCAATGGATTGCGACGTGATGGAGCGATTTGTCCATAAGATGGCCGTTGCACCGACTGCATCCATTTCGATCATTGCGGGCAATACTTCTCCAGGTATTGAACCATACGCAGCAAATGTTTTCACACAAAAAACTCTAAGCGGGTCTTTCGTTGTCAAGAATAAGAATCTAGTTGCCTTGCTCCGACGCAAGGGTAAGGACACGGATGGCGTATGGTCTTCTATTATTTCTAATGAGGGCTCTGTACAGCACTTAGACTTTCTCGATGAAAACGAAAAGATGGTTTTCCGAACAGCATATGAAATGGATCAACGGTGGATTATTGAACTCGCCGCTGACCGTACACCTTACATATGCCAATCCCAATCGGTAAATCTGTTTTTACACTCTGATATACACAAAAAAGAACTAAGTAATCTACACTTCCTCGGATGGAAAAAAGGCCTAAAAAGCCTCTACTACTGCCGGTCGAAGTCCATACAACGTACATATAAAATATCACAGGAATATAAACATAAAAGTGATAGTTCTTCTCCTGTTGGTGGACCAGATGATTGCATAGCGTGCCAATAGCTCACGCTATAGAGACCCCTATCTAAAAGAAGATAATTACCTCAAGGTTGGGCTTTTTTTGTGCACATAAAAGCTACTCTTCCGCCATCTGCTTATAAAACGTGTTGCTGGCAAGAAGTTCATCGTGTGTTCCCACAGCGGTCGCCTTTCCATTTTCTATAACAATTATCTTATCCGCACATTTAATGCTGGAGAATCTATGCGCGACAATAATCACTGTCTTATCACGTGACGTATTCGAAATGACGGCTTCTATCGCCTTTTCATTTTGTGTATCTAAAGAAGATGTTGCTTCGTCAAGTAAAATTACCTGCCTGTCAGCAAACAGTGCTCTAGCAATATTAATACGCTGTCTTTGTCCCCTAGAAAGGTCTGTAACATGTGTATCTTTAGGTAATTGATGGATATTTGCAGCCATACACACACCTTTATATCGGGCTTCTTCTTTCTGCTCTATTGAAGTTTGCATACAAATATTTTCCATGAGATTTCCGGAAACTATGCTTAACTCTTGTGGAACCCATGCAAAAAGTCCTCGAACAGAAGCAATAGATAATTCAGAAACCGGAATATCATTAATGCGTATGCTGCCACTACAAGCAGTATAAAACCTTAAAATAAGAGAAAAAATTGTACTTTTTCCTTTTCCAGAAGCACCTATAACGGCTACTTTTTCCCCGCGATTTATAGTGAAATTAAGCCCTTTAAAAACAGCATCTGTGCCATCAGCGGTGTACGAAAAGCCCACATCTTTAAATTCGAGCTTTTCAAAACGCTTCAATTTCTTTCCGACTTCCTCTTCCTCACTTGAAGCAAGAATGGTGCTATATAAATTCTCAACCCTGGTGCGTACATTAAAGAACTGTCGTAGATCCGGATAAAGCTCCATGATCCTCCCTATAGAACTAGATCCAAATAACGCATAAAAAACGAATTCAGAAAGAGTAACAATGTTTATTTCACCTGAATAGACGGACCCTAGACCAAAATTCATAAAAAATACGGTTCCTAGGAAGGCAAGCGCAACAACGATACCTACAAGAAAAGAACGTGTGATCACATACTGAATGAAGCTACCTGAACATCCCTTAGATAAACCCTTCAATCTTTCCAAGAAGAATGCTTCTTTTAAAAAGGACTTTATCATTTGAATATTAGTGATATTTTCTCTGAGCTCAGCATAAAAATTATCAGTTTTATCTGCGGAAAGAGAAGATAATTTCTTTGCTCTTGCACCAACCAATAAGAGCGGCACTAGAAGAACAGGAATAGCCAGAATGAGATATACGAAAAGCTGCCTCTCTGTATAGAAAAGCGCAATGAGTGATCCAAGAAAAGTAATTAGATTCCTTAGTAAAACCGGCGCTGCAGAACCAAAAAAATTCTGCAAAAATGTCATGTCAGAACCGAGAATGATTGGAATCTGGACAGAATTAGATTTAATTGTCTCAATCTTTGCCCCCAAGAGGGCTTCATATAAATCAAGTAGCACACCCTGTACCACTTTCATTCCAAGCAACCCGGAAAAAATACTACGAAGTGCAACCGTTAAAGAAAGAAAAAGTGCAAAGAGGATAACTCCAAGAGATAGCGTACTAGGAACCTGCTCCACTGCAAAAAGCTGAACGAAATGCCCAATAACCTTTCCCAAACCAAGAGCAGCACATCCAGATACAAAAACCATGAAGAAAGATAAAAAAAGCAGAAAACCCGCTTTTTTCAAATGAAACCACAAGATACCACTATGCATAACTTAAATGAAATGTAGAAACGACAAAATCAATATAAACAGAAAAGCAGGAAGTAGCAGGTAAAGAGAAACCAAGCTAACTGTAGGCACCCTGAAAAACAGCAAGAAGCCCTGGGGAATACAAGTAACGGAAAAACTCATTTAAAACAGAAAGATAAGAAGATTGAGGAATATCATTCACACGAAAACTCCTACTTGAGATAAATCCAAGATCACGTATTTTCCCCGTAATCCCTCTCTCCTTTAGCCACGCTATTGCATCTCTCTCGTCACCTATCTTGTCAATGAGCGCAAACTCAAGCGCTTCCTTGCCAGTGAAAATCTTTCCTGTCGCAATCTCTGACATCACGCGCGCGTCTGTAATCTTTCTACGCTCCCGTACCATAGACAAAAAGTGTTCGTTAGCGACGCTGATAGAGTGCTCCATCGCTGATCGCGCCTCTTTCGTGAATTCTTCTAAAACAGATGGGAAAGCTTTCAACCTTCCAGAGCGAACAACATCCATTTTTACCCCAATTTTTTTTCCGACTTCATAAAAATTCGGGGCTTGTAATATCATACCGATCGAACCAATAATGCTGGAATTATATGCAATGATGTATTCAGCACCCATTGCTACCATGTATGCACCAGAGGCCATTATTCCGTTTGCCACAACCACAACTGGTTTGAGCTCAGACACACTCTTGACGACGTTGTAAAGTGCTTCAGAAGGAACAGCTCCTCCACCTCCACTGTCTATATGCAGGATCACCGCTTTTATTTTAGGATTGCTTGCAAAAGAGGCGAACTGGCTATTTCTTACAGTGTCCTGATCGATAATCCCAGAAAAAACTACCCTTGCTATGTATGGAGTAGAAAAACTATCGAAAAAGCCACCACGAAAAGAAGAACCTAGAACAACTAGAAGGGCACCAACCACCACAAACGTGATTACCTTCCAAAAAGTCAATCTCTTCCTCAGGCTAAGATTCTCGACAAACGCATCACCCAAAAAATTCATGTACTAACGACCACCCCTCACTCTTCTTCTCCAGAAGGAGCTCCACTAGCCTTCTCATCTGTGATAATCTCCAGCTTAACCGAATAACGATCTTTACTACACACGACAAAGGAAACGTGCTGCCCGACAGTAAGACGACTTACGTCAGACTGCGCCGTGAAGAACTCCAAACCTTCTCTGACCTCGATATAAATACCATCATCCTCTACTCGTATTACTTTTGCATTAATTATATCACCTTCATTCACCCTAGAGACGAATTCTTCAAAAGGATCGTACTCGACATATTTGATGTTAAACATCACACGACCACGATCGGGATTTACATGTACCAGCTTCGCATCGACTTCATCGCCGATAGTAAACCGCTTCAATTCTTTTCTAGGATTTTGTGACCAACTAATGTTCGCAAGCCTCACATATCCCCTGACGTATGAGTATCCAGAATCAAGAAGTGTTAGCACTATTCCAGAATCAGTTATCTCGACAACCTTACATTTCACGACAACACCCAGGCCATATGCATCCAAGAACCTCTTCCACGGGTTCTCACTACATTGCTTCACGCTAAGTGCAATCTTATGACCCTCTTCATCAACTGAGAGGAGCATAACGTTCACCTTGCTATTGGGTAAGAATAACGGCTTTTCCCTAGTCCAAGAGATTTCACCACTATGCACCAATCCTTCTACACCCTCCTCTAACCTGACGAAAATACCGTAATCCTCAACAGAAGTCACAACTCCAGGATACACGTTCCCCGGAGTATACTTTTTAGAAATATCCTTCCATGGATTCTCAGTAAGTTGCTTCACAC
The DNA here is from genome assembly GCF_001593535.1 of Neorickettsia sp. 179522. Lineage (NCBI taxonomy): Bacteria > Pseudomonadati > Pseudomonadota > Alphaproteobacteria > Rickettsiales > Anaplasmataceae > Neorickettsia > Neorickettsia sp. 179522. Next base: position 328,309 of record NZ_LNGI01000001.1, on the reverse strand, counting down.
CAAGCGATATACGACCCTTTTCGGCATCTACAGCAATCACCTTCACACGGACCTCTTGCCCAACAGAGTAGATCGAAGACGGATGAGTGACACGCGCCCAAGAAATATCATTCACATAAAGAAGACCATCAACGACACCAACTTTGTCAGACTCGTGTATCTGTACAAAAACACCATAGCTTGCAATGCTCTTAACACGGCCATCGATGATATCACCTTCTTTGATTGTCAAAATATACTCTAAACGAGCGGCTTCATGTACTGCGCCAAGCGCTTTTTTCCTAGAGACAAAAATCTTTCCAGTTTTTGGATCCATTTTCAGAATCCTAAACTTCAACTTCACTCCCACGAGAGTTGCCGGATCAGAGACCGGTCTTACATCTAGGTGGCTGTTTGGTAAAAAAGCATTCAGCCCTTCAACTTCAACAATGCAACCACTTTTGATCGTATACAGGATCACTCCCGTTATATCTTCATCGGAGCCACTGAGGTACATTTCGTAAAGCCTGTCCCAGACCTTTTGTTTTAGTGCTTTGGTATAACTCAGGACAAGGTTACCACTACCAGTCTCTGTCTTTTCAACGTACACAACAATTTTAGAACCCACCTCCAGTGTACACAAATCGTGGAACTGCTGGACAGGAATTTTTCCCTCTGATTTAAGACCTAGGTTTACTAAAACAAAGTGCGGACTTATGGATTTCACTATGCCCTCAACCATGTCGCCCTCTTTTATCAGAGAATCCGAGAACCGCTCTTCGAGAACTGTAGTAAAATCTTCCTCATTGTAATCAGGAACCTCTGAGTAAAATCTTTTTTCAGACGCTTTATTGGTGGTAATGTAGAATTGCTGTTTATTCATGGCTGAGTGTATACTACTTCGCTCCTGGAGGGTAAAGCTTGATGATAATACAAAAGACTCCAAAGAGAAATAACCAAATATGCAACTGGAACCTTTTCACTTAATTCTTTTGCAGTCCTCGAAGGTGTTTGTTCTCACTTTTCAAAAGGCGTTTTGTATTGCCTTCTATTGTATCTCGTAGCATCTGCAGAAACTCATCGTCCCTCAGGCCTGGCATAATTGGAGGCAATATTTGGACCACAGCCTTGCCATTTCGTTTATTACTGAAATAGCCAACTGGCCAAATTTGGCCAACATTTAACGCAATCGGCAACACAGGAAGATTTAGATGTTTATACAGGGCTAGTATACCTCTTTTATATTCCACTTCCTCACCAACTTTAGTTCTTCCTCCTTCCGGGTACAGAATTATCGTCCTATTTTTAGAAAGCACTTTGGCCTGCCTGAGCATTTTTCTCAGTACATCTAAACCATTTGACTTGCCTGAATAGGAAACTGTAATCATCTTTGTCGCAATCATGTACAGCCCAAAGATTGGAATAAAGATGAGACTTCTTTTCAGTACGAAGGCAGGCTTCTGAAAAAGATCAGCCAATAAAACCACATCCAAAGGAGAATGGTGTTTAGATGCAACTATGAACTGTTTGTGTAGTTGCATATTCTCGCTGCCCCTTATCTCGAACTCGACATTGAAAAAAAATCTCAGGAGAACAAAAATTCCTTTGATCCAGACCCTACGGACTTCTATTATATCTTCTGGAGGCAAAAAAAGCGCAGGTAGCATGACCACACCATATAAAGCAGTCCACAGAACAATAGAAACATTAAACAGAAAATTCGCGATCACGTATGCCGCTGCAGTAAAGAAACCTTTATTTCCCATTATTCTTCCTCATTTTTCGAGAACATAACGAACAACAAAAAAGATCCACCCGAACGGCTGTTCAAAAACTACATTCACTGGAACAAGTCCCATTGCAAGACAGATTTTAAGAACACTCAAGACTTATCTTCGTTGAAACCTGCCTCAACGCCAGCTAACATGCGAGCTTCATTTTCCCTCATAAGCGCATCGATGATTGGCTCCAGTTCGCCTTCCTTTACCGTTTCATTAATCCTGTAAGTAGTCAAATTGATCCTGTGATCAGTTATCCTACCCTGTGGGAAATTGTACGTCCTGGTTTTTTCAGACCGTTCACCCGACCCAATCTGTGACTTTCTCATCGATGAAATCTCTCGTTGAACTTTATTACGCTCTATTTCATACAATCTTATTTTGAGCACCTTCATTGCCTTAGCGCGGTTCTTGTGTTGGGACTTCTCATCTTGTTGTATCACTACTATACCAGTTGGAATATGCGTAATACGAACTGCACTGTCAGTTGTATTAACAGACTGTCCTCCAGGACCACTAGAACGATACACATCGATCCGTAAATCCTTATCGTTGATTTTTATATCCACATCTTCAGGTTCTGGCAGCACGGCAACAGTTGCTGTTGAAGTATGTATACGTCCAGCACTTTCCGTTTCTGGAACGCGCTGAACCCTGTGCACACCAGACTCGAACTTTAATTTTGCAAAGACATCAGACCCACTAATGCTAGCGTTCGCTTCTTTGTATCCACCTATCTCGTTATGCGAAATACTAATGATCTCGAACCGCCACTTCATACGCTCCGCATATTTCTGGTACATATGGAAGAGACTCGCCGCAAAAAGCGCGGCTTCATCACCGCCGGTACCGGCCCTTACTTCCAGCATCACATTCAAAGCGTCATCTTTATCCTTTGGAAGCAGCATCCTTCTTATTTCCAACTCGAGCTTTGGAATAATATCTTGAATTGCTTGCAGATCGGACTTCGCTATTTCGCGTATCTCCTGATCCTCTAGTGGATTTTTTACCAACAGTTCTAGATAAGCCTGTTCTTCCTTTAACTTTTTATATCTAGCAATTAATTCAACTTTCGGCTTAAGCTCTGCATACTCCTTAGAAAGCTTTGAAAAATCCTGGGAAGCTATATTTTCCGGATAGCGTAACCTATCTGCAAGGTACGTGTATCTGTTTAGAATCTCTTCCAGAACTCCACAAAGATTATCCATAAATCTCCTTAAGATTTGCTAGCCCTACAAAGTTATAACACTCTAAACTAAATCCTTTCATTGGCAGTTTTAAAGTTATAACACGCACAAAATTTATTTTCACACACCATCAAGACAACAGAATGGATACATCGATACTATAAAACTTTTCTTTCACACTTGCGTGCGAACGTTCATCACTCATGCTTTCTCAAACGTCTTTTACTCTTCTAACTTTTACAGAAATGAGTTTGTTATTCCTCGTTTTGAGAATTTCAAGCGTGCAACCGAACATTTCAAACACCTCACCCTCATTCGGAATGCGTTCTATCTCATCAATTATCATTCCCGCAAACGTGCGGTTGTGGTCTGTTGGAAAATTGAAACCCATCTTTTTATTAAGATCCCTTATTGGGATCCTTCCGTTTATTATATATCCGCCATCTCCACTGTCTTTTATATCTTTATAATTATGGGTATAAATCGCCTCGCCAATGATCTCCTCAATAATATCAAAGAAAGTCACTATTCCTATTGCGTTGCCATATTCATCAATGACAATCGAAAAATCTGCTTTGTCCACCTTAAAATTGTGCAATTGAACACTCACAAGGGTTGTTTCAGGAATGAAAGAAGGGTCAGTCAGATAGTCTTCTATCTTAATTTCCCGATCATTTGCACAAGCAATCCTGAGTTGGGCGGCATTAAGAACCTTGACAAAATTATCATCTCTTTCCTCCCATAAAGGTATCCACCTATATGTCGTTCCAAGCACCAAGTGGATGAGCTCATCTTTCGGAAGATTTACGTTCAAAGAGTAGACATCTCTACGGTGCGTCATAATTTTATCAACATGCAGTTCTGTAAGATCCAGCATGTTATTAATGACCTCCAAATTTTTTTGCGTATTCTGCTGCACATACGATTTTTTATGCAACATTATCAAACCACGAATGGCATCATACGGAGAAAAAACCTTAGTTGAGTCACTCGATGGAGCACACCACTTCACTAAAACACCTACTACTAAGTTCACGTACTTAACAAGTGATCCAAAGAGCTTAACCAGAATGACCATGAACGGGGCAAGATACATGCCAAGTGCTTCAGGGTGGTTAATTGCATAAGTCTTTGGAAATATCTCACCAAGAATCACTATTATTATGCTCATGACAAAAGTGGAAACTAATACACCAATGCTCCCAAAGAAATTGATCACGAGAAAAGCTGATATAGATGAGGCTAGTATGTTTACGACATTGTTACATAACAATATCGTACTGATGACACGTTCTCTATCGTTGTGTAGATCAATCAATAGCGCAACTCTTCTGTCGTTTTTACCCCTGAGTTGAATCAACTTAGCTGGGTTCACCACTGTTATAGCGGTCTCACCACCCGAAAATACACAGGACAAAAGAAGAGATAAGAAAAGCAGTGCAGCAAGCAACGCAAGCAATAAACCAGACATCAAGAACTAACACCGCGCATAGAACAGTTCAAAGAGCAAGAGTGAAGAAAGAAAGCATGGATACGCTCATACAAACAAAAATCCCAATTTGAATACGCATACCAACGGAAGTCTCATAGAAGCAGCTACGGACACAAGCAGGCTTATTTTCTCCAGTCTACCCTCTCAGGGACAGTCTTATTTATATATAGCGAGAAAGTTTCTAGATGTCGAGTGTTTTTGTGTTATCATCACTACTTGAACATCATTCATCAACATCCTTAATGCAGCAAACATACAATGTTTTCATAGCAACTCTATTGTCGTTTCTCGTAATCATCGGATGGAACCTCGTATTCTATAATCCCGCACAAAGGGAAAGTTCGCATGAAGTCCAAGAAAGAGAAAATGTTAAGGTGTATGAGTCTTTAGAAAGCACCTTGAGTGCAGAACGAATCAAAATTAGCAGTAATAAGCTCGAGGGAAGTATCCAATTAACTGGTCTTGCTCTCGATGATCTAATCCTCAAAGATTATAAATCTGATGACTTAGAAAATCAGTATCGACTCCTTTATCCAAACAAAACAAAAGGTACATATTTCGTTAATCCAGGCTGGACAATACCGGGTGATTCTGGCCTTAAGACTCCATCTGCCAAAACAAAATGGAAGGCTGATTCTGAAATTTTGACTCCAAACAATCCGGTCACTTTCTCTTGGGACAACGGGTCCGGTCTGCTTTTTAAAGTAGTCGTGAGTCTCGACGATAACTATATGTTTACATTCAAGCAAATCGTTGAGAACAAATCACAAAATGATCTCAGTGTTGGCTCACATTTCACAATTACCAAGAGGCTTCCTGAAACAAATAAGAGCATGCTTATAATGCACGAAGGACCTGTGGGAGTAATAAAAGATCGACTAATAGAACTCAAGTACTCAAAAATAGCGAAAAAGAACAAGAGTATAGCACTCGATGAGGAAACCCAGAACCGACGCGGATGGTTTGGTTTTTCAGATAAGTATTGGTTTGTATCTCAGATTTTCGAAAATTCATCGGATGGAAAAGTCTACGTCAGCCACGTCGAAGACAAAAGTGACGACGTCTTCCGCATTACGAATTTTGACACACAAAAAATAGTGCGTGGCGGTGGTTCTATTGCGAAGGAAACTATGCTCTTCGCTGGGCCAAAAAAGCTATCCCTATTGGAAAAGTATGCACAAAACATGAGAATTTACCTCTTTGATAGAGCTGTAGACTTTGGTGTTTTGTATTTTATAACAAAACCCATTTCAAAATTGCTACAGATTTTTTATCAACTCGTTGGGAATTTCGGTGTTGCAATCATACTGTTAACCTTGTTCATTAGAGTGCTAATGTTGCCGCTATCAATTAAGTCCGGCATCTCGATGTTTAAAATCAAGGAGTTACAACCTGAAATCTTGAAGATTAAATCAATATATCAAAATGATAAGGACGCCCTAAACAGAGCAAGTGTCGAGCTGTTTAGAAAGCACAGAGTCACACCGATGTCCGGCTGTTTACCAACTCTGTTGCAAGTTCCAGTGTTTTTTGCCCTCTACAAGGTAATCTTTATAACTATAGAAATGCGACAAGCACCGTTTTTTCTATGGATTACTGATCTCTCGCTGCCAGATCCTACAAACCTATTTACTCTATTTGGCTTGATTAATTGGAACTGTCCGGATCTTCTCTCAATAGGAATACTACCTATAATACTTGGATTGACTATGGTCATTCAACAGAAGCTCAGCCCTTCGCACTATGAGGACGGCACACAGGCTTTTATGATTAAGGCTATGCCCTATGTTTTTATGATATTATTCGCAAGCTTTCCTTCAGGTTTAGTGCTTTATTGGGTGTTCAACAATATTCTCTCGCTAATACAGCAGTTTATGATAGGTAGATATCTAATTACTAAAAAGTTGAATGCTGTAGCGGAAACCCAAGAGAGCCTTCCTTGAGGCAATTTTAACATTAGGGAAACGATCCCATAATACACATGTGGTTCTTATCACCTCTTGTGTCAGGAAATCACTTTTCTCATGGCATTTCTAATGTTTGGCCTTGGGCTCCGTACCAAAGTCTACTTCGCTTTCGTTTGTGGCTGATCAATGCTAGAATCGCGTGATCTCTTGATTTATCACTAACTATACAATGCAAAAAAAGATCTTAATAATTTGCAGCAAGGTCAACCCTGACATCTGCAAGGTGTTGTGTCAAACAGCGGTAAAACACCTTAAACAGAAAGAAATAGCTTATAAATCTGTTTACGTACCAGGCGCATTCGAGTTGCCCACTGCACTTAATATTTTGCATTCTAAAGATTTTGCTGGTTACGTCCTCTTAGGATGCATCGTTAAATCTGCTACCCCACATTTCGATTATGTTTCATCCACGGTCTGTCACGGGATTATGGATGTCGCCATCAAGAATAACCTTGCCATAGGCTTTGGCGTTATAACGGCAAATAACATGGAGCAAGCAAATGAGCGATCTGTTTCTTATGGAACTGCCGCTGTAAATGCCTGCATGGCAATGATTAAGTTGAAAGAAAGAAGCTCAACACTGTTGGAGGAAGATTTCTTCGAAGATACAGATCTATAAGTACTTTTTTCCTTTTCAGGAACTAGATTTGTTCTCTCACTACGTTTGCTGGGATCACTTGCTAAAAATTCAGGGTGCACTGACTTGCAACGGAACAGCAATCGTAGAGACTTCATTCACCTTATACGTGTACGGGGGTTTTGTATCTATCATAGAGATATCAGAACCGCTAAAGTTGAAGAAGTCTCTCAATCCAGCTAACTATCTCTTCGCCACTTCTATTGACAAAGCATCCGCTGTCTAAATAAAAACGTTCAGCACCTATAGCTAAGCCGGATACCCATATCTCACCAAGATCCGCTTTTTCAATAATCAGCAACGCACCCTGACGAAGAAACAACTCAACTACTCCCTCGTTACAATCATATTCATCGCAGAGAGGAGACTGCCCGGCAAGTTCCACTATTCTATCGAAGACAAGTGCGGAAAGCTTTGAAAAAGAAATCTCATTGTTCATTGCAAGGAGGAATATCCATGGAAAGCTTCTCAACCATGTGTAACACCAATGCTTCATGCTCCGCTTTCTCAAGCGATTTTCCGCCAAAGCCCGCCAAACATTGGAATACCCCATCCAATACTGAGAGCTTCACCTTCATCATGAGATCTCGGTTATCTCTTTCAATACGAGCACGCACCCTATCAACTGCAACTGACAAGTCCTCTTCTGCTTTGCATTTACCCTCTTCATATACCTTTGCAGCACGTGCTTTCGCATCGGCGATAATTCGCTCTACTTCATTATTAAGACATGAATTACGCTTCATCGCGGTCGCAAGCAAATCTTTGGTTCTCAAAAGGTCTTCTTCGACCGAGGATATCTCATCCTCTATTTTACCCGAATGACACGCAAGGGAGCGCATAAACGCGCCAACAACAGGTTTAGCAAGGACACCAAACGCAGTAAAAAACGCGAAACCTATAACTACACTTTCTACCGACATCCCCTTAATCTCTCATAAAGACAGGCAAAATCCTCTAGCGCTTTTTTACGCACAGATCCCACATGAACACCAGCAGAACCAACTACGAACGGAGCATAGATTACCACGTAATAGTCTTCCACTAGCTTTACAAACAACTCTTCAAGCTCAAGCAACTTCTGAGCAAAAAAGGCGTCAATTAGGGCCTCATTCTCCTTTCTTAACTCACTGTTTAAAACAGCTAAGCGTTCGGCAACACCACTTCTTAACTCTTCAACAGAGATAACTGCATCACGAAGGATATTTTCAGCAGCAAAGCGGGCATCCGAGAGAGCAGCATTCCACACGGTCTCTAAACGCTCTAGGTCCTCTTTCATTCTAGCTATCAACTTGCGATTCTCTTTCAATACAGAAGCTCGCACATTTAGCAAGGCATTAAACCTAGGAACGAAGACGAACCTGACAAAGCAGTATAAAAACAGAAAGGAAATAGAAAACCAAAATACCTGCCCAAAATAGGTAGATATATCAAACTGAGGCATCTACGCAACAAAAATCAGTAGCAATGCTAAAACGAATGAGAAAAGCCCCATTGCTTCCGTCAAAGCAGCACCTGCATAGACGTATTTCTTCAATTTTTCTTCGGACTCAGGGTTTCTAGCGATACCATTAAGCATCATGGAGAATATATTACTCACGCCAATAGCAGCTCCCAACATACCAACGACAGAGAGACCAATTCCCAAAAATTTCAGACCTTCTAACTCCATATACCGTTACAAAATAACCACGTTAGTGTTTCACCAGTGAGTCATTCAAATAGACACAGGTCAACATGACAAAAATATAAGCCTGCAACATGGCTATGAACACCTCAAACACTATTAGTACCACCACAAACAAAAAAGATAAAGGGCTTATCAATACAGAGACCGGATATACAAATCCAGCAATGACCTTAAGTATTGTGTGACCAGCAATCATATTCGCAGTCAGTCGGATGGCAAGACTAATTGGCCTAAAGAGATAGGTACACACCTCAAGAAATATCATCAGCGGAGCTATCCAATTAGGAGTTCCATCAGGAAGAAACATGGAAAAGAAACCCATGCCTTGCTTTTTTAATCCAACGAGGGTCACAAAAACGAAGACGACCATTGCAAGTGCAAGTGTCACAACTATGTGACTTGTCACTGTGAAGCTCATAGGAAGCGGTAACATTCCAACAAGGTTTGCAAACAGGACATACAAGAACACTGATAGAATCAAAGGGAAATAGTCCGAACCGGCCTTTCCACAACTACCCTTAATGATTCCCAACACAAAACTACACACTACTTCAACAAAGGACTGCATTGGTCCTGGTATCACCTTACCTCTGAAAACACCGGCAAAAAGGAAGAGAGAGGCAAATACAACTGTAAGTATCATGTATAATGAGGAGTTGGTGAAACTGACATCCCAACCGAAAAATTCTGGGAGTCGAATTAATGGAAAAACCTCAAATTGTTTTAAAGGACTCATATAACGAGGCAGCTCTTACAATCGGATATTCTTTCACAATTATAGAAATGTCAAATAATATGGCTAGTATTGATACTTGTCGCTTGTGCAATTACAAAGCTCGTAAAAAATGAAGCGAATTCTCGCGGTATTAAAAATCTCATTGTACAACATGCTGTATCATGGCGGCTCGGAGTATGCTGGATACCTATCGTTCTTACTACTTCTGTCGATCTTTCCATTTTTATTTTTCTTCACTGCTGTAGCAGGTCAAATAGCAAACATAATAGGAGCTTCTTCGTATGAAATAACGAGAAAACTGCTGTCGTTTTTCATAGAGAACGTGCCAGAAAACATCATCGAAGGTATAATGCCGTATATCAAGGAGATCCTTGAGGGTCCTACACATGGTCTTCTCACGCTGACCATTCTCGGCGCAGTATGGACAGCCTCGTCTATTGTAGAAGGGCTAAAGGCAGCAGTAAACAAAGCCTATAACTTTGGAACTGAAGCTCTAGTTTCAGAGTACATACTCAGGCGTTTTGTCAGCGTCATACAATTTCTCTTAATTTCCGTTATCATACTTGCTTTTCTTCTTTTTCCGACGATATATCCGCTCTTAACAAAGAATGTATCTTTCCTTCACGCACTGAAGAGACCAAATTGGCTACCATATAGCGCCATCACGACGTGCTGCGTCTTTTGTTTTGTATCGGCTTTGTATATTTTTTTCCCAAAAGAGAAGCAAGGATTTTGCGATGTTATTCCTGGAAGTATAATGGTCGTGTCACTCTGGATTCTTACCTCAATTGCGTTTTCGTTCTACTTACATTCTTTTGCACAGATGAACATAATTTATGGAAGTATTGCAGGAATAATCGTAGTGATGTTGTATTTTTACTTGCTCAATCTGTGTTTCATATATGGAGCAGAGATCAACGCTTTGAATAAACGAATTAGTCAGAAATAGGAAAATCTTTATTCTCAATTGGAGAATTCCTGTCCGTTACATATCGACATAATTTTCTCGCTGATAGTTTGGTTTTACTTACAAAGACCGCACCAATGTGAAGTAAGAGACGACTCAAGAGGAAGGCTCTTACCGATCGTGTCACCTGCTCGATTCACACTTTGATTCCCGAAATAATGAAACAGACCGAAAGAATAGCTACGATACTAGATATTTTGCAACCTCAACAGCAGCATATGTGACTATCCCGGTTGCACCTGCCCTTCTCATTGCAATGAGCGACTCCAACAACACTTCAGGTCCTCCATATTGAACTAGCATTCTGTATTCACCACTAACCTGATATGCAAAAATGGGCACACAAAACCGATCTACTGCCATCCTTATTATGTCAAGGTAGAAATTAGCCGGCTTGATCATCACGATGTCAGCACCCTCATTAACATCGGCTTCTATTTCTCGCATGGCTTCTTTCGCATTCCTATAGTCCATTTGATAAGATCGCTTGTCCAGCACGATATTCGTAGAACCTAATGCGTCTCGGAAAGGTGCGTAGAAATTTGAAGCATATTTAGCAGAGTACGATATAATCGGGACCTCACAAAATTGAGCGAGATCGAGAGCATTTCTGATTGCAAGAATTCTTCCGTCCATCATATCCGACGGAGCAAGCATATCGCTTCCAGCTGCAGCCTGAACTAAGGCTTGCTTTATCAAGAGCTCTAATGTTTCGTCATTAAGAATTTTTCCGTCTCTGTAAAACCCATCGTGGCCATCAATCGTATACGGATCGGCTGCGACATCAGTAATCACAACAAGATCACCTCCAAAATCTCTTTTGAGTTCTCTAACCGCGCGACAGATCAAATTTTCTGGATTATAAGCTTCTTCTGCTTCAGAACTTCTCTTATCCGGATCCCGAGGAAAAAGCATGATACTCCTGACACCAACCGTTATTGCGCTCTCTACTACTTTTTTCAATACATCGATAGAATATGCACACACATTCGGCATCTCATTCACTTGCAACTCAATGTTTGAACCATTTACAACAAACAGTGGCAATATAAGCTGCGAAGGGGAAAGTGCAGTCTCAGCAACTAAGTCTCGGATAATTTTATTTCCACGAGTCCTTCTAAGACGGACAAAAGAATCGGATTGCATCCTCGATACCTTGGATTTACAAGGGGAATATTACCATCATACGAAATTATGCTCAAATTAATTCGCGTATCGTATGACTCAGTAAATACAATACTTCTTATAACTGATTGATTACACAAGTGACTACCACTCGATATCAAACACAATTTTTTAAAGGTAGGATCGCAGCTTCTTTACATCCACTCAAGAAAAAATATACAATGTAGACCGTTGGGTGGTTAGCTCAGTTGGTAGAGCATCTCGTTTACACCGAGGAGGTCAGCGGTTCGAGCCCGTTACTACCCACCATTTTCCCTTCTTCTTTGTTGCTCCTTTGGTTTTGCTATAGCAAGTCCTGGGTGGGATTTCGTCTACGCTGCAGAGTTCCGCTTCTTTATTTTAGCTGCCTTTTTTGTTGCAAGATCACGTTTTAGCTTCGACAGATGCGACACATATAATTTTCCATTCAGGTGATCCACCTCATGTTGTATGCAGCGCGCCAGCCAGCCATTTGCCTTAAGTAGGCACTCTTGTCCGTTGTAGTCCAGATATTTAACTACTATTGTATCCGGGCGCATTACCTCATAATCCTGTTCTGGAAGCGAAAGACACCCTTCATCAGCAAAAACTAAGTTTTGTGAGAACTCTATGATTTCGGGGTTAACAAAATAGTGTGGACCTCCTGAGCTTTCATATCCTACATGATTAAGAGGACTTGAATTCCATTCTTTATCTCGTGGAACATCCACAACAATCATTCTCTCAAGTACACCCACTTGAACTGCAGCTAATCCCATACCACCATAGTGGTACATCGTCTCTAGCATATCACGGAGGAACTCTCTTTTTTCATCTGACACACCAATTACGGTTTCTGAAACTTCATGCAATATCGGGTCAGGTTCTATGACCAACTTAAGTAACGCCATTTGCAAAAAGAGTAAAAACAACAAGCCTTAGATCTAGCAGAGCAAACGCTCTTTCACAAGCTATCCTTTTATATATGCTTTTAATAGTATTACAATTCCCTAAAAAGAAGAAAGGCAATGTTATGAAACAAGTATATAAGCACACTAATACGACTTCTGAAAAAAACTCCAATAGTACGCAAAAACAACCAAGAAAAAGCTCAATAACCGCCACTCTTTCCTCTCATAATGAACAGTGCGTTTGAGATACCCTTTCAGAGATGCAGATTTCAAGAATATCACAGATAAACATCATACACATTAGACGTCATCTCCTAACTTTCATACGTTGACAAACCAGAGTAATAAAAGGAAGCGTTATCTAATAACAGGTACCCCTCTGCTAATGCCGTTGACAATAAAAATTCGCTAGCTTAAGCTCTAGCATGTGTCTTTCATTTTCAGGCTCCTTCGTCTAGCGGTCTAGGACATCACCCTTTCACGGTGGAAACACGGGTTCGATTCCCGTAGGAGTCATTTGCGTGTCTTTGATTGAGATGGATGTTTTCCTACCCACGGAACCCATCGCGGCGCAAGTCTGTTGCTTCGTACACCCGGAACTATCACTGAGAGTATTTTAAATAGGTGGTCTTGATAGCTATTACGTGACCTTTTAACAAAAGAATGGTACTCCCCTCATTACCTAGTATACTTTACAGTTTATTGCACAAATCACGGAAATCACGTCGTTTCCATCTTCACTTAAAGGGAGAACACACTGCCTAAACCTGACTTCTTCCTGATTACCATTAACGACTTCGCCAGAATCCGTAAGAGGTTCCTTAGTCTGAAAGACTTCGTCTATGTACTCCTGGAAAGTATCCGTGCTCGGAGAGACAAACTGGATAAACGTTTCGTAAAAGATACCACTCTCTTCAAACTGTTTCACTTTGAATCCAACATAACTGGGGGTGTATTTAATTCTTCCATCTTCCTGGTTTGCGTCGACAATCACACAATAAGGCATTATGTGAGCTATCTCATCAACATCTATATCAGCTTTCTTTGGAACCTTATTTCCACCTTGGATACCTTTCCAATACTCGCACAGCTGACCCATTATACGCCTTTCTACAAAATTCTGCTCCATATTCAATATTACCCCCAGGTAGATATTAGTTTTAGCCTATAGCAATTAAAAAGAGCCTAACTACCAACATTACATCCACGGTTTACATCACAGGCGCGATGTAATAGAAATATCTTATGATAATTAAGAATTTATCTAAAAGTGAACTGCTGTTCTGGCTACAGTTGTCCAGGACAGTTGGGGAAGTGACTTTTCACTCATTAATTAGCCTATATGGAACAGCGGAAAACGCTCTAGGACATCTTGCCGCTATTAAAACAGGTACGAAAAAGATAAGATCTTTCTCTAAGGCCGATGCACTCAAAGAACTTGAGCTAACCGAAAAATTTAACGCCAGTATTCTTTCCTCCTGCGAAAAAAAATACAGTAAGAACCTAAGACTCATCAGAGATCCGCCCCCAGTACTTACAGTAAAAGGAAATATAGAACTACTTAACACTCCTTCCATAGCAATAGTAGGCTCAAGGAATGCCACAATTAATAGCTGCAACTTTGCTTACTCACTTGCGCGTGAACTAGCAGAAGAAGGATATACAATCATTTCAGGCTTGGCTGTAGGAGTAGACACAGCAGCGTTGAAAATCACTGATAGCACACTACCAACCATCGCCATAATAGGAACTGGTATAGATCAGTATTATCCTGCCGAAAATCAAAGGTTACAAGACAAAATAATCGAAAGAGGTGGCTTGGTGGCTACGGAAGTTCCTTTCGGTAAGAGAGGACAATCTGCTCATTTTGCACGTAGGAACAGAATAATTTCGGGTCTTTCCGAGTGCGTTATCATCATCGAAGCCTCAGAGAACTCTGGCTCTTTACTTACTGCCCAGTACGCATTGGCACAAGGCAAGTATCTTTTTGCCTCACCTGGAGCACCATACGACAAAAGATTCTCGGGAAGTAACAGACTCCTAAAACAGGGTGCCATGCTGATCGAAAATGCCCTAGATGTGATACAGAGCCTTAACAAAAAAAAACGTAACGATTTTGCTTATAAGACCCTTTTGGATGTCGAAGACAAAGAGTTTATACCCTTCTCCATACTTAATTATGACTCTGACCAAATAAACCATATCAAAGCTCAGATCCTCAAAAAAATTGATAGTACATCTATCCCGATAAATCAGTTAGCACATGAGCTTAACATCCCGGAAAAGACTCTCCTGTTGGCAATAGTCGAACTTGAAATAGAGGGAAAAATAACAAGAACAATAGGAAATGAAGTTTCCTTACTTTGTAATCAGTTTATTTAACTTACTTGGTAAGTAAAATGACTCCCAATAGACTCTTTATAATCACACGTATTAAGAAAGTGTCCCTGTGACATATTAAGAAAGTGTCCCTGTGACTTAGCACAGTGCATATTTGTAGAAAAGCTGATCCCAAAGTGAAATCTCAGAAATATATGACTTCTTTTTTACTATCAAAGTACGTACTCCCAATCAGAATGCAGCGTAGAATCGATTAAATTAACAAAGGGAAAACACCAAAATTAGAGATAAAGACATGTATTGCTTTTCCTCTTATCCTGTGAAAAACTAGCCTTGGCCTGGGCCATGCGTAGAAGATATCAAAACTTTGAGCTACAGAAGAACTTGAAGGAGGCTAAAACGTCCATACTCGGCGTAGTTTGGATGGATGCTGTCTCCACCTGCACAAACGGGTCTCAAGTTTCTAGATATCAAAAACGGTGGTTTGGGTCTTGGTTGGTTTGGTTATGAAAAAGATCACTGTTTTTGGTGGCAGTGGATTTATCGGTTCCTATGTAGTAAGAGAACTGGTAAAGTCCGGCTACCAGGTTACCGTTGTTTCCGGCTCATTCTCGTGCGAGAAAAAACTGAAGCTCTCTGGAAATCTAGGCCAGATCTCAGTGGTGTATGGTGATATAAGGTGTACCGCTGATATCATTAGAGGCATCGGAAATTCTGAGATCGTGATAAACATGGTTGGTATTCTAAGAGAAACACCAAGCGCTTCTTTTGACACAATCAATCATGTAGCATGCGCACGGGTTGCACAAATAGCTGCGGAACGTGGCGTACGGCGTTTTATTCATTTTTCTGCACTACTAGGTTGTAAGGGTGCAACCAAGTATGGTAGAAGCAAGATCAATGGGGAAGAAGCGGTAAGGTCAGCTTTCCCAGAAAGCATAATAATTAGACCAGGAGTTGTTTTCGGAGAGGAGGACAACTTCATAAATCTTTTCGTTAAACTGAGCAAAAAATTACGCATTTTGTTTCTGCCTGCCTGCAAAACTGCATCAATACAACCAGTCTATGTTGGCGACCTGGCTCTCCTTGTCACCAAAATATTGCAGGACGAAACATTGGAAGGTGCAACCTACCGAGTAGTCGGAGCAAAAAGATATACACTAAATGAGATTTGCTCGCTCGTTAGCAGACTTCTTGGCATAACTGTGATATGTGTACCAATTCCTTATTGGATGGCACTCTGCGAAGCTGCAGTTCTTGAATGCTTTTTACTAAAACCTATAAATAAGTTTATCTCAGGTAGAACCGCACCGATTATAACACGCGAGCAAGTTAAGATGCTGAAGTACGGCAGTGTCTCAGATGAAAACGCTTTACAGGAGTTTGATGTTCCTGTAACTAGCCTTGAAGAGAAACTTTGCTCCTACATCAAAACAATTTAAATGCTTCTCTTTCAAAAATTGAGCTTATTACCTTCTCGCTCTGAAATACATGTAGCTTGTTCGATAAGTTCCCATTTACAAGAGTAAAGCTTTTATTGAGTTTAAAAAATTGCTTCGCTATTTAGAGGATTGCAAAATGAATATCGGTTATTGACTGCACTCTCACAAAACAACCAGAAACGTTCCAAAAATTACAAAATCTGATAATTTTTCAGCAAAACTCGCACGCAAAGTAGTATAAAAAATCTATTCCATGCACTAACACTTGGCATCACTTGACGAATAGGAATAGCTCTGACAAACACATTCTCCCGGAAAATCACTCAGAACAATAAGAATGACAACGCTCGCAAAGATGAGTTCTCAAAAAATACGAAGATAATATTTTACATGCGCAAAAGCGCGAGAGCAGCGCTTCTACCAATTTGTCTCGCATGCAAACAGGATCCAGAAGTCCTAAAATAACGTGGAATTCTATCTCTACCAAGCATCCCTGTGAAATGTAAAGTATTGGTTTTCACTACAGCGAGTGCACCTAAAGCAGTTTTGCAATCACCATTTATCTCTTCGAGAAAAGCCCGCTCAGCTGCGGTACAAATCATAGTTTCTCTATCAGAAATTTTCAGAATCAATTCTCTAAGGAAACGATCTTTTTTCCTAAACTCAACACAAAGCGCACCCTGAGCTACACCTGGTATCATAATACTTGGATCTATAACCTCTGAAATCATGGTATGCAGACCGAGTCTTTCCAAACCACAGAAGGCAAGGATTATTCCGTCTAAGTTTTTAGCTTTTTCTATTCTGGTAGCAATATTACCCCTCAAAGGAACAACTCGAAATCTTTGATTTAGCTGTATCACCCTACGTGGAGCACAAGTTCCAATCACTGCACCATTCGGCAGAGACAACATATTCGGGTATCGGAAAGAGACAAAAACGTCGTTAGGAATAGCCCTCTTTAGCACAGGAAGAACTTCAAGATCACCGTGATAAAACGCGGGTACATCTTTCATCGAATGGACTGCTATGTCTATTTCCCCTGTGAGAAGTCTTTCTTCCAGCTCCTTAAGAAAAAGAGCTTTACCACCCACCTCAGTTAAAGGAACGTCACTGACTATATCGCCAGAGGTTCTCACTCCAATCAAATCGATTTTCGCACAATAGGGCGCAAGCGCTCTCTCGACAAGACGTGCCTGAGCCAGTGCCAATGGCGAACAACGCGTCCCAACCCTTAGAGACAACATATTCCCTCGATTACTACAGACCTTTTCCGGCAGCACGCTCCATGAAAAAACGTTTCAACCGAGTACTCGATTCTATTACATCCAATACGAAGCTTCTAGCAGCACGTAACGAAGGCGAAGCACAAGAAAAAGATTTAACAAGAAAATGAGTGAAAGCAACCATAGCAAGAGCACTGCGTTTTCTCCTTTTCAAATATGCGTCAGCCAACTCATCGAAATTGTCTAACCCATACTTATTCAACACGTCATGGAGATCTTTTAGATCATATATAGCCAAATTAAATCCTTGACCGGCCACTGGGTGTATCCCGTGTGCTGAATCGCCTATTAGCATAACTGGCCCCTTACGTGGATTCATACAAAAGTTTAACACAATAGGATAAACCATCCGCGGCGTGAGAATTTTCTCGAACTCAATATCTGAGATTTTTTGCACCTCCGCAAGAAATTCCTTCTCATCAATTTTTGCAAGTGTATCACCAAAAGGAAACTTAACCGTCCAGATAAGAGAAAATTCAGTACCTTTACGCAACGGCAACAACGCAAACGGACCACCTTCTAAGAACAGCTCCACCGCAACATTGGAGTGCTCTCTACCAGTGCTTCGCAAATTGCATATTATACAACTCTGTCTGTAGCTCGACCGTATCATCTTGAAGCCCAGTAGTCCTGCGGTATTAGAGTATCTACCTTCTGCAACAAGCATGTACCTTCCTTCGATCACTTTATCTGGGAAATCCACACGCACCCTATCATGGGAATGACATACATTTTTATATGCACAACCGTAATTAATATCGATTCCTTTATATAAAACATCCTGGAGCACTAGATTTGGTACTACATAACTCATTGAGAAATCCAGAGCAGCATTGTCACCCTCAAAATGCAGAAAGGAGCCACTTTTCTCCTGGAAAGTGTATATATCGTTTATAGGTACAGCGAATGACTCCATCATCTGCCATAGACCAAGCGTCTCAAAGAAACGCACGGACTCACAACTAATAGCGCTAGTTCTAAAGTCGACACAGGCTTCGCTGCTTTTATCGAAGATATAATAAGATAAACCAAGATTCTTCAATAAATGCGCCGCCAAAACTCCGGATAGACCTGCACCAGAAATTATAAAATCGTAAAATTTAGTCATTGAAAATTATCCGCGTATGACTTTGGTCTTATTTTCACCTGCTGCGGCATAATAACAGTATAGTCAATACCATTTCTTTTAGCATAAGCCTCTGCCATTTCTTGACTGCTAAACTTAAGCACCAGCTGGGTGGTTGTATCACGACTACCTATCCAACCCATTAATGGCTCTACATATTTCGGTTCATCAGAATAAAACTTGAGCACCCACTTTTGATCACTATACCCAGACTGAGTAACAGCCCTGGTGGGTTTGTATATTACGGCTCGTTTGTTTGTAATAGACAAAATTTCAGACTACAGTAAAAGCAACACCCATTTTATACTATAAAAGCAAAGAGAACTCCAACCTGTATGTTCGAATGTGGACAGTGGAATAAAATGAAATAGCAGACACCCACCCATTTGAACTTGTGCTAACGCAATAGGACAAACAGAGTTTACAAGTTGTACGTCCTTCTACGAATACCACACAAATAGAGCAGCACTTGTATACCTACGACATTAGCGTCCAACCGGAACAACAGTGGTGGGACATGTAATATGAAAGCTCCTTTTTAAGACAGCACAGGAAAGGCCCTAAAACAACTTTTTCTAGATTGAGTGAGTCCACGCGTGAGCTAGAATAAAAACCACACCACTTAAAAGATAACGACAGATGCACCACTTACGTTACCAGCTTCAATCTGCCTGTGTGCCTCTGGTATCTCATCCAAGCCTCTGCACCGAAGAGCAATATTAGGTACTACTTTTTTGATTCGCATGTAATGAAAAACCTCAGCAACTGCAAGCACCGAATCCACATGATTGCGTGCATAATGAAACAAAGAAGGATGCGTAAAAAATAAAGAACGCGCACGAAAAGCCTTCCAAGATATAGGAGGAATCTCACCAGATCTCTGTTCATAGAGCACATATATGCCAAATCGTGCAAGAGAGTTCAAGGAGAGCAGATAGGTATCCTTCCCAATGCAGTCATAGACGGCATTTACACCATATCCACGGGTAAATTTATGTACTTTCTCCCTAAGAACTTCTGGATCCTCACAATAGTTCAGTAACAACTCACAGCGTATATCTTTAAGTAGTTCTAATTTTCTCATCGAACCAACGGTACCAATTATCCTGCACCCAGGAGCCCGCGCCTTAATCCATTGGCACAACATATCTCCCATATCTGTGTCTACAGCGTGAACCATCACTGTAAAATCATTCATCACAAGATAGGCCCTACACGTAAGATAGAAGGATACCATCCCACTGTATAAGCATGCCGCCACGTCAATATCAGAAAGAAAATCTGGAATTTTATGGAGATATTTCAGCTTTATTACACGTTCTTCAGAGTAAGCACCATATGGTATCGTGGCGTAGCAGACTCTATCCCCAGGCTGGACATCCACAACCGCACCCTCACCCAACTCCTTTATCACACCAACTCCCTGACATCCTACAATCGCCGGCAACTTCCGTCTGCTAGTATTCTCATGCAGATTGTAAAAGCCACTTCTTTGTTCGATATCTATGTAGTTTATTCCAATAGCTGTGTGTCTAATAAGAGCTTCATCACTTCTGGGTACCCTAAAATTGATGTCCACCGATTTAAAAACCTCTGGACCACCTGTCTTCTCTATAAGAAGCGCTTTTGTCATAGAATCATCTAGATTTTTGAGGAGATTCTACATCAGCATACTTTAATAAACTACTAGCAAATAAGTATGCACCACACCTAAAGTATGCACCACACGAACAAAGACTACTTTTAGCAACTAACTTATTCCTCATATAGCAACCTAAACTTCTCAAATTGTATCAAAGCATTAAACGCAATCTCAGACTGGATTAGACAAGTTGCCTTGACAAGACATGGACTAATAACAATATTGTATAGAATTCGAGTCTTTAGTCCCCTACCGTTCCCACATGTACAAGGCTCAAAAAAAGGTTCTACTATCTGGGTACCAAAAGTCTCGTGCGTGGCTTCTTACCGGCCCCAGCTTAGACGACATCTTTGGGATCGCGGTTAAATATGCAAAGTGGATCCTTAAATCTGACAAAGCGATTGGGGATTTAATGATCATTCAAGAAAAATCCATCAAAGTTGCTCACATACAGAGAATAAATGAATTTCTGAATCTAACCAGTAATTTCTCTAATCAGAAGATTATCATCATCAGTCATTTTGAGATAATGACAGCCGGTGCAACAAATGCCCTATTGAAAGTACTAGAGGAAGGAAGACAGACAGCAACACTCATGCTTATAACCGGACACTTACAGCAGATTGCAACCACAGTTCGCTCGCGTTGCTTTCACATCTATTTTCCTCCCTTGAAAGAAAATATGGAAATAGACAAATTAATTGCACAGTATAGAAATCTCTTAGAGAAATCTATGGAAGAAGAAACAAAAGGTTCTTTTCCAAACAACTGCATACTAAGTCAGGGTCCAACAAAACAATTCCAGATAGCAGAAAAATTTCCTGAAGCGTCATTAAAGAAACTACTGTGTTTTACATTCAACCGGATCATTAAATTTCATCATGGAGTTCTGGAAGAAGAAAGCTTCTTTGGTGAAAAAATTCTATTAGAGAAATTAGGACAATCGGCTATTTTCTGGCATAACAGATGGTTACAAATGAGCAAAGTCCTCTCAACACCTGAGGAGCTTTACGTAGAGAAAAAATACCTACTAAGAATCGCTTTAACTACAAAAGAGCTTTAGCTTCTTCCCTATTAAATTAGCAAATAGCAAACATACGAAACGACATTCGGGAGAGGCACCCAACCCAACAAAACTACCCATAAAACCCCGCATGTGAGCAGAAAACAGCCTAATAGATCCTCTTTTCAGGAGGAAATGACCTTATTTCATCAGTCATTGGCTGTAGACGTACTGGCCTGTAAGCAAACTTTGCCTCGTTACTGTCCGGTAAGAACCAAAACAACGTGTGACAGAGCCAGTTCTCATCATCTCTTTCGGGATAATCTTCCCTAGCATGACTACCTCTACTTTCTTTCCTATTTGCAGCCGATTCTATTGTCGCAACGGCCTGACACACCATATTATCGAGCTCAAGTGTTTCGACTAGATCAGTATTCCAGATAAGTGAACGGTCAGTCACACTGATCTCATCCATTTCATGGAGGAGCTCCTGCATTTTTCTACACCCTTCATCTAGGACCTCCTGAGTTCTAAAAACAGCAGCATGCTCCTGCATGATCAACTGCATTTTTTTTCTTAACATGGCCGTAGGAAGCCCCCCGTCTGCATAACGAAACCTATCAAAGCGCGCTAGAACACGCTCTGTTAACTCCCCATCGATAGGAGAGTGCTTTGCACCAGCCTTTATGATCTCTCTAGCCCTAATAGCAGCTGTTCTACCAAAAACAATGAGGTCCAACAAAGAATTGGAGCCAAGTCTATTCGCGCCATGCACTGAAATACAAGCAGCTTCACCTATGGCCATCAAGCCCGGAACAACTTTCTCTACATTCTCAGCATCCATAGTAAGGACCTCTCCACGATAATTTGTTGGGATCCCGCCCATGTTATAGTGAACAGTTGGAAGTACCGGAATAGGTTCTTTCGTTACATCCACGTTAGCAAAGATACGTGCAGTTTCACTTATACCAGGAAGCCGCTGTTCTATAACCTCGGAACCCAAGTGTGAAACTTGAAGGTAGATATGATCTTTCTTTGGACCCACACCCTTACCAGCACGGATTTCCATAGCGATTGCACGACTCACAACATCTCTGGATGCAAGATCTTTCGCAGAAGGAGCATACTTAGACATAAATCTTTCCCCTTCTGAATTTATCAGATAGCCCCCTTCACCACGAACCGCCTCACTTATCAAACAACCAGCCCCATAAATACCAGTTGGATGAAATTGCACAAATTCCATATCCTGGAGCGGCAGGCCTGCCCTCAGAACAAATGCATTACCATCACCAGTACAGGTATGTGCACCTGTGGCCGAAAAGTAAATACGACCATAGCCACCAGTTGCTATCACTACGATGTGCGCCCTGAACCTGTGTAATGAGCCATCTTTTAGGTCCCAGGCAATAACTCCCTTACAACCCTCATCATCCATGAGTAAATCAAGGACTATATATTCCACAAAAAATTCCGTATTCAGCTTTATAGACTGTTGATAGAGAGCGTGTAGTATCGCGTGGCCCGTTTTATCCTCAGCAGCACATGTCCGGATAGCACGACCCTTCCCATAATGGGTCGTCATACCACCAAATGGACGTTGATAAATTTTACCTTCGGATGTCCGTGAAAATGGCACACCAAAATTCTCTAATTCTATTACTGCACTGGAAGCATTTTTACACATGTATTCAATTGCGTCCTGGTCACCAAGCCAATCGGAACCCTTGACAGTATCATAGGCATGCCATCTCCAATCGTCTTCACTGACATTCCCTAATGCAGCACTGATTCCTCCTTGAGCTGCTACAGTGTGACTTCTAGTTGGAAAAACCTTGGAAAGACACGCAACCTGCAAACCTTGACCTGCCATACCTAAAGTGGCTCTCAGTCCAGAACCACCGGCTCCTACAACAACAACATCATATT
Source organism: Neorickettsia sp. 179522 (assembly GCF_001593535.1). Taxonomy (NCBI): domain Bacteria; kingdom Pseudomonadati; phylum Pseudomonadota; class Alphaproteobacteria; order Rickettsiales; family Anaplasmataceae; genus Neorickettsia; species Neorickettsia sp. 179522. The sequence continues at coordinate 305,054 of NZ_LNGI01000001.1, read as the reverse complement.
CATGTTCAACAATTGGATAACTATGGAGAGTCATAAACCACGTGCGAAAGACACAACGATCAAGCTCAAATTGTAGTCCAGGCGACCGAGGAAATCCATTACCTCATTTACAAATAGTGTCTGCACATATTAACTGAATAACGCTATCAATACCTGAAACAAAGCACGGTATAAGGAGATTAGTTAACTTACAATATTCATTGATCCACAAGTCATCAACAAAAGAGCGTGATTATAGGATTCAAATATCACTCGCGAAGTGGCTTCTGTTTAAAGATCAGCAAAATTTGATTATGAAGATATGGGAGCTATTTGCTGAACTAACACAATTGTATACACTTAGGAATCACATAGAGCGACTAAAACTGCTAGAATGCGTGCACTTATAACAAACGATGATGGATTTGATTCACCAGGACTGAAACTTCTCAGGGAATTTGTCCTAGGCATTGGCTTTCTGGATACCGTCACGGTCGTACCCAGAACAAATAGGAGCGCGTCTAGTCATGCCGTAAGCCTCGGTAGAAAGCTGAAAATTGAAGAAATTGCTGAAAACGTATTCTCGGTTGATGGAACCCCGGCAGATTGCGTTATAACAGCTTTCTATGAACCCAGGCTTACGAAAAGTGGTATACCGGATGTTGTATTCTCTGGTGTAAATATTGGTGCAAACTTAGGAATAGACACTCTATACTCGGGAACTATAGCCGCGGCCATGCAGGGCATGCTATTTGGAACAGCTGCATTTGCTTTTAGCCAGTTTTATTCTTCGACTCCCAGCACTATGACCTGGAACATAGACAGTCAACACATAAAAAAATACATACTTTTAATGCTTGAAAAAGTTGACATCCTAAAAAATTGCGTGCTGAACATAAACATCCCCGAATGCAAGGTTATAGGCGTAAAACACGTGCCGCAATATAGGAATATCAATGTCCTAAACAAAAAGGAATCTGTAATTAAAACTAGACCACATGAAGAAGGTAACGAAAAGTATATTACGATCGAAACAACGTCTTCTCCGCAGTTTTGCCAATTCCTCAAAAGTGGTTACGTAACAGTGACCCCAGTTGGTTGCGACCTCACAAACTATGCAGCATTGAAGCTTCTTGATAGCTCGTCTTAGCTTCACATAGTATTTTTCGTGTGGACAAATGCAATCAAGAACATTCAGAATACTTAAAGCAGAAGAGGGTTCGAGGTCTCTATTGCATTTTCGAACGTTAGCGCCAGAATGACGTCTCTAGTATAAAAGAGCAAATTGAACAGCTGTATACAAAATTAATTGGTGAATTTGCTAATCTTATCATTTTAGGGAAAATCAATGAAACTCAACCTGACCAATAACGTAAGCATTGACAACGTAATTCTAGCACCCATGTCTGGCGTAACTGATATGCCCTACAGGGATCTTGTGAAAAGCTTTGGCGCGGGACTTGTGGTGTCTGAGATGATCGCAAGCAGAGCTATGATACTACAAACAAAAGATGCAATGAAAAAAGTTTCTTTATCTCCTAGAGAAGATATCACTGCTATCCAATTAGCCGGATTCGAACCAGAAGTAATGGCGGAAGCAGCGAAAATCAATGAAGATATGGGCGCCAAAATTATTGACATTAATTTCGGATGTCCTGTTAAAAAAGTGGTCAACGGATATGCTGGTTCCTACCTAATGAAAGATGAATGTCACGCAGCAAAAATCCTCGAAGCAACAGTAAATGCGGTTAAAATACCAGTGACACTAAAAATGCGCACCGGTTGGGATGAAAATAATAGGAATGCTCCAAAATTAGCAAAAATCGCGGAGGACCTTGGAATAAAAATGATCACCATACATGGACGAACGCGAGCACAAATGTATAAAGGAAAGTCGGATTGGCAATTCATTCGGACAGTAAAAAATACTGTTAAGATCCCGGTAATAGCAAACGGTGATATAAAAACGTATGAAGATGCCGAAAGAGCTTTGGCAGAGTCCGGCGCAGACGGCATTATGATCGGCCGCGGAGCCTACGGAAAACCGTGGTCTATAAGAAATATGTTGCACTTCCTCCAAACAAGCGAAAGATTACAAGAACCTACACCACAGGAAAAACTTCCGATAATACTGAAACATATTCACTCAATATTTTCTCACTATGGCACTGAAACAGGCATAGGAATCGCAAGGAAGCATATTCTCTGGTATAGCGCAAATTATAAAAACTCCACCGAATTCCGGCAACAAATATGCCAAGAAACATGCACAAAAAAACTTCTCAGAAGGGTGGAAGAGTTCTTTCATTCAGCTTGCTGCACCACCAAACTATCGCAACAGTAACTTACACCTCATCAAAAATGTCAATGACGCCAATAAAAAAGAATAACTGTATTCGGTAGACCACCCCTACAAGTACACCACATGCGTCATTACTTCTATTCATAACTAGATGAACAGTAAAGAAAATTACCAAATACCCTTAATCCAGTTAGTACAATATCTGACACCATACATAAACAACTGAGAACCGGGGATTCTGTGCAAAAAGTTTGTTGTTCCACTGAGCAATGTAGAACTGTGCAACGTACTTAACATGCCGTTCTCATAACATAGATAGAATTCCTGTAAAGATATGGATCCCTCCCTAATAGCTTCGTACAACTTAGTCAAGTTGTTTAGCGTACCGGTATAATCGAATCCTTCAGAGGTATCAACAGCATCTTGGTATCTTGATAGTTGACTCAATACCTTAAAACAAATTTGCACGGGAGCTTCTTTATCATTAGATGCACCAGCGCTTGTTGGGTCATCTCCCAAGACAACATTAAACAACTCAGCAAAACTACGAACTTTTTTATGCGGAACCACACCCACAGGAGGAAGAAAAAATTCTTCGGCAACAAGCTTAAGGAGACCCTTAAAAAGATATTTCTCTTTCCCCACAAAAAATCCCTCATTCTTGGGCCCTGCATAATTCAGCACTGTCACGGAGAAAACATCACAAACACCATTTTTCTGCTCTACAAAAACATCGGCAAAAAGGAGGAGAAAAATCGCATTTACACTCTCATCATTCTCTTCAATTGCTAACTTCTCAACTACATCATCTTTAATGAAAACGTAGTCACTGAAAAGTTGTAGCAGATTCGGATGACCCAGAAATTGAATAATCTTACCCTTCTCTCTTTCACTAAAGACACGCGGCATAAACCGACAATTCCAATCGTAAGCTCAAGGCTAAGACAAGGAACTTAAAAAAGGCTAAATCTAAGATAGATTATATATGCTTATGTATATCAGGATTATAGACTTAAACTAACATAAGATAGACTGTACCAAACAGGGCGGTTATGTCACATAAATTGAATTGCCCAGCGTATACACGGAAACAGATCACAGCATCCTGCAAAAAATGTCAATGGAACGATCTAGCCTATCTCGCATAGCCATTGACATTGGTTTGTATATATCTTTGCGGTTCGGATAAAGAAGTCTTAATCCATAACACCCTACTTTACCATCAACACAAGGTATATAAGTGACTCAGTTGCGTTTGCAACTTCCCTTTTTTATGAAAATTTCCTTGCGTGAAAAAGTAATGTATGATTCCTGCATCACGATTAATGTATAGTGAGCTTGGTAAGCTTTTTAATGGATGCAGATCCAATCACACAGTTTTTGCTATGGCAAAAGGATGCTGATGCTTATGATAGAACTGCTGCCGTGCTTGCAACATGTACGAATAATATTCCTTATGCGAGGACGGTTTTAGTCAAGGATGTTACCGCAGACGGATTTACATTCTACACTAACGCCAATAGCACCAAAGGTAAAAACCTGTTCGATAATCCAAAAGCAGCGCTCGTGTTTTACTGGAACGAAAGACAGGTTATCGGGCGTGGAGAGGTCTTCCTTGTCGATGAAAAAGAAGCAGACACAAACTTTGCCTATCGCCCGCGAAAAAGTAGAGCTGTCACTACAATTTCTAAGCAGTCTCAAGAATTAGTAAGTGAAACACTCTTTCTCAGTGAGGTGGAAAAGTTAGAAAACTCAAGTGATCCGATAAAACGACCAAAACACTGGGTAGGGTTCCGTTTAAAGCCTCACACTATGGAGTTTTTTCTTGCCGGCGAACATAGGTTGAACAAAAGGTACCTATATCTTCTTCAATCGGATGGAAGGTGGAAAATTTCTAGGCTGTATCCATAGCTGTTTCAGATATAGACAGGTACCTATATCTTCTTCAATCGGATGGAAAGTGGAAAATGTCTAGGTTGTATCCATAGCTGTTTCAGATATAGAAGGATATACACTGAGAAATTGACGTTAGGTAAGGAGCTGCGTCCACAGCGAGAGTCACTTGGCAAGAAAGGAGTGCATTGACCAGGAAACGTGCAATCTAGGTCAGTTCCACTCCTCTTATGTGCTAAGCGTGGTAATTAACAAAATTGAAAAATCGCTATTTTCCGCAAGACCCAACTAAGGAATCTAATTGTTTTGCTTTGTCTTGATGGAATGCTGTGCAGCCGCGACTTTCGCAACCGGAACCCTATAAGGTGAACAAGAAACATAGTCCACACCAGAAGATGCGAAAAACTCTACAGAATATGGGTCACCACCATGTTCACCACAGATACCTACCTTGAGTGTTTTGTTCGCACTCTTACCCTTTTTGATAGCTTCCCTGATCAAGAAACCAACACTATCAACCTGAATAGAGATAAACGGATCTTCCTTGAACAAACCCTTTTCCTTATAGATATTCATAAACATTCCGCAATCATCTCTCGAAATGCCCAAAGTCGTTTGAGTGAGATCATTAGTTCCAAAACTAAAAAAGTCTGAATTCTCGGCTATCTTGTCGGCAAGAATTGCAGCGGAAGGCAACTCAATCATGTTCCCTAATAAATAATCAGCCGAATACCCCTGCGCAACCGACGTAACAAGCTGTTTTATGGCACACAGTTCATCTGCGTTCATGATAAACGGAATCATAATCTCCAGTTTTACACCACCAACTTCTTGTGCCGCCCCAAAAATCGCATGAAGCTGCATCTCATATATCTCAGGATGAGATATCGCTAGCCTACACCCACGATGTCCCAGCATCGGATTCTCTTCTTTAAGTGCCTTTATCCTTCTTTGTATGAAAGACTCTTCAAGAGCAGAATGCTTCCTAAAACTCTCTAAGCTTGCCTCATCAGCTGGCAAAAATTCATGTAACGGTGGATCAAGTAGTCTCACTGTGACGCACTTACCATGCATTTCACGAAAGATTGCCGTAAAACAGTCCTGTTGAATAGGAAGCAACTTTTTTAGAGCTACACTTCTCTGCCGTGGATCCTCCGCAACAATCATATCGCGGACTATATGAATCCTATCCTCGGAGAAAAACATATGCTCAGTTCTGCAGAGCCCTATCCCATCCGCTCCAAACTTTAACGCTACTTCGACATCTTCTTTCGTTTCAGCATTTGCCCTCACAGATATTTGCCTAAACTCATCAACCCAACCCATGAAGACGCTAAATTCATCAGAAAAACTAAACTCAGAAGTACTTGCATTTCCTAAGATGACATTACCACTCGCCCCATCAATTGTAATTTCATCTCCTTTGTTCAAAGTAACACCTGGAGCAATACGCAGAATCTGAGAGTATTGGTCGATGCTTCCGCCGGAAAGAGCACAAATACAAGGCTTGCCCATTCCTCTTGCAACAACGGCTGCATGCGAAGTCATACCACCCCTAGTCGTAAGAATTGCAACTGCAGCATGCATACCTGCGATATCCTCTGGACTGGTCTCACTTTTGACAAGAATCACCTTCTCGCCAGCTTGAGCCCGCTTTACTGCCTCTTCAGTGGAGAAAATTATTTTTCCGGAGGCAGCACCTGGTGATGCGGGTAGACCACTACCTATTATTTGATGATTTACTTCATCATCAATTCTAGGATGAAGTAAGCTTTCTAGCGATTTTGGGCTGATTCTGAGAACAGCTTCTTCCTTTGTTATCAATCCCTCATTTACCATATCGACAACAACCTTTATTGCCGCTTCTACAGAACGCTTTGCACTCCTCGTTTGAAGTATATATAACGCACCATTCTCAATAGTAAATTCGATATCTTGCACATCCCTATAGTGCTTTTCCAAGCTTTGACAAATTGTTTCAAGTTGTTCATACAATCTTGGATTCTCAGACTTCAATTCGGTAATAGGTTTAGGCGTTCTAACACCGGAAACAATATCTTCTCCTTGTACACACTTCATGTACTCACCGAACATCACTTTGTGACCACTGGAAGGATTCCTTGTAAATAGAACACCAGAACCAGAACACTCATTGAAATTCCCAAAGACCATACTTTGGATATTAACTGCAGTACCCACACTCTCTGGAATAGCATGAATTCTCCTATACGTCTTTGCACGCTCATTTCCCCAGGACTGAAAAACAGCCTCTATGCAAGCCATGACCTGTACATAAACATCCTCCGGTAAAGAAGCATGAGAATGCCGTTTTACAACTTCGTGAAAAACTTCTATTAGCTCGTGCAGGTCGCTTGTGCTGAGATCACTATCGCTTAAGATACCCCTGGCGTTCTTGTAGTTGTACAGCGCCTCTTCGAAATGATAGGACTCCACTTTTAAAACCACATCCCCATACATCTGAATGAGCCTTCTGTAGCTATCAAGGATAAACCTGTTACCACAAGAGCGAACGATCTCACTGTTTAGCCCTACATTAAGAATGGTATCGAGCATCCCTGGCATAGAAAACTTGCTGCCTGAGCGCACTGAAACCAAGAGCGGTCTTACTTTTGATCCAAATACCTTACCAGTAGAAGCCTCAAGTACTCGCAAGGATTTGCGCACTTCCTCTTCTAAAATCTTGCGGAAGAGACCCTTATCGCGGTGATAAAGCTCACAAGCACCCGAAGAAATTGTAAATCCTGGCGGCACCGGCAACCCCATGTTGCACATCTGCGCAAGATTCGCACCCTTGCCGCCGAGCACATCCAACATTGAGGCATCCCCGTCCGTATTAGAAGAGGAAAAATGATATATAAGCTTCTCTGACATCGGGAAGTCCTAGAATCACCTAGAAAGACAATAGGAAAGGCCACCCACATATATTAAAAACAAGAGGCAACATATGCAATATCTAGCGAGATTTAGACTATGGAAAATTTTCACACATTCAAGCCTTGCACAACAGACACATCACTTTGACTTTCAATACCCTTCACTTTTTCCACGCAAAAACATGAAGATGGAAAAAGTGTTGCCTGCCTGTGATAAAGCAGGTTCTGAAGCGCACCGGAGAACATAATACCCAAAGTTGCGGTTAGTATACCAACAACTATCGAAATACCAACAACAATTTCTGTTTTATGCTGTTCGAGATCAGAGAAAAGTTCTCTTATTCCCTTAATTGCAACGTATTGAACAAAACAAAGAAAACCTGCAGTTAAAAGGGAGATAGAATAGTAACACAGGTTTACAACAAGGTTATCTGGACTTGTGAAATTCTTCCACCACTTCTGAACAGCATTTCCTTCTCCTTGCGGTGGTTCTGTCTCCTCATACCTTGATAGATCCAAAGCCTTTAGCACTCTTATATTTCTTACGCTGTTGCTAAGTACGCAACCAAGAATTGGAAATACTAGACACAGAGCAAACACATACATCACCACCCTTGCTGCCAATTCATTTGTATTAGAGAACCACTCTTTTGATATTACGGGAATACCAACTTTTACAAAGAAACCAATAGCAGCAGCAACCCCTGAAAAAAGAAACGGTAACGTAATTTCTTTCAAAGCAGCTCTTTTTCTTAAGTACGCATTCTCACTCTTTAACAAGCGGGTAGATACTAGCAAAAGCTGCATTTCTTCATTTCCAGATGTATTCACACAATTGCTCCATCAAATATGCACCTCTATGTATGACTAAAAAACGAGATAAGCTCATTAAAATTGCGGTTTTCTCTCTTTGAATCAAGACGAAACTTCAACTCAACTGTCCCATCGACAAGAGCATTTTTCCCGACAATTATCTGGAAAGGCACTCCAATTAAGTCCATCCTGGCAAACTTCACACCTTGACTGTCATTTGTATCATCGTATATGACGCTATCCAATTTAGAAAAAATCTCGCTAGCAAAACCATAAGATTCCTCATGCAAATTAATGAGGCCAACCTTAAATGGTGTGACGGACTCTGGCCAAATAATGCCTTTGTCGTCGGAATGTACTTCAATGATCGCAGCAAGTAATCTTGAAATTCCAATACCATAGGACCCCATATAAAAATTTTTTTTGTTTCCACTTCTATCAGAGAAGCGAGCCTGCATAGGAGCGGAGTATTTTTCCCCGAATAGAAAAATATGCCCAACCTCTATCCCTTGCGCTGTGGAGATCCTACTGTTATTTTCCGCACTAGAGCTACTGCACTCTTCAGTAAAACAATCCAATTTCTGTAATCTCTCTATTATAGCAGATATTGCATGCTCATCGGAAGGATCAATTTTGCAAAACGTATCTACGAGCTCTTTCATCTCCTCCGGATAAAAAATTTTACCTTCTCCCCCTTCAGTCGTAGTAATGTGAAATTCGTGATTCAGACTACCACCTATCACTCCAGCATTTGCTCTACAGGGAATTGGATTGAGCCCAAGCCTCTTAAAAATGCGCAAATAAGACTGATATACTTTGTTGTAAGAGAGTCTAGCAGATTGCTGATCTATATCAAAACTATAGGCATCCTTCATAAGAAACTCACGTGCACGCATCAGGCCAAATCTTGGCCTGATCTCATCCCTAAATTTCCACTGAATGTGATAAAGAATCTTAGGCAATTGCTTATAGCTAGCAAGATCGTCTCTAACTATCGCTGTAATGACTTCTTCATTCGTTGGACCAAAAAGAAGCTCGTTGTCATGTCTATCCTTAAACTTCAACAGCTCCTTACCATAATCCGAATACCTTCCGGACTCTTCCCAGAGCTTAGCCAATTGAATGCAAGGCATTAGCATTTCATGCATTCCCATATAATCAAGCTCTTGCCTGATTATATTTTCGATATTTCTTAGTACCTTGAGACCCAAAGGTAGCCAACTATACAGACCGGCCCCACACTGCTTTACAAGTCCAGCACGCAAGGAATATTTGTGCGAGCGCAACTTAACTTCACTCGACACATTTTTCATAAGGGGTAAATAGTACTCGGATACTCTTACTTTATTTTTCATGCATTCTAACCCCTACCTTCAGTTAAGCTTATAACTTTAGAAATCAATTCATTAATCCCGAAAGGCTTCGCTATAAAAACCTCATCACGATTTTTACTGTCTAAATGCAACTTGTCACGCGTATACCCAGACATGAAAAGAACTTTTAGGTCCGCTTTCTGCTTTCTCATCTCCTTAACCATTTCCGGACCATCAATACCTGGCATTACGACATCTGTAATGAGTAGAGCAGCGGTATCTTTTTCTTCTTCAAATTTTTCAAGAGCTGACTTACTACTTTCATATTCGACGACACTAAAACCCTGACGACTTAAAGCTTTCACTAAAAAATTCTTGACAATTTTGTCATCCTCAACCAGAAGTATCTTCGCACCTCTACTTTTCTCTGAAGGAATTAAATCTTCATCAACCTTTCTTACATCACTAGTGACATCTTCGTATGAAACAGGGATCAACAGTGTAAAAGCAGAACCCTTACCTTCGGTACTTTCTACATTTATGTAACCCTTCATCTGTTTCATTATGCCATAAACAGTTGAGAGACCTAAACCTGTGCCTTTATCTACACTTTTTGTTGAAAAGAAAGGATTAAAAATTTTCGACAGTATTTCCTCGTTCATTCCACAACCATTGTCTCGCACTACAAGGCTTATGTACTCTCCCTTTAAAACAACCTCCTCATTTTGAGTGCCGCGAAGAACTGCATATTTTCTGTTTACTAAAGTTTCTGCAATTTCAACAGTAATTTCCCCACAAGTTTCTATTGCATCACGCGCATTGACTATTAAATTGATAAGACTTTGCTCTATCTCTGTCCTGTCGACCCTTACATTTTTCAGGCCCGATCTAATGACAAAAGTCAGTTTGATATTCTCTGGGACAAGCCTTTCTATAAACTGCCTCATACTTTTCACAACTTCTGCCATACTCAGAACCTCGGGATGTAGAGTTTGTTTTCGAGAGAAAGCCAAAATTTTCTTCACCAAATCTCTACCTTTTTTTGCGCTATACCTTATCTGAGCAATATTGTAGTAGTGCTTACTTTCCAGTCGAATATCTTCAAGTAAGATCTCTGCGAAACCCATTATAGCGGTGAGAATATTATTAAAATCGTGAGCTATACCACCACTCAACTCACCCAAAGAAACTATCTTCTGAGAATGCTGAAATTTTTTCTGCAAGTCACTTAACTCACTTAGATCAACAAGAAAACCTGCATTAAGAGTTCCATAACTTGAAAGGTAAAGTCGTGCACTATCACCGTTCTCCATTGAGAAGTTAAATATAGACGGCCTATCTCCACATTTAAAATCACTCAATCTATCGCGAAGAAACTGCTTTATCTGATCTCCCTTCTCGAATATGTCAAAAAAAGCATTATTTGCACTAATTATCTCTAAGTCATTGCTCATCAAAACAATACCAATGGATGCATTGTCCGCTAGTTCTCTAATTTCTTTCAACTTTGGCACTAAAACTCCATAATGTGTGTCGTTGAAATACCTTCTGTAATTTTGCAGGAAGAGACCTTTACGGTTTTGTTCTGTTAAATGAACTTCTGTTAGTGCGTAAAGCTTGTCCTCAAGAAAAGTTTTTCTGTAACTTGCCTCTTCAAAATAGCAAGCGCCTCTGAACTTCAATGAGTCACCTTTAACGCTATATAAGGAGATCCCTGCTTCTTGTAGAAGTACATCATAAATTTCCCTTGCACCAACTCTCCTGGCCGCAGCAATGAAATACCCTTTTGGACGAATCATAGGGATAATTTCTATCACCTGACCATCGCAAGGAAAATGGTGATACAGCACCCCTTCCTTGATATCAGAAATGAACTTCGCATATTTTTCTCCTAAAAGAGATTGTAGATTTTTTATCTTTGTTCTCTCATCTCTGTATACCACCTCGCCATCATTGGTGATAATCAAGTAGAATTCGGTCAGTGCCTTTGCAGCATTCGAGTAGAACATATTTTGAAATTCCGCTGCTGCAAGTACTAAGTGAAGCTTCTTTAAGTTGTAGGTAAGGAGAAGAAATACAATAATCCCGAATGCATAAACAAGCCCCCTAATTTCGCAAATACCTAACAGATCTAGCGAATTGAATCCAAAAACAATCGGAGCACCGCACAGAAACTGCAGTAACATCAAAATGAAAACTAAGAAAAATCTTCTCGGATACCTGATGACAAAGTTTAACTTGTTCTTTTTGATACCATCTATGTATCTACTTTTCATTTTCCTTCACTTTTCGCTTTAGATAATCTATCTTCTCTTCCGACACCATCTTATCTATAAGCAAAATCTCTTTTTCTGCTGCCAATTCATCTATAGTTGCATTCATGTTTGCCCTTTCAAAGGCATAGATATTGTTTAACTCTTTCAACTTATTGTTTTCGTTCGTACATTGTGCCACCTTATTTTTGCCCTTTTCAACTTCCCCCAAAAGAAAATTTATACCAGCATACACTTCACAGAGTTCGCGTATGTAGAAATGATATACCGTATCTTTGCCTGCGATGCTATTCAATAATTTTGAGATCTCCTTCCACAGAAAAAAACAGCAGCAAAACGAAAGACATAACCAAGCAGAGAATAAAAGAGCAAAATCGACAAAATTTATGATCGAGAACATGTTCACATCACTTCTATAAAAATAACATATTCTAATTGGAGCCATTTCGCTCGCCCTCATAAAACCATGCGAATACTGACCTTTTATAAGATTGAGAAAATTAGAAAACCTTTTATTTTTTAAATCGTAAAATTCAACCTTCCGATCAAGATTAACAGAAAGTAACACTTCATCATTCTCCTTTAAGATGGCTATTTGCATATGTGGATCTCCTTTCACCAAATCTTTCATTGCTGCAAACAAGTCATTAAGGGACAAGTAAAACAATAACCGCCCAGTGTTTTTAGGACTCTTAACAATAACTGTGATCGGCAAAACTGGTTCCCCTCTAGAAGAACCAAAATCTCTTTGGAGCAGCGATCTACCTATTGAAATAGCAGGAAACAAATCACTTCCTACTTGATTGGTCACTTCTTCCGTTTTATCACTCCTGGACCAGTACGCATATATCTTCTCATTCTTTTGATTGAAATCCTCAATTTCCCTTTCCACTAAGTCACTGTTAATTATTTTGTTACAAAGGTCTGTGATTTTTTGATACGCCCACTCAGTGGAGTGATTGAGTAGGACTTCCATTTTTGCTGCATACCCTTCCATTACAACCTGTACCCGGGACGCCTCAACCGCCTCACGTGATAAAGAAAAGATTACAACGCAAAAAATAGCACTTAGGATTAAATAGAGGCCGCTATACAGTGAAAAAGATGGTATTTGCAATGTAGTCTGGCATAATCAACTGCAAGATAATAGCAGAAAATAATATAAATCCTCAAACTAGAATGATTTTATATAAAAATTTGCAAGTAGTAAGTTGCATCTTTAATAGAATTGCACATTTATCCAAAAATAACCCTTGGTCTATCAAAAAAGAAAGTTGAGATTACGCATCAATTCACCCAACAATCAAGAAAGGAGATTTGCAAAAAATAGGCAAACAAATAGGAATCGTGTTTTGCTCCGCGCAAATTACTCCGGCTATACTGTGAATAGCGAACTCATTGATCAGAACAAGGAAAAAAGGTGCGACAATACAATAAACTGCTTGGACAACACTTTATTTACGATAAGAAATTGCTCGACAAAATAGTCAACACGGCAACGTCAGTAAAGGGTGAACACATCTTCGAAGTAGGTGCTGGACTAGGGACACTGTCTGCCGCAATACTTCTTAGAGAACCAGCTTCACTCATATCAGTCGAGAAAGATAAGAGATTTGCAGAGCCACTATCTTCACTAATGACACAGCATAAGAACTATAAATACACTTTAGGTGATGCTCTACTCATTCGACTAAGCGATTTGTATAAACAAGAAAAGGTCACCATAATCGCAAATTTGCCGTACAACATTGCGACACATCTGTTGCTAAGCTGGATAAATGAAGTAGAGTACGTCCGTGAGATGGTACTAATGTTTCAAAAAGAAGTGGCAGACCGTATCTGTGCGCAACCTAAAAACAAAAACTATGGCGCTCTATCTGTTTTGGTGCAACTTAAATGCGAAGTAGAACCACAATTTACACTCGCACCAGAAATCTTTACACCACCACCAAAGGTAACATCTACCGTTGTAAAGCTGACGCCACTAGAAGAAAAATGGCCACAAAATAAATCTGTTTTAGAAAAGATCCTGGTCGAAGGTTTTTCTCAACGAAGGAAAATGATCAAAAAAAGCCTATCGAGAGTTTTTAAAGATTCCGAAGCATTACATTCAGCACTAGCGCAAGTAGGAGCTAGTCCTGAAATGAGAATAGAAGAACTTAACCCCGAGCAACTTTCCAAGCTTTCTTGTATAGCGGGTATAGACTAACTTTAAGGAAGCGACGCGTCTTTAGAATTCGTAGGAAAAAGTTAACTTTAACAAATCCGACTCCTTCCTGTAGAGTGTGCAGGATACACAGACAATAAAATCGCACAGCAAACGCTCTTTTTGTCTACAATGAAAAAAATCACTGTAGAAACAGAGCACATCAAATACCCAAACAAAAACCAAGCTAAGCAAATACCCTGGTAGCAAAACGAATGAATAATCCGATCATGCTCTAGGAAAACTCGCATACAACCCAGCTATTGTGGGGCGACTTCAATGATCTTTCAAATACCCATTTATCCTCTATCACTTCTATTGTGTCGCGGTCCCCAGACAGTATGTGGCCAGTATCATCGCGTACAACATTAATTTGCTCGGAAACAAACCGTACGGTCGCGTACAAAACACCTTTTATCACACTAAGCTTAATCAAATTCTTCGACCGCAAAGCAACTAAAGTCCTCTCAAGAGTATTACCACGGATCTTGCGCTGTGCTACTTTCTCAGAGACAACGCTAAAGGCTTTTTTGGAAAGCAACTTTGATAAAACCTTTAGGTCGCAATCAGCAAAAGCCTTGGTGAACATTTCAAAAGCACGCTCAGCCCCTTCCATAAATCGATCTGTCGAAAAATCTTGTTTCCATAAAGATTCGATCTCTTTTTTCGCAGACACAATACCCTGAAGATCACCTGGAGCAACATAAGTAAATTGATCGACCGTCTTAACCTTCTTTTCGAGAATTTCTTTTACTTCTGCGGCCTTGAAACCAAGCTCGCGTTCGACAGAGACCTTACCAAAAGATGCATAAAGCCTGTTGAAGATAAAAAAAACCAATATCGCGTACAATATTAACTCCATAAACCACCAAAGAGACTCATACAAAAATAGTACTACTAAACCAAAACATGAAACAGGTGGACAAAAGGTCACACTTACTCTAAGCTACATCTACAGTATCACTTATATTTGTAAAGAATACAAAAATGCCCAACAAAGACGAAATTACCAACGATGAGGTACAATCTGATAGCGAAGGAAGCCTGCCATTAGCACGACCTGAGGGTCAGTTCATGAAGTCAATAGCTCTCGATACACCTAACTCTCCGGAAGTGTTTAGCATCATGAAAAATCCTCCGGAAGTCGATGTACAGTGCAATATAGATAGCAGAATAATAGACGAGAGAAATGATATATATGAAGTAATCCTTGATTTGAAAACTGAAGCGCGCATAAAAGATAAGGACTCTTCAGATGAAACACGGGTTGCGTTCGTTTGTAAGTTGAAGTACTGCGGTGTCTTTACGATAAAGAATCTCACTCAGGAACAACTGAGGCAGACATTACTTGTCGAAGCACCTACGCTGCTTTTCCCATTTGCGAGAAGAATCATAGCTACAGCGACAACTGATGCGGGTTTTCCGCCTCTGATGCTTGCACCTATAAATTTTGCTCAAAAATACGCTGAGAGCCAAAAGAGTTAACTCTTTTTCCGAGTTTGCGTTCTGCTTCCATGCATTTCAATATGTTATTTTGTTTCAGTTGTGCTGGGTGCAGATTCGCATAGCGGTGCTCTACAAAATTGTATGCGCTGCTCTTCCTTGCTTTCTTTGCACGCCTTTCGTCTGCCTCATAGTTGAAGTTTGATGTGTATCTCGTGAACGATTTTGCCTCTAAGTTTCCCCTTATGCCTTACCCGCATCACTACTCTCCCGATCATGATACCTGAAGCTTTTAGATCCATTTTCTAAATCAGATTGCCAAATGATTTTCGATTCGCATTGCCATCTCCTTTTCTACAAAAAAGAAGAAATAAAAGATATCGTCGAAGAGGCAAAAAGAAACGGCGTAGGAGTCTTGCATAATATCGCAACCAACTTAAGTGAAGTTGAAGATCTGCTTTCACTTTCTGAGCAATTCTCCAATGTCTACTGCTCCGTAGGTGTACACCCAAATCACGTCGCAGAATGTGAGTCCCTAAGAGAAACACTCATATCATTGGCAAAACACGAAAAAGTGATAAGCATAGGCGAAACAGGATTAGATTACCATTACGACTACACTACAAAAGAGGCTCAGCAGGAATCATTTAGAGAGCATATAAGGGCAGCATTGGAATCAAACCTACCACTTATAGTTCATTCGAGAAATGCTGAAACTGATACAGCACATATACTGGAAACTGAGTTGAGCAATAGTAAAACATCAGTAATCCTGCATAGTTTCGCTTCATCTAGAGATCTTTTCGAAGCGGCAATAAGAAATTCTTGGTACGTATCATTTTCCGGAATCGTAACGTTTAAAAACGCTACAGAAGTACAAAAAATAGCCTCCGAAGTACCATTAGAGAGAATGCTCATAGAAACCGATGCACCGTATCTTTCTCCTGTCCCGTTTAGAGGCAAAACAAACTATCCCTCGTATGTTGTGCACGTACTGAAGTACATAAGCGAACTTAGAGGCATTGAAAGTGAGGAATTGTCGACAAAGCTAATGGAGAATTTTCTCAGGGCATTTCCAAAGGTCGTTCGACCAACATGATATGCCGCTTGACGCATAACTCGGAGTAGCATCCCATTTGAAGAGACACTTAGGCAAACAAAGTGCAGTACCACTAAAAAAGCATGTAGAAGAAAAGAATATGTGGTACGATCTGGGCACATTGTACAACCAACAATTATGAATCTGAACTATGAGCAAAGACTTGCCGTAGAAACCGTAGATGGTCCTGTCTTGATACTCGCTGGTGCGGGAACAGGTAAGACAAAGACGTTGGTACATAGAATAGCCCACTTGATTAAGTCAGGGTATGCGCACCCAAATCAAATTATGGCCGTTACCTTCGCGAATAAAGCTGCAAATGAAATGATCCAGCGCATCAACGAGATCGTTGGAGAAATGAAGTTCCACTGGATTGGGACATTTCATGCAGCAGCAGCTAAGATCCTAAGAATAGAAGCGGAAAAACTTGGTTTTAAACCTGACTTTACAATACTAGACGTAGATGACCAAGTCAGAATGCTTCAGAAAGTTGCACAAGAAAAGAAAATCGAAGCAGATAAAGCTCTACTCAAGAAGTACCTAAGCCTGATCTCGGCATGGAAAGATAAAGCCTTCACTCCAAGTAGGGTGAGATTCAACAATGCGGCAAACACATGGTTCGAAAAACAAGCACTCTCCATATATGATGCTTACCAAGAAAAACTCAAGGAAAACAATAGCATGGACTTTGGGGATTTACTCATGCACAACGTTACCCTTTTCAACAAAGACGCGGAAACCTTAGAAAAATACAAAGAAAAATTCAGATACATCATGGTGGATGAGTATCAAGATACGAATTTATGTCAATATCTATGGCTGAGGCTATTAGCACAGAAGCACTCAAACATCTGTTGCGTTGGAGACGATGATCAATCAATTTATGGGTGGCGCGGCGCAGAAGTAGGTAACATCTTGAGGTTCGCAAAAGATTTTGAAGGAGCAAAAGTTATCAAGCTGGAACAAAATTACCGCTCGACGAATAAAATTCTAACTGCCGCGCACAATATCATAAAAAATAATCAGTCCAGACTAACAAAAAAGCTGTGGACAGCATACCCGAGTGGTGAGGAAATACAGATTGTTACCTACATGGACAGCGAACAGGAAGCAAGAGCAATTATCAGAAAGATAAAGGAAAGAAAATTAGTGTGTCCCTACAGCGATACGGCCATCCTTGTTAGGGCAGGTTTTCAGACGAGAGCCTTCGAGGAAGCAGCCATTCACGAAAACGTTCCCTACCGCGTCGTGGGAGGACTAAAGTTCTACGAGAGAAAAGAAGTAAGAGATATTATTGCTTATTTAAGACTCGTTACCAATCCAAATGATAACCTAGCCTTTGAAAGGATAATAAACACTCCGAAAAGGGGTCTAGGGCAAGCATCCATGAACAAGATATATAACTACTCACTTGAACAAGGTTGCTCGATGTTTGAAGCAGCTAGAAAACTTGAGGAAAACGAAAAACTTAAGAGCACAGCGCTTCTGACATTTGTGAAACAAGTTAAAAAATGGCAAGAAGACTCTCTTAATCACAGTTTGCATGACTTGCTAAAAAAAATTACACTGGAGTCCGGGTACATATCCGCATTAAAAGAGCAAGATGAGAGCAGGATCGAAAATGTTGACGAACTTTTCAGAGTAATCCAGGAATTCGACGATGCCACGGATTTTTTACAACATGTGTCACTTTTGACAGAAAGCGATACACAAATAAATAATAGCGATGCTGTCAATGTGATGACCTTGCATGCTTCTAAAGGACTGGAATTTGAACAAGTATTTCTTCCAGGTTGGGAAGATGGAACGTTTCCGCATGCAAGGTCGCTATTTAGCACTGAGCAAATTGAGGAAGAGCGTCGTTTAGCCTATGTGGGAATAACAAGGGCTAAGAGGTTTTTAACAATAACGAGCGCTAATCGAAGGCTAATAAGAAACTCTTGGCAAAACACTGTAAAATCGAGATTCATATTAGAGTTAGCAGAAAAATAAAATAACAGCTCAGTTCGCAGGTAGGCAGAAGTGAATTTATACCCTGGCCAAAGATAAACCCTGCACTCAGCAAGCATAAAAAGCAGACCACCAGCTTCCTACTTAGGTGCAAGACTTAATCTCCAACGTATGACCTTATGCAAGAAAACATCATGAGCAAATCAGAAATGCTTTTCACAATTCCAAGTGATAAAAATCCCCATTCTTAGGTAAATACGAAAAAGCATTGCAGTTGTTTTCTTCACATGCTAAAGCCACCTAGCTAGGAAGTGATACTGCCTATTACCCGAATAAAATCTTCTTCGTTCTCAAAGTTCATATAAACGGACGCAAACCGAATAAAAGCAACTTTGTCGAGAGTAGCAAGCTGTTCCATAATCAGTTCTCCAATAAGCTTTGCAGTTATCTTCGCATCATGAATGCGTTCAATCTTATAAATGACGCAATTCATTAATTCATCTACTCTTTCTCGTGTAACAGGTCTTTTACGTAATGCAATTTCCACCGAACGCACCGCCTTTTCTCTGTCAAAACTTTCACAACTACCGTTCTTTTTAATAACCTTTATTTCTTTGAGTTGTATAGTTTCAAAAGTAGTAAACTTAGCACCACATTCGCCACAAAAACGCCTTCTTTTTATGAAGGCACCTTTATTCACAGAACGTGAATCTCTGACATTAGTATCTCGATTACCACAGAATGGACATTTCATATAAATCGAATGGAAAATGTAAAATGAACTCTCGCGCCACTAGTTATTAAAAACGATCAGCTCTAAGAGCTAATCGCATAGAATACAGATTTACCCAAACAAGGTAAAGACAATTTCGGTAGGATCACTTGCGTTATCAATCAAATAGCTTATGTTGTTAACCAAAGACTTTTCTCAAAAGCACCTTAGAAGAAACTCAAAAACAGATTGCACAATCGATGAACGAATAATACAATTACCGTTGGTTTTTTTACTACACAAGTGACAAATAACAGAGCTGCCTCTATACTGGAGTTCGCTGCTAAAAATGAGATCAGACTTATTGATTTCAGATTTACTTCGACCACCGGAAAATTCTTGCACATCACGCTTCACAGCGATAGTGTTACTACAGACATTCTTACACATGGTATTTCATGCGACAGTTCGCTGATTCAGGGCTGGCATGACATGCATAAATCCGATGTGGTGCTCGTACCAGATCTTGAGTTGGGCAGTTCTTTCTTAGACCCCTTTGCTGCACAGCCAACATTGTGCCTTATCTGTGACATCATGGAACCACGCGGATGTAGTTCTTATGAACATAGTCCACGCGCAACAACGAAGAGAGCAATGGAATTTTTACGCAGCACCGGAATAGCTGAAAGGGCTTTTTTTAGTCTCGAAATGGAATTTTTCGTACTGGATGATGCGAGGTTTGCCGTCAAAGAAAACGGTGCCTTTTTTGAGCTAGATTCATCAGAAGGGATCTACAATTCTGGCAGACGGTACGAGTATAATAATCACGCTCACAGAGAAGGCAGCAGAAACTGTTATCTGACAAGTCAACCTTCAGATTCTGTAAACGACATAAGGGCAGAAATTCTGGAAACACTCAGAGAGGTAAAAGTAAAACCATTGATGCACCATCATGAAGCTGCATCGTCGCAATGCAGAATAGGCTTTTACCACGGAGAAGCTTTAGAGACTTCTGACAGTGTGCAAAAATGCAAGTACATTACACGTAACGTAGCTAGTTCTTATGGTAAATCGGCTACTTTCATGCCTCAGCCGTTCAAGGACTACAATGGCAGCGGGATGCACTTTCACATATCGCTCTGGAAAAATGAGCAAAATTTGTTTGTACCTCAGGATCCAGGAGAGGAAGTTTCACAATTATGCAAATACTACATTGGCGGAATAATAAAGCATAGGAAAGCGCTAAATGCCATTTTGAACCCGCTAACTAATAGCTATAAACGCCTGGCAAACATCGATGATGCAGCTTATGGGCCGAATCATTTGCTTGGAAACCGTCTAACAACAGTGAGGATTCCACA
Source organism: Neorickettsia sp. 179522 (assembly GCF_001593535.1). Classification (NCBI taxonomy): domain Bacteria; kingdom Pseudomonadati; phylum Pseudomonadota; class Alphaproteobacteria; order Rickettsiales; family Anaplasmataceae; genus Neorickettsia; species Neorickettsia sp. 179522. The sequence continues at coordinate 284,816 of NZ_LNGI01000001.1, read as the reverse complement.
CTGTAGGGAGGGTGATTCTTCCGGAAAGAGAATAGAGGTTAACTTTCCTGATGCGGGTACTAATCCATACATCGGAACCGCTGCTTTAATTATGGCAGGTATAGCAGGTATACAGGAGAAACTACTACCGGGAGCTGCTGTGGAACTCGAAAAATCCTCAGAAGTTTCTCTGTCTAAGTCTTTAGAAGAGGCACTCTTTGCACTCGAAACCGATCGACAATTTTTGACACAGGGTGGTGTGTTCACGAATGATCAGCTTGATACCTATGTAAAGCTTCTACGTGATGACTCCGAGGAGGTATCAAAACATCCTGTACCAATTGAATTTATAAAGTACTATAACGTCTAGAATCGTATGAGTATTGGAACCGATTGGATGGAGGCGCTTCATATCATTGTTGTCACAATGTGGATGGCAGGCCTTTTTTACCTACCTAGAATCATGGTCTATCACGCTGACGTGGATGTTGGCACTGAAACCGATTCTGTTTTTCGTGTGATGGAAAAACGTCTCCTCTGCTATATTATGACACCCGCTATGATAGTAACTATTACGCTTGGCTTGCTGTTGGCGGTCGATACAGGTCACATTCTAAGTGCATGGCTACATCTAAAATTACTCTTTGTGGCTGCACTGGTGTCTTTGCACATATTCTTTTGGCGATGTTCCGTCGCTTTTAGTAGAGGGTGTAATAAATACTCAAGCACATTTTTTAAGTTTGCAAATGAAGGAGTCACAATTGCTTTTATTGCAGTTGTTATACTGGCAGTGATAAAACCATTTTAATGTTCTTCAAGCGCTACGCACACCTTTTTAGATGGTTATTTGTGATCGAGAGAGGACATTCGCTGTCTGAAGTTCCGTTTGTCTTGAAACAGCTGCCTCTGGGAAGTCTCGTTATGCTGCGGTGTTACGAGCATTTACAAAGAAAAAGCTTGGCACACTGGCTTTCAAGAATGTGTAGGAAGTTGCGTTTGACCTTTCTCGTTGCTGGCGATCCATTTATCGCACTTCTAACACGTGCATCAGGATTACATGTAAGGGAGTCAAGTTTTAGCAAGATGAGAAAGTGGCGGTACTTCAAAAAGCAGTGGTTTATAAGTTGTGCATCACATAGTGTAAAACAAAATCTAAAAATACAAGCAGCTGGTTTTGATGCGGCACTTTTCTCCCCAGTTTTTCACAACAAGAAAACTAACTCCAATGCGATGGGAGCTGTAAAATTCCTTAAATACCAAGCTTTCACAAGAAAAATTAACGTTTTTGCATTGGGAGGCATAACAAAAGCGAACATATGGAAACTGAGAGAAGCTGGGCAAAAAGTTGGTATTGCAGGAATTAATTTGTATAATGACCGTCTGTGAGCTTGAATACAAAATTCTAGCACCCATATATCATGTAAGGGAATGCATTTTTTATGTCAGAAGAAGAGCTGAATAATCGTGACGCAGATTCAAAACAAGAGCATGATGCAGATAATTCTCAGTTTGAATCCGGGCCGGCGCACCTAAATTTACCCGTCCTACCTCTTAGGGAGGTCATTTTCTTTCCCGGTGATTACCTTCCAATATTTATGGGAAGGAAGGGGTCAATACAAGCAATGGATAAAGCACTGGCAGAGACGTCTGAAAATAGTGGAAGAATGCTCTTGGTTGCACAGAGGAATCCAAAGAAAGAAACCCCTGAAGGTAAAGACTTGTACGAAGTTGGTGTCATAGCAAAGATCGCCGAACCGAAGATTAATCTTCAGGATGGTGGTGTCAAACTTATGGTAATCGTGGAGTGCCGTGCGCGCGCTGTAAATTTCAGAAAAATCGATGGAGTACTCGAAGCAGATGTCTTTCCAATAGAAGAGGAAGAAAGCGATGACGTAAACATAGAGGCATATAGAAGATCAGTTGTTCAGAATTTCGAAAAGTGCGTCAAGTTAAGCGAAACAATTCCAGATGAAATCACTGGACTCCTCTCACAAATAGATTCGACTAGCAGGATAGCCGACTTGGTGGCCGCAAGTATAAACCTCAAGCTCAGTGAAAAACAAGAAATACTCGAAACTGTAAACCTCTTAGAGAGGATGAAAAAAGTCCATGCATTCCTAGAGAAAGAGCTTGGAGTGTTGCAGATAAAACAGCAGATTAAAGAAAAAACAGAGAGTCAGATTAAGAAATCACATAAGGTATACTTACTCAATGAACAACTAAAAGCAATTACCAAGGAACTATACGAGAAGGAAGGTGAAGAGTATGATGAACTTGTTGACCTAGAGAAAAAAATAGGGACTAGCAAGCTCTCTGCAGAAGCAAAAGAAAAAGTTTCAAAGGAACTGAAAAAACTCAAAAATATGGTGCCCATGTCTGCTGAAGCAACTGTAGTTCGTAACTACATAGACTGGGTGATTTCTCTTCCTTGGAAAAAGAAGGGCAAGATGATTACCGACATCGCAGCATCAGAGCGGATTCTAAAGGCGAGCCATTACGGCATAGAAAAGGTCAAAGAGCGCATTATCGAATACTTGGCCGTGCAAAACCGTACAAAATCCTTTAAAGGCTCCATACTATGTTTACTTGGTCCTCCAGGTGTCGGAAAGACCTCCCTTGCCAGTGCAATAGCAGAAGCTACTGGCAGACCATTCGTTAGGATGTCACTCGGTGGAATAAAAGATGAGTCTGAAATTAAAGGTCATAGAAGGACTTATATAGGCGCAATGCCGGGAAAGATAATCCAGCACATGAAGAAAGCAAAATTATCTAATCCCGTCTTCCTCCTGGACGAAATAGATAAAATGTCTTCGGATTTCAGAAGTGATCCTGCTTTTGCACTTTTGGAAGTTCTTGATCCTGAGCAGAACTCACGCTTTGTGGACCACTACTTAGAGGTTGAGTATGACCTGAGTGATGTGATGTTTGTTGCAACTGCAAATAGCTTGAATATGATTCCAGCACTGTTGGATCGGTTAGAAGTAATACGTCTGGAAGCCTACTCAGAAGAGGAAAAATTGCAGATAGCAGAGCATTATCTAATCGGAAAATTAAGGAAAGAACATGGTTTGAAAAAAAACGAGTGGAGTATTTCCAAAGAAGCGTTAAAGTTGCTTATACGTCGTTACACTCGTGAGAGTGGAGTACGGAGCTTGAAGAGGGAGCTGGCAAATTTGATGAGGAAAGCAGTCAAAAAGTTGGGTGTGCAGTCCGGCGTCAAATCTATAGAGATTTCAGTTAAAAATCTCAAAAAGTATGCTGGCGTGGAAAAATGTACCTTCGGTACTGCAGAACCAGAAAATTTAGTGGGTATGACTACAGGTCTGGCTTACACGCAGACCGGCGGAGATTTAATCATGATAGAAGCAGTCTTGCTCCCAGGAAAAGGCGAGATTCGTTCTACAGGAAAGCTTGGAGAGGTAATGCAAGAGTCCGTCCAGGCTGCCTATAGCTTTGTCTGCTCAAATTGCAATAAATTTGGTTTCACATCGAAGTTCTTTAAAAGTAAAGATGTGCACGTTCATGTACCTGAGGGTGCAACTTCAAAAGATGGCCCATCTGCAGGGGTTGCAATATGCACTTCTATTGTCTCGGTGATGACTGGAATACCAGTTTGCTCAAGCGTTGCGATGACCGGAGAAGTGAGTCTTAGGGGAAAAGTAATGGAAATTGGTGGTCTGAAGGAAAAGCTTCTAGCAGCTGTGAGGGGTGGTATAAAAACCGTCCTAATACCGATAAGCAACAAAAAAGATTTAGAGGACATTCCAAAATCAGTGAAAAACGCAGTGAAGATCATTCCTGTTGCCACTGTATCAGAAGCACTAATGTTCACTCTGGCCAAGCAACCAACGCCACTCGCAGTCGACGTGTGGCCAGATGTTCCGTTGTCCACGACACAACAATCAGAACAAAGAGTATAGTTTCTAGGACGGACTTCTTTTGTGATATTTGACTTCTTTTGGAGCATTTTGTTTTGTTGTTTTGTACACTTATCTTTTTGTTAGTTGAGTGTTAATAGGTGAGCTTTAGTTGATGTAAATTTATTCTTTTAAGTATTTGCATGTCTTTGTTATTCTCCCTTGAGGTACTCCCAGACTAGAAAGATTTGGACTTTTCTACTACAATTGCCACTAGTATCATCATCCAGGTGCCCATGACAAATTTTTCTCCAATAGAAAGGTTGAATGAAGCCTTAGAAAGCGAATTATTAGCAATAAATCAGTATTTTGTTCACTCCAAAGTTTTAAAGGATATGGGTCTCCTTAATCTATCCGAGGCTTTGAGGAGTCGTTCTATTGGAGAAATGCACCACGCTGATGCGCTACTTGAGAGAATATTCTCCTGTAAAGGGAATCCGAGAGTTGGTTATAAAGACATGGGCACGTGCCCAAGAAGTGTAGAAAAAATCTTTGAAAGAGACCGCGATCTTGAATTGAAAGCCCTTTCCTCATACAGGAAGTCAATCGTAGAATTCGAGCAAAACGAGGATTTTGTAAGTTCAAGTCTGATGAGATCTCTTCTACAAGACGAAGAAAAGCACCTAGAGTGGTTGGAGCAGCAGTTATCGCTAATTCAGAGCTTGGGAATCCAACAGTATTTAGTAAAGCACGGTTGAAAGCTCGGCTCTCCTGGCTATGCTGAAAATAATTGAGGAAAGGGGGTACTTCCTCCAGTGTACAAATAGAAAAGCGTTAGAGCATCGTTTGGATTCTGGTGAGAAGCTTGTCTTCTATTTAGGTTTTGATTGCACAGCGCCTGCTATACATCTAGGGCATCTGGTGCCATTGATGCTAATGCGCTTGGTAAAGAGTTATGGACACGAAGTCATAATACTGCTCGGTGGTGGTACTACTCTTATAGGCGACCCGTCTGGAAAAGACGAATCCCGCAAAATGCTTTCCAAAGAGGAAATAAATAAGAATATCAGCACCATCAGCGAAATCGTGAAGCGCATCATAGGAAGTGTATTGTTCGTTAATAATGCTGACTGGTTAGAAAACATTAAGTACATAGACTTTCTCCGAAACGTGGGACGTCACTTTTCTGTCAATAGGATGCTCACCTTTGATAGTGTAAAAAGTCGGCTAGAACGTGAATCCCACCTCAGTTTTTTAGAATTCAATTATATGATACTTCAGGCTTACGATTTTGTTGAATTAAATCGCCTGTATAACTGCAATGTACAAATAGGAGGAGGAGATCAATGGGGCAACATAGTCAATGGTGTAGAATTGGGAAGAAAATTGAGAAATACAGAGATATTTGGTTTGACCGTACCATTGATCACGACCGCTTCCGGAAAAAAAATGGGCAAAACTGAAGCAGGAGCCGTTTGGTTAGACCCGAATCTGTACTCGCCATATGACTATTGGCAATACTTCAGAAATACCGAAGATGCAGATGTAGAAAGGTTTTTGTGTCTTTTTACCGAGCTTCCAATGGAGGAGATCAAAGCTCTTTCAGCATTTAGTGATACTCGAATAAATGAAGCAAAAAAGATACTCGCCACCGAGGCAACCAAAATATGTCACGGCAGCGCAATTGCAGAAAAGATCAGCGAAAGTATAGTCAAGGCATTTGAAGAAAATGATCCGTCTCAGTTACCAGAAATAGAGATCCCACACGGTGCAGACATAATTGATGTAATCATTCGGATCGAAGCCGCTTCTTCCAGAACTCAAGCGAAAAGACTGATAGAATCAGGAGCAGTGAAAATAGACCAGCAGAAGGTCTTCAGCTACAGCATTGAACTGCCTAAGCAGTTCAGCGTGAGCGTTGGAAAAAAACAACGCAATATATCCATGAAGTAGCACGCTTCCTCCTCTAAAGAGAACAGCACCTGTGCGCACACTTAGTCCGCTTTCGGCCATCTCTTCGGCGGTGCGACCCCATCATACGATAGGACAGAAGGTACTGAGCAAACCCAACCTTGATGTGGAGCAACACAGCTTATTAGCAGCTCTACTCTTTTAAGACTATTGACCCATACAAAAAGAAGAGATGCATCTCGCTCTCGACAATTCAATAAACGACATACAATCCAGGCCGCTCAATACCCTATCACAACAATCAGTCTGCTTCCTTAAATTCCTGGTTTGTATCGAGAAGAACGATAGTCTCTTTTGTACTATCTTCTTTATGAATTATATTTAGCTTATTTGTTTCAAGGTTAATAAAAACAAAAGCCGGGAGTGCCATAAGGTCCATATGCATTATGGCCTCCTCTAGTGAAAGCTGTCTAAGATGAATTTTCTCCTCCTTAACCAAAATCGCCCTCGGACCTTGCGTTTTGTACTCATGATGATGTAGGGCAAATTTCATGCTGCACTTGGCCTCAGATTTATGCTCCTTTAATCTATCTTTGTACCGCCGCAACTTTAACGATATCTTTGAAAAGGCATTATCAAAAGCCAGATACGGATCACTAGATTCACCACTTGCTTTGATTAACGATATAGGACTATTTACAATTACATCTACATGAAAAAAGCGTCCTTCCTTAGAAAGTGAAACACGAGCACCTAAAGCCTGTGTGAGATACTTTTGCACACCCAGAAGAACCCGGTCAGTGATATACTCAGATAGGCTAGAACCCAAATCAAAACCATGCCCAGAAACTGTTACTTTCATCTTTAAAAACACTCAACCCAAATGGTAAGGTTAGCAAAAAGATCACATTACGGAAACTGAGCAAAAGCACATTTGGAATCTCTCCGCACATAAAAAAGTAATAGTTTAAATACAAAGAAAAAGTGCGTCAGGGACGCACACACCACGCAAGAGTTTTCTCCTTGAGTTATCACAAACACTAGAAAATTGGATGCACCACAAAAGAAAATAAAATTTCTTCAAAAAAACAAAGAAGTAGTGCAAACCAGGAGAGTAGCATTCAACAAAACTGCAAAAACGAACCTCACAAAACACGACTAGAACACGCGAGAAAAAATCAAGATTTCTTCTTTACCCTGCGGATAAAAGCCGGAATCTCAAGCAACTCCATCTTTTTTTGTTCGTCAGACTTTTCCTCTCTCCACCCAGAAAAACCTTCTTCACCTAGATCCCCTGCTTCGCTCAACTCTCCGTGATCTGGCGAAATGCCAGTAGCAACAACAGAGACCCTAACAACGTTACTCATAGACTCTGAACAAGTGGAGCCAAAAATTATATTAACATTCTCATTAGCTTTCTCCCTGACACAATTTGCAGCTGCATCCACTTCAAAAAGCGTCATATCTGGACCGCCAGTAATATTAATTAAAATACCTTTTGCATCCTGCACCGAAAGATTATCCAGCAACGGATTCGCTATAGAATTCTCAGCTGCTTTGACCGCCCTATTCTCACCTGAAGCTTCACTTGTCCCCATAAGGGCCTTGCCCATCTTGCTCATGACTGAACGGACATCTGCAAAATCAAGGTTAATGTACCCTGGATTCACCATCAAGCTACTTATTTCTCTAACATGAAAATAGAGAATCTTATCAACCTCTTTAAATGCATCTGCAAATGTTGTTTTTTCATTCGCTATCCTGAAAAGATTTTGGTTATTAATAACTATGTAGGTATCAACTACTCTTCTTAACGCTTCAAGCCCAACCTCAGCTACTTTAGCTCTACGGGCGCCCTCAAAATAAAAAGGTTTTGTGACAACTGCCACAACGAGAACTTTCCGCTCCATAGCCATTCTAGCTATCACCGTTGCTGCACCTGTACCGGTACCACCACCCATACCGGCAGTTATAAACAGCATATCAGCATCTTCTATAGCCTCGGCAAGTTCATTAATGGACTCTTCTGCTGCTTGCCTACCGATTTCAGGTATGGACCCAGCTCCCAACCCCTTTGTAAGATTGGCACCCAATTGAATCTTCACATCAGCAAGAGAATGCTCAAGCGCTTGTGCATCAGTATTCGCGGCGATAAATTTGACACCGCGAAGACCGGAATTAATCATATTATTAATCGCGTTACCACCTGCCCCGCCGACTCCGATAACCGCTATTTTTGGGCAGAGCAAGCTCTGATGTTGATTTTGTTCCAATGGTACAGATAAACGCAAGGTCATGTTCGATTATACTATCCCAAGTTTTCTTCCATGCTCTTCTACATACTCTGTCACTTTCTTCATCGCCCGAGCATGTATTTGTCTCACCCTTTCTTGAGAAATGGAAAATCTCTCACCAAGTTCTTTAAGTGTCCTAGGAACTACATTCAAGCTTCTAGCAACAAAAATCTCCTTATGGCGCCCTTCAAGTGATTCAACTGCCTCGTAAAGCAAGCGATTTTTCATCTGTCTCTCCTGTGTTTCTGAAAGCGTAACCTCGTAACTTACTTCTGAAACAGGAATGACATCGTGAATTTCTGAGCTACCATCCTCGCCCAACTGCATATTCAAAGAAACATCTCGAGCATTCAAGATTCTTTCCATCTCTTCTACATCCTTTTTTGACACCTCAAGCATTTCTGAAATCTTCCCCACCGCCTGGTGCTTATCGAGGCCGGCAACACTACCGGAATTCTTTAACTTGCGCAAATTAAAGAAGAGTTTACGCTGAGCAGCTGTTGTGCCAATTTTCACTATAGACCAAGACTTTATGACATACTCATTTATCGCAGCTTTTATCCACCATATAGCATAAGTTGCGATTCCATGCCCGAGCGTCGGGTCAAAATTTTTGATAGCCTTCATCAGACCGATGTTTCCCTCGGAAGCAAGATCCATCAGAGGAAGCCCATAATTTCTAAACCGCACAGTCACCTTCACTACCAGCCTCAGATAAGCTTCAACAAGCCTCTGAGCCGCCGAGATATCCCGATGAACAAACCATCTCTCTATAAGGTGGCGTTCTTCTTCCTCCTGCAGTATCGGAATTGCTAAGATCTTCCGCGCATAGGCATCAAACTCAGAATTATCAACGGGTAATGAGAGCTCTTTCATGCAAACAACAGTAAAAACTAAGAGATTATAGCATACCTACTTCATGATTACATTCTGCTTATCATGGATTTTCTCTTCGTTGAGAAAAATGGGAGCGCGCATAACTTAGATTGATCACAACAGTACCGGATGATCTACATATCCCATGTGCAACCTACCTTGGCACAACATTGAGCATGTTTTTATTCCGCTGAAGGCGTGCATTTTTCGTAGAAAAGCAAGAACAGCGTCATTAAATTTGAACAGTGGTCTTTGTTGTAAACCGGGCTTAGATATACGCAACATCTGTTTAAGCAGTGCCCGTTATGAAGTAAGCTAACAGACATAGGTCAAGCATCATGCACCATACTATGATGCAATATTGACTATCTAATGTTATTATGAGGCTTGGTTTCCTTAATCTTCTAAGGTGCAGTAGGTGTATCTTGTTTAAGACTTTGGCAAACCGATAAGCATTTTAGCTTAATCTTTAAACCAAAATACATGTAGTGTGTCAAAATTAATGTACATGTAGTATATTAGAGTAATGTATAGGTGTCTCCTATCTCCTGCCAGATTGGTTGCGATTACACTTCTTGTGCCTTCTTTGCTAGCACTTCTCCTAGCTGTAATCTTGCAATATGGATTTCATTATTATCCCTGCACCCTTTGCATATATGAGAGGTGGCCCTACTTCATTAGTACACTAATAGCCATCGGACTTCTTTTAATGGAAAATGGGAATCGGTTTCTCATCTACTTTGCCGTAGCATCACTCTTTTCAGGAGCACTGATAACGCTCTACCACATAGGAGTAGAAATGCACCTCTTTACCATGCCAGAAAATTGTGCAATTACGTACAGAGAGACACTTAATATTACAAATCTATACGAACAAATTACCACAAATGAAATAGTGCGTTGTGATGATCCACAAAAATTACTGGGAATACGTCTTACTTATTTAAATCTGTTGTATTCTCTAGGGAGTGCGTTTTTAGTAATTTTCGCGTGTGTTAGAAATGAGAACCGATCCGCTAATTGACAGAATATTAAGGGTCAACCATGCAGGTGAATCAGCTGCTGTCTACATTTACAGAGGCCAACTGCGTGGCCTTCAAAATAATCTAGAAAAAAGAGAATTGATATACGAAATGATGAAAACTGAACAAAAGCATCTACAGTTTTTTCATTCTCAAATTGTTCAATTAAGGGCTAGACCAACTATTCTACTAGGACTTTGTAAGGGCATCGCTTTTGGAGTGGGGTACCTGGGCGCAAAGGCGGGCGTTCAAGTTGCAATGTCTTGTACCACTGCAATTGAAGATACAATAGATAGACACTACCAAAAACAAATAAAGTTTCTCAGCAAGGCTAAACCACATGAACATCAACTCTTAAACAAGATTGTCCAATTCCGACAAGAAGAACTTGAACATAAAGATATAGGATTGGCAAATGAGGCAAATAAAGCACCATTTCATTCCATCATTACAAAAGTTGTAGGCTTAGGTTGCACACTCGGGATCTTTATCGCAGAAAAATTTTAGGTATATTCCTTTGAGGTTATGTATTCCTCTTTCAATTGGGCACTTCTACTACGGCGAGATTTATAAAGGCACTACAATGCTTTGCGTTACACATCAGTTGAGCACGCTGTTCTATACTTATGCCGGGTAGTAAAGAAAGGTCAAGACTTTGGTGCATAATTATGAACTAACAGAAACTACAATCGAAAAAAGATCTACCAAGCTTATGGTTACAAACATTAAAATACACTCAGAAGAAGATTTCGAATCCATGCGAAAGGCTGGATACCTAGCTGCAAAAGTATTGGACTACATCACCGATTACGTAAAACCAGGTGTCACGACTGATGAACTAAACGGTTTGTGTCACGAATTTATAGTTGCTGCAGGTGCTATTCCAGCACCGTTACATTACAAAGGCTTTCCAAAATCAATATGCACCTCCAAGAACAACGTGGTCTGTCACGGCATTCCTGATGCAGTACCTTTAAAGGACGGGGACATACTCAATATAGATGTCACAGTCATTCTGAACGGCTGGCATGGTGATACAAGTCGGATGTACTTCGTTGGAACACCTTCGGTCAAAGCAGCGAGACTGTGCAAGGCCACTTATGAAGCAATGATGGCCGGCATTGCAGTAGTTAAACCGGGCGTCCCATTTAATGCAATTGGTCATGCAATAGACTCACACATTTCGCAATATGAATACTCAATAGTCTATCAGTACTGTGGACATGGTATAGGACAAACGTTTCACGCACCACCCAATGTTGTACATTACGCGTCAAATGAAAATAGTAATCTTATTATGGCACCCGGAATGTTTTTCACTATTGAGCCAATGATCAATGCTGGTAGGGCTGATGTAATACTCGACAGGAGGGATGGATGGACTGTTAGAACTAAGGATTTGTCCTTGTCAGCACAATTCGAACACACTATCGGAGTAACTCAAACCGGATATGAGATCTTCACTCTTTCACCAGCTGGGTTACATACCCCAAAATTTTAGAACCATAGCACGATTACACACTCAATACATTTCGCGTTCCACCGGTATACAACACACCATATCAGAACGCAGCTCTTAGAATAACGTGCGCGCACTGGTGTAGAAAGGATGTTTTAAGGTCAAAACATGTAAACTCCAATACAGATTAAAATCATGCAAGTGAACGCAGTAAAGCAATCTTAGCGCCAAGATCTTTTCTATCAGGACAAAAAAGATACGACCCTGTAACAAGGGTTTCAGCACCGGCAGAGACTACCAGGCTTGCTGTTTTGGCATTTATTCCACCATCGACAGCAATGGTTACATTAACGCCAAGTTCAGCTATGCGACGTCGTACTAAACTCACTTTCTCAAGCTGGGATGTAAGAAAAACCTGAGATGCAAAGCCCGGATTCACAGTCATGATCAAAACTTCATCTATCGAAGTGTACAGATACCTTAATATATCCTCAGAAGTGGCTGGGTTTAACGCAACACCCACTTTAACATCATGACTTTTTACCGCATTAACCATCCTATCCAAGTGGAAACAGGCTTCACTATGTACAAAAATGGTATCTGCTCCTGCATTGATATAGTCCTGAAAAGTCTGCTCAGCATTCAGGATCATTAAATGTACTTCAATAGGAATTGATGTGATTCTTTTTATTTGTTCTATTATCACAGGCCCAAAAGTCAAATTCGGTACAAAGTGCCCATCCATCACATCAATGTGAATCGAGTCAGCCCCTGATTCTTCTAGCAGTTTCACATCAGAATATAGATTTAAAAAATCAGCTGACAGTAAGGAAGGAGAGATCTTGACCATCTAATGCAAAGCGATTAACCAATGTGGATCCTAAAATGTATAGCAGGAAAAGCCCAATTTCAAACTTGAATGGTCATTGTATCAATGCTACTGTGCAGAACTCGCTATTGTGTTTATGCGACACAATAACCACAAAAGAAAGAGAAACTGTTTCAATATTGTGCCTCGTCGCACATGATACGTGAACAACACCTTCTTCGAGTTAGCGACCTAGATAATACTACACGCTCACCAGTGACCCACACTGATTCAAGAGAAATTCAACAACAGATTATAGGTACTATCCCTCACTGGTGTTTTACTCTAACCCTTTCATTAGAAAGAGAACCTTCCACACTAGAATTCTTTTCCTTTGCTATTTCGGTTGCGCGACGAATAATTGACTCAGGAATACCAGAAAGCATTGCTGTATGTATACCATACGACTTGTCACCCCGCCCAGGAACAACTTTATACATCAGAAGAATCTCATCTCTCCAATGTTTTACTTCAACTGAGTAACACTTCATTCGTGAAAGTTTACCTTCAAGATCACAAAGTTCATTGTAATGAGTTGCAAAAATGGTCTTGCAGTTTACTGAGTCGTGCAAATACTCAAGAACAGCTTGCGCGATTGAGATACCATCCAGAGTAGAGGTACCTCTCCCAACCTCATCTAAAATTACAAGAGACCTGCACGTTGCATTATTAACTATATTTGCTGTCTCCATCATTTCTACCATAAACGTGGACTTACCTCTGGCAATATTATCAGACGCACCAATGCGACTAAAAACTCTATCTACAACACCGATGTGAGCAGAATCAGCTGGTACAAACGACCCCATTTGAGCCAGCACAGTTATCAATGCATTTTGACGCAAATAAGTGCTTTTTCCAGCCATATTAGGTCCTGTTAACACACATACGCGCTCTTCCGTAGTAAAAGTTAGATCATTTGGCACAAACGCATTCACTTGTTCTACAAATGGGTGTCTACCCCCAGAAATGCGCAGTTCGTTACTATCATCAACATGTGGACGCACATATTTTCTTTGGACAGCAATCTCGGCAAGGGAAACTATAACATCCAGCTCTGCTATTGCTGCAATCATTTCTTTGAGCGGTCCCTCAGATATAAGAATCCTTGCACACAACTCCCTAAAAAGTTCTAATTCTAACTTTCTGTAGTTCTCGTTTGCTTTTGTTATCTGTGCCTCCAAGTTCTGCAACTCGAGCGTTGTATAGCGTATATTATTCGACAAGGACTGTCTGTGGATAAAAATTGCACTATCGAGAATTGGCGCAGACTTGGGAACCTCAATATAGTAGCCTATGAGGTTGTTCTTACCCAATTTCATAGAGTTAATCCCAGTATTCCTCCTATATGTCAGTAACAAATCATTTATCACCACATCAGCATTGGTGGATAACATATTGAGTTCTAGAAGTTTTGGATGATGTGCAGGATCAAGAAATGAACCATCTACTTTTCTATTAGAATTTGGTAGAAATGCAGTACGCAAGGTCTCCATTAACTCATCATCCGGTGCACATTTGTCATATATACTTCTGATATAATCATTCCTTAAAAAAGTGGAAAAGTGCTCAGCAAGTAACAGTGATGCTTTCATACAGGAAAGTACAGCGAGACAATCAATTGGCTCTCCACGATTCAGTGCAATACGCGACAGTGCTCGCTCCGCATCCGGAATATTAGAAAGTGCAGCACGCACCTTTTCTCGCAATTCTTGCTGCACAAAGAAAAATTCTACTTTATCTTGACGGATTTGAATTTCTTCAACCGATACTAGAGGGGAAATGACATAACTCTTTAGAAGCCTTTTGCCTCCGGCTGTACAAGTCTGATCAATTACTTGTAGCAGACTATTCTTCTCACCTGGTGTTTGCGATTCTACTAGCTCCAAACCACGGATAGTTGATGCATCCAGCTCAAGATAGTGGCCCCTCTCATACCGTTTGGGAAATTCCAACTGTTTTAGCTCTCCCATTTGCGTTGCACGTGCATAAGCAATCAGAGCACCACAAGCCACAATTTCACATGGAGATCTCGCATCCATAAAACCTAATTGAAGAACATTATAAAATCCCTTCAATTCGTTTTCGGCATACTCAAACTGAAAAAGATTATTAGGACGTCTCGTTATGTGGATGTTTTGTTGTTCTATAAATTTTCTCAGTTCCGAGTCAACCGTATCTGGAAGTAATACCTCCTTAGGCTCAACTTTAACGAGATAACTCTCTAAAGAGTTTAGACTGGCATTTGTGAATATAATCTTCTTTGTAGAGATATCCAACCATGCGATACCAATTTCCTTTTTTCCAGGAGCGACACAAAATAAATAATTGTTCTCCCCACTTACAAGGAGACTATCCTCAGTCAGTGTTCCAGGAGTCACCAACCGAACCACATCTCTAAGGACTATAGCCGTGGTACCCCGTTTTTTTGCTTCTTCTGCTGTTTCCAATTGCTCACAGATAGCAACTTTACGACCCAGCTTTACTAATTTATTTATATAAACTTCACAAGAAGAAACCGGTACCCCACACATCGGGATATCTTTCCCTTTGTATGTACCCTTCCGTGTAAGATGCAACCCCAACAGCGCAGACACCTCGCGTGCATCTTCGAAAAACATTTCGTAAAAATCACCTACTCTGTAGAAAATAACCGCATCCGGATATTGGCATCGGACTTCCAAATACCGCTTCATCGCGGGTGGGAATTCTTCTGACATAAGTAAATGAGATTAGCCCAAAAGGAACAATTCTCTCTCACTAAGGCAAAGATTACCAGAAGCAGCGAGGACAAACAAAGCAGAGGATGAACAAAAACCCAGACGGAACGACGAACCGCAAACCAAGGAAAGGAGGGAAAAAAAAGCTAGAGCGCAAAAGAAACCCTATCCTCTCTCCCTTCCATTCTCTTGAGAATTGGGCAAAACATCACACTGCCGAATAGTTCCAACAGCCTCAACTACACCACCAGAGATACCAAGGTCCCTGCCCGCTTGCAAGAGAGTACTCTGACTTGCAACAGCAGCATCAGCATCAGCCGGAAGAATGGGGGAATAGCATAACAAATCTTGTGGCATACGAGTAGTATATGCTTAAAACCTACAGGAGGATCAAATATATAGTATATCGCACTCCTATACAAAGTACAATACTGTTGCAAAAGCAAAGCTAGTATTAAAGAGACACCCAATCTGTAGGTGCATACTTGTGATCCCTGATTAGAACTCCAATTTTAGCCAAAGCAGAGCGAATCTCATCTGCTTCCACGAAGTTCTTTCGCAGCTTACATTCGGCACGCCTCTGCAGTTGCGAACGGATAAAATCTTCGGATACTCTGGACTGCTTTACTCCTAAGTCTATACCCAAGAAGATCAATAAATTGTAAAGAAGATATGCCAAGTTATTCACTTTTCTCATACCAACGAGACGAATCTTATCACTAAGTCTGTGCAAAACAGCGATAGCACCAGGGGTATTAAAGTCATCTAGTATACAGTCAAAAAACTCTCTCGTGTAAGTACTGCAATCGCCACCAAAACTCTCGAACCTATCAAAAATTTCCTTTATTTTTTCCGAGAAATTGTTGGCCTTCCGCTCAGTTTGTGCAACGACAACTTCAGATGTGCAACTTCTGAGATCGATCTCTACATTCTCGGCATTACACTCGTCGTTATAAACCTCTCTGTTTAGGCTGCTTATGCAGCTTCCACTTTTAGACAGAACGCCATTATCCAAAAGAGTAAGTTTAAATTTCATTAAGGAGTTCACTGCTTCTTCTACCAGGGCATTGTTCCAGTCTAATGGCTTGCTGTAGTGAGTGCTAATAAGAACAAAACGGATTACGTTTGGTGTAACACCTGACTCAACTAGCGTATCGACGTTAACAACATTTCCCAGGGACTTACTCATTTTTTCCCCATTCACTGTGAGAAAGCCGTTATGAATCCAGTAGCGGGCAAATTTAGAACCAGGGTTGGCACACATACTCTGAGCCCTTTCATTCTCGTGATGTGGAAACTTCAAATCCGCGCCACCACCATGTATATCAAAATCCGCACCTAACGTTGCTAACGTCATAGCAGAACACTCTATATGCCATCCTGGTCGGCCATTACCCCACGGACTTGGCCAATATACATGATCATCACTTTTCCACAATATGAAATCCCCCGGATGCTTTTTATTTGCATCCTCTTCTATGCGCACACCGTAGACCAATTGCTCTTTTTTTCTTTTAGAAAGCGCTCCATATTCAGCAAACGAGCTCACATCGAAATAGACATTCTTCCCAGCAGAATAAGCATTCCCACTGTCTATAAGTGCCTGAATCATGGAAATCATTTGATCTATGCTTTGCGTAGCTCTAGGCTCGATAGTCGGCGCAAGGCAATTGAGCAAGACCAAATGTTCGTGAAAAATATGTTCGTAATGAAGGGCAATCTCATCACATTTAACACCCTGGACGGATGCAGCTGTTATAATCTTGTCGTCTACGTCAGTGATATTACGCACATAAACAACTTCAGGAAAGAGCTTAAGTAGGACCCTATATACAATGTCATACACTACAGAAGCCCTAATATTCCCTATATGTGGAATGTCGTATACAGTCGGTCCACATACGTACATACGCACCACCTTGCTGCTTAAAGGAAGAAATTCTTCCTTTGAGCCAGAAAGTGTGTTATGAACCCTTAGTTTCATTTCACTAACCTAGAAGTGTAACCACACGTTCGCACAAAGTCTTGAAAAAGGAAGAGCACACCACACATAGGAGAAAGTAGCGAGTGTTACCCAATTTCACATCCACAACTAGAAAAATCAGCTGTACTCCTCTTCAATTTTTTTCTTAATGTCTTCAGGAGGGTCCTCGCCCCAACCAGAATATAATATTTCCCCGTAATCCTTGACATCTATTGAGCCACTTTTTGCGGCAGCAAGAAACATCTCCTTCTTAACCTTATCCACGAGAACGTAGTGCCAAGCCGCCCTATTTTTATCCTTACCACGAACAAGATATACACAATCACTACGCTTCTTTCGGACACTTTCGGCAAAACCTGCGGCATCTTTCCTGCTTTTCTGGACACCCTTCTGAGAAGCAAAACCACCACTAGGTTTTGCTGCAGAAAACTTTTCAGAAAAGGCATTACTGCCTTGTGAGGCTCTTTGAGTAAAACGAGAGGCAAACCCTCCCCCTCCATCTCCGCCACCATCCACAGGTTTTTTCTTTTTCAGCCGATCAAGAAACGACCCACTATTACCAGAACTCATACGACCAAACGAAGCAACTCCCTAGCTATTCTCTATACCATTTTCTTTACTTTCTGTCTGCTTTATATAGCAAATTTTATTCGGAACTTCAGCCCATTTCTCTGCTCCATCCAAAGGCTCCTTTTTTGTAACTATCGAAGGCAGTTCAGCTGCTCTCACACGATTGAAAACCACCATGAATCTCGCATCAAGCTGCTTTTTAGTAAGCAGAGAAGTCTCCGACACAGAAATGATTTCCCCTAGACTTTTTCCATCGATATACGTTTCGTCATTAACTATCGCCTCTATTGGACATTCAGGGACACAAACACCACAATCTATGCAGACATCTGGGTCTATCACTAAATACTCTCCAGCCTCGCGAAAGCAGTCCACAGGACAAACCTCGACGCAGTCCGTATACTTACATTTCAAGCATTTCTCCGTGACAACATGTGGCATACAGGCGCTTAAACAGGTAACTCATATAGTCTAACCGACATACCAATACTTAGCAAATTCACAAAAGGTTTCATAAAAGATTCTTTGTGTAAAACAAAAGAACGAAGGCAGGAATGCACTTTATCAACTCCGTGCAAGCGAAACAACCACTTGTGTTCAGTAGAGAACAGCAGGAAAGGCAACACTTCCTTCTAACCTATTTGCCTTGTCCATGCACAACATGTCCCGCGCTTTCCGGAGTATGAGAGGGAGCATGCTCTAGATTCTGCGCCTCGTCTATATCACATATTGGCATACCAGAAGTCGCACTCAAAAGCGCCCCAGCAAGCGAAGATTGAAAAGGAGACTGCACCGGCGCAACACTGCAATGACTTGCTAAAGAAGGAAGAGTTGCAATCGCACAGACTAAATCTTCAACAGCTTTCACTGCGGATTCATGGACCTTAATCTGGTCTGTCGTTGCTTGCGGCAGTGGATCCACACTGCTTCCCTGACCATCACAATCACCACGTTCCAAGTCTGAAATTTTTCGCTGACAATCTACCTTGAACGCCTGTAATTTCGCTACTAGGTCCCTGGCCATAGCGGCTCTCTGACTATCCGAAAGGTCTAAAGCACCACTGGACCTCATCTCTCCTACAACGCGCTTACAATTATCTAAATCCTCCTCTGTGAGGCCACCCTGCACATCTAGATTCCTATATTTTAGCATCTCTGAAAGACAAGCTGCAGCATTAACGATTGCAGTCTTTTCATGAGTTGCAACTGGTCTTAGCCTTACTGCCTGAATAGCCTCTTGCAGATTACTCACAGACTGTGATTTAGTCGGAGGTGTAGGCGTTTCCCTTTCTACCATGTGGAGATTAGGCATACTACTTGCCTTGCTTGGTCTTTCAGAGCTAACCGGATCATATATGTTCTGAGGTCTAGGAGAATCATAAACCTCCTCACGACTGACTGAATCATAAGGATTAACATGTTCAGGAGAATGCTCATGATCACAATGTGTAGCATCATTGTTTTTGCTAAAGCCTGCGTCTTGTGGCTTCCATAACCTTTCAGTAGCCTCGTCAACCGAGTATGAATCCTCTATTCCCGCGGCTTTTATAGCTTTTGCAACTCGCTGCCGAAATTCTTCTTTGCTTGCGCACAGTGGAATTTTGATCACAAGCTCAGCTTGGTTGTTTCTACTATTCTCTCTAACTTCTACACCGCCACCCAGCTCAATAAACTCTGCATGAAGAAGATACAGAGAATTCCCTTGATTTCTCTCTCGTGCTTCTGCTATCCCCTCACCATTTGCAACAGCATTCAGATAACCTTCAAAAGCATGTATCTTATCCTCCGGCACCAGAGCCCTTGGCACATTGAACGCAACATCTTTTGCTCCATCCAAAGTCTTTGTATGGCTGGCCCAATCTGCTCCTAAGGCTTTCTTGGTAAAACGATTAGTATTAGCTTTATGTAAGACTTCCCAGTCCCTGGCACCACTGATGAAACCACCAAATCTCTCTGCGATACCCAGTTTCATCTTACGTGGAGTCGCAAGAAGAACGGTCTTGCCAGTATTCACCACAGCACTACCGACCCTTCTGCCCATACGAATTGCAGTTAGCGCGAACTGGCCTATTTTACCTTGCATTCAACCCTCCAAGTTAATCGCACTCTATCTCACTATTATAATACTAATGCGAGAATGACACATCATAGAAAAAAGGCTGTGTACAAGAATTGATAATCAGAGGACACGCCGGACTAGCTCACGACGCGAGAAGCATCAACTAAAACTACGCCAATCCTTTTATTATCTGCGTCTAAGATCGTAAATTCCACTCCCTCAGGAGAAGATATAACGTCCCCAACCAAGGGAACTTTTCCAGCAATACTCAATATGTAACCGCCTAAAGTCCTGGAACCATGACCTGCTTCTAATTCTAGGCCAGATTTATCAAGAAATTCTTTCATCTCAATTTCAGTCGAGACTTTAAATTTACCACTACCAACACAGAGAAAAAACGGCTCAGCATCAACTCCATGTTCGTCCTGAATATCTCCAAATATTTGCTCAACAATGTCCTTCATTGTAACAACACCAACGGTTGCACCAAATTCGTCTACAACTACCGCTAAATGAACACGAGCAGCTTTCATCTCTACCAGCAATCCAGAAACCTTCATCGAAGGGGGAACACAGATAATTTTGCGCAAAACACCCCTTACATCAAAAACGGTGCCTACACGATTCAACACATCTTTTAGATGAATAAATCCAATTATTTTGTCTAGATTACCTTCAAAGACTGGCAGACGGCTGTGACTAATATTTTTCAGGACTTCCAGCAATTCTTCACTCTTTGCAGAAACGTCAAGCGCAACAATCTTAGAACGCTCAACCATTATGTCCTCTACGTATATACTGTCTAACTTTGCAAGGAAAGAACCATCCTGAGCAGTCACATCCCTCCGTTTCCCTGCAACGAACTTTTTTAGAAAACTAAATATAGGACGAAAGAAGGCACACAAACGAGAGCCCATTGTAATCTAAAAAAAAGGCTTTGTAAATCCAGGAAACCGAGCAATTCATCTAAAGCAGAAATAGCCCAGTCCATGCCTGTACGAGATTAAATAAAAATTATCAACAAGTGGTGAACAGGCTATCCCAACATCCCTGAAAAAGACATAAGTACTCAAGTGAAAACTTTAAAACAGAATCACAACACGAGATTAATAAACTGCATACACAGTAACCTCTGTAAGATCGCAAACACTTCTTCTAAGGTCAAGGTACATAAAAGACAAGTCCTGAGATAGTAAATAGAGCAACAACGAGACTGTTTCCAAAGACGGCTAAATCACTCGAATATAAAAAACTAAGGTCACCAAATAGTGGAAGATAGGCTAGATAAATAAAAGTGCAAGCCAAAACAATATGGTCTGCGCCCTAGAGGAATCGAACCTCTGACCCACAGCTTAGAAGGCTGTTGCTCTATCCTGCTGAGCTAAGGGCGCGTAAAATCTGGTAACTGATAGCCGGAACAGCGCGTGGAACTAGACGGAAAGTATAAATCAACAACGACAATGAAACAACTGAATGTACATTTAATTTCGGACTATGGAGTGGATGCATTAATTGCGGTCTCGAGGGCATCTTTAGAAAGATTCGAACATCTGGTCTCCGCAGAACACCATCTATGGCCGTCTACGACAAACATTGAGAAATTACAACAGGTCCTTTCACATATTGGGAGAAATTCCTTTGTACTCTACTCAGTAAGGGAACGGGTAATACGAGACACATTAAAAGATTTCTGCCAGAAGAGAAAAATCCCCTGTATAGCAGTGCTTTCACGCGTAATAAGGGAACTTTCTTCATATTTAGGAATCGAACCAATAGATGCAAGTAAAGAAGAATATCAAACTTTTAACGAGGACTACTTCGCTAGGATTGATGCAATGAACTACGTCCTAATGCATGATGATGGTCAAAACACGTGGGATCTTGATGATGCAAACATCATAATAGTGGGCCCCTCACGTACCTCAAAATCTCCAACCAGTGTTTACTTGTCACATCTTGGCTATAGAGTCGCGAATATTCCATTTGTGAACAATATACCCTTACCAGGGAAACTCACTACTCTAGAAAATGTCCTCATAGTAGGGCTAATCATAAACCCAGATAGACTGGTAGAAATAAGAAAAGCAAGACTCTCTGTGTCACAAAACTACGATAACCCAGTTTATGCCGACAGAGAACAAATCTTGGAAGAACTTACAAATGCACGTAAAACATTCGTCAGAAATAACTGGCCAGTTATAGATGTCACACACAGATCCGTTGAGGAAATTGCCGCAGCAATAATGAAGGAGTACACAATGAGAAAATACTAAATTTCATACCGAGTAACTTGTACGCAAAATTCTCAAGACTATCCTATTATGAATCCTGTCGTGAGGCAGAAGCTCGTTCCTTGATACTATGAACGATTCTTTACTTATCACTCTGAGATGATTCGTATGAATTTACTACTGTCCTGCACCTTTGCTCAAACGCTTCTATTATTCTTTTCTGGGCAGCATTATACATAAACCTAACCATAGAATTTATAAGCCTCGATCTCAATGCATACTCTATATAGAATGATACCTTTGAAGAGCTTCCTTGTGGATAAAATTCCCACAGGGTATATAGGTGCTTAAATACACCTTCGGTCGATCTGACTTCTATGCGGCCACCCTTCTCAGATGTTGGAGGCAAGAATTTTATTACAGAAATATAGCTTGAGCGCATTCCTTTAAACGAAATCATCACTTCAGCACGAATCGTATCTTCCTCCTTAGAAATAATCCGTATCTCTTCGCACCAAGGTATAAACTCCGGATAACGTACCACGTCAAGGACAATCGCAAAGGCGTGATAGGCGCTAAAAGGGAGAATTTTGCAATCACGATATGAATACCGTCCAGACATTTCTCAACACATCAATAACGGAAAAGTCTTACCAACACTGCTTTTGCCATCTAGATCGTATTCTGAGCACTTAAACAACGTAACTCTAAACAATGCATTGCAGAGATAACTTTAAATGCAAACTTATGTATAGTACAAAACCGTAGCTTGCCATGTAATTTAGACCAACTTTGCCAAAGACATAGCTCTAGCATTTTTTAGGCGCAAAAAATCTTCATCCGCATGATAGGAAGAACGCGTCAAAGCACTTGACGCAACCATAAGAAATCCGCGTGCGTACGCAGCTTCCTTATAATATTGAAATTCCTCATCTGTTGCATAGTGCTGCACTTCTATGTGCTTCTTGCTTGGTTGCAAATATTGACCAATGGTCAAAAAGTCGATCCCAGCCACGCGCATGTCATCCATTACCTGTAAAACCTCACCTTTTTCCTCACCGAGTCCCAGCATTAGGCCAGACTTCGTAAAAATCCGCGGATCTTTTCTTTTGACCTCCTCCAATAAGGAAAGGCTATTAAAGTATTTTGCCTTAACTCTTATTTTAGGATGCAAACGTGGCACAGTCTCTATATTATGATTGAAAACATCCGGTGCTGCAGCTGTTATAATGTCCCTGGCACCTACTTTACCAAGAAAGTCCGGTGTAAGAACTTCTATAGTCGTACCAGGTGAAGTTTCTCTAATTTTTCTTATGCAGTCTGCAAAATGCGCCGCACCTCCATCGTCAAGGTCATCCCTATCAACAGAAGTTATCACAACATGCCTCAAGCCAAGCTTAGCTACCGCCAACGCAAGCTTCTCCGGCTCGTGTGGATCGAGTAACTCAGGCTTGCCGGTCGCAACATTACAAAACTTACAAGCCCTCGTGCAGACAGAACCCAAGATCATCACGGTGACATGTTTATTGCCCCAGCACTCAGCAATGTTCGGGCAAGCAGCCTCCTGACAAACAGTGTTTAACCCAGACGCACTGACAAGCCTAGAAGTCTCGAGAAAAGCACGACTGTCCGCAGAAATACGAATCCTAGGCTTTTCTATCGTCCGTCCCATCACCCGACACCTTCTTCATGATACGCTTTTTCAAAGCTAGTGCCGACTTGCTTAATTTCGCATTCTTAGTGTTTCTAAGAAAATCATCTAAGCCACCCTTAAAATCTATGGTCCTGATAGTCTTGGCAGAAACTTTAAACCTAAATTTTTGCTCTAGGACATCGCTAAAAACTGTAACTCTCTGAAGATTTGGCATAAAGCGTTTTTTGGTCTTTCTATTCGAATGGGAAACCATATTACCATTCTGCCACCCGTGGCCCGTTAGATCACAAGAATTACTCATCGACGCTCAGAAAAACTACTACAGCTATAGTTTTATACCACATAGATTAATGAAATGGCAGACATTATTTCATCCCCTAGCAATAGAAACATACTTTCTCAAGGTCCTTGAGAAACCCTGTAAGAATGATTCGACTATAAGCGCATGCCCTATGGAAATCTCATCTGGTTTTATCTTATTTATTACAGTCGAAATATTTACCAGGCTGAGGTCATGACCTAAATTCACTTTCAGTCCAAGATTTCTCGCCTCTAGTGCAGCAAAATGAAGTCTCTTGATTTCTTCGGACTCACGATGAGTACAAAATGCACGCGCATACCACTTAGCATGAAGCTCAACGGCATCACAACCAACCTCAGCAGCATACTTCACAGATGCAGGTTCTGGTTCTATAAAAAGACTTATGCGCACACCTCTTTTCTTCTTAATCTCGTCTATAGTTGACCTAAGAAGTGCCTCTTTTTCTCCAACAGAAAAACCTCTTTCCGTAGTCCTCTCACCTTCTCTAACTGGGACAATCGTAAACTGATGTATAGGACTGCTTGCCACGAGTTCTATTATTTCGGGTCTTAGATCACCTTCCACATTGCACTCTACTTCTCCGCAAGCAACTTCGCTCAAACCGAGGATTGTCTGCACATCTTCAACTAAAGCGTGTCTCTTATCTGCCCTGGGATGCAAAGTAATTCCGTTGCAACCACTCATAATGCCGAGATTCGCAACATATTTGATATCGGGACTTCCAGTACTTCTTGAATTTCTAAGGAGTGCAACCTTATCCAAATTAATACTTACTCTCGTCATTACTCCAATATACCCCTATCTCTTCTCTGAAATAAAATTCTTCAAAATCTTCACTATCACCCCTTCAGCTATCTGAAGATGCACCATGTCATTTTTTTCATCTATCCTCGCAACTGTACCGCTAATTCCACTGGTCGTAATAACAAGATCCCCAACTTTTAACGATTTAAGCATGCTCTGATGATCCCTTATTTTTTTGCTTTGCGGACGTATAACAAATACGTAGAACACAAAAAAAACAATCCCCAGCGGGAGCAAGCTCATTAATATGGAATCAGAACCGGTGCTAGTACTGGTAAAGATCTGCGAAAAAGACATAAAAACATCCAAGCCAAACAATCAGAATATAACACACCCCACTCACCTTTTCTGCCTGGACCAGGAAACATGAAGAATGCAACACTGATCGACAAAACCTACAATGCAAGCCAGCACAAGTGGCAAAATACGAAAACCAAGTGCTAACAAGTAACGATAAATTAACCTGCACCAACACCAGACTCTACTGATTTAGATAAAATTTTACAAGTATCAAAACGAAAATATTATAATATTAGCGTTTTGGTTGCCATAATATCATATTTTTAACCAAAAAAAAGTAGATCTCATTTCTTTACACCAGAATTGCGATTGGTTTGCCGGATTCTTGTTTAATGCCTGCGCGCCGTTCTAGTACATACTTTGGTAACACTGCTAATCCCTGATTCTTGCAACACGAACTGAAACACCCAACTATGTCATCACCTAGATATATCTTATCACCCTCTTCGATACCTGCTCCTTCTTCTACCTGAAGACAGAATAAGGCTCTCTCAATAGAATTTCTCACCCTAAACCTGGAAATTACCTCCTGTCCAACGTAGCAGCCCTTATTAAAATCAAAAGCGTAATCCATTGCATACTCCAACGGAAAGATATTGGGCTTCAACTCCTTTCCAGCCTCCGAAATCTTGTTCATGATTCTTATTCGCTGGTATTCTTCGTAACAACTTTCCGATACCGGAAACTCAGAACCTGATAAAACAATCCGAAAGCCTAAGTTTATATTTCTTGGATCACGCACACAGAACAAACATTCCTTAATGAGTCTCAACTGTGTTTTCGTTTCACTTGTTCCTTCGAACACTTCCAGAAACTCGCATATATCTTGTATTGCGCCCGTTGACTCTTTTGTTCTAGGACCCCTACATGTATATTGATTACCTTCTTCAGGTTGAGCAACACGTGTATCAGCACCTTTGGGAATCCCTACATACGAAAAGTAGGCTTTTTCTTGGATGGTGATGCCCCTCTTGAAATTGTATAGATCCAGCATCCTCAAGAGTGCTTCCGTATTACAGCGGTTGGTTTCTAATAAAAGTTCAGTTTCTGTCGAACATCTGTACACAAACAGATCACAAACAAGCCTGCCCTTTGGGGTCAGTATCAACCCATAAATACAGTCTTCTAGTGTTTCTACATTGCAGGTAACGATCCCTTGTAAAAAAGCTCTCACCTTCTCGCCACTAACAGAATAAAAACTGGTCTTGTCCTGAAAAAAGTGCATTCACTCACAGATAAGTATGTTCCCAGCGGTCGATTATCACCTGAAATCTACTATGAAACTACCGCGATAACCCTCGCTATTTATGAGTGGGTGCAACAAAATAGTTAACAATTGATAATTTAGAAAGAAATCTTGATTGCAAAGAATCAAATAAATCTCTTCCTGTGGACCCCCTTCCTATTGAGCATCGGGATTATACTTTTCTTCGAAGCTACTTTTTACCCAAAAGCATATCATTTGGTATGCACAATATTTGGACTAGGGGTACAGCTATGCTTGGCTTATATAGTTAGAAAAGCCAGAACCGCCTTACTTGTAAGTGGCATAATTTCCGCGGGATTTATCAGCGCAGAAATTCGAACGCTGGTTTCTTATACAGAGATGATCAAAACACCTCAATACCTTCAAAACGCGACAGGTATAGTGCAAAGTCTTTCACCCAGAAAAACTGGCATACTAATCACGATTAGACATGCTGGGAGTTCTTTAAAGCTCTATTCCACAAAAAGTCTACCGGATCTACGCTCGGGCGACGTAGTAAACTTTTCAGCATATATACTGCCAGTACAAGGTGCTGCAACACCGTCAGGCTATGACTTTGCCATGTTTCAATATTTCAGTGGCGTAAGGGCTACAGGAAGACTCATCGGAAAAATCACAATAGTAAAATCAACAGGTCACCAATCTATTTTTCCACGTATTAGAAAAGTCATTCATGAAAAGTTCAAATACAACTTGGCGGAAATACCTTCCGAAATAGCCCTAGCACTGACAATAGGCAAAAGAGATGGAATAGATCCAAAAATAAACGAGCTATTTAGAAAATCAGGAACGTCTCATTTATTAGCAATTTCTGGGTTGCACATGGGGTTAGTAGGGCTATTTTTCTTTTCCCTTATGAGAAGAGCTTGCGCATTTTCTGAACACCTAACACTCAAGTACGACATAAAAAAGATTTCCGTTATCGCTGGAGTAGCATCGAGTATTTTTTATTTGCAACTTTCTGGAATGCAAACATCTGCTCAGAGAGCCTGCATAATGATCTGCACTTTTTTCCTTTCAATACTGTTAGATAGAAAAGCAGATACATTACGTTCTATCATCTTTGCAGCAACCGTTCTAATCACTTTATACCCCGAAAGTATATTTAAGCCGAGTTTTCAAATGTCATTCTTCGCTGTACTTGGAATATGCTTCTGTAATAGAAAGTCATCCTTGTACACACATGCAGAATTTACTCCCCTCTTTATGGGAAAGTCAAAATTCGAAATGCAGGAGTTAAGCGCGGTAATACAACCTGAAATCACTCTAATACCAAAACATCAGACCAAACCCCGGAACAATACTACGCGACGATCTTTTCTCTGTTTGTGGAAATTCTTCACTGATTCATTTCACAAAGGCCAAACAAAATCGTTCTGCAAGAGCATACTCAAACCGCTCACATACCTATCAGGAGTGATAAAAACCTCTCTTTTTGCGACTGTCGCTACTACCCCTTTCGTTTTATATCACTTTCACTCTCTTTCTGTGATCGGAGTGGCCGCAAATACTATAGCGATACCGTTCACATCTTTCTTAATCATACCGACACTTGCTGGAATACTACTCCTAATGCCTTTATATGATTCCGAGTTTTTATACACTCTTCTTTCCGTTGAAATAAAAATACTACTAAGACTCATGGAATCGTTTAATCACTTACACATAGGCTACTTTGAAGTGCAAGGCTTTTCTGGAATAACATTGCTTGTAATGGTCACTGGAACCTTATTGCTTCTTGTAGGTACAACATGGAAGCGATACCTAGGTATAATCCCAATTGCGATTGGAGTTGCGATGATACAATTCTCACCGCTACCAGACATCTTCATCTCAGAGAAGAATATCGCGATACGATCACAGGACAACAACCTGTACTTTCTTAATGCCTCAAGAATCCCACAAAATTTCATCGCAAAGAAATGGCTACAGTACTCAGGATGCAAGGCAAGCACAATATCCAACACTCTCAATAGCGGAATAGAAAAACGAGAAGGCTCGTATGTGTACACAAAAAATGGCAAAGCAATCACCATCACTTTTGCAAAGAACCCAAAAAACAGAACACGCAATAACTTTTCTGTTCACATGGATAAACCACTGACAGACAACAAAAAGACATATGCCTCACTAGAAATAATAGAAAATCAAAATACGTTTATCTCTATACAGAATAATGGAATAAAAACGACAAGGGGAAGAAATTGGCCTCAAGAGATCCTCACATCAAAACGACATCACAGCGATAAGTACAGTAGAGACACAATAAATTCTATACAGAACTGATCAAAGAACGATTCAAAGCATTAGCTCACGCAAACAAGACATACTCTAATATAACGTGCACCAACTCCCTCCTAAAAAGTAAGAAATTGTGGCATTACACCTCCTCGGAATCATATTCCAATCAGGTTGGTATTTTCCTTCAAAAGAGGAGCATAGATAGATAAAACAACCAAGAACATAGGTAATAAGCAAGACAAGAAGAACTACGCTCACTTTTGACACTTTCCAACTAAAACAATATCGGATGCTCATCAAAACAATGTGAAAGTTGCTAAAGAACAAAAGTGCAAACACCAGCTTTCGTCACATGTAGTAACATAGGCACACAATGACGCCCAACCATTTGGTATTCTTTGGTGACCTAATTTAGCAATCTAAGTGATCCAAAAGAAGCTTTATTCATTTGCGATATAGTCCGTAATATTGATCTTTGCTTGCAACAGCAACATCATTGAACGTCGAACCTCTACCTTATTGCATGTCAGAGTTAGCACTGGAGTTCTGTGATGTTTCAAAATTCTTCAGAGACAAAACACAGCATGAAATCCCAATACTGCGTAACACAAATCTGCAGATTTACGCGGGAGAAATTGTCGCATTGATCGGCGCCTCTGGTGTTGGAAAAACTACCACTCTACAAATTGCAGGATTGCTGGACAAGCAGGATTTCGGTAAGGTGAAAATCTGCGGGAAAGAGGCTCCTTACTTAGACACTGCACTCCGTAGAAAAAAAATAGGTTTTATATATCAGTTCCATCATTTGCTCAGCGAGCTCAATGTCTTGGAAAACGTCATGCTACCACTTCTCATATCTGGAACACCAAAAGCGGTTGCACAAAAAAAAGCAAAGAACCTGCTTGAGCTCCTAAAATTAGAGAAAACCGCATACCAATCGGTCGACACACTTTCAGGTGGACAGAGACAGCGTGTAGCGGTCGCAAGGGCAGTGATAAAAAAACCAGCACTAATAATAGCAGATGAACCAACTGGCAATCTTGATCCAAATACTGCGAAAGACGTCTTCGATTTGATTTGTCGTTCTGCTAAAGAAAATTGCAGTGCGGTATTTCTTGCAACTCATGATCCATCATTTCTGCAAAAAGCCGACAGAGTACTTGAAATTTTTAATTCTTCTTTGATCAGCTCTATATAGGATTTTTTTTACCTATTTTGCGTAGAATCTCAGTGAATTGATGCAGGATATTCGGGCTTTGCGCTTATGATAAACAAAAAAAAACAGGGTTGGTGTTTTGATGAATCTGAAGTTGTTGAAATAAAGCCATCCTTGTACAGGGTGTTTGTTAAAAAAGCCTCTACGAGCGTCGATCTGAAACGAGTTAGAAGTTTAGGCACTGAAACTCTGAAATTAAAACAAAATGATGTAGAAGCATTGTGTGAGTCGCTAATGCAGCAGGGCGAATGGTTTCTTGGAACATATCACTCTGACCTTGCGGAAACAATCATGCAGGATTTAGGTCCATCTGTTCGTTCACACGGACTGGAACTGGGCATTTCGCCCCTTAAAGAATAGTTCCTTTTTTTGTCTCCTTTCACACAATGATCTCACCTAGTCTAGAGAATACGCTCCAGAACGCCCTTGTCCTGGCACGGAGTTTTTCACATTCTTACGTCACGTTGGAACATCTTCTTCTTGCACTCACAGAAGATGAAGAAGTTTCCAGAATTGCCCTCAACTCAAGTATGAATTTCGCTAAGTTGAGGGACTTGCTCATTCATTTTCTTAACACAGCACAGTTCTTTGCACGCTTTTCTAATGGATGTGTTGATGTTACACAGATAAAGCCGACGCTTGGACTAAGACGCGTCATACAGAGAACTAAAATCCACGCGAACATAGCGGAATTGGGACAAATCACAGGTTTACATGTTTTGATCGAACTGTTCTGTGAACAAGATTCCTATGCATTCTCCTTTCTCACGGAAAGCAACATAACACTCGTAGAGCTCATGTCCCATATGATGAAGTCCCAGAAAAGCCGCTCTACCGAAAGTAGGAGCACTACGAATGCAGATATACTCAGAAGTGCTGACCTTGATAATTTAAAGGAATACTGCACGGATATGAACGAGCTAGCTATTCAAGGGAAGATTGACAAATTAATTGATAGAAAAAAAGAAATTGATAGGACAATAGAGATTCTTTTACGGAGGACTAAAAACAACCCTATTTACGTTGGTGAACCTGGAGTCGGAAAGACCGCTATAGTAGAAGGACTAGTACATGCAATAGTCAGCGGTAATGTTCCTCAGAAACTGAGAAATACACGCGTATACGCACTCAAGATAGGCTCTTTACTTGCTGGTACACGGTACAGGGGCGATTTTGAAGAGCGTATTAGAACAGTCATGAATGAAATATCCAGCAATAAAAATACAATACTTTTTATAGACGAAATACATACGATTGTCGGTGCGGGTTCAACAAGCAACGGCTCTATTGATGCAGGAAACCTTCTAAAGCCATTTCTGACAAAGGGTCCTCTCAGATGTATTGGCGCTACAACTTATAGAGAATACTCTACACACTTTGAAAAAGATGCAGCCCTTGATAGGAGATTTCAGCGTGTAGAAGTGGAAGAACCATCTATTAGTGACACACTGAACATAATTGATGGAACAAAGTCATATTACGAGGATTTTCACAGGGTACATTATACGAAGGCATCCCTCAATGAGATAGTAAACCTAGCGCACAGATACATACCAAGTAGGGCCTTCCCCGATAAAGCTATAGATTTAATGGATGATTTGGGCGCATCGTACAATGCAGAGTTATTCAATGTCAAAAAAAGGCGCGATAGAAAAATAGACACTAAGTATGTCAGGGAGACACTCGCAAAGCGTTTCAATATTCCTGTTGCACAGTTAAATTATACTGTGGAGGAGATACTCACTTCACTCGAGAAAAACCTTAAGGCAACAATTTTCGATCAAGACAATGTTATAGAGCAGGTCGTGTACTCACTGAGGCCTGGATTACTTGGATTAAAAGGGGAAAAACCTTTAGCTTCGTGCCTGTTTGGTGGTTCTACAGGCATCGGCAAAACAGAGCTTGCTAAACAAATTGCAAAAAATTTATGCATGCAGTTTGTGAGAATTGACATGTCCGAATATATGGAAGGTCACGCCGTCTCCAAACTAATAGGCGCACCTCCAGGATATGTAGGACATGATAAAGGGAGCTTTATAGCTGAAATACTTTTTAAACAAGGCAGTGCACTTATCCTGTTTGATGAAATAGAAAAGGCACATGCTGATTTTCAAAATATTCTTCTCCAGATTCTTGATTATGGTTGCATAACAGATAGCACTGGGAAAAAGAGCAAGTTCAAGAACTGTATCATAGTCTGTACAACAAATATCGGAGGTAGTTTTATCGAGAATAATTCTCTTGGTTTTACTCAAAATGGCAAGAAGACTACCAAGGAAGCTCAATTTGCAAACTTCTTCAACAAGGAGTTACTTGATAGATTAGATCTTGCAATAGTTTTCAATGCACTTGACAAAAATAGCGTGGAAAAAATAATAAATAAGTCCACAAGTGAGATTCGTACCCTACTTGAAGAAAGAGGAATCAAGCTTACACTTACGGATGAGGTGGTAAAATCCCTCGTTGCTAGGCACTCATCTGGTAAAATAAGTGCCAGAACTATAGAAAGAACCATCAGGAATGATATAATGCAGGCGGTTTCGGATAGGATGTTGCGTTCTAAAGCTAGCGAAATAGAGTTGATCATCAAAGACGGCTGTTTGGTGTAGGTACCTTCCTTGATTTTTGCAATTTTTTTTAGTCTTCACCAGTATTTTCGTCCCACTTGCGCGTTCCTGTGTGCGTGTGGGACGTTTTGTGTTTATAGCGTATGATAAAAGGTTACAGTTCTAAGTTTCATCAAGTTGTTAAAGCCCTGATCACCAAAGGAGTAAAAAGAGGTTTCGTAACATACGGTGAGTTGAGTGATTCATTTTCAGATGAGGACTTTGAAAATTTGAATTGCATAGAAGAAGCAATAAGCAAGCTGGAAGAATCAGGCATAGGCATCTTAGAGAAAGATGAAGAGGATGAGCTCAGTGAGGAAGTCAAGGAAGAAGATGAAGAAGAGGACGAAACCGCTGATATACTAGGTCACACGGACGATCCGGTAAGGCTATACCTTCGTGAGATGAGCTACGTTAAGCTCCTTTCTAGGGATGACGAGGTGGAAATAGCAAAGGCTATTGTAGCAGAAAAATTCGAGTCGCTTTCTGCAGTTTTGCTCTTCCCTTCAGTAATGAAAGGTATAATAGACCTCGGAACAAAACTCAAAGAAGGCACGATCTCGCTGCGTGAAGTGATAGAATCGGACTCAGGATTAAAGAGTGAGCTTACTGAGGAAACAAGCAAAGGAGATGAGTTCTTTGAAGGCATAGACGGCAAACCGGAAGAAGTAAACCAGATGTCTGACGAAGAGCTCATGGAGAAGGTCTTAGAAATCTTTGGAGAGCTCGGGGGAATCATCACATCCGCGCTCGATAAAGTGAAAGAAGGGCAGATGGTAAACATTGTAGATGGTGAGGTGATACTCGACCCAGGATACGGAGAGCTACACACTCTTGCAGTAAACCACCTAAACCAAGTTAAGCTCAACCCAAAGCTTCTTGCTGAGTTTTTTGAGAGTACTCGAAGAAAGAACGAGCTTATTCTCGAAAAGAAGAAGGTACTCCTCACATTCCTAGAGGAACACGGAGTGGATAGAACAACCCTCATCAAAAGTAAAGTACACATCTTGAATACTGAGGTCCTGTCCGAACTCCTGAAGAAGCACAATATTTGCGACGCGCATTTCTCCCTCGAAGAATTCCTCTCTCCAGTCAGAGAGCTAGAGAAAAGTGAAGGAATGGACTACGAGAGTATCAGCTTTCTAAGTAGGAAGGTTGCTACTCACCTGGATAATGCAAATGCGGCAAAACATAGAATGGTAGAAGCCAATCTAAGGTTAGTGATCTCAATTGCTAAGAAGTACACCAATAGAGGCATGCCATTCCCTGATCTGATTCAAGAAGGAAATATCGGACTGATGAAAGCAGTAGATAAGTTCGATCATAGAAGGGGACATAAATTTTCTACATACGCAACTTGGTGGTGCAGACAAGCTATAACCCGTGCTATAGCAGATTGTGGAAGTATAGTAAGAAAACCTGTACACATCCACGAGACTGCAAATAAGGTAATGCGCACGAGGAGGAGACTATACAACCTCAATGGCAGAGAACCTACCGTCGAGGAGATTGCAAATCTACTCAAGATTTCTCCGGATAAGGTTAAGAAGTCACTCAAGGTGAATCAAGATCCGATCAGTCTGGAATCACCTGTCGGCGATGACAGTAATAGCGGTTCTTTTGGCGACTTTATAGAAGATAAGAACGCAGTAAGTCAAGTGGATGTAGTTCTCTCAAAAAACTTGAGGAAAGTTCTGGATGAAGCACTTGCAATGCTCTCCCCAAGAGAAGAAAAAATCCTGAGATATAGGTTTGGACTATGTAATAGTGTGCACAGTCCCGAAGATGAGCACTACTTAAAGTCTCTAAAAATTGACCTTAATAGGGGAACAAATCTCACTCTAGAACAAGTAGGTATACTGTACAATGTAACAAGAGAAAGAATCAGACAAATTGAATCAAAGTCGTTAAGGAAAATGAGAAGCCCGAGTCGATCTATAAAATTAAGAACTTTCCTTAAATACTAGGAGTTGTGTACCTATTTTTGATTTTACTCTTAGTTACTTTTCTTGTTCTGGTTGGCGGAGTTTTGTCTGTACTCGCGAGCAATAAAAAATTAGGAAATACTCTAATGTTCCTTAGGGTAGTTTTGCAGTTTTTAACGATCGTTTCACTATTCGCGTTATCTATCCCGAAATAGTATGTCGTATTGCTTGCGTGTGCATTGGTAAATAATCTCCATGTACACTCAAATCGACATAGCGATGCCTTTGCACTCATTAACTTTAAAGGTAAATACTTTTGGCATTTCTCTGTTGATGCAGTGTGAATCTTTGAGTCAGTGATAATCCATAAATTTTGAGGATACGCGCTATCAGCACATTTCCGAAATCACTCTGTTGATATATCGTGTAACCCTTACTTAGTAGTAATCGGCAACCTTAAAGTTCCTAAAAAAGCTCGTCAACATGCATGTACAAACCAGAAAACCTAAAAAAGCTTGATATTCCTATCATGTGAGCTTATAAATGCCACAATATATCATCACGGTCACACTATGAATCATGAGACTGTAATATACGTGAAGGAGTCTTGTCCTTACTGTACCAAGGCAAAGGAACTACTCAACAGGAAAGGTATCTCATACGCAGTGGTGGACATTACCAATAAGCCAGATCTAGCTGCAGTTGTGGTAAAAAAATCCGGTGGAAGGAAAACTGTTCCCCAGATTTTTATTAATGACGTGTGTATAGGTGGCTTTGATGATCTAAAAGCTCTAGACGAGAGCGGCAAGCTCAATGACCTCTTATTGTTAAACGATCAATAAAGGTGTTTTATTCTTCTTCTGGCTCAGAAAAGGCAAAATCCGTTGCCGCATTTCTTGATTCACGTTACGGAATAAAATGCATTGATTCTCCAGAGGCAGCGAACCCATCAATGATTCTCGCTCTAGGTGGTGATGGATTCATGCTTGACACTTTGCGTAGCACAATCGAGAACCAGATACCTGTTTATGGGATAAATTGTGGGAACGTTGGCTTTCTACTGAATAAATTTCATCCAGACCGCTTACTCGAAGATGTAGAGAGTGCAATTATGTACACCCTACCCGTTCTAAATGCGGAGTTTTTCGGTGAAAACGTCAGCAGTGTTGTGAATGCAATAAATGATTGTTATTTCCTTAGGAGCCACACAAAAGCAGCAAAGCTTGGGATAATGGTAGATGGAAAAACTCTTACCGAAAATTTTGTCGGAGACGGATTGATCGTCTCGACCCCAGTAGGAAGTACAGCATATAACTCAGCTGTGGGTGGAGCAGTATTATCGCTCAACTCACATTGCATTGTTCTGACCGGAATTAATTCATTTATACCAAAAGGGTTTAAGAGTCTCGTGCTACCAAGAGATAGTGTAATAGAAATCAAGGTCCACCACCATGATAAAAGGCCTGTGATTGCTGCAGGAGATGCACAAATCTTTTTAGAAGTAGAAAGAGCAAGAATCTCTGTAGACAAGAAGAAGACTGTTTCCGCGTTGTTTGCAGCCAGCGAGAGTCTATATGACAAGATTATAAGGACCCAGTTCCGTTGATGAAAGCTATCGGTGTTACAGGAAGAATGGCTTCGGGCAAGACATATTTTTCGTCGATTTTGTCCCGTCTACTGCGCTGTACAGTATTTGACGCAGATAAAGTTGTCCATACACTTTATAAGGAAAACGTCACATTGATAAGAACAATAAATGACATTCTTGGATGTAGAAACAATCAAAGAGAAGTAAATCGGACGCAGCTTCTTTCTTGTATTA
This sequence comes from Neorickettsia sp. 179522, assembly GCF_001593535.1. NCBI lineage: Bacteria > Pseudomonadati > Pseudomonadota > Alphaproteobacteria > Rickettsiales > Anaplasmataceae > Neorickettsia > Neorickettsia sp. 179522. The sequence continues at coordinate 248,829 of NZ_LNGI01000001.1, read as the reverse complement.
TTGAACAACCCAATCTACTAGAAAAGATTGAACAGATTGTTCATCCAATAGTTAGAGAAAAAATGTACGCGTTCATTAAGCTCTGTAGAAGGAGAAGAATGAGTACAGTTATCCTGGACCTTCCACTCTTATTCAAAATCGGCGCAGATAAACTTTGCGAGAGTATCTTCTTTCTGCAAACAAGTGATGGCATTAGATCAACCCGCCTGAAACAACGGTGTCATCACTCAACAAAATTGGATGCATTATGTAAGATCAAATTTCTACAACGAGACAAGTATAGTAGAAGAGTGATTGTAATTTCATCTGGTCTAGCAAAATATGAACTCTACAAGTACACTCAATTCGTACGGACAAAAAGAAAACCTACCACATTAGAACAATGGTGTTCTTAAGTTTCGCTCAGAAAGCCTGTTTGTCAGGCAGGGTGGCCCTAGGAAAGTTTTCCAGAGTAAGAATGTTATTTTACACAGGTGAAAATCCATGCTAGAATCACTTCCTCCCTTTTTACACAATTGCTTCGCGACATAATAAATCCCTAAAGGAGCACTCTTCTCAATGGATAGATATTTCTCAAGAGTTTCTGCGAATATAGAGGAAATCCATCAGTGGTGCCGCAGTAGAATTAGTGGAGGGTTGTTGTATCTCTCAGCAGACATAAGGAGTGCTAGATTTAAACTTGCCCCGGTAGATGTAAACGTTTTTCCAGCTGGATTTCACCTACTCAATAAGGAAAGCCGGGCACTTGCAACAAGGCTGATTTATAAGCGCTATACAGGAAAGACAATTTTACTGATCATAGAGACGCATACTCGGAATATACACTACTTAAGTAACGTTCGTGCACTGAAGGAACTGTTTGAGGATGCAAAAAATACCGTCATTCTGGGAAATCCTAGTGACCAGAAAATAGAAAACATAAACACAGAAACTTTTTATATGAAGGATAAAAGAATCATCACGGAAAGTGGTGTGATTCCAGATTTAATAGTGCTGAACAATGATATGATTTCACTTGACCCATCTATGCTCTTGGGAGTGATGCAGCCGTGTCTTCCTTCCCCACTATTAGGTTGGTGGAAAAGAACAAAAAGTCAGTATTTCCCATATTATGAAAAAACAGTAGAGGAATTCTCCAACACTTTTGAGTTAGACCCATGGTTATTGTGTGCTTATTCAGAAGCTTGTAATGACATCAACTTCGACACTCAAGAAAGCCTTATAAGACTCGCAAATGTTGTAGATGGAATAATTCAAAAGATCCAGAAAAACTACGAGAAGTATGAGATATCGTCGAAACCATTTGTTTTTATTAAAGCAAATAGCGGCAGTTACGGCATGGGGATTCTTACAGCAAGCAGTGGCAAAGAAATCCTCTCCATGAACAAAAACAAACGTAAAAAGTTAGGAATTACTAAAGGCAATACTGCAATTACAAGTGTTATAGTCCAGGAAGGCATAGAAACCGAAGAATATTATCTCAATTACCCTGCAGAAACCCTTATGTACTCGGTTTTAGGGGAAAAAATTGCGTTTGCAACACGTTATAATACGGAACACGACGCACGACAAAACTTAAACAGCTCTGGAATGCATTTCGTTGATCACACCGCTGCAAAAATGACCGACACACAATTACAAGTTGTGAGTAACCTCATTATTATCGCGGCAGAAAAGGAGGCCCAAGCTGTAGACAATAAAAATATCGTTGCAGCACTCGAATCAAGCACTTTCAGACTAGAGGAGAAAAGCGCAACGGACGGATAATAGTACCCACTCAGACTCGTACGGAGAAGTATGTCACGCTATTTTTTCGGACTATTCTTTGTTGACCGTGACATTATATTCATTAAGGAACTTCTCTTTGTGCATAGTAATATTACTTAAAAGAAGAGGAAGATTTGCACCAATAAATCTAAACGCCTTATTCAAACGCTCCAACTCTAGCACAGTGAAACGCGACAAAACATATTCAGCCGGATCACCCATACCTCTTCCCACACCAAAGCGAAACCTCCAATAGTCTGTACCCAAGTTGGCATCAAGAGATTTTAATCCATTATGACCTCCAGAGCCCCCACCCTTTTTTATCTTCACTTTAGCAAAATCAAGATCGATATCGTCATGAAAGACAACTACATTTTCGAGCTCGACTTTATAAAAGTTTACTAGCTGCACAAGTGGCCTACCGGAATTATTCATAAAGGTCACTGGCTTGAACAAGTGTAAAAAAGAGGAAGAAACCCGCCCTGAAGATAAAAGGCCAGAAAATCTGGGAAGAAACTCCGGGAAAGAAAAGGTACACCTAATATGATCAAGCAGCATGAACCCAAGGTTATGCCGCGTCTGCACATACCGCGATCCTGGATTACCTAGACCACACAAAATAAGTGTGCGAAACTCCGACATTATGCGGTAGCAGTCGCAGTACCAGCCTTAGCTTTCTTACCCACAACCGTCGCAACAACCGAGTTTGCATCCTTCGCAAGCGGCACAACCCCATCAGGAAAAATCAGATCAGAGAACTTGATTGAGTCACCCACCCTAGCATTCTCTACATCTACAGGAATACTTTTAGGAAGATTGGCCGCCGTACACCTGACAAGAACGGTACGCTTGACTATATTGAGCATTGCACCAAGCCTTATCGCTTCGGACTTTCCAGAGTTTATAAAATTGAGCGGAACTTGAAACTTCGAAGCATGTTCACCAGCAAAAACAAAATCTAAATGCAACACAACAGAAGAAACCGGGTGGAGTTCATACGCTTTAGGAACTACCTTATACACTTCCCCCTCGCAAGATAACTCTATAATTCCGCTACCTGACAAAGCTGTAAAATATCGGCTCACATCTCTAGCAGAAATGGCAACGTTTATATTTTCTCGGTCCTTCCCATAGATAACAGCCGGCACGAATCCAGATTTGCGCAAAACACCAGCACTGCGTCCACCAAAACTGGTTCTAGGAATACACTCAATCGAAACAACCATTCTTACCTAAGCAAACATCGCAGAAACACCCGATTTTAGATCGTTTTTTCAGATTACGCAAATCTCCAGCGTATGTACTGCGCGTAAGAAACCAAGTTATTACAATACATATAGCCGTCATTATGAGTGCTGGCATTGCAGCATCTTCATATCTTTCATCCATGACAAGCTCGTACACACGGGTGGACATTGTTTCAAAATTGAAAGGTCTCACAAGCAAAGTCAACGGCAGTTCTTTAAGCGTATCAAGAAAAATAAGCATAGCAGCACTAACCAAAGACCCAACCAACATCGGCGAATAAACACGCACTGTATCGATGAAACCGCTTTTCCCTATAAGCATCATAGTCCAAGGAATTTCGTTGGGTATTTTTTCCATGCCAGATTTTATACTGTTAGAACCCAGGGCAAGAAAGCGAAAGACATATGCATAAATCAGGGCTGTGAACGTCCCAATCGTAAAAATGTGCAACCCTGGTAGTGGTACATATGACAGAAATGACGAACCGCTAGCAAAAAAGTTTATTATGCCCATTCCCACAACCAACCCAGGAACCGAGTAGCCTAAGTTGGACAGCTGAAAGGCAGTCGCCCCTATCTTTTTCTTTTTCTCCATATAAACAAAAAAAGATGCGACCAGAATTGTAAAAAAGGAGACTATTAAGGCAATCTGGATACTCTTAAAAGTAAGAGACAAGAGCTTATAATCCGGAACAGCATCAATGCTTAGAACCGCGAGTGAAACTATTGGAAAAACTAAACCAGAAAGTGGAAGTAAAGACAGCAAAAGCGGAACAAGGACGGCTTTGTAGCCCTTAAGGTGCCAACAACAGTCTAAACGAGGGTCCCCTATCACATTAGAATAAAGAGCACCTTGTCTTAGAAGTTTCTCAAGAAAAATCATTCCTACAACAAACAGTAGCAAAAATAGAATCAACCTCGATGCACCGATGACATCATTCAGTAGGAACCACTTCCTATATATACCCGTTACAAAGGTCTGCAGACCAAAAAATTGCATTATCCCAAAGTCCGAAATCACTTCCATCAATACAAGTGTGATCCCACCAACTATAGCTGGCCTCGCTATTGGAATCACAACTTCCAACATACTGGAAAGAAAAGATTTTCCACAGCTTCTTGATATTGCTATTGCCCCACCAATAGAAGAAATCCTAGCTAAGCACAGTATGTAGACATATGGGTAAAACGCGACACTCATAACAAAAATTGCCCCATACAAAGAGTTAATTCTCAACAAGTGCTGCACACCAAAAACATCTCTCAAAAAAGTTGAAAACTCAGACGAAAACCCAAAGAACTGCACATAGGAAAGTGCCATTATGTAACCTGGAACAGCAATCGGGAAAAATAACAGCATTCTCAACAATCTCCTACCCGGGAAACTCAAAAATGTCACGGCACAAGCAGAACCAACCCCAAAAACAAAAGTCAAAAAGCCCACCCCAGAAAGTAGTGCAAGAGTGTTGAGTAGATATTCACCGAATAACCAGCAAGAAGAACAAACAAACCCGTATGGGCTAAACGATGGTAGAATCAATGAAAGCGTGGGAGCAAAAAATAGAAGAATCAGTCCATTGAGTAGTACCTTTTGCATTACAAGCTCCGCCAAGCATACAAAGAGATGATAAGAAATATGCACGTCTCATTCAACGTTAAAGGTGGGCTCCGATTTTTAGCAAAATCATTTACACTTGTCCCAAGGAGACTTTAGCAAACAAAGCTGCTTCCACGCAGGAAATGAGGAGATCGCTCAAAAGCAGAAACATACCTCCTCAGTGGTACCTCATACTACTGATACAACTCATCATTTTTCTTGTAAGAAGAAATTAAATTACGAATGTCATACTGATTGATAGGTATTTGATAGTGCACTGTATAGCAAAGGCATGTTAGAATCGTGGTTATTCTATAACCCCTGTCTAGAGGAAAATGGCTCGCTATGCTCACAGCTAAAACAAGATATGCGATTGTGGCATCTATTGATATTGCGTTGCACTCAACCAATAAAAAATATGTAAAAACCTCGGAGATTGCATCAAGACAAAAGATATCTGAGAAATTCCTTGAGTTGATTTTACCACCCCTGAAAAAACAAGGAATTTTAGACTCTCTGCTCGGTCCTGGAGGCGGTTATAGACTTGCTAAAAAACCCGATACAATCTTCTTGATGCAAATCCTCAAGGCCGTAGCTGACACTCCAAAAATAACTCGTTGTGGTGATGGACAGCAAACCTGTACGGGAGAAACGAAGAAATGCTATACCCATAATTTATGGGTTGTTTTAGAGAAAAGATTCAACAATTTTTTTGAGTCCATCACACTTCAGGACATCATCTCAGATGATATTCTGAGACAAGAAAAGAACATACAAAACGGATCGATACTGGAATCTTATCAGGAAGACATCATATATATGGATAATAATGCCACAGCTACTCCTTTCCGATATGCAGTGGAAAAAGCATGTACTCTCTTAAAACATCCATATAATGCGTCCTCAATTCACAGACGTGGACAAGAAGCCAGAGAAGTTATTGAAGAAGCCCGTAGGCTGATAAAAAAAAATCTCAACCTAGAAGAATATGACCTTATATTCACTGCTTCTGGAACAGAAGCAAATAACATGCTTTTTCATAATGCAAGCGATTACCACCATATAGTTTGCAGTACAGACCACAGTTCGACGCTTAAGGTTGCCAATAACCCCATCAAAGTCGATGTTGACGAGAACGGCATTATCAAGCTCGAAAGTCTAGAAAAAGCTCTATTGGAAAACCCCGGTTGTAAATTAGTGTCGGTGTGTCTAGCAAATAGCGAAACTGGAGTTATACAACCACTGGACCTAATAATGGAAATTGCAAAAGAGCATAAGGCGCTTGTACATACGGACGCTACACAAGCTATTTCCAGAATTCATTGTAGATTTAATGAGACGCAGCCAGATTTCATTACTTTCTCTGCACACAAAATGGGAGGCATTATTGGCACTGGATGCCTCGCTTGTAAAAAAGATCTTTTGCAAGAACTAAAACCACTCATCTTGGGAGGAGGACAAGAAAGAAACCTAAGAAGCGGAACAGAAAATCTTGCCGCAATAGCTGCATGTGGAAGCGCATCAACATTTATTAATGCCTCTATAAAAAATATGAAAAATGTAGGATCTTTAAGAGATTACATGGAAGATGAGATATCAAAACGCATGAAGTCGGCTGTAATAGTAGGCCAGAAAGCTCAAAGACTTCCCAATACGAGTTGTATCATCATCCCAGAAGTTGATGGGACAACTCAACTAATGCATTTTGATATGCATGGAATATGTGTCAGCAATGGATCAGCATGTTCATCCGGACAGCTAGAAGCATCTCATGTACTACTTGCAATGGGCTTTGACAATGAGATGGCTAAGTCAGCAATTAGAATAAGTTTGGGGATTTCAAATACAAAAGAAGAGGTGAAAAAGCTTGTATCAACATGGGAGATATTATACAACATTAGGGTATAGAATGATTATTACATAGTTCCAACTAGGAAAATGAAAAATGAAGTTACCAATATTCCTTGATAATCAATCCACAACTCAACCTGATAGGGAAGTCGTTGAGGCAATGGTCAGTTTCTTTGACCGCCCTTGCAACCCGCATTCAAGAACACATTCATACGGGTGGCATGCTGAGGCTGCTGTGGAAAATGCACGTGAAAAGATTGCACACCTTATTGGCGCTTCTCCTAAAGACATCATTTTTACATCTGGTGCAACAGAATCAAATAATTTAGCTATTAAAGGAGTGGCTAATTTTTATCGGTCAAATGAGAAAAATCACATAATTACTCTTTCTACAGAGCATAAATGCGTCCTGGATAGCTGTAGAAACTTGGAAACAAGTGGAATCGCAATCACTTACCTTCCAGTAGAGAAAAACGGCATTGTAAATTTAGACGTACTCAAAAAGGCTATAAAACCATCAACTATGATGGTGTCTATCATGGCCGCAAATAACGAAATAGGTGTCCTGCAACCACTCAAAGAGATCGGACAAATATGCAGGGAAGCGGAGATAATCTTTCACACAGACGCAGCGCAAGCCTTTGGTAAAATCCCACTCAATGTGGAAGAAATGCAGATCTCGCTTATGAGCATTTCTGGTCACAAGATATACGGCCCAATGGGTGTTGGCGCACTTTATATTCGTAGGAAAAACCCTCGTATAAGGTTGACACCGTTGTTCAGCGGAGGTGGTCAGGAAAGAGGTATTCGCTCCGGCACACTTCCTACTCCGTTGATTGTTGGTTTCGGAAAAGCAGCGGAAGTTGCCGCAAGGGTAATGGAAGAAGAACACAAAAGAGTGAAGTTCTTAGCAAATAAGCTGTACAAAATAATCAAGGCAGGAATACCAGACGTCGTTTTAAACGGGGATCCCTCAGCAAGGCTACCTGGCAATCTCAACATCAGTTTCCCTTATGTTGAAGGAGAATCAATAATTATGGCAATCCCCGAAATATCTGTTAGCTCCGGATCTGCGTGTACATCAGCATCTTTAGAGCCATCCTATGTTCTGAAAGCACTTGGAGTCGCAGAAGACCTTGCTCACTCATCAATACGCTTTTCGGTTGGTAGGTATAATACAGAAGAAGAAATAACTATGGCTGGTGAGTTGCTTGTGAAAAAAGTTATTCGTCTGCGTGAGATGAGCCCTCTATGGGAAATGGCTCAAGAAGGGATAGATCTTAACGCGATAAAATGGGATGCGAGCTAGGCAAATGGTTTGTAAAATAGGTAATATTAATATTTAGTTTAGGAGGAGGACGTTTATGGCTTATAGTGATTCCGTATTAAATCATTACAACAACCCGAGAAATGTTGGTACGATTGATAAGAACAAAAAAAACGTAGGAACCGGTTTAGTAGGTGCTCCGGCCTGTGGAGATGTGATGAGGTTACAGATTGAAGTTGATGATAACGGTTGTATTGTAGATGCAAAGTTTAAAACCTTCGGTTGTGGCTCAGCAATAGCATCAAGCTCTTTAGCGACAGAATACCTAATCGGGAAGAGTATCGAGGAAGCAGAACAAATTAAGAACACCGAGATCGCATCTACTTTATGTCTCCCGCCAATAAAGATGCATTGCTCCATGCTGGCAGAGGACGCAATTAAGGCTGCAATCAAAGATTTTAAAGAGAAACAGGGTGCTTCTAATACTGAGGAGCCAGCAGATAAAAAAGGCTAAAGTAAAGTTCTCCATATCTAGATTCAGATGAACTCAACTGGACCACCCATCACAGTAAGCGCTTTGGCGTTTCAAAAGTTTGTTGAGCTAATTGACGAAAGAAAAAGAAAGGGTAAATCGACTCTGGGAATAAGAATAAAATTACTTTCCAAGGGGTGCGGCGGAAATGAATACGGCATGGAGTACGTCGAAGAGGCAGCACTATATGATGAGATGATAGAGTTGGTACAAGCGCCAGATGGAAAGGTAGTATTATTTGTTGATCCAAAAACGATGCTTAGAATTCTTGGAACCAAAATAGAGTATGAAGAAACAAAATTCAAAAGTGGATTCGTTTTTAAAAATCCCAAGGAGAAAGGAAGATGTGGATGTGGCAAGAGTTTTTACTATTGAGTAGGTGAGCACGATACTAAATTGAGTGAAACGGGTGCGACACTAAACTTCCCACCAAGGAAAGTGGGTGTGCATTTATCCTTGTTTGAAACATAGTTGGATTAGTTAACCACGTGAGATGCAAAAAAAAAATTATTTCAGGGTCCTGGAGTTAGAAGAAAAGTTTACTCTAGACCCTGCAGATTCCTTAGAGAAATCCTATCTCACTCTGCAGAAAGAATTGAGAACCACATCTCATTCAATTCAGGAAGATTCTGTTGTCTATGGGAAAGTTCAATTGGTCAACAAAGCGTACCATTTTTTGAAGGATCCGGTTAACAGAGCACAGCATTTATTAGAATTATCTGGTTACACCAACCTCTCGGACAGATGCCGTCCAGAACTGCTTATGCAAATCATCGAATTGGAGGAAAAAGTGGAAAACGGAGGAGCCACAGAGGTACTACCGTTAGTAGAGGAAATGTACACCAATGCTTTGCAACAAATGGAAGAAGCTTTTAATTGCAAAAATTACGACTTGGCAAGCTCGCACTGTGTAGGACTCAAATATTTAGAAAAAATAAAACAAAGGATCTATGCAAGTGATAACAATCGGTGAACCGAGACAAAGACTTGATCGCGAAGTCATCATAGGTATAGATTTTGGAACGACCAATTCTCTTGTTTCTGTATTCGAGAGCGGCAAATGTGTTGTTATTCCTCAGGAGGATGGTAGCATCATTCTTCCGTCCACTATCGGTGTAAAAGGCAAGGACATAATTGTCGGAAAGGAAGCAAGAAAATGTAAAGGTTACATTCTCTCAATAAAGAGAATAATTGCAAAAAAAGCCGGCATTCCGGGAAGTATACGCGACAATCCCCAAGAGATGTGCGCTCTCTCAATAGGGTATGCATCCAGAATTTTTGCATCTCTAAAAAGGGCAGCTGAAAAATATCTTGGACACTGTGTGAACATGGCTGTAGTAACAGTCCCGGCATACTTTGACAACGCTTCTCGCACGGCAATTAAGGATGCAGCAACGATTGCTGGACTAAATGTTGTGCGTCTGTTGAGCGAACCAACTGCAGCAGCACTATTCTACGGAATTGACGAGAAAAAAGAAAAAGGCAGATACATCGTCTACGACCTGGGTGGTGGAACTTTTGATGTTTCAATTCTGGAATTCCACAAAGGTATTTTTAAGGTTTCCTGTAGCGATGGTGACGATTACCTCGGTGGGGATAATTTCGATCAGGAACTGTTAGAACATCTCTCGAAGAAGCATGCACTCGAAACCACAGATGAGGAAAAAGCAGTCTTACTCGCGATTTGCGTGAAGATCAAAGAGGAACTGAGTCACCGAAACAGAGTAACAGAGTACTTTGACTACCGAGGGCAAAATATATGTTTTGACGTCACGTTGGATGAATTTGAAAAAGTCATAGAAAAAGATGTAGAGAAAACAATCAACATAGTGAAACGCGCTCTTAGAGCAAGCAACCTTTCCGTAGAAGATATTGATGGTCTTCTTCTTGTTGGTGGGTCAACGAGAGTCCCAATGATAAAAAGCAGAGTTTCCGCCTTTTTTGGGGAAGAAAAAGTAGTAACCGGAGTTAATCCAGAAACAATTGTTGCTTGCGGCGCAGCACTAATGGGGAGCTTTCTGAACAATAAAAATCCTAAAAGGGTACTTTTATTAGATGTTCTACCGCTCTCGTTAGGAATAGAGACTCTTGATGGTACGATGGAGAAAATCATCATGAAAGATACCCCAATTCCAGTCACACAGTCACAAGTACTCACCAACGCGGTTGATAATCAAACCTCTTTTAAGATACGTGTCTTACAAGGGGAAAGAGAATTCGCTTGTGATAATAGGTACTTAGCAGAGTTTACACTTAACAACCTACCCCCGCTTCCAATGGGTAAGGCAAGAATAGAGATTACCTTTGGTATAAATGAAGATGGAATATTGAAGGTAAGTGCAACTGAATTGTTCACAGGAAAAGCACAAACAATTGAAATAAACCCACATTATGGATTAAAAAGGGAAACGGTGGAGAAAATGGTAGAAGATTCCCTAATTAACCTCAGAGAGGATGTAGAAAGAAGGTCAGTAACAGATGCGCAGAAACACGCCGAACGTATTTTACAGGTTTTAAAGAAAGCCTTGGTCGAGAACGCACCTTTACTCTGCGACGGTGAAAAAGAAATAATCGATAGACATATGCAACTTATAGAAAGAAGTATACAAAAATGTGATAGCATCGAAATTAGGAAAGCAACCAAAGAATTGGAACAAGTCTCGGAACCGTTCTTAAAGCGTAGGTTGGACTTTCTTTTTAAGAAGATGAAAATAGACCTAAATAAAACCTAATATGTCGAAGGCGCTAAAAATAACTTTCGTTGAACCGGATGGCAAAGAGCATTGTTGTACTGCTCATGAAGGGGAAACTATTCTCACGGTGGCACACAGAAACGGTATTGACTTAGAGGGCGCATGTGAAGGTTCTCTTGCGTGTTCTACTTGCCACGTGATAGTTGAACCACAATGGTTCGACAAGCTGCCCCCTATCTCGGACGATGAAGATGACATGCTAGACCTTGCGTTCGGGCTATCTGCTACGTCAAGATTGGGCTGCCAAGTCGTAATGAATGAGGGTATAGATGGGATTAAAGTTAAGCTTCCAAGCGCAACAAGAAATATAAAGTAAGGGGTTTGTTACCAAGACATGAGTAAGGTTCGCTTTTTTTTCTACTGCTGCTTGCTTGTTGTGCTCTTTGCTTTCTGTGCTACGGGGTTTTGGTTTTATAAAACGCAGTCTCTCAAGAACAGCATTTTCTCTACGCTTAACCACTTCTCGCTTTTTGAATATTCAGGCTACCAACTTGAAGGATTTTTTGAGTACAAATCCAGAGTTTCCTTCACGAAGCCAGTTCTCAAAATAGAAGGCCTGGAGAAGCCGCTCCTTGTGAAGTTCGATAAGCTTATATTCACTGGTGTCCCATGGAAGAACGAAATAGAAGTAAAGAATCCAACTACGACAGTTATTATTTCTGCAGCTGATGGACAGTTTCACTGCAAAAACCTAGATGAGGCATCTATATCAAGTATGCCAGCTGGGCAAAATGGTCTTACCCTTTCGATTGAGAAAGACAGCCTAGAGTGTTATCTACAAAACAAAGGCATTAGGGGTGACACGATTATCTTTGATCTCGCCTTGAGCATTAGTCATCTACAGAAAAGCTCACTGGAAAGTAAGACCGACGTAATTCTCAGCACTAGTGGAGGTGCAAAAAAAATCGAAACTGATATGACACTAGTAAATCTATATGAGAGACCTCCCACTTATACGTTAGATGTAAAAAAGCTTGATATCTCAACACCGGAACACAAGTCTGACGTAACTGGAAGGATAGCACTTTCAGCAGGTTATATATCTTTTGCCAAAGGTAAAATATGCTTAACTGTACAGGGGGCAAATTCTTTGCTATCAGCAGTTGAGAAAAGCTTAGACAGTGGCGTCACAGCGCAGAAGGTATATGGATTTTTCGCGAAGATGCGTCAATTTGTGGATGAGAACCATGATACTCTGCACGTATGTGTGCAAGACAAAAATGAAGAGTTGGTAATTGGAACCCAACAAAATATGATTCCCCTACTAAAGATGTTCTGAAATTGCCCTCTTTTCCCATATTATAATTGATTCTTTCATCCTTTCATTGTAGAATCTCGGTCAGTTGATCTCGTAGCTCAGTCGGCAGAGCATTTGACTTTTAATCAAAGGGTCGTGCGTTCGAATCGCACCGAGATCACGGGTTATGAGAGTTTCTTAGGAGCATTTTTTTTGGATCCTGTGTTCGCGGTGCTGCTTTTGCTTGAGAGTCACTTTTGGGGTGTATCGTGTTAACCGTAACTCTTCTGTCCTCTTCTCTAACCGCACCCTTTGGTGAAACTGTTGGGTCTGTAATCTCTGCTTTTGATGCTGGAGTTTTTTCTAGGACAGTTGCAGCTTCGGTAAATGGTGTCAGTGTTGATCTCTCTTACCGTCTCGAATGTGATGCACACATAGAGCCCATTCTAGTCGAAAGCGAAGCAGGAATCGAAATACTAAGGCACGATTGCGCTCATGTCATGGCACAAGCAGTACAGGAGCTATATCCAGAAACAAAATTAGGAACAGGACCAGTCATTGATGATGGTTTTTATTACGATTTTTCTACTCCCACACCTTTCTCTGATAGTGATTTCGAAAAGATAGAGGAGAAAATTAAAGAAATTATCCAGAAAAACTACCGAATAACACGCGAAGAATGGAATAGAGACGATGCAGTTTCATTTTTCCAAAAAAAGGGCGAAAAATACAAAGTTGAACTTATCGGTAAGATTCCACCTGAAGAAAAAATTTCTGTATACAAGCAGGGTGATTTTATTGACTTGTGTCGTGGTCCGCACGCACCATCGACAGGTTGGTTGAAACATTTCAAATTACTAAAAGTATCAACTGCTTACTGGCTTGGTAACGCAAAAAATGACTCCTTGCAACGTATATATGGTACTGCATGGGCAACAAAAGACGAATTGAACAATTATCTTTCCTTCCTACATGAAGCAAAAAAGAGGGATCATCGTGCTATTGGTAAAACAATGGAACTCTTTCATCTACAGGAAGAAGCCCAAGGACAGGTTTTCTGGCACGAGAATGGATTTATCCTGTACAGAGTATTAGAGAATTACATTCGCAGTAAGCTCAGAGTGCATGGTTATCGCGAGATAAAAACACCAATTGTATACAGCAGGTCCATATGGGAAAGATCAGGACATTGGGCTAAGTTCAGAGAGAATATGTTCGTTATAAGTTCCGATGATGGCGAGTTTTCACTCAAACCAATGAGCTGCCCAGCACATATTGAGGTCTTTAAACAGTCTCTAAAAAGTTATAGGGATCTGCCACTGCGGCTAGCAGAATTTGGTATGTGTCACAGAAATGAAGCTTCTGGAGCATTGCATGGTCTCATGAGGGTCAGAGGCTTTGTTCAGGATGACGCGCATATTTTCTGCACACCTGAACAAATCTGTGATGAGACTACTGCGTTTTGTGAATTACTAAAAGAGGTCTACAGAGATCTTGGATTCACAGCAGTAGAAGTACGCTTTTCAGATCGACCTGAGGTGCGTCTTGGAGACGATGAAACCTGGGACAAAGCAGAAATTGCACTAAAGTCTGCAATAGATAAAGTGGGATTGACTTATACACTTAATCCCGGAGAAGGAGCATTCTATGGCCCAAAAATAGAATTCGTACTTGTAGATGCGTTAAAGAGAAAATGGCAGTGTGGTACTCTACAGGTCGATTTTGTATTGCCAAAGCGCCTAAATGCAACTTATATAGATCATGAAGGACAAAAACAGCATCCAGTAATGCTGCACAGAGCAATTTTGGGTACATTTGAGCGTTTCTTAGGTATCTTAATTGAGCATTATGATGGCAAATTTCCATTGTGGCTCGCTCCCACACAGGTGGCAGTCCTCACCATTACGGAAAAGGTTGAGGAATATGCACAGTCAATTGTGAGTCATCTATCCAAAGCAAATGTGCGTGCTGCTGTTGACCTCAGTAATCAAAGAATTGATTACAAAGTCAGGTATCATACAATAAGAAGGGTCCCAATTTTGTGGATCATCGGTAAAATTGAAGAAAAAAGTAATAGTGTTGCGGTACGAAGAATGGGTTCGAATGAATCTGAAGTGAAAACAGTTGACGCAGCCCTTGAAGACATATTAAGAGAGTTAAATGTTCGACAAATCAAGTAGCACTGATATAAGAAGAATTTGAGGTTTAATAAATTTGAAGAATAAAGAAAAGAATTTCGCTGGCCGCTATCCAAATAGGTCTAATACAGACAAAAGAATTGTCTGGAGTTATGCAAACGCGAACAACGAAGTAAGAGTGATAGACGTGAACGATAAGTTCATGGGAGTGATGAAGATTGCTGAAGCATTACAGCTAGCCAAAAGTAGAAATTTGGACTTAGTAGAGGTATCTTCAGCTGTGGTTCCACCGATATGTAAAATATTGGACTACGGAAAATACAAATATGAGGCAAAGAAGGAATCTAACCTCAAACGAAGGAAACAAAAGTCTGCCACGGTGAAAGAGGTCCAGTTACGCCAATCCATAGGAGCAGGCGACCTGAATACGAAACTCAAAAAAATTAGGGAGTTTTTGCAAGAGGAAGACAAAGTGAAAGTTGTGGTGAGGCTTCGTGGTAGAGAAATGACTAACAAAAACCTTGCTATCAACTTACTGAACAAAGTTGTAGAGGAGGTCGGATCCGAGGTTGGGAAATTGGAAAAAGAAGTTGTGCAGAATAACAATAATTTTTTTATCATCCTTGCTCCTAATGGAAAGTCCTGAGAAGAAACAGCAGGATGTATTGGTAAAATGTGCAACATGCTTTGGTATCGGTTACCTTTCGGCGTTACCTGGTACGCTGGGTAGCGCACTTGCGTTTGTTTTTCTCCCGTTGATTATATTTTTTCCGGTCTCTATTACATATGTTGTCTTAATCTCATCATGCTTGTTCCTAATCGGTATATGGAGCTGTGATAAATATGAATCAACCTACTCATTGGAAGACCCGAAGGAAGTTATAATAGACGAACTGGTCGCACAAGTAATTTTGTTTTTGTGCATTAGTTGTACATTTGGAAATAGCTTTGGGCCTTTTGTGATGTTGCTTCTGTGCATCACATCATTTGGGCTGTTCAGGTTCTTAGATATAGTAAAACCCTGGCCTATAAGTTTCGTGCAAAAAAACGTGCACAGAGGTTTTGGAGTAATGCTTGATGACTTACTCGCAGCAATTATTGCTTTCTTAATAATTTTGATTATTCCGTATGTTTTGCTTTGAAAAAGGAAAACTATATTATTCAATACGTGAGGTCGCCAAAATTATAGGTCTAAAAGAATATGTATTGAGATACTGGGAAACTCAGTTTCCTGAAACACTTAAACCAAAAAGACAATCTGGAAAAAGACTTTATACACAGAGCGATATAAAGGCAATACAGAAAATACAAGAACTGCTTCACAAAAGAGGAATGACAATCAGGGGTGCACGGTCAGCGCTGGAAGGAGATCCAAACCAAACAGAACTCGAGATGGCAACGGAGCACCTTAGATCGCTTAGAGATTTTCTTACAAAATTCGCTAGAGATTAAGAAAGCGTAAGTGAACCCTTATACAAACTCTATGATAGCCATTGGGGCAGCATCGCCAACTCTGTACCCTGTCCTTATGATCCTACAGTAACCACCTGGACGATCTACATAACGTCGTGCAACCTCATTGATGAGTTTTGTAACCGCAGACTCATTCTTAATACGAGAGAGTAAAAGTCTTCTCACAGACAACGATTCCGACACCCTAGCTTTAGTCACTAATTTTTCAATAAACGGCCTTAGAGCCCTCGCCTTAGCCAAAGTAGTTTGTACTCGCCCATGCTCTATTATCGAGACGGAAAGATTGCACATAAGCGACATCCTATGCGAAGAATTCCTTGATAATCTATGCTTCTTTAACCTGTGCTTCATAATAAATTCCCATAAAGTTTAACCATGGTTATCGAGATCCATACCAAGACTTAATCCCTTGCTAAACAGCTCCTTTTTGACTTCTTCTAAAGAACGCCTACCGAAGTTTGGTGCTTTCAACAAATCAGCCTCAGTTCTGGAAACCAAATCCCTTATATAAACTATATTCTCACCATTCAGACATTTCCTTGCTCTTGCAGACAAATACAAACGATCAATGCGTGCGGATAAAAGATCACTAGCCTCACTCCTATCAGAAGTGGAAACACTAGAAGAAACTCCCTGAACTCGATGTTCGGGGTCTGCAATATTAAGAAAACACCTCGCTTGAGCCGACAGTATCTTACTCGCCTCAAGAACAGCATTCTTTGGATCAATAGCACCATTCGTCTCAACACAAAGAATCAACTTGTCGTGCCCAACAAAGCTGCCAGCACTAGTAGGCTTCACTGTAAAATTCACAGCACGGACAGGATTATAAATTGCATCTATTGGAACGGCACCTTCAAGGTCGTATTCATCCTTTCTGACAGAGACAGACGACACATATCCAAAACCGCTATTCACCTTCATTTCCATCTCTAATGAAACTCCTTCAGCAACATTGCATATCAGTAAATCCCCATTAACAACTTCGAAATCGCGACTAGGAGAAATCATACTAGAGAAAACAGCACCTCCACCCGTAACAGAAAGATGCAAACTTCCAGATGTAGCGCCAGAAATACTTCTTAAAACCACCTTTTTCAAGTTGAGCGCAAGGTCGGCAAAGTCCTCACGCACCCCAGGTATACAAGTAAATTCGTGCGTTAAACCCTTAATCCCAACAGCACTTATAGCAAAACCACTAAGAGACGAAAGAAGAACCCTACGCATTGCATTACCAATTGTCAGTCCAAACCCCACACGCAAGGGCTCAACGATGAACTCAGCAGAGTACCCTTCCCGAATTTGGTTCAAAACAACAGATGGAGAAGAAAAAACATCGACTAAAGAACCCTTACTTACGACAACACTCATAACAAACTACACAACGTCAAAAATCATATATAAAAGAAAGGACTAAACCCTACGCCTCCTTCTCAGCCTTACTCCATTATGTGGGACAGGGGTCATGTCCTGAAGGGAGATAATCACAATCCCGGAATTGCGAATTGCGCGAAGTGCAGCCTCCCTAATTGGATTAGAACCACTTAAATGCACATTAAGAATCTTCAGTCCAATGCGCTTCAGCTTTGTCATCAAGGTTGTTGCAACGGACTGCGCAGCGTATGCGGTAGACTTCTTATTACCCTTAAAGCCAACCGAGCCAGAACTGGCCCAGCCTTGTACATTCCCCTGATGATCGGTGACAGTAATATAGACATTATTAAACGTCACAATAACGTGCGCATTACCCGAAACGATACTTTTTTTCTCTTTCATGTATATCGAATACTAAACTCTTTTCTTAGCTGCAATAGGAACCCTAACCTTACCCTTTCTAGTACGGGCATTCGTCCTAGTTCTCTGTCCCCTAACAGGCAGATTTTTTCTATGTCTGACCCCTCTATAGCACTTGATATCCACTAAGTGCTTAATCGAAAAGGCAACAGATTTCCTTAACTCTCCTTCAAACGGAACACTGTTCTTGATGTATGCCATAATAGAACTTAGCTGTTCCTGCCCTAAGTCTAGCAATTTGGCAGATTCATCTATAGCAAGACTAGAACAAATTTTCCTCGCGGTAGGCAGGCCTATCCCATATACATACGTTAAAGCAATGACAACCGCCTTATTATCCGGCAAGTTTACCCCTAAAAACCTCATACACTCAAATACATCATATAAACATCAAAAGTTGCGTCCTAAGATCAGCTGCAACCTCGTCCACGGAACGGCCTGCATCTATGCTCAACACTTTTATAGACCTAGACCTGAACAAGTGTACAATATCCCGCTCAACAGCGCTATATAGCATCAATCTCTTTTTTATAGACTCAACTTTGAGATCATCACTACGCCTTTCATATTCAACGCTACCACAGGAAATACACCTGCCCAAAACAACATCATGAAGGCCACCACACGCCTTACACACGAACCTCTCCAAAAGCCGCGCAAAAACTTCTTTCTCAGAAACTTCAAATTTCACAAGGCACGAAATCTCAAACTCCAGTTCAGAAGCCATTTCAAATAGTGCATGACACTGAACTACACTCCGCGGAAAACCATCGAGAATAAAATTATCCCCGACTTCTATCAGCTCTTTCAATTTCTCTTTTATAACACCTACCACCAGTTCATCCGGAAGGAGCTTTCCAGCTTTAAGATCCTCAGATTGACTCATAGTGAGAGCAGCCGTCCTCAAAAGCTTACCACAGTCAATCACAGAAGCTGAAACATACGAACAAATCTGCAAGGACTGTGTACCCTTGCCAGAGCCAGGCGGACCAAATATTACTAAATTCATCGCTTGTTAAAAATCACCCCTCCCTTTTTCAAAAAAGAAGAATAATGAGAACTAAAAAGGTGCACCTGGATCTGAGAAAGCAGATCTGTTATGACATTTATGATTATTAACAAACTCGTGCCGCTAATAATAGCATCAAAACCAAAGTGGCTGCGAAAAATCTCAGGTACCACACAGATACAAACAAGATATGCAGCTCCAACAACCGTAACACGCGTAAGCACATAATCAAGATATTTTTTCGTTGATACACCAGGTCTTCTACCAGCAACAATTGCCTCACCCTTCTTCAGCGAGTCAGAAATCTCAGTTGTGTTAAAAACAAAATCACTATAAAAAAAACAGAAAAATACCAGTAAACAAGAGTGCAATAAAAAATATAGCGGCTGCCCCACAGAAAAGTATCTAATAATCAACTCGCCAAGATAGCTATCCGCAGAAAAATTCGCTAAGGTCAGAGGAAATAAAATCAGCGCATTAGCAAAAATTGGAGGTATAACACCCGAAACATTAATCTTTACGGGTATATTAGAAACAGCATCTCCATGTGTACTACCCCAAGTCCTGCGACGGGGATAATGAACAGGAATGTTCCTGGAAGCACGCTCAACAAGAACAACCAAAAAAACAACAAAAAAGAGTAAGGACAAACTCACAAAAACACCAAGAATACCTGAACTTGGAGATCCAATGCCAGAAAAGAGATTGCCAAAGATGGCCGGCATTTCTGCAACTATCCCCGCAAAAATTATCAACGATATACCATTTCCTATACCCCTAGAATTAATTTGCTGGCCAAGCCAAATCAAAGAGAACGTCCCGCACACCAAAGTTAAAACTGAGGTATACTTCAACAAGGAATAAAATTCTTCGTTACCCCCAACAAACGCCTTTGTTCGTTCGAGACCAACAACAATAACAAAACCCTGAAAGAAAGCGAGAAAAAGTGCAACCAATTTTGAGTAAAACGACAACCTGGACTCGTTCATAAATTCTGCGCTCACCTTCCCTTCACTCTTAAGCATCGAGAAAAACACCTGCACCCCAATCGACGAAACTATATAGGGCATCACATTGAGCGCAAACAGTGTCATTCTCCCAAGAGCACCGCCTGAAAAAGTGTTAAACATTCCTATTATGCCAGAGGAAAGATTGGCACCGAAGACCTCTGACACATGCGCGGGATTGACACTAGGAAGAGTTATAAAAGTACCAAACCTGTAAACCAAAAGAGCCACCAACAAGAAACATAGTCGGTGGAACAGATCCTTAGATGAAAAAAGTAATCCAAAGTTCGATTGATTCATTCAGGCAACCCAAAAGCACGCTTAGCAGAAACAGAAATTTTGTCGTACTCACAGGAAGAAATCTTAAGATCAACAAGCGAGACACCAACAGAAGCTAAAACCTTCACCAGCGAATTTTTCTTGATCAGGCCACATTTGAGCATCAACTCCTTTGAAATATGGATCTCCCCAGAGGAAAAAACGCCAGACTCCACAAGGGAAGCAATTTGCGCAACGCTAACAAGAGAATAAACCTTTTTTGCCAGGGGCCTTTGCCCACGTTTAGGCAACGCACGAAGGAAAGACTGCTGTCCCCCCTCCATACGAGAAAGGGCTACGCCAGTCCTAGAACCTTGCCCATTGAAACCCCTACCACAGGTTTTACCTTTACCACTACCTATACCCCTACCACGACGTTTCGAACGACGAGTCACAAGGGAGAGCAAAATATCATTCACTTTAATCATTGGGTGACAGATCCACTAACAAATTTTGACTTCTTTCTATTTCTCTTACCAGCAATATACTCAGGAGAACACACCAGCGAAAACGCCTTAATAGCATTTCGTATAACTATACCAGAAGTGGAGGAACCATAGGACTTGGCAATAATATCCGACACACCTAACATTTCACAGAACTTTCGCATGGCACCACCGGCAACTATTCCAGTACCTTCAGGAGCAGGTTTTATAAACAGTTTGCTAGCACCAAGCTTCGAGAAACAATCATGATGAATAGTTCTGCCTTCTTTCAGCGGAAAACGAATCATAGCACCTTTTGCCTTTCTCACAGCCTTACTGCGTGCATCAAGCATCTCATCGTGCTTTGCAGTAGCATAGCCAACTGAGCCCTTCTTGTCTCCAACCAGCGCAGCAACCCTAAACGAAAATTGACGACCACCTTTCGTAACTTTACTTACTCTTGCTATGTCAACAACGCTCTCAAAAAGATCCACATTTCTATGATCGACGTTCTTCATTTTCTGACAAAAGACCTCAAAACTCTAAACACGCTCTTACCTTTTCTGCAAAAAGCGCTACTAATCCGTGGTAGGCAGACGCACCACTATCAAACACAACCTTAGATCCCTTCAAAGATTCTGGTATTCTAGATACAAAATACTCAGCTAGATCACCCACAACAGATGAATTAAGGACACCACCATTTCTCACAAAATCTCTACTCAAAGTAGAAACATGATACACCGTATTCGCACTTGTATCATCTATAATTTGCGCGTGAAAATTGCGATTCTTACGCGAAACCACGAGACGTAAAGGCAGTTTTCCTCTTTTCCGATAGTGAGCCCTGAAGGCCCGTCTGTCACGCTTGTTTAACTTTAAAGACATTCACAATACAAAACAACCACTATTTTTTCTTTGCCTCTTTTCTAGGCATTACAACATCACTCGGGAAAATACCTTTTCCTTTGTAAGGATCGTACTTCCTAAGAGAACACAGGTCCGAAACAACTAAACCTAACACATGCTTATCCGAACTTTCAATAAGCAGCTCAGTTGGCTTAACAGCTGTAATAGAAACCGCTTCAAAAATAAAATACTTAATATTATGCGTATATCCTAAATAAAGAATAAGGTACCTACCCCTCACTTCAGCTTTATAGCCAACACCATTAAGCACAAGCCTACGCTGGAACTTTTTTTTCAAACCGCAAGCAATATTATTAAGCAGACTCCTGTGCAGGCCGAGCAACATCGACATCGAATCACTCTCCGCACTTAGCTGAATGCGTTCCGCACTAACCTCGCAAGAGATACCGCTAGGCAGGGCATGATTCACGCTCACTCCCCCAGACGAAAATCTCACTATACCAGTAGCCTGATCAAAGGAACAGGTCAGACCTGCAATATCAATACTGCTCTCCCCTACCCTGGACATCTAATACACCCCAAATAACAATTCACCACCGCAATTGCTGCTTACAGCCTTATAGGAGGGCAAAATGCCCTTAGAAGTAGAAAGAACCGAAATACCCAGCTCTCCATAAAACCTCGGAATCTCACGTGCGCGTGAATAAATCCTCTTTCCCGGCCTCGAAAAGAGCTTCAACTTACTTATAACCGGCTTCCCACAGTAATACTTTAACTTAATTATTATCCTCTTTACAGAAGGCCTAATCTCAACCACCTCATAACCAGCAATATAACCTTCTTCCTTGAGAAGGGCAGCTATTTCAACCAGAATACGAGAATGATATATGATGACTTCCCGAAGCTTAGCCATTTGTCCATTCCTAATTCTCGTAACAGCATCTGCAATCAAGCTATTCGGCACGTAACACCCTCCAACAAAACTACCAACTAGATTTTACAACACCAGGCAACTTCCCCCAGTTAGCCAAGACACGCAACTGTATCCTAGAGATACCAAACTTGCGATAATAACCCCGGGGTCTTCCAGTTATCGAGCACCTATTCTTACTCCTCACAGGAGAACTATTTCTAGGAAGAGAATTAAGCTTCGCCTGAATCGCAATTCTCTCTTTGAGCGAAATACTTTTATCGTTCCTCATACTGCGAACGATGGACCTCCTTTCTCTAGAACGGCACGCAAGTGCTTTTTTCCTTTCGTCTTTTACTACCAAAGCTTTTTTTGCCATACAAAAAATTCCAAATACTAATCCCTAAACGGAAACCCGTAGCAAGATAACAAAATTCGTGCTAACCGATCAGTAGGAGCCGTGGTAACAACAACCACATTCATCCCAATGACTCGGTAAGTTTTGTCAAAATCTATTTCAGGAAAAACGATGTGTTCCGTTAAACCAAAAGCCATATTACCGTGTCCGTCAAAATTTTTGGCTGTAAACCCTTTAAAATCCTTTTGATCAGGTAAAGCCACATACAATAGCCTGTTTATAAAATCGAACATCTTTTGCTTGCGCAGAGTAACCCGGCAACCAACTGGAAAGCCCTTACGCAATTTGAAAGAAGATATAGACTTCTTCGCAACCGTTACCACAGCTCTCTGCCCAGCGATGAGAGATAAATCTTCCACAGCAGAAGCCAAGAGCTTACTGTCACTACTGGCACTACCCAATCCAACACTGAGACACACCTTCTCAAATCTCGGAGCTTTTACGGCGGAATCTACCCCGACCTCTTTCATCACTTTTGCCAACGCACTTTTATGATATTCACTTCCAAGCATCTTAAAATACCCAAACTAGACAAACTCAGCAGTCCTTTTGAAGATCCGCCTTTTCGCACCGTCCTTTAATTTAAAGCCAACCTTTGAGATAAAACCATCCCCCGTAAGCAGAGCAATGTTGGAAACTGCAATCGGGTAAGGCCTAGTATCAAACTTCTTCCCCGCTTGAGTTTTCTTGATAAACCTACGAACATTCACGTCAGATATAATGACGCGTACTTCTTTTTTTCCTCCAACAGAGGAATAAAGAACTTTCCGCACGATGCCTACCTTACCAGCTTCACTGCCCGAAATAACCCTTACTTGATCACCGGACACAATCTTTCTCATTGAAAAACCTCCTGCGACAGAGAAGAAATCTTTGCGAAACCTTTATTACGGCGTAATAAACTATCCGTAGGCCCAAAAACCCTTGTCCCTATCATTTCATTCTGCTTATTGAGAAGCACAACAGCATTATCACCAAAAACCACCACACTGGAAGTAGATCTCTTCTTGACCCGTACAACAACCGCCTTATGCACAGAACCAGCAGAAACCTTACCCACAGGAACGCACTTCTTCACTGAGACAGTTATTACATCACCAATTGAAGCCGTCTTCTTCGAACCTGAGATACCGATACACAAAACCTTTTTAGCACCTGAATTGTCAGCTACATCTAACACAGTTTCTTTTTTTATCATAAAGCCAAGACAATCACCTAAACCACTAACCACGCCTTTCGAGCAGATATAGGCCTAACAGCTTGAATCCTAACCACCTGTCCGGCCCGTACAACATTCGCTTCATCATGCGCCAAATAAGATTTTGAAAGATGCAAAACCTTCTTATATTTTGGATGAGACACCTTGCGAGTGACCCTAACCTTAACCGTCTTAGACAAAGAATCTCTAACGGCAACACCCTCTAATATCAACGCGGACATCTTAACTCCCTTTACTTTCTCGCAAACATGTCAATATTCGTGCAATATCCCTACGGATAAACCTTTTAGAAGTGGACCTGACTCCAGGCTCAGAAGAGGAAACTTTGAGATGAATAGTAAACAACTCAGCTCTCATAGAGGAAAGCAACTCCATCAGTTCTTTACTAGACCTAGCTCTAATATCAGACATTCTCATAGCTCAGACGACACTCTCTCAACAAATTTCGCAGCAAAAGGAAGCTTAGCAGATGCCTTGCACAGAGCAAGCTTAGCCCTTTCCCTGTCTACACCACCCAACTCAAAAAGCACCCTACCTGGAGAAATAGCGAAAATGTAAGAGTCGACAGAACCCTTACCACCACCCATCCGAACATCAGTGGGTTTACGCGTCAGAGGAATTCCTGGAAAAACATTTATCCAAAGCTTTCCTGTTTTTGAAACAATCCTGGTTATCACTCTACGTGCAGATTCTATTTGCCTCCCATTGAGTCTAGCACTCCCAATTGCCTTGAGACCAAACTCCCCGAAAGCTAACTCAGAACCCCTAGCACTCGCCTCTGAAAACCTAACTTTTCTAAACTTCTTGTGCTTTAATTTCTTCGGTGCAAGCATAACAAGCCAAAACCACTATACCCTAAATATGTTACCTCTGTAGATCCAAACCTTTACACCTATCACACCGTACGTCGTGTGAGCTTCAGCGACCCAATAGTCAATATCAGCCCTCATAGTGTGCAGAGGAACGGAACCCTCCTTAAAAACTTCTGTACGAGCAATCTCAGCTCCGGACAGCCTGCCAGAACAAGCAACCTTCACACCCCTCACATCGCTCTCTCTCATCACAGTAGCTATGGCCTTTTTTATCACCCTTCTAAAAGAAGAACGTTTCTCAAGTTGAAAAGCAATACTCTTTGCCACCAATACCGCACTGCTGTTGGGCTTCTTCACCTCAACTATATTTAGATTTGGAATAAAACCAAACTTTTTATTCAACTTAAGCTTGAAAGATTCAAGATCGGCACCCTTTCTTCCAATTATCAGACCAGGTTTTACACAATAAAGTGTAATGTCACAGGCTGTACCCTTCCGTTTTATAATCACTTTGGATATACCAACATGAGCAAAGCTACTTTCCACATACTTGGTAATAAAATAATCTTCGGTAACAGTCCTAGCATAATCGCAAGGCTTACTATACCAAATAGAAGCATGCGAACCGTGCGTCCACAACCTAAAACCAACAGGATTAACCTTTTGACCCATCCAAAACCCCTAATAATATAGATACATTCGAGTAGTGCTTTCTAATAGAAGCAGATCTACCACGTGCGCGAGCAGCAAACCTTTTCAGAGACATTCCCTTACCCACAAAAACTTCCTTCACATACAAATTATCTGGATCGACGCCAAAGTTATTTTGAGCATTTGCAACAGACGACATCAAAACCTTAGAAAGTGGCCTAGCCAAAGCCTTTTTCAAAAACAACAGCTGTGATCTTGCAGCACCGACACTCTTACCGCGAATTATATCAGCAACCAGATTTATCTTCTGGACGCTCGATTTCATATTTTTGTACTCAGCCCTCATTTTTTGTTCACCTTTCTATCTCCACTATGTCCGTTAAATGTCCTAGTCGGAGAGAATTCACCAAACTTGTGACCAACCATGTTCTCATTCACTTTAACAGGAATAAACACCTTGCCATTGTAGACTCCAAAAGTATAGCCAACAAAAGCAGGAAGTATAACAGACCTTCTCGACCTTATCTTGATCAGAGCATTAGGATTGCCTCTAGCTCTTCTCGCTAACTTTATAACATAGTTATCGCAGAATGGACCCTTCCAGACAGACCTAGGCATATAAAACACTACCTCTTCTTCGACTTAATAAACTTCGAGCTCAACTTATTGGGATTCCTAGTTTTCTTACCCTTGCTAGAGAAGCCCCAAGGAGAAACAGGGTGACGTCCACCTGAAGTTTTTCCTTCTCCTCCACCCATAGGATGATCTACCGGGTTCATCGCAACACCTCTCACGGAGGGTCTTCTACCAAGCCATCTAGACCTTCCAGCCTTACCCAGCTTAGTATTCTCTCTATCCGCGTTGGAAACCGTGCCAATCGTAGCACGACAGGTTGACAGAATCAACCGCTTCTCCCCGGAAGGCAAACTAACAAGTGTGTAATTCCCGTCCCTGGCAATCACACGCGCACTACTACCTGCAGAACGAACAAGCTGTCCTCCAGCACCGGGTTTCAACTCAATATTGTGTACAGCCGTACCCAGAGGTACCTTTTCTAACGGCATACACGATCCCGGAGCAATATCATCAAAAACATCTGTTGAAAGTACATCACCTTTTTTCAGACCCTCTGGAGCAATAATGTACGAACGCAGACCAGTCTTGGAATCACGAACTAAAGCAATAAATGCCGTTCTATTGGGATCATACTCAATCCTTTCAACAACCGCCTTTGTGAAAAGCGGAGCACCAGATGAAAAACGACTAAAACTGATCAACCTATACCTTACTTTACCTCTACCACCCCTATGCCTAACGGTAATCCGACCAGCATTATTCCTTCCAGAACCTGATCTCTTAGGAACAAGCAATTTTTTCTCGGGCGACCCACGCCAGACTCCAGAATAATCAATCAAGACTGCACCCCTGGAGGAGGCATTAAAAGGCTTTAAATTCTTAACCGGCATAACCCCTACAACCTACCTAAATCAAGCTGGGAACCACCATCTATAGTAAGGATAAACTTCTTCCTATCAGAGCGTTTACCTGATTTACCCTTAAAACGCTTACTCTTCCCATGAGTAAGGACAGAATTAACTGCAAGAATCTTTATGTCCTTAAACTTTTTCAAGAAAAGGGACTTAACTTGCTGCTTGGTCGCAGAGACAGGCGCGAAAACCGAAACCTTTCCCAACGAATCCTTCAGCAAACATGACTTCTCAGTGACCACTAAAGGGCCTATTACATCGAGCCTCATTTCAGCAACCTCTCAACTAATACATCAACAGATGCCTTTTCGAGCAGCACGAAGTCATGCAAGACTATATCGTATACATTAGCAGACGATCCCCATAAGACCTTAACCCAATGCAAATTTGAAGCCGCCCTGAGCAGACTTTCGTTTTTTTCCTCTGTTACAATAAGAAATTTCTTACCTGCAGATAACTCGGTATTTGAAGTAAGCCATCTCAGTAACGCAGCAGCCTTATACTCACCCAACTTACAACTCTCGAGCACAAACAAGCGACCCTCAGCAAATCTCATTGATAAAGCTGAACGAAGGGCAAGAGATCTAACCTTTTTATTGACAGAGAAACCATGCTGTCTAACTACTGGTCCAAATACAATTCCACCCTTACGAAACTGAGGAGCACGTAAACTACCTTGTCTTGCCCTACCGGTACCCTTCTGTCTATACGGTTTTCTAGTGGTACCACTAACCTCAGAGATACCCTTCGTCTTGTGAGTGCCAGCACGTCTTTTTGCAAGCTGCCAATTTATTACAAGACTCAGCAGATCAGGGCGAAACGGCACCTCTATAAGTGCACGATCAACCGCGATACTCCCCGCCAGACTGCTGGCACTAAAATCCAAAACTCCCACCTCTAGACTACTCATCACGCAAACTCACCTTTTTTCAACGCATCTCTTAATAAAACGTAGGAATTCTTGCAACCAGGAACGCTCCCGCGCACACCTATGAGGCGGTTCTCCACATCTACCAACTGAACTAGCAGATTCTGTATGGTAACTCTCGCATTACCCATATGCCCCGCCATTTTTTTTCCTTTAAAAACCTTTCCAGGATCTTGACACTGCCCTGTAGACCCACCTGATCTATGCGATATAGAAACACCGTGAGAAGCACGTAAACCAGCAAAATTATGCCTTTTCATGACACCAGCGAAACCTTTTCCTATACTTGTCCCAACGGCATCAACATACTGGCCAGGACGAAAATGCTCTACCGTAAGCGATTTGAGCGGCTCTGGCACAAAACGAGGCGAAACACGAAATTCGACAACCCTACCACCTTTTTCTAGACCAAGCTTCTTCAAGTACACCAGCTGTGGCTTTTTGAGCTTCTTCGTCCCAAACGAGACCTTTGCGACAACAAAACCATCCTTCTCTTCAGTAGAAAGGACAACGTTCTCCTCTAATTGAAGAAGCGTAACCGGAATCAAAGACAATCGATCGTCGTAAACCGAGGTACAGCCAATTTTCTTCAGCAACAAACCAACCCTACTCATCTCTCACCTCAACACTTATATCAACTCCAGCTGGCAACTGAAAATTCGTAAAGGTGCTCAAAAGATGGGCGTTAAAACTCGACAGCTCCAGAAGGCATTTGTGCACCGCAAGCTGGAATTGCTCACGGGATTTTTTATCAACATGGGGAGACTTATTCACCGTATAACGGCTCACCCTAGTCGGCAAAGGTATTGGCCCCGAAACTAGAGCACCGTTACGCTTAGCTGCCATGACAATCTCCTTTGTCGAACGGTGCAGAACCCCGCTGTCGAATGACTTAAGCTTTATCCTAATTTTCTTCATACTAGATACATTCTACCCAAAACTCGAACAATTAAAAGGCCCAATCACCGCAAAAGCGCCCAAATCACTACAATAAAAAGGAAACAGAGAGCGGATGATGGGAATCGAACCCACACAACCAGCTTGGAAGGCTGATATTCTACCATTGAATTACACCCGCACAAAACCTGGAGGGAGAAGGATTTGAACCTACGTAGACTCACGTCGGCAGATTTACAGTCTGCTGCTTTTGACCACTCAGCCATCCCTCCTAATACAACACTGTAACGCGCAAAGTTTTTTTGCTAAGATCAGTCGTCGTGATATTCTAACACTCTATCAAGCAAGTGCAACAGGAGAAAGTAGTAATATTTGGGAAACATGCTGCCGTGGCAGCAATAAAAAATCCTGAGAGAAATATCTTATCCATCTTCATCGCTAGAGAAAAAAAGGCTGTTTACTTACCATTGCTCGAACGATCTAGATTGCCTAATATTTCCTTTTGTGACAATACGGAAATTACGAAGATTTGCGGAAGGGACGCACTTCACCAAGGAATAGCAGTAATAACTGGAAAACTCTCACAACCCGAGCTAAGGAATGTACTAAAAAGCATCCGAAAAAGATCACTGATTATGATACTGGATGGAATCACTGACCCATTCAACGTTGGTAACATACTAAGGTCGTCCAAAGCCTTTGGGGTAGACGCAATTGTGGTGAAAGAACGACATTCGCCAAGTGAAACTTCTGTTATCGCGAAAGCAGCCAGCGGCGCATTGGAGAGTATACCAGTCTGCACAATAGCAAACCTTACAAATGCAATAAAGATTCTTCAAGAGAATGGCTATTTTTGCTATGCTCTGGATGGAGGAGCGAGTTCTAAGTTAACAGAAATAATATTCCCGGATAAAGTCGCCTTTATACTTGGCTCAGAAGGAAAAGGCGTCTCACATCTCCTCAAAAACAGATGTGATCAAACACTCTCTATACCAATGTACACTGATAAAAACTTCGACAGCATTAATGTTTCCAACGCGGCTGCCATAGCAATGTTTCAGTTTTGCAGTAGTGAGTAAACCCTTCATAGAATTAACTTAAAGCCCGGCAAGCTAGTTCATTTGAAGTAATCACTCGCGCGTCGTGTTTGACGATAGAAAGAAATCGACAATGAATGGTTCGCACTTAAACTTTACAAACAGACAACCTATGTATGAATGAGATGGAAATATAATCTCCTTTCTGGTAGAAGGGAGCACACATAACAGAACACCAACCCAAGCAACCTTTCCCATAACACCAAGCCAGAAACCAAATATAGAATGCTATTTCCAACCGTGTACACTGGATAGAAGATCATAAATATGGAGAAGATTCAGCGCACCACCTTTCCTCAAGTTATCTGCAACCACCCACATAGACAACATACGTGGAGAATGGAACCTCAACCGTGAAACAAAAACATCATCATACCCCACAACTTCCGGCTGACACTTATAGCTTTTCCTTAAGAAAGCTACCCCTTCAGTATCTGAAAGCATTTCATAAACATCACCTTCGGAAATGTTTTCCTTAAACTCCACGGTTATACTCTGCGCATGACCAACAAAAACTGGAACCCGTACACATGTGGGAAACACCTCTACCGAACGGTCTTCCAAAACCTTCCTGGTTTCTCTCATAAGACTTATTTCTTCGTCACAGAAGTTTTGCTCGTCCAACTCTCCCACCTGCGGAACACAATTAAATTCTATATTTCTCGGGAATACACATGGCTTCTCCTGAGCAAAAGCAAATCTACGTTTTGTACTCTCATATAGCTCATCCATTCCTGCCTCTCCAGCATCCGAAACCGACTGATAGGTGCTAACCCATATCCTGGAAATTTTCGCTAAGTCATGCAAAGGCTTCAAAGGTAATAACATCTGCGTCGTGAGTGAGCTAGGACTAGCAATAATTCTCGCATCAGGAAGAGAGTTTAAGACATGTGGATTTACTTCGGGAATGACAAGCGGTACATCATCCCTCATCCTAAAACAAGAGCTACTATCCAAGACAATACATCCAGACGTTGCAGCAAGTTCGGCAATATTATGAGCAACCCCACGCCCACCGACAAAAAAAGCCAAACGAGCCTTGGAGAAGTCATATGTACCTACATCTTGCACAGCGACGTCACTGCTTTCACCAAAACCGATATGCACCCCTGCATGCTCCCTAGAGACAAGAAAAGAAATGGCTTCCTTTTTCATCTCTCTATAAGCAAGTAACTTGACCAATTCTCTCCCAATAATTTCGGTCGCACCGACAATAGCCAAATGAGAACTCACCGCAAGACCAAACCTAGACAATAAACCTTTAAACTATTCTATCAATAAAACTGACAATCTCGGCAACTACGTCAACCTTTTTGTGAGTATCCTGACATCCTCAGCGACTCTTGCGTCATTCTTAATCAAAACCTCGATTTTTCTCACGGAATGTATCACCGTAGCGTGATCTCTGCCCCCAAGGAACTTCCCTATATCGATGAGACTCCTCTGAGTAAGTGTCTTAGCAAGGAACATACACATTTGTCTTGCATACGCAACATCCTTAACTCTTCTTTGTGACTTAAGATCTGAAATCTTAATACTAAAATATTCCGACACCTTAGCAAGAATGTTTTCCAAAGTGACCGCAACACTATTCGTCCGCAATATGTCGGCCAACAAATCTTTAGCAGAGTCAACTGTGACGATACTCCCAGTAATTTCTGAGTGAGCTATAACTTTATTAAGTGCACCTTCCAACTCACGTACATTCGACACTATATTTCTTGCCATGAACTCCACAACTTTCTTTGGAACAACAACCTCAGACTTCATTTGTTCCAATTTGGACTCCAAAATACCAACACGCAATTCAAATGTCGTCTGATTAATATCTGCAACGAGTCCCCAAGACAAACGCGACTGTATACGCTCCTCAACCCCTTGCAAATCACTAGGAGACCTATCAGCTGAAATAACAAGCTGCTTATTTTGCTCTATAAGAGCATTAAACGTGTGAAAAAACTCCTCCTGGGTGCTTTCCTTGCCACTGATAAATTGCACATCGTCAACCATCAAGACATCTACCGATCTAAAAATCTGCTTGAATGACATCATGTCCTTGTTCTTCAATGCAGTAATGTACTTGTGCATGAATTTTTCCGCTGATAGGTAAATAACTCTACGGTTTTCGTAATTCTCTTTTATATGCCAGACAATCGCATGCATTAGATGTGTTTTTCCAAGCCCCACACCACCGTATAAAAACAGAGGGTTGCTACCTGGAATTGGTAACTCAACAGCTTCTGCGACACGCTTGGATGCTGTAAACGCAAGCTCATTCGACTTACCAACAACAAAGCTATCAAATGTCCTACTTCGATCTATGCTGCTACTTAAATTTTCAGAAAAACTTTTTCTATCAAACCGACTCTCTTCACTACTGATTTTAGATTTTACAAACGGTGCAACTAACTCTTCACGGTCTGATTCGAGACACTTATCATGCTCTTTATTCACACATATTTCTATTGAGATGACTGCAGGATCCTCATTCCGTAAAAACCCAAGAATGTTACTCAAATAATTCACGGTGATCCACTCTTTTATGAACCCTGTCGGAACAGAAAGAAAAACCTGACCACACTTCATCTCCTTAAAGGATATGAACTTTAACCAGCTTCCGTAAATCTTTTCACCGTAAAATTTACGCAACTTTTTCGTTACCCTATCCCACTCCGTTGGACCAATACCATCAATGCACTTACTGTGTTGCTCCACTAGTAACACTTCATCTGGGGAATATGCATCTGCGACACCATTAACGCATTGTCTGTCGTAGTACATACCATTCTCGCAACCCGTACCTAAAAAGTCATTCGTCATACCACTTTGGACTTCCCGCCGACCATGATCCATAACCTCAGCCTCAGAAGTACAATCACGAGCTGCCCGTTGAAACAATTCTTGTGTAGGAGACCTCACATGAACCATATTTACCTCAAAAGAGCTCGTCTGCGTGGTCCCCAACGTGGATCCCGTCAATACAAAATCACCATTGCATGACCGAGAGTTATGTTCTAACACTGGTTCGAGCGCCTTTTTTTTAGGAGACGGAAGTGCATCCAAAAATGCATTGATGAACCTATTGTTAATAATACCCATGATAAACTGAGGGCCTAAAAAGTATAAACGTGAAGGACTGCTATATTGTATCAGGATAGCGCTTTCCCAGCAAACAAGGGGAACAAGACGATTCTTGTACTTGCGATACGACATTTCGTCTTTTTCTCACCACAGCTCAATATGTTGTGTTCAATTCTAGAAAAACCGAAAACATTTTTACTTAAGATGCGTTAGGTGACATAAAATTTATTTTAGCCATCCTGCGTTATATTCCGCATACCTAAAAAAAGTATATGATAAGGTGAATGTCTTTATTTCATCCATTTGGCGATCTTTCTCGATCTCCGGATCAATAAAAAATGATACGGGCATTACCAGTCTTTTCCTTGGTGGGAGTATCTGCTTTTCAAAACAAAAGCACGCAACCTTATTGAAATACTTAGCAGCCTTATAGGGTGTGACATTATAAATTGCGATCGCTTCAATTGGCTCATCTGTAATATTTTCAACTGCATAGAATATCAGTGCATTCTGTCCTGGTTTAACCACTACTGGATGATCTTGGACAAAAAAACGTACCGGCAAATTCTTGCTTACGTCCGTGTTGAATCTCACAACTATATCGCGAGAACCAATTGGTAAGTCAAAACGGCGCTCTGACCTCTTAACGGTACCGGCATAGCCAGTCGCTTTGCAGAAAAGACTATAAAGTGGAACAGAAGCAAACGAAAGGAACAGCATGAAGATCGGTATCAAGACAAGCAGCGGCAGGAGTCGTGTCTTTCTACCGAACATGTATAACCAAAAGAATTACTTACTCAGTTTGGCTTCCTTGAAAAGCACGTGCTTGCGCACAACGGGATCATATTTTCTAAACGAGTACTTTTCCTGCTTATTCTTGAGATTACGGCACACAAGATAAAAAAACCCGGTACCTTCAGTACTGACCACCTTAAAGAGAGTGACACCTTTTTTCTTTGCTTTTGCCATAAACACAGTATCCAGACTGACTGGTATTATAACTTTCGACTGCAAAAAATAAAAGACAGCACACCCGAATACCAAATTCCCTTATTGTGCAACTTCCTTTGAAAGAGCATTTTGTAAAGCTAGAGCAACATTCAAGAGCAACTCTTCAGCAAAATAATTTGCCGTAAGATGCATACCCAGTGGCATCTCATCTTCAGATAGGCCCACAGGAATCGAAATACACGGTAGCTTAGCGACACTTGTTGGAACAGTGAAAATATCATTCATATACATCTCCAATGGTTCCAATTTTCCATCGATAGGAAATGCATCATTCGGCGCAGTAGGATTGAGTATCACATCAACTTTTTCAAACACCGCAGAATATTCCCTGACAATCTCTTCTTGCAGTTCTTTAGCTGCTGCGTAGTAATCCGAGTAGCCAGAAGAAGAGAGCACGTGCGTACCCATAAACAACCTACGTTTCACTTCTCTACCAAAAGAAACCGAACGGTATTTCTCATACAATTCCGAAATAGTAGATGCACTAATTGAAGGATCAGGAGAATAGCGTATACCATCATAGCGCGCCAACTGAGAGGACGCTTCGGCAGAACATATGATGTAATACACCATCAAAGAATACTCTACACATGGGAGCGACACATCAATTACTTCTGCCCCAAGTTGCCTCAATATATCAGCAGTACCTTCCCATAATTTCACTATTTGTGGGTTTAGACCGCTGACCTTACACTCCTTGGGTATACCAACCCTTATGTGGCGCATATCCGGGTTTTTGTTATACTTGAATGGCTCCAGTTTAGCACACGTAGAATCTTTGCGATCGTAGCCTGAAATCACTTCAAAAACTGCTGCATTGTCTTCAACGTTTCTACTGAATATGCCAGCTTGGTCTAAGGAATTTGCTAGTGGAATCATTCCCCAACGCGAACAGCGACCGTAAGTCGGTCTCAGACCAATAAGACCGCAGAAAGAAGCGGGTTGCCGTACGGAACCACCTGTATCACTACCAAGCGAGAATGGGGAATAATAATCTGCAACCGCTGCAGCGGAACCACCAGACGAACCCCCAGGAACAAGATCAACTCCCTTCTTTCCCTTAAGCGGATTCTTAACTGGCCCAAAGTAACTAGAGGTATTGGAAGAACCCATAGCAAATTCGTCCATATTAGCTTTGCCAAGCATCACTGCGCCAGCATCAATCAACTTACTTGTTACCGTAGACTCATATGTCGGCACAAAATTTTTCAAGGCACGCGATGCAGCAGTGGTTCTGACACCCTTAGTGCAATACATGTCTTTAATAACACATGGTATACCCGTAAGTACATTTACACTCTCCCCTTTTCTTAGACGCTCATCCGCAAGTTTTGCCCTTAGTCTGGCTTCTTCCTCTGTTACGAGTATTAACGCATTGGTATAAGGATTTCGCTCCCTTATCCGCGATAGATGAGCCTCAATCAGTTCTAGAGAAGAAATCTCTCTACGCACTAATGCACGATGCATCTCTGCAACACTCAATTTAGTTAGATCGTTCACTACCACTACTCACACCTTAGAAAACGGGAAAACGTTTACCACTATAGAACACGTATTGCAAACAAACCAACCCCCCGAAGGAAGAAGTGGGCCATTCAAGTCATTCACTAAAGGCAATCAACCTCATCCTGCACACCACTTTTCGAAAGGTTTACTCAGCTAGAATGTGCGTTCCGTCCACAGGCCGAACACATTACTCTACCCCTAGGAACGTTTTTTAAATCATCCGTGTTCACAACGCAGTTACATCCTAAACACTTAAGCTGTATGGGTTCAAGATCCACGTTCACCGCAACTCTATCATCGAACACAAAACAATCCCCAACCCACACACCATCTCTGTTCTTGGTTTTTAGAAAGTAGTTTAGTATCCCACCTCTGAGGTGGTAGACTTTTTTGAAGCCAATCTTCTTCATGTATGCAGTGGATTTCTCACACCTTACACCGCCAGTGCAATACATTGCTATTTTCTGCTCAGTACTAACATTATTTTCATCCACCCATCTTTTTGCCCATTCCTGAAAATCTGCAAAATTGATCGTCTCTGGGTCTATAGAATGCTTAAACCTACCAAGCTTGGTTTCATATAAATTACGAGTGTCAATAGTTTTCACGTCTTCACGCGTTATCAGATTAGCCCAATCTTTAGGCTCCACGTGCTCACCAGTTTCACATATTTCCATATTTTCTAGCTCAGGATACCTGAGCGCAACGATTTCTTTCTTTAGGCGAACCTTCATTTCTTGGAACGGCTGAAAACTAGCATAACTCTCTTTCCATTCTAAACTGCAGAGCCTGTCATCTCTCCGCACAAAATCAAGGAAATCACGTACACTGCCATCGTGCCCACTAACCGTGCCATTAATTCCTTCTAAGGCAAGCAAAACTGTGCCCTTTAACCCCT
The DNA here is from genome assembly GCF_001593535.1 of Neorickettsia sp. 179522. Lineage (NCBI taxonomy): Bacteria > Pseudomonadati > Pseudomonadota > Alphaproteobacteria > Rickettsiales > Anaplasmataceae > Neorickettsia > Neorickettsia sp. 179522. Next base: position 212,629 of record NZ_LNGI01000001.1, on the reverse strand, counting down.
TTTCAATGCAATACGAAAGGAGTTCGTCTCGCATGTCTTCGTAGTTCTCCAACTGTGCAAAATGATAGAAAGTGACGAGCGTAAACCTCTCCATAAAAAGTTCGACAAAGAATATCTACCAGCGCGGAATAGCCTAGCACAAAACCGATTCAAATCCAACTCAAAGAAGGGCCAACACCCTAGGATCAAAACCGATGTGCAACCTCACATATCTTGATAAAGCTATCTGGATCTAAGCTTGCACCACCCACAAGCACTCCACCAAGATTCTTTACAGAAAAGATCTCTGCGCAATTAGCCGGAGAAACAGAACCCCCATAAAGCACTGGTACAGCATCCCCAACAGCGTCTTTAATTAAACAGACCGCCTCCTCAATCTCTGCGTTCGAAGGCACAATACCCGTTCCTATTGCGTAGACCGGCTCATAAGCTACTATGAAGTCGTGGCTATTCATTGGAATTGAATCTCTACATTGCTTAGTCAGAGTCTCCCTGTTTATGGGTCTGTTATTCTGCCCTACACAGATAATCGGTATAAGTCGACCGCGCAAGCCAGAATTGGCCTTCATACCAACTACTTTACTCGATTCACAGTGCAAAGTCCTCCTCTCTGAATGTCCCACAATGACATACCTCGCACCAACCTCCTTAAACATCCTAGAACTTATATCGCCAGTGCTAGGAGCATTATCACCTGAAGCACAATCTTGCGCTCCGAGAGCCAAGGGTAAACCAGAAGACATTATGGCACTTCTCATATGAGACAAATAGACAGCTGGAGGCGCAATTACAATTTCAACCCCAGGGTTGAAATTAAAATCAGAAAAGCGACTCACAAAAACATCACACAACTGCTGGCTGCCATTCATTTTCCAGTTTGCAACCACAAAACGTTGTACGTACGTCTCCATACTCTCCAATATATCCATGCGGGAATCCATAATATCAATTTCAATACACAAAAAAAAGCCTTTATCGGAAAGCCCTGAAGTTGCCAACTCACTAATATCGGACGTATATGACTCAAGAAGCCAATCCCGAGTTGCATGAACTATTTTCTTTCCTACAAAAATACTTACTACACAGTTTAACGGTGTACAAAACCCGGACTGCCAAAAGAAATCTCTCTTCCAGATAGATCAAGCACTTTCACCTCACCTAAACCTTCTGAAACAAAGCCAATCACAGGGTATTTTCTTGTCACAGGATGTTTTTGGGGAACAGTAAAAAGTAACTGGTAATCATCACCCGCTGTTATGAGTTTTCTACGAATTTCTGGTTTTTTAGACAGCACGACACGTGCCTCATCAGAAATAGGAAGCTTATCGAGGAAAATCGTGATGGAAACAGAAGAATTTCTGGCCAGGTGTTGAGCCTCACTTAGCAAACCATCAGAAATATCGATACAAGAAGTCACACTAGAAATGATATCCCTACTGACATCAAGACGTGGTTCCGGTAAATCGTACTTATTACGCAAGTATGAACTTTCTTGCAATTCACCTCGATACGAAAGCAATCCCAAATACGAGTCACCTATCGGCCCACTGACGCAGAGCTCATCTCCGGATTCTGCACCGGAACGAGTGAGAACACGCTCCCCTTTTTTTCCAATCATCGTAACACTTATGAGAAGCGGCCCAGAATGAGTAACTATATCGCCCCCAAAAAGTTTAACTCTGTAGTACTGCTGATCATCAAGAAGACCCTCAGCAAACCTATTCAGCCATGTCGAATTTTTATGCTTTTCACCTAAGACAAGTCCAAGGAAATAACCGATTGGTTCTGCACCCATTGCAGCAAGGTCAGATAAATTAACTCTTAAAGCTTTCTTCGCAAGTGTATACGGTTCCGCAAAAGGGAAGAAATGGACACCCTCTGCCAAGAGATCTTTCGTAATAACAAAATTGTCTAGGACAAACGCATCGTTCAGAAGAGCAAATGGTTCCGCAATCCTAGAAATAATCTCAGAAAGAATCTGGTGCTCGTCCATAAAGAAGGAAATAGCGAAAGTGGGACTCGAACCCACGACCTACGGATTATGATTCCGCCGCTCTAACCAACTGAGCTACATCGCCATGTGAGACCGTAATTGTACGCTTTGTGCGACATAAAAACAACAAGCGCAAATTTTAACATAACTCATTAAGATAAGTCTGCCGGAATAATCGTTACGTTATGTCACTGCTGTTTACATCCGAGGTTTCCATAAAAACAAAGTCGTCATGTTAACGGTCTAGGTTGTTTGGGCAAATCTTACGTGTTAAATAGGTACTCAACTATGTGAAAAATCTTTCAGGATAAGTGCACAAATGAACATTCATGAGTACCAGGCAAAGGAAATACTGCAGGTCTATGGCGTGCCCACGCCTACAGGGTTTTTAGTCCAAGAGAATACAGAAACCTCAGAAATCGCAAAAAACCTAGCTCGACTAGGTGGTGAGGTATTTGCAGTAAAGGCTCAAATACATGCAGGAGGAAGAGGTAAAGCAGGTGGTGTCGTGATTTGTCGTTCTGTTGAAGAGGCGATAGATAACACGAAAAAAATGCTTGGCATGAACCTGGTAACTCATCAAACTTCTCCGGCAGGACAAAAAGTACGAAAAGTCTATATTGAGGCTGGACAGTCGATTTTGAAGGAATACTACCTAAGCATGGTGGTTGATAGAGAGAGCGCAAAGGTGGCCATAATCGCATCAGAAGAAGGGGGCATGGAGATAGAAGAAGTTGCAAAATCGAGCCCTGAAAAAATCAAGAAAGTCTTCGTTGATCCAAGTATTGGCATATCAGACTTTCACACAAGGAAGATAGGATTTGAACTGGGACTCAGTCTTGCTCAAATTAAGCATTTCACGCCACTTGTGAAGAAATTGTACGCTCTATTTGTCACGAGGGATGCTTCACAACTCGAAATAAACCCATTGATCGCGAATAATAGGGGTGAGTTCGTAGCTTTAGATGCAAAAATTAACTTTGACGATAATGCGCTTTATCGTCACCCAGATACGCTAGAGCTAAGGGATTTGTATGAAGAGGACCCCCAAGAAATCGAAGCATCAAAATACAACCTCAACTACATCAAAATGGAAGGCGATATAGGTTGTATGGTGAACGGGGCTGGACTCGCGATGGCAACAATGGATATCATAAAGTACTACGGTGCTAGTCCGGCAAATTTCCTAGATGTTGGAGGTGGAGCCAACCTAGAGCAAGTCACGAATGCATTCAAAATAATTTCATCTGACAAACATGTTGCTGGCATATTAGTGAACATTTTTGGAGGTATTATGCGTTGCGATATCATCGCGGAGGGCATAGTTGCAGCAACCAAAGATGTGGGTCTCACTATGCCTTTGGTCGTTCGTCTTTCCGGAACTAACTACTCTGCTGGAATGAAGATTATTGAGGACTCAGGAATGAATATTGTAATCGCCTCCGAACTTGGTGATGCAGCACAAAAGATCGTAAAAATGACAAGGAAGGAAATTTAATGGCAATCTTAGTTAACAAAGAGACACGAGTTATTTGTCAGGGATTTACAGGCCAACAGGGTACTTTCCACTCTGAACAGGCTATTGAATACGGCACAAAAATGGTCGGTGGCGTAACACCCGGTAAGGGAGGTCAAACGCATCTTGGGCTACCAGTTTTTAACACCGTGTACCATGCAAAAAAGGAGACTGGAGCAAATGCAACCGTAATGTACGTTCCAGCGCCATTTGCGATGGATGCAATTCTTGAAGCAATTGATGCGGAGATAGAGCTGATCGTCTGCATAACAGAGGGAATTCCTGTTCAAGACATGATGCGCGTGAAGAGTGCATTAAGCAACTCTAGAAGTCTTTTGATAGGTCCAAACTGTCCAGGCATCATAACACCTGGTGAATGCAAAATTGGTATAATGCCCGGATACATACATAAGCGTGGAAAAGTAGGAATTATCTCTCGCTCCGGGACACTTACCTATGAAGCGGTCGCACAAACAACACAAATGGGCTTAGGACAATCCACATGTATTGGCATAGGTGGTGATCCAGTAAAAGGTCTTGGTTTTGCGGATTGCATGAAGATGTTCTTGGATGATCCAGAAACTGAAGTGATTGTCATGATCGGTGAAATTGGCGGTTCAGCTGAGGAAAAAGCTTGTGCGTTGCTGAAATCATCACACACTAAAAAGCCAACAGTCGGTTTCATTGCAGGTGTTACTGCTCCTCCTGGAAAAAGAATGGGACACGCTGGGGCAATTATTTCGAGTAGTGATGAGTCTGCAGAGAGTAAGATAAGGGTAATGAAGGATGCTGGAGTCGTAATTGCGCCAACCCCGGCTCTGATAGGCAAAACAGTTGCAGATCTCATAGCATAAGAGTTTTTAGTAGCAACAGATATTGAGGCAGTTTTTCTGTACTTTTATTTCGTTAAGATAACTCCGAGTTATTCTAGATAGGGCATTTCTGTTTATTTTGGACTGTTTCTAATTTTGTCAAAGTATTGAATTTTGCATATAATTAGGTAAAATTATTAATTTTTATGTCAACTGCGATATCTGTTATATTGGTATGCTAGAAATTCGAATCATGGATCCACGTTGGGCAAAAAAGGTAAATAATATCGATACCTTACTACAGAAGGCCTTTGAATGCTGTCTGGAAGCAAAGAAAGCTGAATTTTCTGTCGTCTTAACGGATGACGAATTTATGAGAGCCTTGAACAAAAATTATAGGGGAAAAGATGCTCCAACTAATGTTTTATCCTTCAACTATACAAACGAACAAATTGGAGTTGGAATCATAGGAGAGGTAATACTTTCTTTCGACAGACTGGTCATCGAAGCCCTGGAAAATGAAATAAAATTTGAAGACCACTTGTTGCATATGTTCATCCATGGCGTGTTACATGTACTAGGTTATGATCACTCCTCCGACGAGGAGACATTGACCATGGAAAAAAAAGAAGAAGAAATTCTGGAAAAATTAGCGCTTCTCGGGTAATTGCAAAATGAATTTTGATGTAGTACTGAATTGAGAGTACCTGGAAAAGGATTTTTATATTCGCGTCGTGACTAAATTTTCACTTCATAAAGAAGGCTTGCTTACTATCAGTGTTGCCTTGGCCTGCACAGCGGTAGCGTTTTTTTTTGTTCCCGCATTAGGCCTGTGTGGAATTTGTGTTACTGCGTTAGTCGTTTACTTCTTCAGGGATCCGCAGCGCGCAATAGCAGTATCAAAAGATTTTGTACTTAGTCCAGCAGATGGATTAGTCTGCAAAATCGAAAGTGCTTTGCCACCGCAAAGTAGTGAGCTAGTCGAGGAAATGCAGAAAGTGAGTATTTACTTAAGCCCCTTGAATGTACATGTTAATCGTATACCGGTTGATGGCACAGTGAGAAAACTGCATTATGTGCCTGGAAAGAATTTGCGTGCTGACTATGATAGCTCCGAAGATGAAAATGAGAGACAGGAAACCATGATAGAGATGGTGGACGGTAGGAAAGTGGTAGTTGTCCAACAGACAGGTTTCCTTGCACGGCGTGTGGTTTGTGATTTGAAAAAAGACCAGCAGGTTTTTGCAGGAAAGCGGTTTGGCATTATCAAATTTGGGAGCAGAGTTACTATATACATACCAAAAAGCATGCCTCTTCTTGTTTCTGAAGGACAAACTGTTGTTGCTGGTGAAACGATTGTGGCATTGCTTAATGAAACGGCATCTTTTGTGACTGAGCGTTTTCTCGACTGATAGATTGTGAAGAGTCGTCCTGTTCCAATAACGAGGTTTTTCCCTAATTTTATTACATTTTGTAGTTTGTGCCTTGGGCTTACTTCGATAAGGCTTTCGCTGATAGGTCGCTGGGAACTTGCTATTGGAACGATTGTAGTCGCAGCTATTATGGACGGGATAGATGGCCGTATAGCTAGAATGTTTGACTCGAGTTCCGCTTTTGGCGCAGAACTTGATTCTTTAGCTGACATGGTAAGTTTTGGCGTAGCACCTGCATTCATGTTGTACCTGTGGGAGTTACACAACATCAGAGTCTTTGGCTGGGGAATCACGATGGTATTTGTCGTCTGTATGGCCGTCCGTCTCGCACGATTTAACACCACTGCTATGTCAAGCGGGACAAGTAGTGAGCTACAAAATAGTTTCTTTTATGGTATTCCTGCTCCAGCTGGAGGAATCTTAGCTTTACTTCCAGTAATACTGATATTCGCCTCCAACGATTGCGGCTTTGTTGTGCTATTTGCAATGAACCATTATTTTTTGCTCGGTTATCTTGCAGTGATCTCAATGCTCACTGTAAGTAGCATACCAACTTTTTCATTGAAAAATATTGTCGTTCCACATTATCTGGAGTCTGCACTGATGTTTATCTCGGTCACCATTGCAGTTGCTTTGATACTTAAACCGTGGCTCACGATATCAGTTTTGGCGCTGTGTTACATCTGCTCGATGCCAATTTCTTGTTTTACATATTCGAAAAGGTAGTGTGAAACATAGGACAGCAAAGGTAGTAAGTTGCACAGTTTCCTTCACAGGTTTTACCCCTCTATAGCTTGTGATGGAAAAGACATATCCTTCTTATTCACTGGTGGTTGAAATCCTAGACAGGTTTCAGAGACAAATGCCAGAGCCTAAAATCGAGTTAGAATATGTCAATAAATTTACACTTATCATAGCGGTGTTGCTATCCGCACAGTCCACAGATGTTAGTGTGAACAAAGTAACAAAAGATCTATTTCGTTTTGCATACGAACCAGAACATTATGCAAAAATGGACCTTGCAAAACTAAAGGACTGCATAAAAACGATTGGTTTATACAACAATAAAGCAAAAAATATCATTGCTCTAGCAAAGAAACTGATTGCGGATAAACAGACTGACATACCTAATAATTTCCAATATCTACAATCCCTTCCAGGAATAGGGAGGAAGTCAGCGAACGTAATATTGTGTACACTCTTTGGAGACAAAAGAATTGCTGTAGATACACATGTTTTCAGAGTAAGCAATAGAATAGGACTAGTGCATGCAAGAAATGTTTTAGAAACAGAAAAACAATTACTTGAACGCATTCCACAAGCCTTTCTTCCACAAGCACACCTATGGCTCGTATTGCATGGAAGATACATTTGCAAAGCACGGAAACCAAAATGTGAAAACTGCATTATCAACGACTTATGCAACTTTAAGTTGGGTATAAAATAAGCGCCAAATAAGGTAAATTTGCTGTATAGAATCCTGCTTCAGATAGGGTGAACTCATCGCAGAAGATGGAGTAAATTTAGAGGAGGAAGAAGATGGCTGCGCTATACGAGCAAATTTGCCTAGAAATATCAAATGGAAGGATCAAGAACATTACTTCGGATCCTCAAAAAGTTGGGAGAGATTCCCTATTTTATGCTCCATCAAAAAGGGAACACGCACACATCCGGGAGGCAATCAATCGCGGCGCAAAGAGCATACTAACAAATCAAGAATATGAAGAAGAACACCTCGAACAAGGGGTTAATGTCTTTGTACACACTCAGCCACAGCAGATATATCATGGAATATGCTCTTTCATGTGGAAGAAACAGCCAACATACGTATGCGCAGTAACTGGTACAACTGGAAGAAGAAGTGTTGGGCATTTTTTCTCTCAGGTATGCACACTAGCCGGAAAAAAGGCCGTAACTTTAACTGTCTCGAATGAACCAATGGAAACTCTTGAGCTGTGGCAAGGGAAAGATCGTATGATATCAGACGCGGCGAACATGCATAGCATTCTTGACGATCTAGCGGATAAAAAGACCGAATATTGTTGCTTAGCAGTTTCAGGTGCAGCAATCGAAAACAGGATGATAGATAGCGTCCATTTAAAGGCGGCCGCTTTCAGTAATCTGCTACGCGATGATTTAACACAACCGGAAGATGCAGAGAAACGCTTTCAGATGAAAGCAAGGCTGCTCTCAGAGATATTACCTGATAATGGTACTATGGTACTACCAGTCGCTAGTGAGTACACGACAAGGATAATGCAATGCTGCCCGAATAAAAAGGTTTGTACATATGGAAGAGCAGCAAGCGATATACAATTGATCTCTCAATTGCCAACACAAAAAGGACAAATACTAACGATGAAAGTCCTTGGGAAAGAAGTCGTTGTTCGTACAAATATACTTGGCAAGTTCCAAGGAAGTAATCTTGTAACGGCAATGGGATTAGCTATATCATGCGGAATAGATCCATCCAGGATTGAACATGAACAAATTAGCCCATTAGCTGGGTATATGGAATTCCTAGAATGCTACGGAGAGGACCGCAAAATTATGACAGATTGCGCAGAAACTCCGAGTGAACTGCAGGATCTTCTACTCTCTATGAAGTGGCACTTTCCATATAACGATGTCACCCTTGTGCTCAGGTGCAGCGAGGATTGTGAAGGAAAGAATACACTAAAGATGGCCAAAGTCGCAGCAAAAATGGTGAACAGGATAATTTTTACTGGTGATAGCAATGGCAGTAAATTAAGCGAAAGAACTCGGCGCGAACTGATGTTTTGCTGCCCAAAAGCAATTGAAATTGAGGACAGAAGAAAAGCCATGGAATACGCAATAAATAACTGCAAACCGTCCGAGATCATTGTGATACAAGGGGTGAGATCACCAACAGACAAAAGCCATATTGTAAACAACGCGGACGCAATGCTAAAAGCAGTAGTTACTTCTCACTAAGCTTTCCGCAAAGCTCATCATTTATGCGTTGGCATACCATCTGTATATGCTTGAGAATACAATGGCTACATTTTCATCAGCGGCTTCGTTCGTTCTTTTTTGTCTTGCACGCAAGGTGTGATAACAAGTGCGTATTCCTCGGTTGTCCTATTGCGTTATGCCTATCAGAGAGACTCGAGTCTCTTTCTGTATCTGGTCGGGTGTTTTGCCTCAACGAAACCCCCTAATAGCTGAAATGCTTAGTACTTGGTGCTGGACTTTTTGAGAATTAAGCTGTATCTTCAGGAAGTATTGCAGTTTCTCTGTTTACGAAAACGTATTATCCATGTAACATTCGGAGAGAAGGGTTCGCTATTTATTACGCTCGTAGAGGCATGACCTGGATGGAAACGTTTTTATGTTATTTTTTACTAGAAGCTTATGTATAAACTTAGCAAGATATTATTTTTGACGTTGGCGCTAACCAACGTCGCAGGCGCGTCCGAGGCGCCTTTGACAGGGGATACAGTTCCGGCTGTTGAAAAAACGACATCAAATAGAATGTGTGTCTGCAATAAAACAGGCCCTAATCAGGTCAAGGCTCGATTAAGTAAATTTGCGGACCGTTGTTCAGCTGGGGGAACGGGCTCCCCTGGATGTCATTGTAATGGTTCGTCTAACCAAAGTGAAACCGATAACTGCGATGCAGTGAATTTCGTGTTCAAGGTAAAGGGTAGTAATGATTTCTCATTCGGTTACGGAAGAAATAAGGGTTTCTTTGAATTAGCAAAAGGTCTTCCAAAGATTAATGTCCTTGTAGATTCAAATGGTAACAATGTTGAAGCGTCTTATAGTGGGAATGGGACTGATAGCAGCAGTGTGAATGGTGTGAAGCCGCTGTCTGATGGTGGTATTCTAGGCAACTACACACGCAACACCGCTTTATTTAACAAACACAAGCTATCAATAGAAGCTAGACGTGCACTAGGTAACTTCGCTTATGGTGGTTTCCTAGAAGCAGAATTCAGTACAAAGGATGCGATTGCTGCTGACAATGCATATGTTTTCTTTGAAACTGGTTACGGAAGGTTCGAAATGGGCCGCGTCAGTGACAACGCTGTGAAACCGATCAAAATCGATGCGTCTTCAGTCGCTGCTGTTGGTGGTGGTTTTGATGATCTGAATTGGACAACACTTGCTAACCTAGAAGGACGCCCAATAGATGCTACACATACCAATGGAAGCAATGACACCTCTACTAAAACATCTACACGCCACAAGGATGCACAACATCCTTTCTTGGTACACACAAATTACTATACCCAATATAATAACCCTCTAAGGGCTAACTTCATTACTACTGGGCTGGGCAATTTGCGGATGGCGCTGGGTTATACAAACTCAACTGCAGATGGTACTTACCATGATATCCTCGATTTAGGTGCTGCCTATGCTGGACAAAAAGGAAATCTGAAATATGGTATCTCTTTCAGTGGTCAGGCTGGTCTTAGTACTCCAACCGGTGGTCTTCATCATCCACTCAGACGATTTGAGGTCGGTGCAGTTGCTCAGATTCAGACTATAAAGCTTGCTGGTTCATGGGGTAGCACGTATCTTTCTGGAGTTGAAAAAAAGAAAGATATGCAGCTTGACTTGAACAAGGCCTTTACTGATAGCAGCCAAACTAAAACGACAGATGGAGACAGTTCTTACATGACTTTCGGTGCTGCATATGAAGAAGGTCCTGTAGCATTTAGCCTTAATTATATGGAAAGTTATAACACCTTCGTTAAAAGTGTTGGTGTAAATACGCTCCGAGTTGTTTCTCTTGGTACGCATTATCGCATCACTGGAAGCACGTATGAGCTAACACCTTACATTAATACTAAGTGCTTCATGGCTCAGGAAGCTGGAATTAAATCTGAAGACAACAACAAAGGTTTTGTTCTAACTTCTGGTGTGAAGGTATCATACTAATTTAGTATTTTCATGATGTGATGCTAGGTCCACGAAGATAGCATTTGTGGGCCTAGCTTTCCGTTGTTTTCGTCGTTTCGGCACCCTGTGCTGTTTTGGTTCTCCAGGTTTTTGTTAGGGCAGTTTTAGCCCTTCTCCTTTACTTTTCTCCTTTACTTTTGAGTAAGGTTCTTGCTGTCCGTGGCAATATGAACCCAGCCCATCCTATAACCAATGCACCGGTAGTTGCGGCCAATGCATAAAATAGTGGACGTGAATGACTTAATTCAAAAATACGTCCATCCAAGCCTGTTTTTACTATCAAGAGTGGCATTACTTCGATCCCAATGATTCTGTTTTCCCTTAGTGCCAGAACTTCGACAACATACTGTCCTTTTGGTACATTACTTGGGAGAAAGATATTTCCACGAAAGAGACGGTCATTGATTAACTCAATCTTATTATCGAATTGATACAGAGACTCACGTATCCTACTCTCAGCAAATGCACTCGTTTCTCTACTGGAGCTCAAGAGATGTGAAAATGGCGTAAATTCTCCATGAAATACCCTATCAATTTCATCGTATCTCTGATTTGAGGAGGAAAAAGAAAAAAACAGAGGCACCATCTTTATCTCGACCTTAGCTCCATTTGTCCACAAACCAAAAATTCGGATTTTTTTGTGTACGGCAATATCTTTTTTGGGACCATGAACGATAACTATAATATTGTCGGCCTTTTCCATAATTGCCCCAAAAACTAATATTTTTTTCCCAGTAAACTTGGAATGTATTTCAACCCTGTTGGGGGAAAGATCGGCTATAACAGAAAAACCACTCACCTTACACGGCAGTAGACAAAATACAGCAAAAACAAAAAATCTTTTTATTGTCACTATCAAATAGTAGAAAAAGAATATGGATTTTCAGGTGTCACAAGCAATGTAAACAACAACCTAAGTACACCAGAAAACATCACGAAGGCAAGCAATAATCTAATCAGCACTGGGTGCAAAATTAGATTTAATTTTGCTCCAAAAGTCACTCCACAAATCGCACCAATACTCAATAAGAACCCCAAAAGCATATCAACTGTACCCAACGTAATTGCATGAAAAAAAACAGTGACAACTGAAACAAGTACAGATTGAGCAAGCGACGTTCCTATTGCGATGCGCACAGGAAGATTGAAAACATACATGAGTACGGGAACAAGAATATATCCCCCACCAATTCCCGCTATAGACAAAATCAAACCTACGACCGCTCCAAAAAGAAAAAGAGCAACCAGACTTATGTCACCCTTTGCACTATGAAAGTAGCGGCGAAAAGGGAGCTTATTCACAAGTTTTACGAAGTGACCTTTATGAGACTTTTCTGTATGTTCAGCAAGTCCTGTTTTATTGCGCAATAAAAACAGTAATTTACGAATGCTATCAAATGCCATGATGCATCCCGTACTACTAAGCATCAGAACATACACAAGAAAGATTGCAATATCTACATTTCCTTTATCGCGTAGATACATTAACAATAATGACCCCAATGTTATCCCAAACAGCCCACTAAGGGAAAGATAAAGGGCTATGGATAAGTCTGCATTTCCCTGTTTTAATTGGTTCAAGAAGCTAGCAAACCCAGACGCAATTGTCTGATTTACAGCACTAGAGACTGCTACTGCTGGCGCAACACCCATAAAAATCAAGGTAGGGATAATGATAATATTTCCGCCAATACCGAAAAGTCCGGCCATAATTCCCGAAATCAGACCTAAACCAATGATCACATATAAAGATATTGCAGCTTCAGCTATTGGAAAATAAACCTGGGCCATAACAAAAAATTTGACAAATACGATTACCTAGCACGAAACTTTAATATCTCCCAAAAGAGAAAATCCAACAACAGCTACGCAATGAACGGATTGTCTATCGCAAAACCTTCTATAACATGCATTTTCCAACATTAGCATCAGTGTTACACAAATTCTAATTAATTTAATATGGCCTTTCGACAGCGTACCTGAGAAAAGTCTTCATTGTGAATAAACTTGCACTGTTTTCAAATATTGAGAGTTTTTCTTCCGCCTTACTAAGATAGTCGCGTGCAACCTTCATCGCTTTCGCGAGGGCATCCACCTCATACATAAAAAACCGTGCTTCTTCTATATCTTTTTCCTCTGTAAAAAATACCTCACGCCAAAATTTCTTCGCAGCCTCGGATTTTGCGTCTCTGTATGCAATGACGCATGGCAAGGTGAATTTACACTCTCGAAAATCGTTGCCAACATTCTTGCCAACTTCCTTTAACTCTCCATAGTCAAGAACATCATCAACAATTTGAAATGCCATACCTATTAGAAATCCTATTTCCCTAAGGACGACAATACACTCATGTTTATTAGTTAGTATTGCCGCAATTTCTGCAGCAGCAGAAAACAAAACAGCCGTCTTTCTTGCGATAATCTCCAAATACTCAGATTCACTAACAATCTCACCAATATTCTGAAGCTGGAGTATTTCACCTTCAGAGAGCTGCTTTGCCGTTTTCGAAAGTAACAACACTACACTGAGATTCTTACATTCTAAAATAATCTCGAACGCCACACTTAGAAGAAAGTCACCTGTGAGAACGCTTATTCTATTTCCATAGATACTTTTTATATTAGGCTTACCACGGCGAATATAGTTGTCATCTACAACATCATCATGCATGAGTGTAGCATTATGAATTAATTCAATTGTTGCAGCAGCACGAATCTCTACATCGGTATCGAAATTTTCACAAAGAGCAAAAGAAAGCAAGGATAATAAAGCACGTATCCTTTTACCACTGGAAAGCATTTTCTTAGCATCCTCTATGCTCCTAAGTTTCGTAAGAGTGGCCATAGAGTTATATAACATCTCTTCTACAGAGCGCAGTTTTTCGGAAAAAAATGCGTTCAAAAAATCGTAAGCGGTCACATTCATAGAGATTATGATACGCTACCAGAGGGGCAGAGACCACATGAAAATAGGAACTACCGATCTCGAACAGCAAACAAAGAATAAACCACATGCATGGCAATAGCAAAACCAAAAATCAAGAAATCATTTTGGAAAATACGTTACTAGGACGCTATTGGTGCCACAGCACCAAAAGGAAAAGTACTGAAGGAGTTCCGTGTACTCGAGTCCATTTGTATTCGTTATTGTTGTTAAATATAATTGAACCGAGAACGCTGTAGAGGTTTTAGATGTTAAATTTTCGCTCCAATCTGGCGATGCTCTTCTTTCTATCGGTGCTCTTGAACCATGCAGTTGGTGAGGAACGCTACTTCATGAGAGTGGGTACGGGTTCTATCTCTGGGGTATACTATGCAACTGGCAATGCGATATGCAGGTTCATCAAGAAACACTCGATAAGTGATAACGCACTCGATGTATATTGTTCGGTCCAGTCTACACCGGGTACTATGTACAATTTGAACGCACTCAGAAATGGTGACTTAGAACTTGCAGCAGCACAAGGAGATTGGGCCTATGATGCGTATAATGGCACGGGACTATTTAGCTCCATGCAACCTATGTCCTCACTTCGTTCACTTTTTTCGACGCATAAAGAGGCCTTTACCGTTCTTGTACGAAAAGAGTTAGGAATAAAAAGCTTTGATGAAATCAAAGATAAGATCGTTAACATCGGTGCACCCGGCACCGGTGTAAGAGGAACGATGGAAAAAATCATGAGAGCCAAGGGATGGACAAGTGCTGACTTTAAACTTACAACGGAGTTGAATTCGTCTGAGCAGGTGCGTGCTCTTTGTGATGGTAAAATTGATGTAATGACAATGGTTATAGGTCACCCGAGTGGGCTTTTTCAGGAAGCTTCTGCGACCTGCAATGTGCAGCTCGTGTCATTAGATGATGAAACAAGAAAGAAGTTACTTCTGGATCATCCGTATTATTACTCTTATGATATTCCCGCTGCTCTTTATCCAGGATTAGCTGAAAAAGAAATAAAAACTATTGCGGTAAAGTCAGGGTTTTATGTCCTTGAGGATTTTTCTGATGATAAAGCATATAAGTTGGTGAGTAGTGTATTCTCGAATTTTGCCATTTTGCAGAGCACACACCCCGCTTTTTCGCACATAACAAAGGTTGATCTCATTCCAGAAGCTGGGAATGTACCAATTCATTCAGGCGCAAAACAGTTTTACAAACAAATCGGACTCCTCCAGGATTCTAAAGAGAACTCTTACCCTGAATGAACAATCATTTAATTTTAGGCATAGAGACAAGTTGCGATGAAACTTCAGTCGCCATTGTTTCTGAAGAACGAAAGATTTACTTTCACGAAATTTTCACCCAGGATCATAGCAAATATAATGGAGTCTACCCAGAATTTGCATCCAGAGAGCATTTAAAAATTTTACCTCAGATACTACAAAGGGCAGCTAAGGCCCATGATCTTGAAAAATTGACAGCCATTGCTTGTACCGTTGGTCCAGGATTGGTTGGATCGCTGATAGTTGGAGTGATGATGGCCCGTGGTCTTGCATTTTTGCTTAAAAAACCTGTTCTCGGAATAAACCACCTAGAAGGACACTTACTCGCTGCAAGACTGACGAAGAAAATAGATTTCCCATTTGTTTGTCTCGTGATCTCAGGAGGACATTCTCAACTTATCAACGCAAAAAAGGTAGGTGATTATCTTCTTCTTGGGGAAACACTCGATGATGCATTTGGCGAGGCATTTGACAAGCTAGCAACTATGCTGGGGTTTACATATCCCGGAGGAAAAATTGTAGAAAAGTTCGCAAGCAAAGGCGACTCCGAACGTTTTCGTTTACCAGCAGCAATGATAAATCAACCTGGTTGTAATTTTTCTCTATCAGGGATAAAAACAGCCCTAAAAAAAATAATTACTTCATTGCCCCAAATAACAGAACAAGATAAGGCCGACATTTGTGCATCGTTCCAGGCATGCGTAGCAAGAATCGTGGTCAGTAAGTTAGAACAAGCCGTGAAGATCTGTGGCCATTCTAGGATCGTATTAGCTGGAGGGGTTGCCTCCAATCGTTACGTAAGAAAAATATTAGAAGAATTTGCAAAAAATCATGACTTATCTCTACACTTTCCAGAAGGTATTCTATGTACAGATAACGCAGCAATGATAGCCTGGGCGGCTATAGAGAGAATTACAGCAGGCTGTGCGGAACTACCTCTAGAGCCACAACCAAGACTATGCTGGTAGAGGTTTTACCTCCCTAAAATCATGACTGAGAGTGAATGTGTAAAAACAGGTTTGTGTATATAAATCTGGACCTGATCATCCAATTTGATTCGTGATACTTCTTTGGGAACAACAGCATATGCATATTGAGTACTTTCATGGATGAATTAGAATTCTATGTATTGTTGAGATGGTGAGAATGAGTTCTAAAAAGATAGCGGTAGTAATGGGTAGTACGTCTGACTATTCTACTATGCAGTATGCGGAAAAAATACTCGAAGAGCTAATTGTACAATATGAGACTTACGTGATATCAGCACACAGAACTCCAGCAAGGTTGTATGAGTTTTCGAAAAGCGCAGCAGACAATGGAATTGGCACAATAATAGCAGGCGCTGGAGGAGCAGCCCATTTGCCAGGAATGATCGCAGCCATAAGCGATATTCCAGTCTTAGGAGTACCAGTAGAAAGTAAAACACTCAACGGTCTAGATAGCTTGCTTTCGATATGCCAGATGCCTGCAGGCACGCCAGTCGGTACTCTCTCTATAGGAAAGGCAGGTGCAGAAAACGCAGCACTCTTGGCCTGCAGAATACTTGCCCTACAAGACAAAGAGTTGCAACACAGACTACGAATCTGGATCAGAAAGCAAACAGAAGCTGTACCTGAAAGACCTTAAGAGCCTAAGTAGAAGGACGCGAATGCCCCTTTCCAGGACGAGAAAAATAGTGAAGCCGTACTGGGCGCGCCCCACCCAGTAATGCAACCGCTTACTTAGGTGGTACTTTTCTGGAGCTCATGCCCAGCAGCTGCAGGAGCATGCTCATCAGCAGAAATAGCTCTAGATTTTTTCACGCTACTCCTTATTGGGGGAACATTCTCATTCAACGTGTACCCTCTTCCCCAAACTGTCTCTATGTAGCTCACACCATCGTTATACGCAGCTAGCTTGCTACGTAATTTGCAAGCAAAAACATCAATGATTTTTTGCTCCGTCGGCTCATTATTAGAATAAAGATGACTTATAAACTTATCTTTGGATATGATAGCTCCCCTACCATGAAGACACATCAGCTCTAACATTGAGTATTCCTTGTTTGTCAGCTGAACAACTTTACCACGCATCTTACAAACCTGCATGTGAAAGTCCACCAACATGTTACCAAGTTTGAATTTCGAAAAGTGATGGCTAAAGCACCTTCTCAGAACAGCCCTTATACGAGCAAGAAACTCACCCTTATGCAGCTCACTCTTCGCAATGAAATCATCGGCGCCAAAATCAAAAGCCTTAATCCTGTTCTCATAAGATGAGAGAGCAGAGAAAAAAATCACGGGAGTCTTTATGTTCTTACAACGCAAATTTAAGATCATATCCAAGCCATCCCCGTCTGGGAGAACCCTGTCCAGGATAATAAGATCATACTGATAATCGCCTTTGCTGGAATTAATCAGTGCTGAAGCATCACGGCAACAAGAAGCCGTGTCACAAACATACCCAACAGAGGTAATAATACCCTTCACATAATCTGTTACCTTCTGCTCGTCATCGACTACTAATATACGCATCTCAACTCCACCCTACGGCAAAAAAATCAAATGAGGCACAAGAAAAACGCCCCGAAACCAGGCACCACTCACACCATAAAAATATAAAAGACCACTAAGTGCGGTTACTTATACATCATAGTTCGTAAATTTTCGATTAACTATATGTTAATCAAGATCAACGTCTTACCCAACACAAACCTTGGACATTTAGGTTCCACGCACGACTCGAAAACTTTGACGTCCCAAGTACCACCCAAAAACGCCATTCCGATTATAGCATCTTCTTAGAATGTTTTCCACATGTATAACCTTTTTGTAGAATATTCCCTTGAAAATATCACTTTCTGGTAGCATTAAGACAATACTGAAATAAATTCATGTGTAAACTTCATCACTCTAGAATAAAACAAAAAAATATATCCTCTTGAGGCACATATTTGCTAATCTTCAAACAAGAGCATAAAATATCGACCTGTATATGGTAACGCTCTCCAGGCAAGATGCTAGATTTAGTGCGCAAAATCTTTGACTCTCGAAATCGAAAGATTAAGGGAAAGCTAAAAAGTGGTGTAGAGCAAGTCAACGCTCTTGAGGCTAGGGTTCGTGAACTCTCAAGTGACGAACTTAGAAACAAAACTAGCGAATTCAAAGAAAGACTGTTCAAGCAAAGCGCTTCACTAGATGAAATACTACCTGAAGCATATGCATGTGTTAGAGAGGCTTCGGTTAGGACGCTCGGTATGCGGCATTTCGATGTGCAAATCATGGGAGGAATGGTGCTGCACTGGGGAATGATAAGTGAAATGCATACAGGCGAAGGGAAAACGCTTGTCGCAACTCTAGCAGCTTACTTGAACGCTCTCCCTGAAAAAGGTGTGCACATAGTAACGGTGAACGACTACTTAGCTCGAAGAGATACCGAGTGGATGAAACAGATATATAGATATCTAGGATTACAGGTTTCTTGCGTTACTTCAGATATGCGTGATCCAGAAAGAGCACATGCATATAGAGCAGATATCACCTATGCCACAAACAACGAGCTGGGCTTTGATTATCTTCGGGATAACATGAAGTTTTCCAAAGGAGAAATGGTGCAGCGGGGCCTTCACTATGCAATCGTGGATGAAGTTGACTCAATATTGATCGATGAGGCACGTACACCACTCATAATCTCCGGTATGACGGGTGGTGCCTCATACCTATACGCAAGCATAAATAAGCTTGCAGAAAAGCTCGACAGCAGTTTGTACACAGTTGATGAAAAAGCAAGAACCGTTTCTCTCACAGAGGAAGGGCAAGAAGCAGTAGAAAAACTACTAATGGATGAAAAATTCATAGAGAGTGGTTCATCGCTCTACGAACCACAAAACCTGCAACTTGTGCACTGTTTGAATCAGTCTCTCAAGGCAATCAATCTCTTCCAAAAAAACAAGGATTACATCGTCAAAGATGGCCAAATAGTTTTAATAGATGAGTTTACTGGGCGTATGATGCATGGGAGACGGTATTCAGAGGGGCTACATCAAGCACTTGAAGCCAAAGAAAATCTCAAGATCCAAAATGAGAATCAAACACTTGCATCCATTACATTCCAAAACTACTTCAGGATGTACAACAAGCTTGCGGGCATGACAGGAACAGCCGCAACAGAAAGGGAGGAATTCTCGACAATATACGGGCTGGGAGTCATACAAATACCCTCACATCTGCCAGTACGCAGAATTGATCACGATGATGAAATATACGCCTCAAAAAAGGAGAAATACGAAGCTATTCTAACACTCGCAAAAGAATGTCATGAAAAACTGCAACCCATCCTGATTGGAACAACGAGTATAGAAAATTCTGAAGAACTCTCACGTGAACTGAAAAAGGCAAAGCTAAAGCACTCCGTATTGAATGCAAAACAGCACGCTTTTGAAGCAGAAATTATTGCACAAGCGGGTAAACCCGGCGCTATAACTATAGCCACAAATATGGCTGGGAGAGGAACAGATATCCAGTTGGGGGGCAACTTTAATTTTAACGTTTCAGCAAACGATGAAACTGAAAAAGAGCATGCAAAAAACGAAGAGATAGTTCGAAAAGCTGGAGGACTTTATGTGATTGGTACTGAAAGACACGAAAGCCGCCGTATTGATAATCAACTCAGAGGAAGATCAGGTAGACAAGGTGATCCAGGTGAATCAAAGTTTTTTCTCTCACTCGACGATGATCTCTTACGTATTTTCGGTACACCGGGAATACGTAATATGCTAAAAAAGCAGCTTTCCAATAATGGCGCCATAAAACATTCGTACATAACACGTTCACTAGAAAAGGCGCAAAAGAAAGTAGAGAGCCGTAATTATGAGATCAGAAAAAACCTTATTAAGTTCGATGACGTGATAAATGAACAAAGGAAAGTCGTCTTCAGCCACCGAAACAATATCATGGAAAGTAGTGATATAGATCTCCTACCAATAGTGTCAGATGTAAACGCCAAAACTCTTGAAAATGCGCGATCTAAGAGTTTTTATGATATTCCAACTCTGGTCCACAGTATGCAATCAATATACAACGAGGACTTTGAAGAACTACACAAAACCGAAGATATCGAAGGCTTTATAGACTCCAAAACAAAAAACATCATTGCAGAAAAGGAACGTGCGAACGTGGAACTTCTTTTGGAAATAAAAAAGCGCATAATGATAGCAATACTAGACCAGCTATGGAAAGAGCATTTGCAGTTTCTAGAGAATCTTAGATTAAGCATAAACCTCAAGGCCGTCGCACAGAAAAATCCGCTTATCGAATTTAAACATGAAGCATTCCACGCTTTCCAGAGGCTCTCAGAGCGGTGGCATGAAAATATTATAGCGTCTTTCGTCCGGGTAAAACTTGTTGAACGAATGCATATGAAAGTCATTTAGCATCTCTTCAAATGGATCTTTTCTTTCAGTTTTTCTGATTAACATTAGGAAGTATCGGACATTCGCACAGATTATCTTGACTAATTGATGGTTCTATTGGTATAATCCCATGCGATGGTGTTTCCTGCTATGCGCGATTGGCTTGCCTTAGCTTTTTGTAGAGAAAATAGGATTTATCATATTAGTATTGTTAACAATGCCAATATGATTGTTGTTGTTTATCTACCGGTTAGGAGTTAGCATAATACTTTGCGTTTATTCACGGTACAGTGTTTTTATATGCCTAAAATCTCTGAGAATTTTAAGAAACGTGCGGAAACTGACGTGATGATTGGAAAGCAGATTCGTAGGCTTAGGACCCTTAAAGGTTATAGCCAGGCTGCCATAGCCAAGGAAATTGGTGTAACCTTCCAGCAGCTTCAGAAGTACGAATGCGGTGCGAACCGCCTTTGTGTAAGTAGGCTGCTTGACATATGTAAGTTTTGTAAAGTTTCGCCCTCCTATTTCTTTGCTTCGCTAAACAAGGGACAAGAGGGAGATACGTTATATGATTCTGAAAACAGCATAGAGTTTGAGCATGAGAATGAATATAACAAGGAGCTTCTGGTTTTGGTTCGTGCATTCAAGGCTATTACGGAAGCTTCAGTAAGAAGTAAAGTTCTCTCATTGGTGAAAACCATGTCTCAGGCTTATGGCAAAGAAAAAGACAAGTAAGATAGGTGGCGCAAGGTGTAAAAACCGCGGAATGCTCTAGTTCAATAGAATTTAATTTTCTGTTTATCTGATTCTAGCGATGAGCAGGGTGTCGAGCTGACTATGAAAAAGTTGGGACAAAAAGATGTGGAGGTTGTACCTGAGTCATTGCATAAAGGGCATAGGCTCAGGCTTCGGCGGCGCATAATAGACAGTACGGGTGATACTATATCGGAGTTGGAATTGCTGGAGTATCTGCTCTTTGCAACCCATCCAAGGATGGATGTGAAGCCTCTAGCCAAATCTCTGCTAAAAGAGTTTGGAGATTTCAAGAAACTTTTCGCTGCTGATCATGACGAATTGAAGAGTTTGGACGGCGTCAATGACGCTGTTGTTGCACTAATTAAAACCGTGCGCGAAAGCATGAAAACAATTCTCAGAAAGGACCTAAAATCCGGAACCCCCTTAAAATCGTGGAAATCAGTTGTAGACTACTTACGTTTAAGTATCGGGAATAACCCAGTCGAGACAGTACGCGTCCTTTTTCTTAATAAGAAGTACACCCTGATCAGAGAGTATGTTCAGGAACTTGGGGCCGCAGACCATACGCCGCTTTGTATGAGAGAAATTATCAAAAAATGCCTAACCTGCGGCGCAAGTGCAATGGTCATCGCACATAATCATCCCAGCGGCAATCCCCTACCCTCCCAGGAGGACTTACGCATAACTGGGAAGTTGAAGAAGATCTGTCAGAAAGTGGACGTACAGCTTGTGGATCACTTCATCGTAACACCACATGATCATTTCAGCTTTGTCGTTAACGGGCTTCTGTGATGACAGATAGGTAGCTTTGATGTACCATTCTATCGACAATCTAGTATGGGCTCATGGACTCAGTCGTTATTGGTGGAGGGGCATGGGGAACTGCAATCGCGAACCTTCTTGCGTTCAACAGCCGCCATGTGACAATTCTTTGCAGGAATACAGGAGTTATCGATAGTATAAATGAGAGGCATGTTAACGCTAAATATCTACCCACTTTTCCGCTAAACAGGAACATCTATGCTACAAGCAATTGGGATGTCTTGAAAAACGCAGAGTTGATCTTCATAGCTGTTCCATCTCAGAGCATGCGAGAACTCCTCCAAAAAGTCAGGGAAAATATCGAAGAAAGTGTTCAAATTATACTGTGTAATAAGGGAATCGAAAAAGGATCTTTGCTTTTAATGAGTGAGGTCGTTCATGAAGAACTCCCTAAAAATGATGTCTTCGTTCTTTCTGGACCAAATTTTGCACATGAGATACTTGCCAAGAAACCTTCCTTTAGCAACTTGGCTGGAAGCAACAAAGCCATTTATCACAAGATAGCAAGTGCACTCTCAACGGAAACATTCTTCACAAAGTATATCGCTGACATTAACGGCACTCAAATACTTGGATCTTTCAAGAACGTTATAGCAATAATCTGTGGTTTGTTGGTTCGCATAGGTGCAGGTTCGAATACTCTGTCAGCACTTATGAGTCTAGCACTGGAGGAAGCTCGCTCTTTTATAACAATAAAGGGTGGGGATCCAGCCACCATAATGGAATTTTGTGGAATCGGGGATCTTGTTCTCACATGCTTTTCAGATAAATCACGCAATTTTAGATACGGTTACAGACTTATCGATAGCTACAATGACAACGTACTAGTTGAAGGAAAATCAACGCTGGAATCATTGTACGAGTTAGCTCGTGTACATAACATAAACTGTGTGCTAACGAAAATGCTATACACTATAACTCGATTGAATCTACACGGCATGGACTCTTTTGAACAAGATATCAAACAAGAGCTCAACTCAGCTTTTATGAGCCTATTAGGTCGCACGAAAAATCCTTAAAGTTTGATGGAGTAGGTGTTCTAGAATAAGGATCGTAATGATGTTACGACAACTATACAAAATAGTGTTTCTGACATATCCCGCAGCTATGTTAATATAAAATTATTTATTCTGTTAAATAATTAATAACGACTTTGCAATACGAATGCTATGGACCTGATTACAGAATTAAGCGCAACAGACCGGGTGACACTCGAAGAGGGGCAGCTTGGCGTAGTAGAATTTTACCTTCCAACATGTAAAGCGTGTAACAATTTCGCACCCACGTACGAACAAGTCGCACAAGAGAACCAAGACACAAAATTTTATAAGATGAATGTCACCAGTAGTGACGGCAAGAGCCCAAGCCAGATGTGGAACATAAAAGCGGTCCCGACTACGGCAATTTTCACAGAGCGTATATCACCGGGCAACGAACTCGCAAGAATGCTAGGCAACAAACCTCCAGAAATTGTACAAGCACTACTTGAAAAGTATAAGCCTTCATGAGGAGGAAGTATTAAAAGAATACGCTCCTCCACCTCCTAGATAATGTGTGTGAGAACTACCTGTAAAACACACACCACGGAGGTGCAGCGCGCTGCTTTTCATTTATCCATTACAAGTACACCCAGGGAATCCCTCTGTTAAGAAAGACCCCCGAAAAGACTTGTGTATAGAACTCAACAACATCAACGAGCAAGAGGTTGAATAGTATGAAATTGAGTGCGTAAAACAAGGCAGAAGCATATATGGCATTGCAAAAGCCTTCAATCATATTGCTAAAAGCATTGTTGTAGTCTCTTTCGATCCAATACGATGGCCAAGGCTTCACTATATCTATTAATCTGAAAACAAAATATGGAACCAACGTCGTTATAAAGTAAGTTGAACACCTCAAAAACCACTCTGCGCAATTCAAGAAGTGAGCACATATGAAGGAATTAAACAGAAAAATCTGAGTTAAAGTCTTAATAACTGCAGGGACAGAAAGCGCAAGCATAAGACACTGCCCGAATGCAACGTGTATTGTGATTTCATACCTGCTCTCAGAAAACACAGTCTTTTGGAAGAGATATATACCAATCAACCCAAAAAACAACAGCACCAGAGAGAAGATAAGCAAAACCTGAGCTGCAAGCACTGCAGGCACGGAAAACCCAACCGTAAAGTACAGAACCAGCAAAGCTAACGGTATCGAAAAAAAAGCGGTCCAATGGCTTTGCCACTCAGGAAGATATCCAATCCAAAAAAAAGTTGTTATCATCCTGGACGGTACAATAGCGCCAACAATCTTTCTTATACTTGAAACACTGAACATAAGATCGCAATCTCTACCCTATAGGACACTCATAAAGTAATCCCTACTAACTCTCTTGCAATATGAGAATAACGACATTTGATTTCCGTATTACCTATGGAGAACCTGGGTCCTCTCAGGGCCATTAGAAACCATAGTAACTGGAAGATCAAGACATTTTTCAATTGTCTCTACAAAACTTTTTGCTTCATCCGGAAGATCGCAAAAAGAAGCAACCCCAACAGTTGACGACCTCCAGCCTTTCATTACTATGTACTGCGCTTTGTACTCACTATAGCAAAGTTTACTAGGGCTACAAATTTCAATCAACTTACCTTCTTTACCTTTGTAAGCACAACATAAAAAGATTTCATTAAAAGAGTCTAAAACATCAAGTTTTGTTATCACAATTTCTGTTACTCCTGCGACAGCATTGACATACCTCACTAAGGGAAGGTCACACCAACCACATCTTCTGACTCTTCCGCTTACTGTACCAACCTCTTTTCCCAGTTTCTGTAACTCGCTACCAAATGCATTATCTTGCTCAGTCGGGAAAATACCCTCTCCAACTCGGGTAACATAACCCTTCATAACCCCTATAACTCTATTCACACGTCCGAGCGCAGCACCGTTCATCACCTGACCCAATCCTGAAGAGCCTGACGTTACAAATGGATACGTACCATGATCTATGTCGAGTAGCATCCCCTGGGCT
The DNA here is from genome assembly GCF_001593535.1 of Neorickettsia sp. 179522. Lineage (NCBI taxonomy): Bacteria > Pseudomonadati > Pseudomonadota > Alphaproteobacteria > Rickettsiales > Anaplasmataceae > Neorickettsia > Neorickettsia sp. 179522. Next base: position 187,739 of record NZ_LNGI01000001.1, on the reverse strand, counting down.
CCTTCATAAAGTTTACTTTTACCAGATAAAACATCCCTCAATTCACATGGGGAAACTGCATAACAGAGTAGCTTATCCCTCATTGCAAAGAGCGAAGAAAAGAGACTCTCTTGACAAATCTCCTGCAGTCCAGCCCCTTTACGTACGATGTTATGATAGTATGAAAGCGCTGCCAAAGTCTTTCTTAACTGCCCTTCGGATCGCAAATCACATAAGCGTATACCTCGCCTAGCAACTTTATCCTGGTAACAAGGACCAATACCACATTTAGTGGTTCCTAGTTTCTGTTTCTCTTCGAACAGAACATCCAACTCTTTATGTATTGGAAGAACAAGATGACAGTTATCCGCAATCAACAGCTTACCTGGATGTATTTGGACACCTTCCTGTCTCAGTAGATGAATTTCCTCTAGTAGACCTTGTGGATCAAGAACAACTCCATTGCCAATAACGGAAATAACATCCTCTCTCAAAATGCCCGATGGTAATACTCTAAGCTTATAGGTTCTCTCATCTACAATGACTGTATGCCCAGCATTATTGCCGCCATTAAAACGGACAACACTGTCGAAGTCACTAGCAAGATAATCTACAATTTTACCCTTACCTTCATCACCCCACTGTAAGCCAATAACTGCAGCGTCCATACAGTCCCCCAAACACACCGAAGACCACGGATTGTAACACGAGGGAATGTAATAAGAAAAGCTTATAAGATAGGATAAACAGGAAATTAAGCAGTCCCACCAACGGTAATTTTATCCACACAAATGGTTGGCTGGCCAACACACACAGGCATCGACTGCCCATCTTTACCGCAAGTACCGATCCCATCGTCAAGTTTGAGATCATTTCCAACAGCTGAAATTCTTTTCAAGATCGTGGGACCATCACCAATAAGCGTAACCTCTTTAACGGGTACTGTGACCTCACCATCCTCTATTAAGTACGCTTCAGATGCTGAAAATACAAATTTTCCAGATGTTATATCAACCTGACCACCTGAAAAATCGACAGCGTAAATACCGTTTTTAACACTTTTTATTATTTCATCCGGAGTTTTATCACCCGGCAACATATACGTATTTGTCATACGTGGCAGCGGAATGTTCATATAGCTCTCGCGACGCCCATTACCAGTAGAATGTTTACCCATCAACTTAGCGTTCATGAGATCAAACATATAGCCCTTAAGGATTCCATCCTTTATTAGAACATTATACGAGGATCGTGTACCTTCATCATCAACATTAATGGAACCCCTGGCCTCATTGATCCTACCGTTATCAACGACACTAACAACATCAGAAGCAACTCTCTTACCAATCAGACCAGAAAAAGCAGAAACCCCTTTACGATTAAAATCAGCTTCTAGTCCATGACCTATAGCTTCGTGTAACAATACACCCGGCCATCCGCTCCCTAAAACCACTGTCATTTCACCAGAAGGGCAAGGTACAGCACGTAAAGCAACCTCAGCCTTGTGAAATGCACGATCAACAACTACGTGCCAGTCTTTCATCAACTCAGAAAACCCGAATCTCCCCCCTTTGCCTGAAGTACCCCCTTGAGCTCCACCTTTCTCGTCCTTCAACACAACCGAAAACCCTAAACGCACCATTGGCTGCTCATCAGTTACGGTTTCTCCAGTATTTTTAATAATCCCAATTCTCCGGACAAACCGCATAAGCGTTACAGAAGCACTAGCTATGTTTTCACTCTTTGACAAGGCATAGTCGTAAACCCGACGTAGAAAGGCGACCTTGCTATCAAACGAGAAGGAATCATCCTGTACTTCAACCTTATAAAGAGAATCCTCACATGGAATCTCGTGCATTACCGCTGCTGTCATAGCTGCGCCATCTGCTAGACGGTTTTTCCGGATAAAATCACTAGCCTCAAAAATACTAGCATCGCTCAAGCGTGATGAGTGTGTATAAAGCACCTTATCACCGTAAAACGCACGGAGACCAAATCCAGAGGAATCGGCATAACTACTCTCAGCAAGTACACCATCCTGGAACCTCAGAACCTCCGAAAGAGAGTACTCAACAAACAGCTCTCCCCCATCAGCACCATGAAGAGCTGATACAACAACAGGAACAAATTTTTTGAAATCCAACATATAAATCGGTGGGCTTGAGAAGACTTGAACTTCCGACCTCACGCTTATCAGGCGTGTACTCTAACCAGCTGAGCTACAAGCCCACATTCCAAAAACAGGCAGGCGCGGCACATTGTAACACAAGCTGTACATAGAAACAAACATCGCAGACAAGAAACAAGGCCAAAACGAATGTCATAGAACAAACCAAGCAGGGAAGGAATAAAACAACTCAATCAACCCCGCACTAAAAAAGCAACGACCTACAAAAGTGTATCGGAGCGTGACTTCAAAGCATCAGTTTTGCACATAGGAGAGCTGATAAACTGGCAGCTTGCACTTAACAATTTTCTTTATACCCCTTACCAAAGCCAGAGCAGAATGAATATTTGTACAACATGGTATCTGATTAATAATAGAGCTAGATCTGATACTCATGCTGTCTTTCACGGACTCTAATACGTGGGAAGAGGTATTTATGACCAAACTGATCTCACTGTTCATGATCATGTCTACAACGTGTGGAGAACCTTCTTTTACCTTGTTCACAGTTACTGCATCAATATTATGCTTCTTGAGAAAGGCAGCACTGCCCTTCGTCGCAAGAATTGTAAACTGCAATTCTGATAATATCTTTGCAACCTCAACAGACTTAAGCTTATCTTCGTCTCTGATGGAGAAAAATACCTTCCCTGATGTCGGAAGTTTCCTCATACTGGCCATACAAACCTTTGCAAAGGCGGTATCGAAATCATCACCGACACCCATTACTTCACCTGTTGACTTCATTTCTGGCCCTAAAAGAACATCAGATTCTGGAAACTTCTCAAACGAGAAAACAGGTTGTTTGACAAAAACATGTTGCAAATAGTCTTCGTATCTCTTCAGATGGAAATCACTGAGCCTCATACCAAGCATGACTTTAGTTGCGATCTTAGCAATTGGTACCCCAAGTGCCTTGGCAACAAACGGCACGGTTCGACTCGAACGCGGATTTACTTCTAACACGTATACATCACTTCCACTGATTGCGAACTGAATATTGAGAAATCCTACTACATTGAGTGCAATCGCTACCTTTCTGGTACAACTCTTAATTCTCTCGAGTATTTCTTCGGATAACTTTTGAGGAGGAAAAACAAAGGCAGAATCACCAGAATGCACACCTGCTTCCTCTATATGCTCCATTATACCGGCAATATACACATCTTCACCATCGGAAATTGCATCGACATCAAGCTCCAGAGCATTTACTAAAAACCTATCTAATAATAACGAAGAACCGTTGAAGAGCTGCGGGTGCCTTTCCAAATAATTTTCAAGCATTGCATCATCATAGATAATCTGCATTGATTCACCGCCAAGTACGTAGGAAGGTCGGACTATCAATGGAAAACCAAATTTTTTCACATTTTCGGCTATCTCTTCTCGTGCGAAGACAATCGCATTTTCTGGCTGAAGCATTTCTAATTCTTCCACCAGGCTATTGAAACTTTTCCTATCCTCAGCAGCATTGATTGACGCAAAACTTGTTCCGATTACTTTGACATCATTCTCACTCATCGCTTTTGCAAGTTTAAGTGGGGTCTGTCCACCACACTGCAGGACCACACCAAGTAGCTCTCCTTTCTCAGACTCCTTCTCTACAATATCAAGAACCGATTCAACATTCATCGGACTAAAATAAAGTTTATCTGAAATATCATAATCCGTTGAGACCGTTTCCGGATTACAATTTACCATGATTGCTTCATAGCCGAGTTCCTTTATCGCAGAAACCGCATGTACACATGTATAATCAAATTCTATCCCCTGTCCAATTCTGTTTGGACCACTACCTAGAACAATTACTTTCTTTTTGCCTGAAGGATAGGCTTCGCATTCAGGTTGAGTGACGGTATCACCCTCATAAGTGGAATAGAGATAGTTTATACTGCTTTCAAATTCTGCAGCACACGTATCTACCCGTTTAAATACAGGCTTTATACCCATGCTCTTACGGATATTTCTTACAAAAGCTTCATCGCAACCCTTCAGAGACGCTATCCTAGAATCTGAGAATCCTTTCTTCTTCCAAACCAGAAGCCTATTCGGGGAAAAGTCAACGCTTTTAATTTCGTTTTCTAAATTTACTAGCTCGCCAATCTGCAAAAGAAACCACTCATTATATTTGCTCAGATGAGCAATCTCTTTGATATCAAAACCAGCTCTAATGGCATCTGCAATAATAAGAATTTTATTCGGTATAAGAGAGCATAGCTTTCTATTAATAACCTCACGAGAAACACTCGAACCAAGTACAGTATTGAGACCATCCAGACCTTGCTCCAAAGAACTGAAAGCTTTTTGCAAAGCCTCCTGAAAGCATCTCCCAATTGCCATTGTAGTCCCTACAGATTTCATGGAACTAGAAAGCCTCTCTTCAGCATGGAAAAACTTCTCAAAATTGAAGCGAGGTATTTTGACAACCACGTAGTCCATTGCTGGCTCAAAAGACGCAGGAATTGTTGGAACTGCATCGTTGTAAACTTCTGGCAGAGTAAACCCAGTAGCCAGTTGCGCCGCAACCTTTGCAATTGGATACCCAGTTGCCTTCGAGGCAAGCGCCGATGACCGCGAAACCCTGGGATTCATTTCGATTACACGTAATTCGCCATTCTCCGGATTCAAAGCAAACTGCACATTTGCACCACCGGTGGTAACACCTATGTAATCCAAAACCTTAAAGGCTGCGTCCCTCATCTCCTGATATTCTTCGTCTCTGAGTGTTAGAATAGGTGAGACTGTTACACTGTCACCAGTATGAACACCCATTGGGTCAGTGTTTTCTATTGAACAGACAACAATCGAATTACCAACAGAATCACGAACAACCTCAAGCTCAAACTCCTGCCATCCTAAGACTGACTCATCGACTTGCACCTCACTAACCGGTGAAAATTTAAGACCGTTATTAATGATTGTAAAAAAGTCAAACTTTGTAGTTGCAACACCTCCACCCAGTCCACCAAGGGTAAAAGATGGTCTTATTATTGCGGGAATACCGATAAATTCAAAAGCCTTCTCTATTTCATTGACATGGGTAACCACAGTATTCTTCGGGACTTGTAAACCAATCTCGCCCATGATTTGATTGAAGACACTTCTTTTCTCTGCGTTTTCGATTACACGCTTAGAGGCCCCTATTAGTTCAACGCCGTACTTAGAAAGTATCCCACTATCGAACAACTCAATTGCTATATTGAGAGCTGTCTGACCTCCAACAGTCGGCAACAGCTTATCAGGTTTTTCCTTAGCAATTATGCTCTCTATTATCTCAATGTTGATTGGCTCTATGTAGACGACGTCAGCTGTATCGGGATCTGTCATTATAGTCGCCGGGTTGGGATTTATTAGGACCACTTTGTACCCGCGTTTCCTCAGGATCCTACACGCCTGTGTACCAGAGTAATCAAATTCACACGCCTGTCCTATTACTATCGGACCAGCACCTATCACAAGTATAGTAGACTTCTTCTCCTGCATCCTTCATTGAAAGCTCTCTGTGATTGTAGCCTAATATCGGGAAAGTTTGTACAACAGTCTTATAAAAGCAACGAAGTAGAAAGGGGTAAATGATTTAATATAGCATTCCCGTGTAGCTCTACGAACAGGATTCAACACTTTTACCGCTCTTAGCACCGATCCTGATCAAACTACAATTTTTATCCATATAGTGACCTTTCATAATACTTACCTGTTTCCACAAGTGCTGCAAATTTCTCATAGGGGGATTCTCCACTCCATAAGTAATCCGAAAAAGCAACAATATTGGCACCGTTTCTCAGAAGTTGTATAAAGTTCTTTTTATTGATCCCGCCAATACACACACAAGGAACTTCGGAAATTACATTTTTCCACTTGGCAAGTGTTGCCAAACTCGCTTTAGCTGGAGGATTGTTTTTTGTCTGACTCTCGAAGAAACATCCGAAAGACACATAATCAGCTAAGAGATTCTTTTTTGCCCGCTCAATGTCGTCATAACAACTTACACCTACGATTTTTCCTTTTGGTAGGAGATACCGACACTGCTCTAGGGTATTGTCCTCCGCACCTACATGAACACCATCTGTCTCAAACCTCAATGCCAAATCAATAAAATCGTTTATTATCAAGGGAATTTTGTACTCACAACAAAGGTGACTCAAACGTGGTATCTCTTTTTCCAATAAACTCCTATCCTTGATGCGCAGCTGGAATGCATACACATATGCGAAAAAATCTCGAAAGAGTCTTGCTAGATCAACATATTCAAGAGCAGTAATTTGCCTATCTGGTGATAGTATATAGAAGGCCTTATCCAACAACATATACGCACAACATACATTTATAGATTTTACAGTCGGAGAACGAGTGTATGAAGTTATTCAACTTCAAGTTGTTTATATCTTCTTAATACTCACCTTGTACGATTGATTAATTTTAAAAATATATACTTTTTATGTCTGAATTTACTGATTTAATCGATGCTGGAAATTACTTATTCGACCTAATGCCCTCTACTAACATAACTGAAGATGCATCCACAGACCCCACACCCCCAGAAGAGAAAACGTACCTAGACGCGCTTTGCGACATAAATGCCAAAGATGCTATAAATATCAAATCTCTCTGTCCTCTAGCCTGCAAAGCCCTTTTCGATCTTGTGGAATTCATCAAGCACCGTGGTGAATGAGACTAACCACTCTTACACGTTGTAAAAGTTGAACTTGCTTGTGAGGTCCGAGACTATTGCAGCCGCACTATCCGTGCTGATTTTTTCCTCAAGTAAGTCAGCAATCAACCCTCCAATATGCGTGAATTCTGATTCACGCATTCCCCGAGTGGTTTCAGCTGGGCTACCAAATCGCAGACCAGACGTCACAAATGGCTTCTCCTCATCGAACGGAATAGCATTCTTGTTGCAGATTATTCCAGCACTTTCAAGTTTTGAGGCACTCACATTACCCTTAAGATTAAGCTTCCTCAAGTCAATCATGACGATATGAGTATCAGTACCACCAGAAAGAACATCTAAACCTCTCTCTCTTAAAACGTTTGAAAGAGTCTTCGCATTCCTCACAACAGCCCTAATGTAGTCTCTAAACTCCGTAGTAAGAGCTTCACCAAAAGCAACAGCTCTGGCAGCTATTGCGTGCATCTGAGGACCACCCTGCAACCCTGGGAATATGGCAGAATTTATTTTCCTTATGAGTTCCTCACTATTTGTAAGAATGATTGCACCACGTGGACCACGCAAAGTTTTATGGGTTGTAGACGTCATAACATCCACATAAGGAAAGGGAGACGGATACTCACCTGCAGCTATCAAACCAGCGTAATGTGCCAAGTCACCCAGTAGATAAGCCCCAACCTCATCCGCTATTTCGCGAAAGCTCTTAAAATCTATATATCTCGAGTACGCCGATGCACCTGCAATGATCATTCTTGGAGAATGTTTTTTTGCTAGATCACGGACCTCATCCATGTCTATCTCGAAATTATCCCTTCTTACATCATAGTGAACTGCATTAAACCATTTACCAGAAAGATTCACACCTGCACCATGAGTAAGGTGACCTCCTGACGCGAGAGAAAAACCAAGGACCGTGTCACCAGGCTTTAGAAGTGCCAAAAATACGGCCTGATTTGCCTGAGAACCAGAGTGTGGTTGCACATTAGCATAAGAACACCCAAATAACTTACAGACCCTCTCTATTGCAAGACTCTCAACCTGATCTGCATATTCACATCCACAATAGTAGCGTTTACCCGGATAACCTTCCGCATATTTGTTTGTGAATGCCGATCCCTGCGCTTCCAGGACCGCAGCACTTGCAAAGTTTTCGGAAGCAATCAACTGCAGATGTTTACGCTGCCTACTAACTTCACCATCAATAATCCTAGCAACAGTAGGATCAACTTCAGAGATTTTAGATTTGAAAAACACTATTCCCCTTCCTCGTCAATTTTTTCTATCCTTTTTTTGTGACGCTCTTCACAACTAAATTTACTATTTACAAATGCCTCAACTATCTCAAGACACTCTGACACATTTAAAGCCCTTCCCGCAAGACATAAGACATTTGCGTCATTATGTTCCCTAGCCATCTTCGCTGCTTGCACGTCGTAACACAGGGCAGCCCGGATTTTTTTGTACCTGTTAGCAGTTATACTCATCCCGATACCAGAACCGCATATTAAAATGCCAAAGTCCGCCCTTCCACCCAAGACGTCTAAGGAAACAGATTTAGCAAAATCAGGATAATCAGAAACAGCTGAGCAATACGCACCCCTATCCACCGGAAAGTAGCCCCGTGCACTAAAGAAGTCTATTAAAACCGCTTTAAGTGCGAATCCTGCATGATCAGCACCTATGGAAACCTTCATCCAAGCTAAAATTATCTTACAGCAAAAATACCACGATCAGCTTACTTTCCACCTCAAATCATTTGAATAAAGGCTTCGCAAGTCATGAATATCATAATGCAGTACCGCCAGTCTTTCCAACCCGGCACCAAAGGCAAAACCTCTATATTTATCAGGTGACACACCAACATTACGTAAAACATTTGGGTGCACCATGCCACACCCCATCACCTCGAGCCATTTACCATCTCGACCTCTTATATCGATCTCAGCAGAGGGCTCCGTAAAAGGAAAATAACTTGGCCTCATCCTCATTTTGGCACATCCAAAGAGATTGTCTAGAAAGAAACCAACACAATACCGCATATGTGACATATTTATATCAACGTCGACACATAGAACCTCCACCTGATGGAACATAGGAGTATGTGTAGCATCCCAATCGTTTCGATAGACTTTACCCAGCGAGAAAATATAGAAAGGAGGCTCGCGTTCCTCCATTACCCGAATCTGTACAGAAGACGTGTGCGTACGTAAAAGCTTACCTGCCTCAAAGAGATAGAAGCTATCCTGCATTTGCCGCGATGGGTGATGTGCAGGTGTGTTTAAAGCATCGAACACATGATATTCATCTTCCACTTCCGGACCGTCTACATACTCCAATCCAAGAGAAGTAAGAATTCTTCTGGTGTCCTCAATAACTCTGGTAAGAGGGTGCTTCAATCCCACCCTAAAAGGCCTGGCAGGATAGGACACGTCCACTGCCTCAGAAGCAAGTTTTTCATTTGATTCCTTTTCACGTATAAACTCTAGTCTACGCGCTAGCGCCAAATTGAATTCCTTCAATAGGCTAGTCCATTCACCCAGCTGTTCCGACTCCGTACCCTGCTGGATGAGTGTAGCCAGAACACTTCTAACCAGGCCACCCTTGTTAGACAAGTACTCAAACCGAAGCTTATTAAGCTCTTCAACAGAGAACACAGAGCCAAGACGTGAATAAAAGCGGTCTCTGACTTCCCCAGAATCGACAGTCACAGCGCAGCCTTAGCTTTTTCCACTATCTCACCAAAAGCACTAGGCTGGCTTATTGCAAGCTCAGAAAGCACCTTCCTATTCATATCGACCCCAGCGGCTTTCAAACCCTTCATGAAGACAGAATAAACCAAGCCAAACGACCTCACAGCCGCATTGATTCTTTGAATCCACAAACTGCGAAAATCGCGCTTTCTAACCTTTCTGTCACGGTACGCATACTGCCAGGACTTCTCTAGTCTGCGGAGAGCTATTCTATAGCAGTTCTTCGACCTTCCATGAAAACCCTTAGCTTGCTTAATCACCTTCTTGTGACGCTGCCTAACCTGTACACCCCTCTTTACACGTGCCATTTTGTTCCTCCAACTAAAAACTGTAAGGCATCACACTCCTCATCAGACGCATCTTGCTCTTACTGATGAGGGTATATCCCTTCTGAACAAGAAGCATCCTCTTATTTCTCTTACGCATGTTATGACGCTTACCAGACTGCGTCACCATAACCTTTCCGGTGGAAGTCACCTTAAATCGCTTCTTAGCGCTGGAATTAGTCTTTAACTTAGGCATCTTGAAAACCTCGGAAGGAATAGTAACATCTATTCCTTCTCACAGCAACAAATCGAAAATATACGTGATCAAATGAGCTGCATAAGCTGTTTTATGCGTATCAGGTTTGCACGAGCTATCTCTCTCATCGCCTCAGCAGAATCAGCAAGCATCCTTTTCACTGCATCCCTCTCAAGATTCTTCCTTTTCTCCTGTATTGGCAGAAGCTTTGCAAGAAGAAGATCGATAAGCATAGATTTTAGTTCGGAAAAATTACTTACCTCGCTGCAGAGTTGCTCCACTTTTTTGCCACTAAGACAAGCCGCTATATTGAGCAAGTTAGATGCCTCAGGTCTCTCTTGCAGTCCTTCAGGTGAGAAGCCCAATATCGAGTCTGTCTTAGCAGATAATATCTTCTTTTCAATCAACTCTTTTGGGTCGGACAAATTTATTCTAGAAAAATCCGAAGGATCAGATTTGCTCATTTTTTTGGTTGGATCCGTGAGGCTCATTATCCTGGTGGCTTCCTTCTTTTTGAGAATCATAGGTAACTTGAAGTACTCACCATACCGTTGATTAAAACGTAGCACCACATCCCTTGCCAATTCAACGTGTTGGGTTTGATCATCACCCACCGGCACAACTTCCGCATTGTACAGGAGTATATCAGCCACCATTAGGACCGGATATGAATATAAAGAAAGCATCGGGGTAACACCTGCTCTGTTCGACTTATCCTTAAACTGGGTCATCCTGTTGAGTAGGCCCATAGGAGTGATGCAACCAAGCAACCAACAGAGCTCTGCATGCTGAGGAATATGGGACTGCACAAATATACGACAATCATTTGGATCTATACCGCACGCTATATAGGTACAAGCCATCTCTACAGAAGCGTCCGCCAGACCTAATGTTCCCCCATCGAGGGAATGCAGATCAGCCATGAAAAAAAACTTCCTTTTATACCGAGACTGTATTTCTACCCATACGTCTACGGCACCAAGCAAGTTTCCAAGCTGCACATACCCAGTTGGCTGTATCCCAGACAGAACAATCTTATCATCTACCATAGATCGTATTATTAAACTATTTACCTTGAAACGACGAATTTTATTCGAAATTATCTACTACTACAACAACTGCTGGACGCAGAAGGCGTCCTTTAATTGTATAGCCATCCTGTAGAACCTCGAAAACCGTGTTGTTAGGCAAATCTGCAGCTTTGACCGTGCTTACTGCCTGGTGCAGATCGTGGTCAAACCGCGCTCCTTTGGCTTCGATCTTCTCTATACCACTTTTCTTTAGAGCAGAAAAAATCGCGTCAAGAGTAAGCTTTGAACCTTCAAATACGGGCCCTTCAACATTATGCTCAAGCATATGCGCCACTGCCTTCTCAAGACTTTCAACACTCACTAGAATCTCTTTGACAAGATCTAAAATGGCAAAATCTCGCACCTTCTCTATTTCCTTTTGAGCACTCTTTTTGAGATTCTCCTGCTCAGCAAGTGCGTATGCTAGTTTCTTCTTCCACTGTTCCCTTTCCTTGTTGAACTCTTCCTTAGAAATGAAACCACCGTTCAAAAGGCTCTCTTGAACATCCTTCTTTGAATCAGCACTTTGCTTGTCCCCTACTTTTTTATGTTTTTCTGGTTGTTTCTCAGTCATATCTCTCACACGAACTTTTGCCAGTTAACCCTATTATCATATACGCTCAGTATAGGTTATATTATCGAATCCGATAAATTAAAACTTTCTCATGCACGAACGAGATTTAAAGGAAGCTCTTGTTGAAGGAGGCAGATACCACGAGGAAGGCCTTTCGTGGCACTGCACAAAGAACTACTACATCTTCGTGGAACGTGTTTGGTTGCTTATGTTTCTAGCGCTCCTTTTTTCCACGCTCTGTGTGATGGGACTAAACATGTACTCTATGTTACCACTAAAAACAACAACCAACTTTCTTCGTTACACAGACAGCATAGACACGGATAATGTAAAAACTATCAGGCTGTACGACCTGTACAAAAAAAACAACGACTTGCAGACGGTCGTAGATCAATATTTGCTGTCAAAGTACATAGAGGTATGGGAAAAAGAGACAGGACAGCAAGACAAGTTTATACAACTCAATTCCTCTCATATGATTTATGAGAAGTTTCTTCAGTCTAGATCCAGGATTGCAAGTTCGGTAAACAGACGTATCGAAATAATTGACTTACAGATTCATAAAGATACTAAAACTAGTGGAAAAGTAGCAACAGCAAAGGTAAGGTCCTATGGAGATGGTAAGAACCAAGAAAAGATGGTAAAGATTGCTTTCAGGACAACAGATGTTATTTTGGCGCATAGAAACATCACACCATTAGAATTAATAGTAAGCGGTTATGAAGAGATCATATAATTTTGTCATCTTGCTCATGCTATATCTTGCGCTGTGTTTGCCAGCGTTTGCTGATCAAAAAGCCCACTCGTTGGCTTCTACTCCACATATAAAAGAGATTATTTACAATCCAAATGGCATTCACACGTATACCGGATTCTTTGGCTACCAATCCAGCATAGTTTTCGAGGATGGAGAGGTGATAAGCACTATCTCTATGGGTGACTCAACTGGTTGGCAACTTGATGCTCAGGGCAACAGACTTTTCCTTAAACCCATCGAGGACGAGGCAACAACGAACGTCACGATTCTTACAAGTAAGCGGGTTTATCATTTCGTTTTTACCGCCAGGGAAGCGCGTGATGTGTATGACCCAGAGCTGGCATACGAAGTACGTTTCCGGTATCCTTCAAATGCTGTCAGCATACAAAACACTGGTGTCACGAGCGTGCAGAACAGAGACGTGGAAAGCACCGAGCTTGATATCGGCAAAAAAGCATATCTAAATTTCGACTATAAACTTTCTGGATATGACGCAATAAAGCCAATCAAGGTTTTTGATGATGGACGCTTTACTTATATGCAGTTCCCAAGTGTAAATGCAAATCTGCCGGCTGTTTTTCGAGTGGATTCGCAGGGGTACGAGGCTTTAGTGAATTACCATATTTCGGGCAAATATCTGGTGGTGCAAGAGGTTGCACCACTGTTCACATTGCGTCATGGACATGATCACGTCTGTGTTTTCAACATGAAAACTGCCCTTAAAAGAAGAAAGGGCGGTTCCAAGGTTTTTACAAATGGATAAGGACCAAAACACCTCCGATGTGTTGGAATCAGTTGTCGTACATGGTGTAACAGACTCTATTACACTGTTTGAAATAAAGCACGCCCTGCACGAGCGTGGGTTCGCGCTACTGCTTCTTCTTTTTTCGCTACCGCTTTCAATACCCTTGCCCGTGCCACCCGGCTACACAACTGTTCTCTCAATCCCTATATTGTTTTTTTCTGTGCAGATCATTCTTGGATGCGATTCTCCATGGTTACCAAAATTTCTTGGGGAAAAATCAATGAAGCGCAAAAGTCTCGCTTTCTTAATTGAGAAGACGGTGCCAATACTGCGCAAAGTGGAGAAATTCACGCGTCCTAGATTCCCTATTTTGAACAACACTTTTGGTGAGAGGATTTACGGTGTTATTTCTCTTATGTGTGCCATCTCGATTGCAATTCCGTTACCGTTAACAAATTTCATCCCGGCAGGTGGAATTGTACTAATGTCGCTCGGGGTATTAAACAGGGATGGAATAATCAGTATACTGGGGGTAGTAACATCATTTGCAGGGCTCTTTATTTCAGCCTTGGTGATCATCCTAGGACAAAAAATGGTTATTGAGCTCCTTTCTATCCTAGGAGTAAAATTGTGATCCTTTTATGGAAGGACATCCATCATTACAGGCACAACACGGGCACTCACACTCACATCATCAAGGTCGGACTCAATGAGGTCCTCCTGTGTTCTGCATGTCAAGTATATGTCAAGCAGACACAACAACACAGCAAATAAAAGACCGAGACGTAGCACGCCATCCGGTATCTGTATTGACACAACGCCGGTACCCTCCAAGCCTCTAAGGATTCTATTCCCCATGGACAAGACACCAACACCGAAGAATACCCACAGTACATTTGGGCCCCTTTGCAGAAACGGCTTGTTTTCTGTTTGTATACGATCCGTGCTGCCCGCAGTCTTATTCTGCTGCTGTACGTAGTATGAGTAGATATACAGTGATGTGCATAACAATCCAACCACCGTAAATAGTAACTCCAGCAGGTCATCCAGCGTGAAGAAAAAGTTTCCATGTGCTTTTTTCAGCCCGAAATCGTGATACAGATCGATGACAAGAAGAATCTCAAGCACTAAAGCACCAAGAAGAGTACAAAATCGGAGAAAAGTAGCTATTCTAGCGGGCTTAGCAGGTTGAGAAGGTTTACAATCGTCCCTTATTGCGCAGATAACGTCGGATACCCGTTGCCCTCTTGGAATAAGCGCTTCTTCACAGAAAGCAATACGAGCCTCTATCCTTGCACGCACCTTAGGCAGAGCAAGACGCCTTAAAAGAAAAATTATAAAAAGAGCAGCAGTACCACACAGAAAAAGTATCTCCACTGCTTTCTCCAGTGCGCCGCTCATAAATAACTTAGGCCGCAGTAACGCTGTAAAAATAGCCACGCTACCACCCGTGAATACACATAGCGCAGCCAATTCTACAAGAACAAAACCTCTCTGCAGCTTCTTAAGCCTCATATAGCTCACTACAACTTTGCCAAGCTCTCTATCTACAGCATCCACCACGATAGGTATCTCATCCTCAGGTAGTACACCCACATTTTGCGTAAGAAGAGCATTGCGTGCCTTAGTAAGTTTCATATAGGTAGCAAGACACTTCTCCAACCCCCGATCGATATCATCTAATAAGGAAGGAGACGCATGTTTAACGCCACTTTTAAGTTTAGATGGAGTTTTCATATTTACAGTCCAAGATAGAAAAGAAGATAAGAATTTGCTACAAAAGCATGCACAAGAATCCCTAAAAGGAAAGCACTATAACCAAGTACAAAGCAAACAAATGAGCAGCTGCCCTACAGATAAAAACATCAGTACACAAAAATAGGGTACATCAGGATAGCGAATTCTATAGTTCATGTAAACTATTTTACTATCTAGAACTCACAAAAAACACAGGGGGTCCACATCAATTTGTACTCCCACCTTTTTTTCCGCGGTAAATCCGACAAGCAAATTCGTTAAAATTGTACGAGAAGAAAATTTTTTGGGAACAACAACAAGAATTCTATACCTAAATTGATTTTTTTTCACCCCTATTGCAGCAGGACAAGGCCCAAAAACATTTATTTCTCTAACCGAAACAATAGTCTTCGCTATTTTCCTTGCACATATGATGACTTCCCTTTCCATCAATCCAGAAATAATAATGCTGATGAGCCTACTAAAAGGAGGCATTTCCTCAGTTCGCCTCATTTTGAGCTCCTCTTCGTAGAAAGTTTGTCTATCGTTATTTTTTAAAGCCTCTATTACGACACTATCTGGCGAATAACTCTGCATCACTACTTTACCCGGATATATTTTTCTCCTTCCGACCCGTCCTATAGCTTGCTGCAATATCTGAAAACTCTTTTCCGAGTTACGCAAATCACCTGCATGCATGGAAACATCACTGTCAATGATCGCCAAAAGAGTGAGCCTAGGAAAATCGTAACCCTTCGCAATGATCTGTGTACCAATCACTACATCGACATCACCCTTTTCTATTTTTCTGATGTTCTCGGTAAGCTTGGTATCACTACTCATGATCACTACTCTTTTACTTGGAAAAAGTTCACCGATTTCCTCCGCAATTTTTTCCACCCCAGGACCAAATGATATTATTGTGTCCGATGAACATTTCTCGCACTTCGTTATCATAGCGCGTTTGAAACCACACAAGTGACATAAAAGTGTGTTGTTTTGTTTATGTTCAACTAACCATGCAACACAGTCTGGACACTTCATTCTATGACCACAACTCGAACATATTATGATCGACGCATAGCCTCGTTTGTTGAGAAACAAAAGGCTCTGCATACCAGCATCGAGAGTAGAGTTCAATTCTTCATACAACTCATGAGAGATATGCTGACTCACTTTTTGGGCTTTGCGCATATCCACCACTTTCACATCTGGAAGCTGAGCTCCGCCAAATCTGTGCTCCAATTTAAGATGGACAAACCCTTTTTTTTGCACATTATAATAGCTTTCCAAAGACGGCGTGGCTGACGACAAAATTACCGGAATATCAAATAGCTTACCTCTCATTATGGCTAGATCCCTTGCATTATATGTGAAATCCCCTTGATCCTGTTTGAAGGATTGATCATGTTCTTCGTCCACAACAATCATTCGTAAATTTGGCATTGGAAGTAAGACCGCTGACCTTGCTCCGATAACCAATCTGGCTTTATTTGTCACAACTTTATGCCAGTTCTTTCTCCTAAGTGCAGGAGAGAGTTCCGAATGCCATTCTATAATTTCAACCATCCCGAGAAAACTTTTCTTGACTCGCTCAAAAATATAAGAAGCAAGAGCTATCTCGGAAAAAAGCATTACAACTTGAGCTTCTGCATCCCCCTGTAGTAGCTCAAGTACGGCTGAAAGATACACTAATGTCTTACCCGAACCTGTAACACCATCCAAAAGATATACAGTAAACCCATCCATACAGATTTTGTTTCTAGCAGCACTCTGCTCATCCGAAAGCTTGAACTCAAGTTTTTTTAGCTCCTCAGACACAGTCTTTACCTCACTAATTGATGCATGAACACGCTCTATTGCACCAACATCGATAAGTTTCTGCACTGTTTTCTTTTGAACCCTTGCTGCGTCCAATATGTCCGAAGTAATATGTTGATTGCCCCCAAATAATGCAAGCACACGGCACATTGCTTGGGTTAAATTAGATCTTTTAATATCATCGCCAGTCATAACGTATACAGCACTATCAGGAATATCCCTAATCAGTGCAGAACGTAGTACCAGACCAACCTTGGTGAAATTGTAACATGCAACCCAAGAGAGAAATTGTACATACTCAGATGAAAAAGGCGGTATCTGTTCTACCGCCAAGATTTCTTTTACAACGTACTCGTGATCATTCTCCGGTACTACGGATGTGACAAGCCCTGTTATTTTTCTCCCACGGAAATCAACTTTAACAAGACTCCCCACATACGCATCAAAATGTCCAGAAGAGTACAGAAACCCACTATCCAATGGGAGCGGAAGCACGACATTCAGGTGCATCTAAGTATAGAAATCAATGCAAACGATAGTAACATTCGAGAAACGCGTTTAAATAGTTGCACACACCAACTAAGGTATAAACGAAATTTCTTCAGCAGAGACTGATGCTCCGTTCAACTTTAGAGACAAACACGGCACATACAAGGAGGCTATGACTCAATAAAATGGAGAAGTAAATATCTCGCTGCGTCGACACTGCTCAATAATTTCTCCGGCAGCTCATGTATCTTTTCTGGCGTAAATTCAAGCAAGAAACTCTCTATATGGGGCTGAAAATAAAAATTTCCGTATTGATCTTCAACAATTTCAACAACACCATCTTCGGCAAAGCCAACCACATTGTAACCAGACTCTCTTAGGAGCTTGAGATTATCCTTATTGAGCGCAACGCCCTCCGAGTGAAGCTCTGGGATATAAAGTATCAACCAACCATTCGCTGTGACCTCAAGAGGTACCTGTGAAATAATCTCAGCTACTTTGCTTGCAGGATTGACCATAACTTTTCTGATCAACCTCTCCGGATATGGGCCTGCAAGATTGCCCACATTCGGATCTTTTTCCTTCTTATGAAGTTCTGCAATATCCATTTGCGATAGATTCAGTATGCGAATACCATCCGCATTAAAGAATTGCTGCATACCTCCACAGATTCCAAGGATGGAGACCTTACTTTGTTTTACAAGTCCAAGCAACGCTTTGTACATGCGCCTCTTTGTAGAGGTCGGATGTAAGGGAGACATATGCACATTGTACACATCACCTGGTAGGATTAGGTGTTTTACTCCCTGCATTTCCAGTCTGTTCTCAAGCACCTTTTCCAACGGAACTTTTTTATTCTTCTTTAGGTAATCGGAATGGATCAAGTTATAATCCACCATCACAACTTCGAATTCACGCCCGAGAGCTTCTGGAAGTTTAAAAAATTTTTCCACCCCAAGGGCTTCGCGCTCGTAAACATATAAGTCCGTAGAGAAAATCCCAATTCTTGGCACGGCCAACGCAGGAACCAAAAGAAGCGCAAAGTAAACAAGCGAAAAAGTGAATTTCCCTATAAACCTGAGATGAAAAACACCGGTGGAACGAAACATCAACTACAATTCTTTGAAGAAACGCGCTAAAATTTATAATAACCTATAACACTTTTTAACCCAGAAACAAGCAGTACAACTTTACTGACTCAGGCACACATTTCGTATACCTTTATACTGTTCATATCCGCTATTCACCAATGTAATGAGTAGGCTATTTTCGTGTACAAATGCTAGTCAAAATTACTAGAAAAAACACAAGAAGTGTGTAAGTCTTAAAGTGGAGAAGCCGTCGTGATTTCGTGGATAGTACAAGTCGTGCAGTTAGACTAAATACAGCCTTGATGCTACTTGTGTCTGCAGTATTAGCTTTTTCCGTTAATAGTACCTTTATTTTCTTTTTAGGTATTTTTTTCGCTCTTTTGCTTTGGTCAAAGAGAACGTTTGCTTTGTGTGCTTCGGTTGCATTAATTGCGACGTCGATGGTCACAGCCTTAATCATCTTATCTCTCGTGACACAAACGGTTTCGTTCTTCCGTGTAGTTTCCCCAATGGATTTCTTTTTTGGAACCGTCTGGGCACCGAACGGAACAATTATAGACGGACAAGTCGAAAAACTCTTCGGCATATTACCACTGCTTTTTGGCACAACAATGGTGGCGTTGATTGGTAGCACAGTTGGCACACCTATAGGTATAGGAGCGGCTATAGCATTGACCTACTTCATACCGAAGAAAGTCAGGAATGTTATTAAACCGATAATAGAAATAATGGCTGGCATACCGACCGTAATATACGGCTACTTTTCCCTAGCATTCGTGCCAGCGCTGGTGCAAAAACTCGGACATCTGTTACACCTTAACATTTCGACTGAAAGTGCCTTATCTGCTGGGATAGTAATAGGTATTATGATCATTCCTCTTGTTACATCCCTTACTGACGACCTTTTGCGGACAACACCGAAGAGCTTATATTACGGTGCCGCGGCACTTGGCAGTACACAGACCGAAATTATATTGAGAGCAGTCTTGCCAAACTGCCTACCTGGGATAGTCGCAATCGTTCTTTTAGGTTTCTCAAGGGCAGTGGGTGAAACGATGGTGGTGCTCATGCTAACAGGAATTTCGGCAAACATCGATTACAACATATTCCACACGATTACCACGGTGACTGTACAGATTGTGACAATCCTGACAGGTGACCAAACTCTGAATACCGAGGAAAGTCTATCTGCGTATGCGCTAGGCATGACGCTCTTCATATTGACTTGGATATTAAACGCCGTTTCAATGTCTATGTCCAAAAGACATGCACATCAAACCCTGTGAATAAGAATAACCCAACGAAGAGAGAACCTTGCACTCTCTTGAGGGTATTCACAATTGAGCCAGATACAGCTACTTAGCTAGCCAAGTTATTCTCAAAAAGAGTTTTTAGTTCTCCGCTCTCGTACATCTCCCTGACAATGTCGCATCCACCGATGAATTTACCTTTCACATACAACTGCGGGATGGTCGGCCAATCTGCAAACTTCTTTATTCCTTCCCTTAACTCAGGATCCTCTAAGATATTCACCCCATGAAAGGTGATACCTAAAGTTCTAAGAATGTTCACAACAGCACCCGAAAACCCACACATTGGCATCTCAGACGTACCCTTCATAAAAAGCACGACATCATTCTGGCTAATTATTCTCTCTATTTCCGTAAAAATATCTTTCATGATAAACGCACTGCGTATTTTTTAAGTCTTAATCTTGGTCTCAATAGAAATCGAGTGGAGCCTTTCCTTAAGAATTTCTCCTAAAGCTGAAACTACTAATCTATGGCGCTCTACCGCTGATTTTCCAGCAAAAGATGCAGAGCGGATTTTAAGATAGTAATGATCTTGATCACCAACAGTGTCAACAAGCTGGATATCAGCCTCAGGATCCACATCGGGAAACGCATCTAAAAGCAACCTTGTGATCTCCTTCTCTTCGACGGGCACAACCACTCCGACCGTATCAAACAACCACCAAGGGTTAACACAAAGAGTACAAGTAATCAATTCTCATATTAATCCTCATACGATCCCGCATTGGCTGAACCTCGTTATTCGCGAACAAAAGCTAAATCTATGAGGACAAAGAGTACTCAAGTTTCTACTCTTTTAGCGGCAAATCATGGCCTATATAAACGAATGTCAGCAACTCGGACATCCCATATCTTCTTGAATCAATCAACTCAAAAGCATGGTGATTTAATTTGAATATCTCTTTCTTGTGTTTCTCCAGAATGACAATACTTCCAGCACAAAGCCAACCACGTTCATGAAGCCCTGCAAAGCTCTTCTCAGTTATCTGAGATGCACGATATTTAGGTGTTTTCTCATTATATGGGGGATCCATGAATACAACATCGTATTGTTTGCCCGACTCCTCTAGCTTTACTACATCCCTACTAATGACAGTGATTTCATCATGGATAGCCATTTTTTCGAGATTGGCATATATGCACCGTGTATCAATATCAACCGCTGTCACACTTGCAAAACCTCGCGAAAGCGCTTCTATACTAACAGAACCCGTACCTGTAAAGAGATCAAGGAAGTGAATCTCTTCTGGTACTTTTGTCACAAAACGCGCGTGCAAGATGATGTTAAAAAGCGCTTCGCGCACCTTCCCCATGGTAGGTCTAATGTCGACACCTTTTATGAGACCTATTTTCCTTTCTTTGTACTTACCCGCAATAACACGCATCTAGCTAAGGATGAACGACCAGCGTAAGTTTAGCACAAATAGTCAGTGCTTTCCTCAGATTTTCGAGTCAGAATAGCTTTACACAAAAGAAGTCCCTTTTTACATAAGCATACTTTTGCTTAAGACAATCAGCTCAACAAGATCCTCCAGCGCCTATTACATATTCCATTTCTCTCAGTAGAAACAACGCTGAAATACGATTTATATCTATAAATGTGAGTAGAACGACGTTTAATGCTAAGCAACCGCAAACGAGAACTTCTCATCACAACAAACCAATGAAAGACAATCGCTAAGGATAAGTGGCTAACTTTTTCAGATAGGCCCTCATACAGTTAGATCTCTTGTAACAAACACTACTGATCGAAATAGAATACCCATAACACAGTTCATTACTCTCTTCAGTACTCACTAGCACGATACAGTAGGACCAACCTGTACATTCAGCATCACAATAGATGTTCCGAGACCAATCTCACTACTGAACCTGAATAGTCTGTATTACATCTGCAAACTGCACAAACTTGCTGTTGTCGAGATCACTGAAAAAAAACTGACAATTTTTCTTAGTTACCTCCGAAAGGAAGGCTGAAGAATTTTGCGGATCTAGATGAGCAAAAATATCATCTAACAGTATTATGTCTATTAGTTCACCAGCAGCGAGTATTATCCCCAAGATAAGCAATTTTTGCTCCCCTGTAGAATAACATCTAGCGGTATTTTCTCCTTGCCGTGCTGTAGCAAGAAAGTCCGTTCGGTGTACACCAAACTGCATCTTTCCAGTGACAGTATCCGCAGCTCTACTTCTTTCAAGAGCGGACTGAATACACTCCATCTGCTCAGACGGACCCACCTTATCAATCGAACCTGCAACAGGACAGAGCAACTTGATTTCTAGGGAACCAAAACCGCTAGGAGGAAAATTGCTCATCAATTGTCGGATAAAATTCACTCTGGCATCAGTGATAGATATACATAATTCTGCTAGTTTTTTTTCATTAACCTCTAACCATATCTTGGATTCACGTGCACCAAGAATTTTTAGGCGTTCCGACTTAAAACGCTCGTACATCACAAGATTCTCGAGGTGCTGAGGCTCATAAAGTGCAACCATACGGTCAAAAAACCTTCTCCTGACAGACTTATCAGTAGTAAACACATTACACATCTGCGGAGTGAGCCACATCACCTTGACAAGATCAATTACCTTCTTAAAGCACTGAACAGGCTTCCCATTTACTCTGGTAACTCTCTTATCCTCACAATAGCCCATCCCGACTTCTCTTAAGTCAGCACCACCGGCAAATTTCAGACTTACCTCCCAGGAAAGAGTCCCAGATCGAATCATCTCGGTATTACTCGCAGACCTGAGTCCCAATCCAGGAGATAATTTTGATATAGCTTCAAGTATACTTGTTTTGCCAGCGCCGTTTTTCCCGCAAAGCAAGATATGCTTACTTTCAAATGACGCTGTCCAAAAAACATGATTACGAAAATCCTTAAGTAAGACTCCCGTAATATAGGGCTTCATTTGTCAACCGTGGCCGTTTTTTCACTTTTATACAGCTTACTGAAAAAAATAGCGAAAGCACCATTACCGAAAATGTTAAGCACCGTCTGAAAGGGATCAAAAATGACATACAAAGTGGTAATGAGGGTCAACATTTCTGGCGTGAACCCAAGACGCGAAGCAAAGAAAGGTAACAAAATTATTATCCCTCCGCCCGGAATACCCACGGTAGCAAACCGGTAAATTATGAAGAAAAAGATGTACACACATAGATCATATATGCCCAGCATCTCACCTGTAAAAGTAAAGAGAATAGCCATTAAAGTGATCGTAATGTTAAATGTATCACCCATAACGTGGAAGTTCACCGCTGGAGGTAAGATAGCACTTGCCACATGCGAATCATCAGTATTTTTCTTTGTTGCAACCAACAAAGCTGGCAAAGTTACAGCACTCGACATGGTCGTAAATGCTGTAATCAGTGCAGGTGCAACATTCAAGATAGCAGAACCTACTTTTTTCCCGGTTAAAATCAAATACCAAAACAAGGAATATGAAATAGAGCTAATCAGTATGACAAGTAACATTACTGAATAGTGATCTATCACTGGCTGTAGCATCTTATCACTTGCAATTTTAACCGCTAGACCGCCGATAAAGATCGGTATTACGAGCATAATGATCTTGTTTAGTAGAAAATTACAGATACTGCACAATTGATCGTTCAAGAAGTTCACCCTATCACCGAATACCATAAGCAGTGTAGTTCCGATCATAATACTCAACGGCATTGCATACTCTGTGCGTATTAATTGAGGAAGATAGTATCTCCACATGGGCATGAGAACAGCGGCGGATTCATCAACAACGTTTTGAACGTCCGGTAAAAAGATACGTCCAACCAAATAGGCAAGACAGATCGCGACCACATTAGATGCTGTAACGAAAAAAATAAAAGAAACGAACAAACCCGATGCCTTTGCTCTCATTCTTACTATCAGGTCAAGTAGAGCGCTGAAGATAACAAAAGGCAAGATTACCAAAATTACATCCTGAATGGTCAAACTGACCGCATACATAGCTGAACGGATGTTCAGAGGGATGTGATCTACCCATAGAAAGACTGCTATGATTATTAAAACCGTAGCGATGTTGAAAATACGCATGATAAACCCAGGAAACTAACCTTCTACGGATTCTACAATCGCGTGGGTAGATTGTACATGTCTAGCTTAAAACTGCTCATACGATAAATGCAAATTCCGCACTAACCAAAACCCACTACACGTAGGAAGCATCTTTTAATCTTCACTCATATCAAGTAAACATGATACTTAGTGTGGCTTGCTGCGGTGTCTACTTGTCAGTGTATTTCCTAAAAAAATCTCATGTCCGTTTCCTTGCTTTAAGTTTTTGAATTAACAAACTATGCTTGACCTCTCTAAAAAAAAGTTCGCTGCGTGTGTGTGTCTTTTATTGTTTCTTTCGGCTTGTGCACAAAAAACGATTATACACGGCTACCTAGTTGAGAACCCAATTAAGCTTGGAGAACGCAAAGAAGTGGTTAGAATAATGTCGGGTGATCCTACGCTAATAGACGGTGAAACCTGGTATTACGTAAGAATAACTACACGCTCTGATTCCGTTGGGGTCAGGAAAAGTTACTCTGCAAATGTGATAAAAGTCGTTTTTGTGAACGATGTGGTCAGCGATATTCAAAAAGCAGACATACCAAAAGAAAAGGTTCTTAAAATGGCAAAGAAAAAATTGACTCAAGAGGAAAGTAGTTAGCTCACAAAATTGGAAGATGTTCTCACTAGTACGCCCTCATCAGAGCCGCACCTATACCTTTCGCGATGCTCGTGTTGTGCCCTGCACAATTGAAAACACATCTAATATAAGCTACAATTCTCACCTGTTTTCTTGTACCTGTTCGCCGTGTCACAAAAAATCCTTGGAAACGATATCAGGGTTGGCAATGTTCTCGAGTACAGAAGTTCTCTGTACCAGGTTTTAAAAAGAGAACATGTGAAGCCCGGTAAGGGCGGGGCCTTCGTTAATGTCGAGATGAAAAGTATCGATGGAGGGAGTAAGGTCAATCATAGGTTTAGATCTGACGAGGTCGTTTTCAAAGCTTTCTTGGAAGAAGAGGAATACCACTACCTTTTCAGGGAGGGGGATGCTATCGTTCTGATGAACCTTGAGACTTATGAGCAGGTTTCCGTTGGTGCCGACCTTTTCGTAGATATAGAGAAGTATCTAAAGGAAGAGGTTGTTGTAAAACTTCTCAAGCATGGTGACAAAACTGTTGGAGTAAAAGTACAGGATAATTTGACATACACGGTTGAGGAAACCGAGCCTTACATGAAAGGTCAAACTGTTACGTCATCCTATAAACCTGCCACATTGAATGGTGGGTTGTTAAAGGTGATGGTGCCACCGTTTATCAAGGTCGGGGATCAAATCGTTGTTAAAACGGAAGATGGAACATATGTTGAGAGGGCCGAAAAATGACACAAGGAATATTTTTTTTTCAATTTGATGATACTGGTCTACTAGACATCTTTGATGTTACGAGTTGTGAGTGTGCTATACCAGTGATGGAGAGGCTCCAAATGAGTGGTTTGCTCATGGGTGTTAGTGAACCGACTTTGACAATTCTTGAACCAACTCAGACTGTTGAGCAAACTCAAACTACTGAGCAAACTGTTGAGCAAACTGTTGAGCAAACTCAAACTGTTGAGCCAGATGAAGAGCCAGATGAAGAGCCAGATGAAGAGCCAGTTGAATTCACTGAAATAGCTGCGGGGGGTGAAAATGTTACGTGCTTCCTCACTACGGAGCAAGATGGGGGTGTCAAGGTACCACTAGAGCCTCAGGATTCTGATGACAGTCAAGGTGTGGGAGAAGTCTATGTCAAATGCCTTCAAACCCATGCTTAGGCGTGGGTTTCTCCTGCACTTTGAGAGAGAGTAGGTCATGGTGTCACAATGTGAGTCTAGACGGCTCACGGAGAAGTGTGGTGTTATAGCTGTTGTTGGTGCGCCCAATGCTGTCGAGCTTTCTCTTTTTGGGCTCCATGGGCTGCAGCATAGAGGACACGAAGCCTTTGGTGTTGCATTTTTGCGTAACGGTTGTATAAGTACCGTCCACCGCTTTGGTAGGGTTATGGGGGTCGGCTCAGGTGATCTCTCCATCCCTTCTGCTGATACGGTTATTGGACACGTTAGGTATTCGACAAGCGGGAGCTCAGACTTTGCCCAACCGATATACTTGAAATCTCCCTCCTGCGAGATAGCAGTGGCACATAACGGTAATCTTACTAACGCTGCTGAGATAAGATCTAGGCTTGAGGGTGAAGGTTGCATTTTCGAATCTGAAGTTGATACCGAGGTCATAGCACATTTAATAGCGCGCTCTCCTGGAAAAACTCCGACAGAAAAAATTGTGGACGCGCTACAACAAGTTGAAGGAGCTTATTCATTGCTATTATTTGTTGGTGAGGAGGTCTTTGCTGTAAGAGATCCCTACGGAATAAGACCGCTTAGTCTTGGCAAACTTGTTGATGGAATGGTTGTAGCATCTGAGACATGTGCATTGGACATGCTCAAGGCAACTTTCGTCAGGGATATAGCACCCGGTGAACTGCTGCAAATAAAAGACGGCAACCTTTTATCTCTGTTCCCGTTTAAGAAAATGGAACAGAAGTTTTGTATTTTTGAGCATGTATATTTCTCCAGACCGGATAGTGTTTTGGAAGGACGTAGCGTGTACGCTTCAAGAAAAGAAATAGGCAAAGAACTTGCTCGCGAGAGTGGAATCCAAGCCAATATGGTAGTACCAGTGCTTGATTCTGGTATGGCAGCAGCCCTCGGTTACGCAGAAGAGTCGGGCTTACCACTCGAGCTTGCAATCACGAGGAATCATTATTCAAGTAGGAGCTTTATAGAACCCACACCAGAGCGAAGAAACATAAAGGTCAAATTGAAACACAATGCAAATAGATTCTTGCTCAAGGGAAAGAAGATAGTTCTTGTAGATGATAGCATAGTAAGGGGAACCACACTCAAGCAGTTAATCACGATGTTGTGGGAAGTTGGGACAAGTGAAATACATGTAAGAATATCAAGCCCACGTATTCTTAATCCGTGCTATTACGGAGTTGACACACCTAATAAAAGGGATCTAATCTCCGCAAACATGTCTTTAGAAGTCATGAGGGAGTATTTAGGTGCAACGAGTTTGTATTTTCTTACACTTGAAGGACTATATAGAGCTGTATCTGGGAGCAAAAAACGTGTAGGTTTTTGTGACGCCTGTTTTACCGGTGATTACCCGATAGAGTGCATTGGGACTTCCCAAGACGCATGACTTACTCGACATTTGTGCAGTTTTGTTTGTACACAGAAAAATGTATATAAGGGCCTTCTATTCCGTAGATTTGGTCTTGCTCTACGGTTTTCTCTTGGATGTACTTTTAGCTGGCGCATGTAAAACTACTTGTGGTATCTTCATAACAGATGGGATTAGCGTTATCGGGTGATCTCTTTTTGAGAATGAACTTGTGATGCTGTTTTAGGGGTATATAACCCTTGTTTTAATTTACGTAATGCTTGATTTCTTTTTGGAGCGCAACAAAGCTGTTTTGGTTCTTTGGTTCATTCTGATTGCTTCTGGCGTTTACTCGTGTTTTGTCATCTCGAAGGAACAAACTCCGAATATGGAAATACCATATATACTTGTAAACACAGTCCTAACAGGAGTATCGGCTGAAGATAGCACAAGATTTTTATCAAAGGAACTCGAAGATGCTCTACAGTCTGTCGAGCATCTGAAGAGCATTACCTCACAGTCCTTTGAGAATGCGTCATCCATACTGATGGAGTTTGAAGTTGGATTTGATAGTGCAAAAGCCTTAGCCAGTATCAGAGATAAATTAGACCAAGTTGTCAGTAAACTTCCAAAAGACACATTGAGACCCACTGTTGAACAGGTTACTACAGCCCTTATTCCCGCAGTTGTGGTTACAGTCTCAAGCGATTTAGGAGTGGAAGAAGCACAAAGGGTTGCGACCCAACTACGCACCAAACTAAACGCCCTACCAAATGTTCTTTCGACAAACATAATCGGAAAACGAAAAAAGGTTGTAGAAATTGCAATCGACCCAAAGATGTTTCCCAGGTACAACATTGGTCTGCATAATATCGTAAACACATTGCACCGGAATAATATACTCATTCTTTCAGGCAGCCTACCTGGTAGTGAGTATCCTGTTTCTACAAATGGACTTGTAACTCACCTCAATAAACTCAAGGAACTTCCTATATCACTAAACAACGGAAACATACTAACTCTGAAGGACATCGCAGATGTAAATGCTGTTTTTGAAAAGGAAAAAGCTATCTCAAGAATAGGTGGAGTGGATACCGTAGTGATTGAAGTATCAAAGGCAAGTGGAAAGAACCTTTTGGAAACAGTCAGGCAAGTACGAGAGGAAGTCTCCAGAATGCAGGCAACTCTTCCTGACGGATTCTCCTTATCTACAGAATTTGACACTTCAACAGAGGTTAAAGAAGTCCTCACAGATCTCAAGAATAGTATTGTGCTAACCATTATAATGGTTGTCGCCATCATGGTGATCTACATAGGATGGAAGATGGCACTTATGACAGCCTGCACGGTACCTGGTTCGATATTTATAGCAATCTTACTTCTATATGTAGGTGGGTTTACGATGAATATCGTAGTTCTATTCAGTTTGATCATGTCGGTTGGAATGATTGTAGATGCAGCAGTCATAGTAAATGAGTATGCAGATAGAAGAATGCTTATGGGCTCTTCCGCAAGAGAAGCTTACACTTTGTCAGCAAAGAAGATGTTTTGGCCCGTTCTGTCTTCAACCGCAACTACGTTGATTGTTTTGGTTCCTTTACTATTCTGGCCTGGACTTGCGGGTGAATTTATGAAATTCCTCCCAATCACACTTATTTTCACCCTTTCCGCATCGGTGTTGATGTCAGTTGTTTTTACTCCGGTTATCGGAAGTATGATTGGAACACCATCGACATCTGACCCAGTGGAAGTTTCTAAGATCTTTGCAATAGATCAAGCGGACCCTTCAGCAATGGGAAAAATTTCCGGAAAATATTGTCGACTACTAGAAAAGCTCCTCGACCACCCAAAAGCCGTAATTGCAGGAATATTTATATTCCTTGTACTGAGCACCGGAGGCTATTATGTTTTCGGTAAAGGACTGCAGTTTTTGCCAAACGTAGAACCTAAAAGTTCTACCATCTTAATTAAGGCAGTTGAAAATCTCACTCTCGCACAAAAAAGGACAATAGTTGAAACGGCAGAAAGAACAATCTGTGAGACACCGGAAATTAGAACCTGCTATACGAAGATCGGGACACTAGGCAATGATGTGATAGGAAGCATTCAAGTCGAGTTTGCACATTGGAAAAAACGTAGAAAAATTCCCGCAATTAATGACGACATAGAGAGAAGAATGCAGTCTATTAAGGGTATCCAGTTTGAGCTTTTCACACAAGAAGATGGACCAATACAAGAAAAACCTATCAAGATCGTCATAAGCGGTACGTCATATGGAGAAGTTGCGCAAGCTGCAGCATCAATTGAAGAAATGCTCAGCAAAATCAATGGTACAAAGAGTATCAGTGACGATACGTCAGCGCAGAAGCTAACCTGGGAGGGACTTATAGACAGAAACAAGGCTGCACTCTATGGAGTCGATGTGGCAACGGTTGGACAATATATAGCTCTTGCAACCAGTGGTATAACAATCGGTGAATACAGAGGGGATGACCATGAAGAAAAATTAGACATCGTACTTACACTTCCAGAAGAAAGAAAAAGTGTTTCTTCAATTCTAGGGATGACAATTCCGTCTCAAAAAGGGATGATTCGACTATCATCCTTGATGAGGATAGAACCGGTAGCAAAGACCACCACAGTAAAACGGTTTAACTCTGAACCAACTATACACGTGTATTCAGATGTACAACCGGGATTCCTTTCGCACAATATAGTCAAATCGCTTAGAAAAGAAATTGAGAAACACAAAGAACTATCTCAGTTAAAGATCAGTTTTAAGGGAGAACAACAAGATCAAAGTGAGACAACACGGTTTCTGGTAGTTGCATTTTTTGTATCTACACTTTGCATGGTACTGATCTTACTTCTGCAGTTTAATAGTTTCTCTCAGGTTCTGATCATTTTAACTGCCGTTGCACTATCGACAGGAGGTGTGACATTCGGATTACTTATAACGCATCAACCATTCATTGTTGTGATGAGCGGTATAGGAATCATCTCATTAGCTGGAATAGTAGTGAATAACAATATACTACTCATTGATGCTTATAACGATTACATTAGTGAATCCACTGATAAAAAGCGCGCAATCATAAGAGCTGCGATATCCAGATTCAGGCCAATACTTCTCACTTCAGGGACAACTATACTGGGACTTTTACCGATGGTTTTTTGCATAACCATAGACCTAGTAAACTTTACGATATCGTACGGAGCTCCAGCGACACAGTGGTGGCAAAGTTTGGCAACCACTGTTGCCGGAGGGTTGTCGTTCACAACGCTTTTGACACTCATTCTAACTCCGGCACTACTGATGCTTTCACCTACACCAAGACTAAATACCGGAACTTGAATCTCACATACACTGGAGAAAATGGTGGACACAAAGGAATGAATGATTTACATCTTAAGAGGTTGATGTATAAACTTGCCTAGGTTTTCTTGTTGTATCCCAATGCTTTTTTCTTTCGCATTCTCATTTATTCTTGCGTATTTTTTAAATCGCTCTACGACAAGGCTTGCAGATCTTATTGGATCTAGAGGTATTGCATCACTGCTTGTTGTTACTTTTCTTAGCATACTTGTCGTCCTTGTTTTCGCGCTAGCCATACCTCTACTTTATCATCAATTAATTCTCTTTCTTAAAGGAGCACCACAACTCATTGCATATATAGAAAACTCCATCAAAATCTCTTCTCCGGGTCTGCATAGTTTTCTCGAAGAAAAAGGAATGTCTTCATTATTCGAGTATATCTTATCTCTTGTACCGCAACTCTCGACTAAAATTACGCAACATTTATGGAATTCAACACTTGTTTTAGCAAATGTTGTGGTCTTACTCATTTTCACTCCTGTAATACTTTTCTATCTCCTTCAGGACTGGCCAAAAATGACGAACGCAATAAAAGAAATTGTACCTATAAGATACAGAACTACCTTCAACGACCAGATCACATTGATGAATGCAAGCATTTCCGGATATGTGCTCGGACAAATGAAAATTTCATTTATTTTGGGAGTGTTATATACAGTGCTACTCTTTTTTGCAGGTATGCCATATTATTTCCTGATTGGTGTCTCTACTGGAGTGCTGACGATTATCCCATATTTTGGAAACATAACAGGCCTTATAACGAGCCACCTAGTCGCATTGTCTCGTGCTTCAAGTATTCTGGATGTATTACCAATCACACTGATCTTCATCATTTGTGGCGCAATGGAGGGCATGTTCCTATCGCCGAGACTTCTAAGTAAGAGTGTGAACCTACATCCACTATGGGTAATCTTTTCTATGACGATCGGGGGTATGGTGTTTGGATTGGCAGGAATATTACTGGCCGTTCCTGTCGCAGCGATCATTGCGGGATTTATACGACTAGGTATTTCTTACTACAGGGATAGCTCCTATTACAAGAATGAAGCAACTAATCCTAATTGATAACCAAGTTAGGGAGAACACTTATTCTGCTGCAGATTATTTTGTCTCAGAAAGTAATCTGTACATTTACAAATCGTTAGTCGAAACACCGTCTAACAAGAAACCGATCGTACTAAAAGGTCATTCGAAGTCCGGTAAGACGCATATTGGCAGAGTATGGGCATCGAAACATGGCGCTGATATTTTGTCTAATCTCCCAGACCAAGCACACCTTGCGATTCACAATCACTGTTTCATAGATGATATAGACAAACTAACCACCCAAGAGGAAATCGAAGCACTGCTTCACATTTATAACAGCGCTGTAGAGAATGGAAAAATTCTCCTTATGACGACAAGGAGTCTAGACTTTTCAGATGTTCTACCTGACTTAAGTTCGAGACTGAGATCAAGCATTACGTATTCCATCCCTCCCCCAGATGATGAACTGCTTCGGGTAGTGACAAGAAAACAGTTTTACCTCTATCAAACCAGAGTGTCTGAGAACGTAGTGAACCTTGTACTTCAGCGAGTTGATAGATCACTAGAAGCAGTAGTAGACTTTGTCGCTCTTTTGAACAGGGAAGCGCTACACAAAGGGAAACCAATTTCCGCGCGCCTTTTCCGCGAGACAAGCGCTTCTGCGAGCAAAGAAAGACAATCTCAACAGTGATTCACAAGTAAGTCACGAACATGGGCAGGTTCAGTGAACCGAGTGGATCTCTCAATGCGTACCTTCCACGTAAAGCTACGTGATACATTGACCCAAAAACACACTCTATTGACAAGAAAGCAGTAAAAACCTTCTCATACACGGATAAAGCAGAGCCACCACTATAAACTACCTTCACTCACCAGCAAGGATCTTCTCGACCAGCTCTTTCACACTTGGCATGTAACCATTCCTATACAAAGGATCTATGGAAAACCTATACGCATTATGTCCAGCAAAAGCCAACTCTGTCTCAGGATCGGCTCCGTACACTATGTTCTGAAGTGTTTTCTGTATACAAAAGCTTCTAGGATCTGGCAATTTACCCGTTGTATAATCATCATGGTCTTTCCAATTGCTGAACTTACAATGGCTAAGGCAGCCCATACAATTCATCTGATCTGCACGGATTGACGCAAACTCATCCGGTGTAAGAAACACAATAGAATGATCAGGAGTCTTAACAACCTCTGTGTATCCAGAAGAAAGCCACCCTTGCACTAAAGACTCATCGGAATTTTTTATGAAGACCTGCCGTTTACGCGGACCATACTCGAAAGATAGCGCAAACTCGCCTTCCATGGATTCGGAGTAGGGAATCTGCCTTTTAGAACGATCTATAAGAACCTGTATGAATTCATTTTTTAGAGCAGATGAATAAAATCCAGTAGGACTAAACTTATGTAATAGGACATCACCTTTTTTTGCCTGCAACAATTTTTGTTTCCACGCAGCGGGAATCGGGCTTTCCTTTGTCACAAGAGGACGCGTACCAAACTGAAACGCAACTACACCCACCTCATCATTATCTATGAAACGCTTCCATTCTGAGAGTGACCATACACCTCCTGCCATAACTATGGGAACCTGATTCAGCCCATTCTCATTCATAAAAGAACGCAATTCAACGACTCTTGGATAAGGATCTTGCATATCATCTGGTCTATCAGAATTACTAAGTCCGTTGTGCCCACCAGCAAGCCACGGATCTTCGTAAACAACACCACCAAGAAACTCACTAAACTTTCTGTACGAACGCTTCCACAGAATTCTAAAAGCCTTAACAGAAGAAATAATTGGATAGTAATATAGTCTATAGCGTGATGCTATTTCGGCGAGCTTATAAGGCATACCTGCACCACAAGTGATCCCGTGAATTAATCCACTGACCTTTGACAGAACGCCGTCCAGCACCCTTTCAACTCCGCCCATTTCCCATAACACATTCATGTGGATTCTTCCTTCCCCTTTTGAACACTCATGGGCTATCCTGGCCTGACTTATTGCACTCTTGATGCTGTACTCCATCAGCTCGTCATGGCGCCCTCTTCGGGTTTTGCTATGGTACTCAAGCGGGACAATTTCCCCATTATGATCTATAAGCTTTGCGTTAACAGCAGAAAAGGTACCCACACAACCTGCAGCAGCAAAAGCACCAGATGAAACCCCATCACTTACAGCTACACCTTTGCCACCTTCTATTATAGGCCAAACGGGCCATCCCGAAATAGCCAGTTTTTTTACAACGCTCAACTTGGATTCACTAAGACACGCATCCCAAGAGTATAACATATCGTCCATCCATGCAAACTAACATTCGGAATACTCTAAAGACACACTTTATGCATAGAGCAAACAACGAAGACGATCGTAAGCAGGTCCAAGTACTTTAGCGTGAAGTCTGATCCTTTTCCCACTCCGATTACCAAGGTCAAGCACCCCCTCTACCCTCACTTAGCAGGTTACTTGTTTGCAAAAATGAGCATAGAACAACAGAATGGTCTGAATATCAGAAATGACTGTATAAAAAGTATCGCTCCAGCCAAGTAGAAAGCTTGATCACCTCCGTTGCTCTCAATATCCATCGCGGTGGCCCAAAGACCACTCAAACCCATTTTTCGTACAATTAGGAAATGGCACAACTAATACATGTCATTGTATTCAACAGAATACATAGCAAAGATCGTCTGGAAGAATCCCCCAGTAGTGACAAAACATGACACCAATTGATATCGTAGACACACTTAA
Source organism: Neorickettsia sp. 179522 (assembly GCF_001593535.1). Classification (NCBI taxonomy): domain Bacteria; kingdom Pseudomonadati; phylum Pseudomonadota; class Alphaproteobacteria; order Rickettsiales; family Anaplasmataceae; genus Neorickettsia; species Neorickettsia sp. 179522. The sequence goes on along the minus strand of NZ_LNGI01000001.1, from coordinate 153,665 downwards.
TTCCCTGCTGGAATAATCATACCTGCAAGTATGATTCGATATGTAATATTTCTGTATAGTTGCCTCTACTTAAGCTGAATATGTATGAAAAACCGTGTACGTAACACATAGGAATAAATCAAAAGGTTGAACACAAGCCATATATTCAAAATCTGTCAAGTTAGAAAGTTCATATGTGCTACACTCTTCCTATGGACATACGCATTTGCAATGGAGATACAGAAGCTCTTTGTTTGATTCACAAATTGAGATAGACTGCAAAAAATACTCGCACATTACCATGAAAACAGGAGTACAGATACTTGAGCTTGATGCACCTGGAAAAAGCACTGCCTATCTAGTCGAGGAAGCTCTGGAAAGAGAGTGCAGTGTCTTTATTTACCCTGTCAAAACTCTATGCATTTGTGGTGGTCGTGTTTTTGCTCGTGGGAAGTATGTGGAGGACTGTCATAAAGGTACGATCACGCTATCTAAGGAAGAAATAGAAGTAAATTTAGATACACTAGATCTGCTCTTAATGAGAAACGACCCTCCGTTCGACATGAACTATATAACCGCAACATATATGTTGGAAAGAAGCGGTACTCTAGTCATAAACGATCCAGTGGCAGTGCGCAATTTTCCTGAAAAATTTGTGGATTACTATGAGGACACATTTCCAACTCTCATATCCCGCGATATATGGAATATCAAACTTTTCATTGAACAACATGGAGAGGTGGTAGTGAAGCCGCTCTATGCGTTTGCTGGAATCGATGTGACAAAAATATCGGATACAAACGAGAGTAATCTTGCTCATGTTCAGAGCTTAATTGAAAAAACTGGAACTCCGGTGGTAATACAAAAATACGACAAATCTGTCATTGAGCACGGTGATAAAAGAGTTGTAGTACTCAATGGAGGACTGCTGGGCTGTCTAAAGCGACATAACAAAAACAGTTTCATCACAAATTTGCACCAGGGAGGTGAATTCTTCTCATGTACCCTTACCTCAATAGAAGAAGAAAGGTGCTACAAGATTGCCTCAGACCTAAAAGAATCAGGAATCATACTTGCAGGAATAGATCTCGTTGCAGGGAAGATAACCGAAATCAATGTCACTTCCACAGCTTGTATAGCGGAGCTGAATGAACTCTACCACATAAACACTGCTGCTAGGTGCTTTGACGTCTTCGAGGAAATGGTGTGGTCCTATAGGCGTTAAGTAAGCAGACTTTCTTTGAATAAAAATAGCAGGGAATCAATTCATTGCCGAATTCTAGACAAGAAACAGCAAAGATGCTAACATCCGCCTGTGCGCCATGGGCGCTATTCTGCGCTTTGCCTGTGCTATAAAATAACCCAGTACTGTTTCCGATTTGCATTTAAGGTTTTGGGCTCGGCGCCATGTGTGTTTTTGACTTGAAAGACTGAGATGATAAAAAGGGCACTTATATCCGTTTACGATAAGACGGATCTTTTACCTCTGGCGTACAAATTGCAGGCTGCGAATGTGGAAATCATTGCAACTGGAAAGACACATCAATATCTTCTAGCAAATCAAATCAGAGCCACCAGTTTATCTGATTATACACATCAACCAGAAGTACTAGGTGGTAGAGTGAAAACATTGCATCCCGCAATACATGCAGGACTGCTAGCAGATCCATCTTTACACGGACCTGAAATGCAAACACTTGCAATACAGCAAATAGATCTGGTAGTTGTGAATCTCTACCCATTTGAAAAGTGCGTAAATAGTGGCGCCCCGGAAAACGAAATCATAGAAAATGTGGATATTGGCGGTGTTTCGTTATTGAGGTCCGCAGCCAAGAATTTTAAAAATGTTTGTGTTCTCTCTGACCCAAGTGATTACAGCACATTCGATGTAAATCCAACTTTATCTTTCAGAAGTAAAATGGCGAGAAAAGCATTTGCACGAGTGGCAAGATATGACTGTAAGATAGCAGAATGGTTCGCCTCCTCTACTTCTTCGCCAGAGGCACTAAACTTATCTGTCATGAAAAAAAATGACTTCAGGTACGGTGAAAATCCTCATCAGAATGCATCTTTCTACTCTGATGGAGAGTTTCCACTTACAAAACTTCAGGGTAAAGAACTAAGTTACAATAATCTGCTCGACCTCGACAGCGCATTATCGATTGTGATGAATTTCACTGAACCTACTTGTGCAATCATCAAACACACTAATCCCTGTGGTGTAGCGTCGCACAAATCCAGTCTGGAACAGGCATACGAGAAAGCACTTGCTGCAGATTCGTTGAGTGCTTTTGGTGGTGTAGTTGCACTGAATCAAATTGTTACTAGGAACGTGGCAGAAAAGCTATTAGCTACCTTCTTTGAAGTCATAGTTGCCCCCGGAATCACGCAGGACGCTATTTCTCTCTTCTCAAATAAACCAAATTTACGCGTCCTTACATACAAGAGTTATGCTGTACCAGAAAAACATATGCTCAGTTTGCTTGGGGGATTCTTAGTACAATCTGGAAATACAAAATTGTTTCAGGACTTCGATATTGTCACAAAAAGAGAACCAACAAATGAAGAGGTTAATCAACTTATTTTTGCCTGGAAAGTCTGCAAATATGTCAAGTCAAATGCAATAGTGACTGCCCATGATTACACGACTGTAGGCATAGGTGCTGGTCAAATGAGCCGTGTTAAGAGTGTAGAAATAGCACTCGAAAAAAGCAAGATTGGACAGCCACTTGCAATGGCGTCGGATGCATTCTTCCCATTTGCGGATAGTATAGAACTAGCAGCAAAGAAGGGAGTAGCGTCAATTATTCAACCAGGTGGCTCAATCAGAGATAAAGAAGTAATAGAAGCAGCCAATCATCATAATATTGCAATGATATTTACACGAATGAGGCATTTCAGGCATTAACACTGCCTTCTTAGAAGCCGTAAGACCCATAAGACTTCTTAAATATTCTTGCATTGAGATTTCTGTTGTTGTAAAGACTTCTGCTTTTGGGTATAGAAAGACAGAAATTACCTTTCGGGTGGTTTGCTAGATGGCTGTAACTCCATACTGAGGCTGTACGGCACATATATTGGGAAGATCATGTGACTAAAAGAAAGTAACCTGCTGTTAGATACATTCGCCTGCAAAGGTTGCGGGAATATTTTTCACCACTTAGCACTCACATAGCATAGCATTCGTGTAAACCTCTTTGGCATATAACATATGTTTGTAAAAAACTGCGCATGTGCCGCTCCTGTAGCCATTATGCCATGCAATCACCATCAATGCTGAAGTGACAATTGAGATAAAGGCAACATAGAGCACAGCTGTGCTCCACAAAAATAGGTATTAAGAATAAATAATGATACCTATCCTTGACCACAAGAATCGACATCTAGGTTCTTGCATATTATGATTAAAAGCGTTTTGTGGCCACGTTAGGTGGTTCGGAGTTTGGTAGTATTGCTCTTGCGTGTGGAATGAGCTAGTTTCTATCCTCCAACTTTATTCTTTGGCACTCTGATTTCTTTTAATGCTTCTGGTCGTTTTGGCTGTCTTGCTTTCTAGTATGCTTCTCTTGACCTTCTGTGTGGTTTTCTTCAAGGCGAAACATGAAAAGATTTTAGCAGCGAATTCTCTAAACACTCATGTGGTAGTCCTTTCATGTCTGTATGCAACCCTCGTATTAGATAACAATTTCCTTGATATTGCTTACATTTACTCCTTTATGGGTTTTATAGGTCTGGTAGCAATTATAAACTTCATACTCTATAACAACTCAGGGCATCGTTGAGAGATGTCTACGACGTACCACCGGAAAAGCTGTGCAACACATCTTGTATCTCGCGTCTTTCTTAGCAAGCTAGAAACTGTTATAGCTATAGTCCTGCTGGGCGTTTACAACTGCATAACTAGGGGTAGTTGTTTCAAATGAAATTTAAAATACTCGTATTATTATTCTTTCTTGCTATTCTTTCACCATTTTTGCTGTACAAATACAACAGAAACCTATCAAAGCAATTTGTTGAGTACTACATAAACAGCCGTTTCCATCGGCTCAACCCTGGACTTAGTATCTCTTTTGCAGATTTTGAGCTGGAGAAATCTAATGACTCGAAAAGACTTGTTTTAAACGGAATTATAGCCACGTTGAATTCGAAGAAAGTTGCTCTAATAGGAAAGGTCAGCCTCCTATTCAGCTGGAACTTCCCATTTACAAAGCTTCACCCAATAAGTGCAACTATATACGACGCAGAGTTATACGTAGAGATGGGAGCACCAAAAAGAAATGTTAGCATACCTGGAAGCACGGAAATTGATAGCGTCTTTTCGCTAATCGGACTCCTAAACACAGATCTCTTTGTAGAAAGACTGAGCTTTAACGGCCACAGAATAAATGAGGGATTCATGCGGATAAACAAAATGAATCACAAAAAGGTTTTACAAGTTGGTATACACGAAGAAAATGCGGAAATAGAGTTAGAAATAGTCCAGTCCCAATACGATACCATCGCAATGAGAGTAAAAAATCTCGACTCCAATAATAGTGTTTTCTCGCCTTTAATAAAGGAGCTAGCTAATCTGCAAATCTCAGATGACAATTTCACTTTCAGTGGACATGCACTGCTCAACTTGAATGAAAAGAAGATCAGCGGAGCAGTAAATGATCTGCATGGCTCAATAAAAAGAAATGGGACGAGCTTCAATTTCCGTGATGGAAGATTTGTAGTAACGGGCACATCAAATCAAATAGAGCTTGACGACGTAGGGATCAACATCGACGGAACACAGTTTAATGGTACCATCTTTTTCAGTGATGGCATTTCTCTTTTAGGAAGAATTAGCAACCTATCATCAGAAGACGTACTAAAGTATTGGAGTGGCTCTAGTAGTGCAAGAGAGTGGTACAAGAACAATATAAAGCACGGCACCATAAAAGGGGCAACTATAAAACTGGATAGCAAAACTGGGGACTTTGAAATTCGAGATGCGAGTTTCGTAGATACAACGGGAGAAATAGAGATTTCCTATGACACGGACGAAGCAAAGCGCTTTATTAACTTAGAGCAATTTGCAGGCACGCTCAATCTCATAGGGGGTAGTTTGTACATCAAAGCTGATTCTGGAGAAATAGACGGTCTGTCATGTCAAAACTGTGAAGCAATTATTGATATAGCAAAAACAAGATTATCAGGCACCCTTACAGGAGAACTCAGTGAACTTATCTTGCTGGGAGAAAAAGCAAACCCAGATAGCATAAACGAGATATCAAAAGTGACTAACCTAAAGGGACTTAATGGGAATGGTAACGCGGATGTAGTATTGCATATATCGCATACCGATGAAGGACAGATGAGCACTAAACTTCACGTCGAAGCCAATAATCTTCGCGCAGATAAATTTTATCGCGACTTTTCGATCATCTCAGGTATAGCGGAACTTAAGATGAATGATGATACAGCCGAAATTGACGCAAGTTTAATTTCTTCAGATGGAAAAATCGATATGAAGCTTTTGAGAGATTTCCGTACCCAAGTGACAGATTTCATCTTCGAAGGCACGAGCTCTATCGAAACAATGAAGAACTCTGCTTTCTTACCCAGTTTCCTACCATTTAATGGAAAAGTTCATGGGAAAGTAGAAGTACGACTTCTCCAAGATGGAAACCTGGATTTGCATGGAAGCCTTAACATGCAAGATGTGCATGAAGAAGTCTTTCAACTTTTTGGATGGGAAAAGGATCCCGATGCCGTTTTCAACTTTAGTATCGATTCTGTTGGAGAGCAATATAATTTCAAGAAACTTGATCTTACTGGAAAACATTTAGAATTGCGCCTAAGCGGAAGCAGTGACGCAAAAAACACCATCATAAATAGTCGAGTAGTCAGCATCAATGATGCTAGCCTTGCATTTCAATTTCATTATTCACTGGAAGAGGATACATCAAACTTAATCGTTAACTCTGAAACACTAGACGTATCGAATGCACAAACATTCACTCCTGTACTAAATTTTGGCGTGGCAGGCAAAACAAAAAGTAATGTAGAGATAGATATAGGTACACTCAAATTAAAAAACTCACTTTCGCTTTCAGACCTAAAGGTCAACCTCAAAAATGGGGACGGTAATCTCTCTGGAATCTTCAACGATGGTACAATTCTAGGCGCAAGCTTCAGTAGACATGGGGGTGTGATTGTGGACAGCACGAATGTAGGAACACTACTCAAAAGTCTTGGTATTAAGAGCGGAATAATGGGAGGAAGAGCTTCATTTTACCTAGGTACAAAGGATACACGGAGTAACGACGGGATTCTGGTAGTGGAAAACTTTTACATGCAAGACGCTCCTACACTGGCACGCATTCTTTCCTTATCTTCTCTATACGGAATAATGAACATTCTTAATGGAGAAGGTATTTTCTTTGAAAGATTCTTTTCACAGTTCAAATATGCAGACGGTATTTTTTATATCTCAGAGTCATTTCTAGAAGCAGCGCCAGTAGGACTAAGCGTGATGGGAATCCTCAGTCTAAAACAAAACGAAGCAATCATTCACGGAAGCGTTGTACCACTGTATAAGCTCAACAAATTGATCTCGAAGGTACCAATAATAGGAACATTGGTAACAGGCGGAAAGAACCGTGGTATCATAGCTGCAGAATACACATTGACAAGGAAAATGAATAAGTCCACGGTCTCAGTGAACACACTCACAACATTTACTCCAACCATTCTGCATAAGTTTTTCAAAGTTTTTAACTAAGTGCTAAAGAACAATTCTTTTCATTTTCGCCATATTGTTCACTAATACACGTGGATTAGATAGGCAGAAACAAATATTAAACCCAACATACATGTTTACCCCCTTATCTCGTTAAAGTAGAACATTGCTTTTCAGGTGTATGTAATGGTTCTATACTTATCCCCGGTGTTGAATTCACCCCACGTAGAATTTATATCACTTAATTTTGCTATACTCTCTGCTCCGGGAAAAAATTATGGATGGCAAAGTCTGCGAAATAGAAAAAATTCCACCAATGCAGGGAACTTATAGTGTGCCACCCGATGTATCAATGCTGCAAAGCAGCATTTTCGCACTTGCACACGCAATGGGTAGGTCTACCGTGTCACCTTTTTTTGCTTACACCTGCATCACTCACACAATCAATTGCTTAGAACAACTTGGTGTAAGAATAAAAAAAGTAGAAGACTCGTCAAAAATAGAAATATACGGCGTTGGGTTGAGAGGCTTACGTGCTCCTGGAAACATTTTAAACATCGGCAACTCAGATATGGGACTTCATCTATTACTTGGTGCGGTCGCGACTTACCCTTTCCAGACAATCATCACTGACCTCCAGCATCAAATTAGCAAACTTAAGATCAAGTGCGCACAACACTTTGCTGATATAGGTATAGAGATAGTTCCGCAAACTCTACCAACGGTTATCAAAGGTTACCAATACTGCATCCCGCATGAACATATACTACAACACTCCTGTTCACAGAGTAAAAGTGCGTTGTTAATGGCCGGATTGAATATGCTAGGTACCACGAAAATTATAGAACCCTTTTCCGGTAGTAGAGATCATGTTACTGGCATCCTGAAATACTTGGGTGCTGATATCAAGGTAATAAAAACCAGGGAAAATACAACAACCGTTGTGCACGGAGGTAAGGAATTCGCATCACGGAATATTACGATTCCTGGTGACCCTTCAATGGCTTTGTTCTTGGTTATTGCAGCAACTTTGGTCGCTGGCTCTGCGATTATAATCAGAAATGTCTACCTAGATAAGGCACGCTTTGAAATATACAAATTCCTCAAGAAAATGGGAGCTAATATTGAGTTTAAGGTTAATACAACATCTTTCAATGTAAGAATAGGTGAGATTCATGTTAAAAGTGCCAGTCTCAACGGTGTAACAATCAATGAGAATGATGCCAATGCAGAGAATCTCAGGACCTTACTCTTTCTCCTATGTATAGCAAAAGGGAAAAGTTCCATAGAGAACGCAAAGGGCCTAAGAATTACAAAAGATAAAAGGTTCATGGATTTCGTAGCAATAATGCAAAAGCTGGGTGCAACGATCAAACTCAAGAATGACAGGATAGATGTAGAAGGCACATCACTAAAAGGGAACAACTCCGTAAGCGCATCTTACGACCATCAGCTTGGGAACCTCCTTACTCTCGCAGGTTTCATTACCAGAGAGACAATTACAGTATCCAGATACCACCCAGAGTGGCTTCAACTATACTATAATTTTGGAAAGCCAACCGATTATACAGCCAAGCAAGACTCTTAGGGCCTCTGCATATGAACTCAGAGACAAACCACCGGTGTAGCATGCAAAACACCGATAACAGAGACAGCGTCCAGAATAGAAAGATGTACGGGAAACAATGATTACACTAGCAGTACATATCAAGTTTCACATGAAAAAACTCTCCACCTATCACAAAATTTATACGTGAAGAGTAAAAACGAAACTTAAAATTACGCATCTAGACCTATAGCCTCACTTACAGAAGAAAAACCGTCAGCTTTAAGTCTCTGAACTAAACCCATTTTGATCTCGTTCAGAAGACCAAAACCATGATAGGTAAAACCCGTATAAGCCTGAATCAAAGCGGCACCACTTCTAATTTTCGCATAAGCTGTTTCTGCATCTGAGATGCCTCCACAACCTATGAAAACTAGCTCCCCATTTGCACACCTATACATTTTTCTCAATAAAGCCGTAGAAAGCTTGAACAATGGCTTACCGCTTAACCCACCATATTCGACTTTATGTTTACTATGAAGGCTTTCCCTGCACCCAATAGTAGTGTTACTTACTATGATTCCGGCTACTTTGTGCTTCAAAGCAAGCGAAACAATACTCACTTCTGCTCCCTCAGCAAGGTCCGGAGCAACCTTGATAAAAATTCGTACGTCACTTCCAACTGCTGCCTTTACAGCAATAAGAAGCTCTTCAAGGATTTCTACTTTTTGCATATCCCTGAGACTGGCAGTATTCGGAGAAGAGACATTTAGCGTGATATAGTCAGCAACCGGAGATACATGAGCAGCCAAGCGTGCATAATCGGAAACAGCATCCCTTGAAACAGCATTTTTACCGATATTAATTCCCAGAGGTGGTAAATCCGTCTGTACCATAGCTTTTTTAAGCGATTTGAGGAAATACCCTACCCCCTTATTATTAAATCCAAGTCGATTGATTACAGCACCGTCCTGCGGCAATCTAAACAATCTAGGACTAGGATTTCCCTTTTGTGGTTTAAGGGTGACTGTTCCGAGCTCAATGAAGCCAAACCCCACTCTCTTGAGGGCATTAACGCATTCAGCATTTTTGTCAAACCCAGCTGCAATGCCAATTGGGTTCTTAAAGTGCAAACCACACACCCTACTTTCCAGCATTGGGTCCTCGAAAGAATTTTCACCTACAAGCCCAGGAAAGTGCTTGAGCGCCACACGAGTAATCGTATGTGCAAACGACGGGCTCAAATACTGCAAAAGAGCCACTAAGAGCTTTTCATACATTTTACTTAGAAAAGCGAGAGACGTGCGAATTGTGTGCCACTTTCCGAAAATTTTCAAGATGGAATAGAAAAATAAAACACAGGACGTGAAAATGGCACTTTCACTAATGGTCTCGAGCTAAGAGAAAATCGGCAAACTTCAAGTCAAAAGGATGGGTAATCTTAAGATTACTGCTGTCACCCGGAATACATTTCACCTCTATACCGTGAGCACGTGCTAGACTTCCATCATCTGTATACTTCTTCGAAGGACGCATAAAGTGCTCCTTATATGCTGCAAAAATCTCACAAAAATCGAATCCTTGTGGCGTCTGCACTACGCTCAACTCATCCCTATTTACATCTGTTATCGTGCCTTTAGATTCTTTTTTTATGATAGTATCCTGTACTGGCACAATTGGCACAACACCCTTACAACCCTGCAAGAGACTCTTAATCACTGCATCAATCACTTTAGGCGTCGTAAAAGGCCTAGCTGCATCCTGTATCAGTACGTAGCTAGGATTTAGGCATTCCAAGGCCTTTAGCCCTGAAAAAACTGAATCCGTTCGAGTGTCACCAGCTTCTGACAATGAAACCACGTACCCACTCAAATTGCGCAAAATTGGCAAATAATGCACCTCGTACCTTGAATCAACAACAAGGTGCACACACTCGACTTTCGGGTGAGCAAAAAGAGCTTCGACCGCGTACTGCAAAATTGCTTTGCCATGGATCTCCAAGTACTGCTTTGGAAGCACCGAACCTATTATCCTCGAGCCTCCTCCTCCTGCAACCACTAGACCGGCAATTTTGCCCATGTTTACAGAATAAACTTCGACAAATCCAACTTCTTGATGATAGTTTGCAGATGTTTATCTACATACTCACGGTCAATTGAAAAAGTTTTTCCTACATTATCATTGGCCTCAAAGTTAATTTCTTCAAGCAGTGTCTCCATTATTGTATGGAGGCGCCTTGCACCGATATTTTCAACTTCATTATTAACGGTTATTGCAGCTTCAGCGATCGCACGCACACCATCTTTTGTAAATTCAAGAGAAACACCTTCTGTCTCCAACAATGCACAGTACTGCTTTAACAGGCTAGACTCAGTTTCGGTGAGGATACGGATCATATCTTCCACGTCAAGCGAGTCAAGTTCTACTCTTATCGGCAAACGTCCCTGTAATTCTGGTAGTAAGTCCGACGGTTTAGCAAAGTGAAACGCCCCAGAACCGACGAAAAGAATATGATCTGTTTTCACAACACCATACTTTGTCACTACTGTGGTTCCCTCTAGAAGGGGTAATAAATCCCTCTGAACACCTTCTCTATTCACCTCACCTCTAACCTCTGTTCGAGCACAGATTTTATCTATCTCATCAATAAAAACCATACCCCTATTTGTCACTAGGTCTAGTGCTTCTTTGATTATCGCGTCTTCATCAAAAAGATCCTCGACCTCTGCATCTGCGAGGATTTTTCTAGCATCTTTGATTTTGACCCTTTTTCTTTTGAACTTCTTACTCGCACCAAAGACCTTACTCATCATGTCCCCGATGTTCATCATACCAATCTGCGTGCCCGGCATACCTGGAACATCCATTGTAGGAAAAACATTTTGGGGAACCTCACGAACATTTATTTCGATTTCCGCATCATCTAATTTCCCTTCATCGAGCTTCTTCTCAAAAATAGCTCTTGCATCATGTCTTTCATCCCCATCGCTAGGAAGATCCTCATCTTCAGCATCTTTTTTACCAACCAGTGCATCAAGGATCTTCTCCTTGGCAGATTCTTCGGCTCCCTTCAAAAACTGCTTCCTCTTCTGATCTTTGACCTGCGCAACAGCACTATCAACAAGATCCCGAATTATTGATTCGACATCTCGACCAACATAGCCGACCTCAGTGAACTTCGTTGCCTCAACCTTAATAAACGGTGCTCCTGAAAGTTTCGCCACGCGTCTAGCAATTTCTGTTTTTCCAACACCAGTTGGCCCTATCATAAGTATATTTTTTGGAATGATCTCATCATGAAGTGGCTTTGGAACATTATTTCTCCTCCAGCGATTTCTTATTGCAATCGCAATTTTTTTCTTGGCCAACTTCTGTCCAACAACAAATCTGTCCAGATAACTTACAAGCGCCTTTGGAGCGGCAGAATAAGCATCTTCTAAGATATGTTCGGGATCCTGTCCAACTACAGCTGAATACTTAAAGACTCTCTCTGTACCCATATAATACTCTCACTAACTTCAACTACACTCTTTTGAAGTACAATCAATGACTTCAACCGTAAAATTCTCATTTGTAAAAACACAGATCTTAGCAGCTATTTTCATAGCTGCCTCAGCAATCTGAAAAGCATCAAGATCACTGGCGTGGGCTACAAGCGCTTTAGCAGCAGCGAGAGCATAGTTGCCCCCAGATCCAATTGCAGCAACACTATCCTCAGGTTCTATCACATCACCAGCACCATTCAGAATGAACGTACCCCTAGCATCAGCCACAATCATCATCGCCTCTAATCGACGAAGAAATTTGTCTGTACGCCAATCCTTCGCAAGCTCCACGCACGCACGCAAAAGTTGACCTGGATGGGCTTCTAATTTTGACTCTAGCCGCTCAAATAACGTGAATGCATCCGCAGTTGATCCGGCAAATCCTGATATTATCTTTCCACCAGAAAGACGCTTCACCTTCTGCGCAGTCGATTTTACAACGACTGCGTTTCCCATAGTCACTTGTCCATCACCTATCATGACGACCTTATCATCCTTTCTAATCGAAAGAATAGTAGTCCCATGGAACTCAGTACTCATTTTATATCTCCAAAAGCTAAACTAAATTGGTCATACAAACGAATGCTACAGTGCCTCTGCTAACACTCTACATTCATCCAACATACCTTTTGCACCAATTAATGCAAGGCTCAAGCGCTTATCCTGCAACATAAACTCTGCAATCGAGGCAACATCGTCGACCCCAATAGTATCAATGACCTCGATTAGCTCAGCTCCATCCGTGTATCTACCAAAATAATGAATTGACCTACCTATATGGGATGCACGAGATTCATTACTTTCCAGACTCATTAAAATCGATGACTTAATTTGCTGTTTCGCTCTTTCCACTTCCTCAGTTGTGAGAGTATTCTGAAGCTTAGACAGCTCACCAAGGACTACTGTAACCAGCTCTTTTAGTCTCTTTGGATCCGTAGAAGAGTAAATACCCATGATTGCCGAAGTCTCACTTGGTGCATGAAAAGCAGTTATAGAATATGCTAGACCACGTTTTTCTCGCACTTCCTGAAATAATCTAGACGACATGCTACCACCCAAGAGTATAGCAAGAACCTTAGCGGAATATATCTGAGAGATGCTGTGTGAATAAGAAACACACGGCAATCCTAGAATGAGGTGAGTTTGCTCCAATTTACGCTCTTCTCTGTACTCAGCAGGAACATACTGTGCTGGAGACCTATCCGCAGCACGTACACCTACTGACTTTATACATCCGAAGTACTTCTCTGCTAGTGAGATGAACCTCTCGGAATCCACTTTACCGGATGCAATAAGCATCATATTCTCAGAATAATAGTGTTGAGATATGAAAGAGGTAATATCATCTCTTGTAAAGCGTCTAACGTTCTCCCTAGAACCAAGAATAGGTCTCCCGTAGGCTTGATTCGGGTATATACTCTCAAAAAAACGGTCGAAAATAATGTCGTCGGGTGCGTCCTCAGTTTGAGAAATCTCCTCCAGGACAACCATCTTTTCGCGTTCGAGTTCTTCTTTTGGGAAGATCGAATTGTTGAGCACATCAGAAAGGATCTCCATCCCTTTATCCAAGTGTTCTTCCAACAGCTTCACATAGTAGACTGTGTAACCTCTACTGGTACACGCATTGAAATAACCTCCAAGCCGATCAAAATCCGCTGCTATTTGTTCTGCACTTCGTGTACTTGTACCCTTGAAGATCATATGTTCAAGAAAGTGCGCCAACCCATTATTTTCTTGAGTCTCACACTCACTCCCGGCTCTAACCCAAATCTTTATTGAAATAGAATAATGCCCCGGTATACTATCCACAAAGACGGGTAGATTGTTTCCAAGGCGTCTTTGGATTAGGCGCTGCACTTCTTCTGGTGGAAAGATCTAGGGGTCGATTCTAGCACCTAGAGTGCGGGAAATCAACTTGAGAACGAACGCATTCTCGGCGGAAAAAAGGCACGACGCACCCAGATCCGTTTGTTACATTCCACAAGTAAAGAATTGTTTCGTAGTGGATGATTTAAAATTCATATCTTACCCACTTTTCAGCACTGAGTGGTAACTGTTTCTTACCCTGGCTCTCTTGCAACCATCCAATGATACAGGTCACATTTTTTTGATTACAGATGACTAATCGAAATTTAAAACTTTCTCAAACTGGCAAATCAGAATTTTGTGTACATCACCAAAATAGGAAATCACTTTATGAAATTTAAAAAAAGAACTTCACCACCAAAGGAATGTACACCATGCCTGTAAGCGTACTTATGAGGACAACAACTGCAATCTTCTCCGCTGGATAATTGAAAACACAACCTAATAGCATGGTACTCACAGAAATTGGTACCACAGAAAGAATCAACATAGCATTGTACACTTTGTCGTTATCAAAAATGTGCAAGAAAGAGGCATCAAGATAGACAAGACTAAGCATTAGAACCGGCCAAAGAAAGTACTTTACAAACATCGTGATTCCAATGCACTTCCAGTCCACTTCGAACTTTTTTATAGTTCCCAGACCAAGACCAATGGTACTCATACCAAGTGTCACATAGGTACTTCGTAGATTCGCAAAAAATGGATCCAAAAATTCAGGAAAGTGTAAACACAAAAGCTTCATGGAAAATGCTACCACTATTCCGTGTAGCGGAGGCAGGCTTAGCGTCTTTTTTATACAGTACATTGGAGAAAAGGCTCCTTTAGATGCAATATAGAAACCATATGTATTCTCAAAAAGGATGATTCCACTGTATGCAAGTATATATATCCCGACAGTTTCGGCATCAACTATCATAAGTGCTACGGGGAGACCAAATTGGCCCGTGTTGAAGCTACCTGAACTAAATGCAATTATGTTTCTGAGACTGTCATTATAAAAAAGCTTGGTGGCCGTATATACAAGCCAGCACATGAAACAACTCGTTAAAAAAACAATGACAGGGAGAAGTAATAGTTTCTGCATATTGTCCACACCGAGTAACCCGCTTAAGATAACTAGCGGTGAGAGCAGATATAAAAGAAGAGTTGCGATGGTATTGCGATCAGTATTGAGCGTTCTTCCGGCAATGTAGCCCAACAGTATCATTAGATAAAGGGGGAATATCTTCCCCAAGACCACAAGAAACACCGGATTTTGCTAACAAGACAACTCTCCACTATAATAACGGCAGTTTTTTGTAAAATAAAAGAAGTACAGTATACGGAAGGATAATATGCCTAAGTTGACGGTAGCCTATGGCGACGGAGTCGGACCGGAAATAATGACATCAGTGCTCGAAATTATTTTTGAGGCTGGTGCAGAAATACAGATTGATACAGTCGAAATTGGACAGAAGATTTATGAAAAAGGCTGGCCTTCTGGGATTTCTGACTCCGGATGGGAAACCCTGAAGAGGAATAAAGTGCTCCTAAAAGCACCGATAACAACTCCTCGTGGCGGAGGTGTAAGAAGTCTAAACGTAACACTCAGAAAAAAGCTGGGGCTATTCGCAAATGTTAGGCCTTGTGCCTCGTACCTAGAATGGCAAAACCCTAAAATGGATATTGTCATTATCCGAGAAAATGAGGAAGACCTCTACTCAGGGATAGAATATAGACAGACCCTTGATACATACAACTGCACTAAGGTTATTACAGAAAGTGCGTCTGAACGGATTTGCAGATATGCTTTTGAGTACGCGCGCAATAACGGTAGGAAGAAAGTCACTGTAATGGTGAAAGATAATATCATGAAACTGACTGATGGAATCTTCCACAAACTGTTTAAGAAGGTCGCGCTTGAGTATCCAGATATTGAAAGTGAAAACTACATTATAGACATTGGCACAGCAAGGATAGCAAAAAATCCTGAAAAATTTGATGTAATCGTGACCCTTAACCTATATGGAGATATTATTTCGGACGTTGCGGCAGAAATGTCAGGCTCAGTTGGTCTTGGAGGTAGCATCAACATAGGAGAAGAGTACGCAATGTTCGAGGCTGTGCATGGTTCTGCACCTGATATAGCAGGCCAAGACATTGCAAATCCCTCCGGTCTTCTGAATGCTGCAATGTACATGCTTAGCTACGTGGGACAAAAAGAAATTGCACAGAAGATTTATTCTGCGTGGTTGAAGACACTAAAATCAGGTGTACATACCGCAGATATTTATGATCCTTTGCATAGCAAGCTCAAGGTTGGCACTAGAAAATTCACAGAACACATAATTAACAACATCGACAGAAAAAGTCTGGTAGCTTTCTCATGTCATAGCCTAGTTAAAGGTACACTCCTCAAACCTCAATATCAGAGCAAAAAAGAAAAGCTTCTAATCGGAGTAGATCTCTTTATAAGTTGGGATAGCACAAATTTAGCATCACTTTTGGCTGCTTTAAAAAAAATAAAAGTGGACGATGCAATCATCCTGGGTAGCATAAGCGTCAAAGGCGTCTTGATTTGGCCAGAAGAAACCGCAGTCATGCCGTATAGTGACACTCTTTGTTGCAGATTTTTGGCAGAACCCAACAAGAGTCTAGCAACGACAGTTATCTATGCCCTAATGAACGAACTAGAAAATTCAACGATAGAGGTCACTAGAATGGAGAAACTCTACTCTTTTGGGGATGAAGCAGGGTTCTCAAATGTCTAGGTAGACACTGATACCTCAAATCTGTAACAGAACTTATTGAGAACTTCAGCTCCGGAAAGGAAGGTATTAGGCACTTCAACCCAATATGACGAGATCGAAAACCTACAATACAAAGCAGATTACATGGAGTTTAAACCAAGAAATACTGCATCGCGTGGCCCGAACCGGACTCGAACCAGTGACACAAGGATTTTCAGTCCTTTGCTCTACCAACTGAGCTACCGGGCCAACAGGAGAATTCTAATCTTTAGGGTTAGCTTTGTAAACATGCTTCTTGATAAGAAGAACAAGGGGTACAAAGCCCAATACAAAAATATCTAGAAAGCCATTGGCATAACAATATACAAAGCACTCTCATCACCCTGAAACAAAACCTGAGAAGTTGCATTGTTAAACTTCATTATCACCTCTTTATTATCCAGAGCCGAGAGTATATCCAGGAGGTAGGCATGATTGAAATAAATACTGAGCTCTTCGTTCACTTCTTCATTTAATTCCAATAATTCTCGCCCAAAACTCGCATCAGAATTACTCGCATCAAGGTAAAGCTGCTTGCCCTTAATGCTAATACTAATCGCACGACTTTGATCAGGCGAAACAAGGCCAACTCTTTCTATACTGGTCGCTAAACCCTTTCTATCAAATGTTAGAGAAGACTTGAAACTCTGCGGAATGACAGCAGCGAAATTTGGGAATGTACCAGCTATCAACTTCGAATTTAAACGAATACCCCCGAAAACCATCCTTATCCTACTGACATACTCCTTCCCATGAAGAAAGAGGTCAACTTCCTTACTCGAAGAAAGCTTAATCATCTCTGACACAGTTTTCTTCGGAATTATGCAAGAAAACTTGAGACCTGTCTTTTTTGTAAGTGTGGCTACTGCAAGCCTGTGTACATCAGTTGCAGCAACGGTTATTTTTTCACCATCTGATTCAAAATATACACCGTTCAGATGTTGCCTTGTAGACTCAGTGGAAGTGGCAAACCGCACTTTATTGAAGAGACTCCTTATTTCATCCCCTGCAAAGCTAATTTGTCCCCTTTTTTCCTCTTCACTTATCAATGGGAAATGTTTTGCATCTAAATATGGTAATGAGAACTCTATCCTTTTGCTGCGAACAACTAAATTATTCTTTTCAATCGAGAAAATAATCCCAACATCGGTTGGCAGACGCCTGACTATCTCGTACAACTTGAATGCATCTACTGAGATTACTGCATCAATTGCACCTTCAATTCCCTGTAACGAATCTGTGAGTGAAAGCTCATTATCAGTTGTGGTGAACTCCACCGAATTACCAGCGAAACACACCCTAACATGCGACAAATAAGCTATAGTGCTTTTCCTTGTTGATACACTAACAAGATTCGCAAGAATTCTTGTCAATGCATCTTGTTGCACAGTGATGGAAGAGTGCATGTTTTCTTTCATTCTAGCAGAGAGAAACAGCAAGGATTATAGCAACTTATCTGTATAGTGTGAACCTGAAGCTCCATATACACAGGTTGTATAGGATTAGACTAGTATGTTACTGTTCTGGTATTTCCAAGAAGCGAAGCAGATGCGTAAGAGATCCGTTTTTAGGATAGCTTTACCTTCATTCGATAGGCATAATACCAACATAATAGAGCATTCTTTTCTTTGTAATGTCCCACTCGAAGGAGACCCTCTGACAAACATCAGAAGTTTTACCCATATGGAATTGCAAGGGAAAGCATACGTTTTACCCAAACAATCACAATCTAGTGTGTGCATATTTGCAGACAGTCCAAGCACCGGTTTCCTAAAATGCAACGCGCTTGTAACGAACAGGCCTAACCTATTTCTCGTGATAAAGACAATAGACTCTATCCCTTTACTACTTTCTGATCACATAAACCGTGTTATAGGAATCGCAAATGTAGATCTCAGTAGTCCAAACGAATTAATACGAAATACGGTTCTCAAGATGTTGGAGTCTGGCGCTGAAATAAGACATATAAACGCTGTCCTCGGGCCATATATAGATGACAACACAAAAGACAGATTCTTCAGCGATCGTACAAACCAGGAATCCGCACAACACCATCCACCGAAATACACTACCAATTTACACGACCATTTCATAGAATTATTAGAGAAGGTGGGAATACAAAGTGTACATGGCATCAACACGTATACTCACTTGATCAGAAAAGAAATTACTTGGCACAAATCGGGTACATCCAGAGAAGATGATAGAACCTGCAACATAAGTATGATTTCTATCAGTACTACAGAAAATTCTCACATGAGTACACAGCATGAAAATCCAACAGACTGGGACAGCTTTATAAGGAGCGTCACTAAGGTTTCAGACAAATTTGCCCACCCATATTGTCATAACCTAACAAAACCTCCGAGAGGTCCCACACCAAATACAAAAGACAAAGTCGTGACATACAATAAACCAAGTAACTCGAACACAAGTGGGCTTGATTTCGCTAAGAATGCAGATCCTGATTTTTTGCGAAAAATCAAACGCGGAAAGATTAATATAGACAAGACACTAGACCTGCATGGTGAAACCGTGGAAAGCGCCTATCAGAAAACTATCGAATTCATTTTAGAAAATTACGTGAGTGGTTTTCGTTATCTCCTAATCATTGTTGGAAAAGGAAGGACTGGCGATGCAGTTATCAAGACAAGTCTTGTGTCATGGTTAGAAAACAATGCCGAGACCCGAGGTCTGATTAAATTCGTAGCAGAGGCACTACCACATCATGGGGGTGAAGGAGCGTACTACGTATTTCTTAGAAGGAAAAGACCCTTCGATGAGTAGAAACGTAAAACAATAATCCTGAAAGCTGGGATGGCAGGATTCGAACCTGCGCGTCACGATACCAAAAACCGTTGCCTTACCGCTTGGCTACATCCCAAGAACGTCGTAGAGTGTAACACACTTAGACGAAGTATTAAATTGCTACGGCATCAACAATTTCAAGCACACTACAAACAAGGACGAATAATCTCACAGTACTCGCACGATACTCATCCGTTAATGGAGCGCACTCTGTGCTTGAGAATCTGCACACCCTCAATCAATGCAAGCTTTTCAATGGCAAGCTCAAAATCATGCCCCAAAACAATCCTCGTGTACTGTGAATCATTACGCACAACAAGTGTAACCTCACATTTACCACCACGCCTTAGAGCGTCCTTCAATGCGGTAACCTGTTCTTTGCGGTTTACGAGAATTGCAAATCTTCTCTTATAATCCGCAAAGATAAATTCGTGTAATTCAGCCACATTACTACATACATAGCCGTTATCACTCTTTAAGAGGGTCAGCACGACCTTTACACCAACTACAAAAAGCTCACGTCTGGAGTCAATGACTTCAGACTCGTAAAACACGACAGTGTATATATCGCTTACTGTCGAAACATGCATCACAGCAAACTTTCTATTGCCCCTCGACCTTATTCTCAATTCAGTTATCACACCAGCAATCTGATTCGGTGAAAGCTTTAAAAACTTTTGATATGGAGAAAGAGGGTGATCATAAAGAAAAAAGCCAAGCGCATCAAATTCACACTGTGTTTTTTCAAAAAAATTCCACGGCGCAAACACTTTTTCTGGTTTAACAACAGAGATATCAAATAATGCCATCTGTGCACTATTATCCTCTTTTCCCACTAATTCGTTCATACAAGAATAAAGTCTACTCCTCTCAGGAGAGAGTACATCCAGAGAACCCGACTTTATAAGACTTTCAACAGCTTTTCTATGAACTATTTTTCCATCCAAGCATCTTTGAAGTTCCGCAATTGTTTGGAATGGGCTTCCTTTTTGTATTGCTGAAGCTGCAGCTTCTCCAACATTCTTCAAAGCTGCGAGCGAGTACCTTATTGCATTACCCTCAATAGAGAAGAAAATTTTTGACTTATTTATATCTGGTGGCAAAATTGTGATACCACAGTTTTTTGCATCTTGTATTAGAATTGCAAGCTTGTCCGTATGGTGCAGTTCGAGATTAAGGGCAGCCGTGGTAAACTCAATTGGAAAGTTAGCCTTGAGAAAGGCCGTTTGGTATGAGATGAGTGCATATGCAGCGGCATGTGACTTATTAAAACCATAGCCAGCAAACTTTTCTACCATCTCGAAGATTTCTCGAGCTTTTTCCGCATCAATACCGTTACGTTTTGCACCCTCGACAAATTTCTCGGTTTGCTCTGACATTTCCGCACGTATCTTCTTACCCATAACACGCCGGAGTATATCTGCTTCAGCGAGTGTATACCCAGCAAGAAGCCGAACCATTTCCATTACCTGCTCTTGATAGATAACAACACCAAAAGTTTCTTTTAATGAAGATTCAAGTAGTGGATGTGGATATTTAACTGTTTCTTTTCCGTGTTTCCTTGCTATGTACGTTGGAATGTTCGCCATAGGACCAGGCCTGTTAAGCGAGATCAGGGCAATTATGTCTTCAAAACAGTCTGGATGCAGGCGTTTTAGCGTTTCACACATGTACGCATTATCCAGCTGAAACACACCTATCGCATTTCCCGCTGAAAGAAGCTCATACGTCCTTTTATCGTCAAGAGGAATAGAATCCATATCGAAATTAGGATCTTTTAGTCGTACTAATGAGCATGCCTGATTGATTACTGTTAATGTTTTCAAACCTAGAAAATCAAACTTTATGAGTCCTGCTTTTTCAACATATTTCATCGAATACTGAGTAACCGGAATTTCTGATTCCTTATCATGGTAAATAGGCAGATAATCCTCTATTGGAGTATCACTAATAACTATTCCAGCAGCGTGAGTCGATGCATGTCTTAGTGTTCCTTCCAGCTTAAGAGCAAGATCAAGCAACTTTGCTATCGATTCATCATTTTCACTTTCTTTTTGAAGATCTTTGTCGAGATTTATTGCCTCCTGCAAAGAAATCGGATTGGCTGGATTATTGGGAATCATTTTACAGATCCTATCTACTCGCCCATAAGGCAGCTGAAGGACCCTTCCAACATCTCGCAATGCAGCCCTGGGCTGGAGAGTACCAAAGGTCATTATTTGAGCAACGTGACCATATTTTTTCCTCACGTACTCTATCACAAGATGGCGTCTTTCCTGGCAAAAGTCCACATCAAAATCCGGCATTGATACACGAACCGGATTCAGGAACCTTTCAAAAAAAAGAGCAAATTTCAGTGGATCTAAACCAGTAATACCAAGACACCATGCAACTATTGATCCGACTCCAGATCCTCTTCCAGGACCAACAACAATATCATTGGCCTTACTCCAACGTATGAAATCAGCCACTATCAAAAAGTAGCCAGAATAATTCATGTCAATGATAATACCAAGCTCATACTCGAGCCTATCAAAATAATTTTGTGGAACATCATCCCCCATCCTTCTTTGCAAACCAGCATAGCTGAGACGCCTCAACTCATCGTTTTCGTTTATTTCGCATTCAAACTTTGGCAGAATAGGACTCCTCACTTCTGGCATGAAGCTACAACGACGCGCTATCAAAACAGTGTTGTGCAACGCTTCCTTCAAATCAGAGAAAAGTGCAAACATTTCTTCTGCACTTTTAAAATACGATTCTGGAGAGTAATGTACGCGGTTTATATCACTGACATATGTAAGACCACCGATGCATGTCAATACGTCATGTGCCTCCCTGAAATCCCTATTCGGAAAAAGAACATCGTTTGTCGCAACAAAAGGAATATTACACTCATATCCAAGTTGAATAAGTTTTTCCTCTGCAGATTGATTGCCCAGACGTTGTATTTCAATAAAAAGGTCCTTGTCGAAGACTTGCTTTATATCGGATACCAGAGTTTCCGCGTTAATCGAATAACTATTGATAGCATCAAGAAAGAACTCTCCTAACAGCAGAATTAGACCCTTGCTATAGGTAAAAACCTCATTTAACGCAACTCTTCTAGAAGAAACTACCCTAGAGAGCTTAATCATATTGTGAAAGCCCTCTTCGTTTTTTGCGATCAGGAGTACACGTGAGTCAACATGATTGTGTGAAATTGCAAGATCAATTCCAATAATCGGCTGAATACCAGAGCTCTTAGCATACTCAGCAAACTCAAGCGCACCTGCCATTGTATCAATGTCAGTGAGCGCAACGGCTGGCATGCCAGCAGCACGCGCTAGATCAACAATTTTTCTAGGTTTGGTAACTGCCCGTAAGAGCGAATAATCGCTTCGTACTCTAAGATGTACGAATGTCTGCCGCCGCATTAGAGGTGGAACTAGTCATCTAAGCTTACAGCAGCAAAAACCGTTTGCTTCCCGCGATTTATCAGCATTAGGAGGGACCTCTGCCCCTTTTTCTTTGCTTCGTCTATATGCTGTTTAAATTCTTGGACAGTCGAAATCTGTCTATTGGTACCAACCCCGACAATTATATCTCCGGCCTTAAGAAAACTCTCCTTATCTGGATCGACAGCCAAGACAACTACACCTTCAATGCTTGCACCAAGTCCAAACGAATTCCGAATCGTATCGGTCAGATTGGAGACCACCAATCCTATGACCTCCAACTGCGAGGCCCCATCATCGTCTGTATATCTTTGTGGTGTTTTCTCAATCTTTATTTTCAAAGATACCGTCTCCTTACTTTTAAGGGCATCCCTAACTACAGATAGTACTATCGTATCACCTATCTTGCGCCCAGAAACTTCCCTTACTAATTTCCTCGAACCACTAATTTTCTCCCCGTTTACCGCCGTAATGACATCACCGACCCTCATCCCAGCTTTGTATGCAGGTCCGTCTTTTTCAATACTCGCGACCAGGACACCAGATAAGTCTCCACCAAGCGAATCTTTTGTTTCATTTGTGATTTCCTGTATAACAATTCCTATCCACCCACGCTGGATTTGCTTACCCTTAGCCAGAGCTTCTATAACTGGTTTGGCAACATTCGAGGGCACGGCAAAACCAATTCCTGCGCTTCCACCATTAGAGTACACAGCAGCTGTATTTACACCAATTACTTCACCCTCTGCATTACAAAGCGGTCCTCCCGAATTACCAGAATTAAGCACAACATCTGTCTGGATAAAATCGCTGTTCTGCGACAAACCGATTTCTCTACTAATAGCCGAGACAATTCCTGCACTGACAGAACCCCCCAAACCAAAAGGATTACCAACTGCTATCACCCAGTCCCCGGGTCTCATCTTAGATGAGTCGCCAAAACGCAAATATGGTAGGCCCTTTACTCCAGAAATTTTTAGCGCGGCAAGGTCGGTCTTTTTGTCATACCCAATCACTGTGGCCTCATACTGTTGGCACGCTTCACTACACTGACTCAAAACAACCTTGATTTTGTCGGCGTTCGCAATAACGTGATAATTCGTAACTATAAGCCCATCATCAGAAATCAAAAAACCAGAACCTAAGGATGTACCATATTTCTTACCTGGATTCTTGTTACGAAAAAATGGCTTGAGGCGCTCACAAAACTCAGAAAACTCTTCCAAAATAGCCGGGTTACCACACAGACCCTGGTTATCCATCCTCAACCTGTATTCGCTAGAAATGTTCACAACTGCAGGAGCAAGCCTTGAGACAACATCGGAAAAACCCTCAGCTGGCACAGTTCCAGAAGCCAAAGAAGAGCTCAAAAGCACCACTAAGAGAAATATCTTATAAAACCTATTTTTTCTCACTAACATCCTTTAATGTAGACAAAAACTTATCATTTGAGTTGATAATAAACTTTGTATTACCCCGATCAAAAGCCTTCCTGTACGCAATGATCGTCCTGTAAAACTTGTAGAAATCTTGATCAACCGCATATGCCTTCGCATATAGTCTGGCAGCCTCAGCATCACCTTCACCTTTGATCGATTGCGCCTTCGCATATGCTTCAGTGAGGATAACTTTCTTCTCTCTGTCAGCATTGGCGATTATTTTCTGCGCTTCCTGGTAACCCTGTGCCCTTATTTCACGTGCTTCTTTTTCACGTTCTGTTTGCATTCTTTTAAAGATCGCACCACTGTTTTCTTCTGGAAGGTCGGTCCTCTTTATACGCACATCTACCACAGCGACCCCAAAGTCTGAGGCAACATTTCCTGAATGCAACTTTATTTTGCTCATTACATCTGCCCTCTCCTCAGTCAGAATGCTGACAAGAGGTACCAGACCTATCTGTTCCCTCATATTTGCCTCAACCACTGGACCTAACCTACTCTCAAGATTGGCTATATTCCTAGTAGACCGATAAAATTGCACAGGATCTATGATCTTATATTTCGCGTAGTAACTAACTATTAATCTCTTTTGATCAGCGGCAATGACTTCCCTAGAATCAGATGATAGATCTTGTATCCTCGTATCCATCACTATGACTTTATTAATGAACGGGATCTTAAAATGCAAACCTGGCTCAAGGGGGCTTTCAGTTATCACCTCACCAAACTGCAAGACTATGGCACTATGCCCCTCGGGGACCACAAAGACACTAAGATTTAAGAGCAAGAAAAAGCCCAAAATAGCAGCTAAAACACCCTTCATTTGACACCACCCTTCTGTAAATCAAAGAACTTGAATATGCCGCTATCATCAGCAACGATTTTCTCGGTGTTTCTATAAACATCTTCGAGCATTTCAATTCGCATTCTCACTCTCGTTATCTCGGGGTTAATTTTATACTGGTTGTACACCTCAGTGAACCTTGTTGTGTCACCCAATGCCCGATTTATAACTTCTATCTTGTAGGCTTGCGCACCTTGTAAAGCAACTTCAGCCTCCCCACGAGCTCTAGGTAAAGCGTCGTTCCTATAAGAGTAGGCTTGGTTGATTTCTCTCTCCTTATCAGCACGAGCACTCTGCACATCACGGAAAGCATCTATTACTTTCTCAGGAGGATCAACTTTCTTCATTTGGATCGAAAGCACTTCGACGCCCATATCATATCCATCAAGGATCTCTTGCAATTGTTTTTTGGTATCTGAGGCAATTTTTGCTCTGCCTTCACCTCTTAAAATAAATGATATCTTATTTTGCCCAATTGCATCCCTCATGGCACTTTCCGCAGCACCTTTAACACTCAACCCAAAGCCATAATCCCTAACTTTATACAGAAATTTATAGGCATCCTTTATCCGCCATTGAACCTCAAAATTTGCATTGACAATATTCTCATCACCTGTGAGCATTATACCCTCACCTTCCCCCTTTTTGCCCGGAGAATAACCTATTTCGTTACGATTTATGACAGCTACTTTCACCTTATCGACATGACCAATTGGAAAAGGAAAATGATACCTGAGACCCGGGTCTGCCATCCCAGCATACTTACCGAATGTAAGCTTCACTGCCTGTTCTTCTGGGTTCACAATATAAAAGCCTGACAAAACCCAAAAGACGCCAAACAAACCAAGGAGAAAAAAGATCAACCACCAGCTGAACCTGGGCCCGCTACGACGAAAAAATCTACCACGCATAGAAAGTAAAATTCCTTCTATATCGTAGACGTTTCTATTATTTACTCTCGTTCTCCGCAGTGGCTCGTCATCAGAACCCCAAGGGTTGTCATATCTAGCTAACGCCATCCTTATATTTTCTCCCTAGACCACTACAACCAGTTAAATCTAATTGATTTTCACTCATGCTTCAAGGACAGAAAGGTTATAGCCCCACTTTGAAGAAGCCTCATAAACCTAGCCTCTCTATTTTTTTCCCGCTCCAGTGAGCATTTCAGTTACTTCAGTAAATTCGCGAGCACCAATTCCATATCTTTCCCTTTCGGAAGAAAGTGTCTCTTTGAGATTATCGCGTACATACTCGATTGCACTCCTAGAGAGGGTTTGTGCATGTTTTTCATATTCTAAAAAGGCTTCGTACGCCATCGGGACCCATGAACTTACGATTTCTTCCATTATCTCGGCGTATCTGCGAATCTCGTACTGTGCCCTTTGATGTGAGCGTAATTTCAAAAAGTGAAACAGATTATGCAAATCCACCTTCCAATACATTTCCGTGTAGGTGTTTAAAGGCATTGCAATACGCGCAATCTCACGAGCTAAGCCTTTCTCTATGAAGCGCGTGTATTCATCGTATGTAGACTTATCACTTCTTGTGAGAAAATCACGAAACTCTTGTGCAACTTCCTGCTCAAGTTCATCTCCCCTTCCCTGAGAATTGGTAGTGGACTGATAACAAATTTTGTCAATCTCCGGGATATAAAACTCTTCTTCAACGATTGAGTAGCGTGCTGAGTATTCATTAACGTTAGCCGTCCTATGCCTAATCCACTGTCTGGCAACAAAGATGGGCATTTTCACGTGAAACTTGATTTCACACATTTCGAATGGCGTAGTATGGCCATGCCGCATCAAATAGTGTATTAAACCACGATCTTGATTTACTGTTTTTGTTCCCTTTCCATAGGAAACCCGAGCGGCTTGAACAATTGCCTGATCGTTTCCCATGTAATCGACAACACGCACAAAGCCCCTATCGAGAACCTGGTAAGACTCGCCAAGCTTTTCCTCCAGACTTTCAGAGACAACCCTCTTAGTTTTATTGAGATTTTCGCTATCCACTAAATCAGACCAAATAAAAGGACATGGGGACTATTCTGCACTCATGTTCTACAGTTGTCAAAACCAGAGAACAAAAATATCACCCTTCCTCATTATTTACGCTTCCAGAGGACTTGAGAAAACGATTTTTCTTATCGAGTCTTTCTTGAACATCAACACAGTACCTGGCTGTGGGCTCAAGATCTAATCTACCAAAGCCTATCTCGTCACCTGTCTCCTCGCAGTAACCATACACGCCTTGCTCTATGCGTTCAATTGCATCGTCTATCTCGCTTAACAACAAGTTGCGCTTTTGTGTAGACATTATGATGTCGTCAGCCTCATATGAGTTTGCACACCTACTTAGCACATCTTTCACAACCTTCCCTTGATTCAACAAAGCACTTCTAAGGGTGATCAACTTTTCACGAAAGTACGCGAGCATCCTTTCTCCCATATACTCGGCAGTTTTTATATCATCAGAAGACATCGGGTAAAAGAAAAAAAGACCCACACCGGCGAAACCTTAACATCATAAACTTAAATAACTATTATGTTATACTTGCCGCCAAAGAAAGAACCATATATGTTTCGTGGTAAGTCGTCAATAGTACTATTAGCATTTTTATTGATCAACTTTTTCCAGTTACTTCTCTATAGACAAATCTTAAACTGCCAAATGGACGGCCTGGTGTTATGGGTGACCACAAACATCCTGCACTTAGTCTCGGTTAGCGGAATTTTTTCACAATATTGGACTACTGGGAGTCTCGAACAACTAGTTACGTTTACTCCAAGCATCAAGAGCTTCATAACAAAGACTGTCTTAGAATTATGGATTAGACAAGGGCTTTTGTTAACGTTCTTTGCTACAGCTTTGTTTTACCTTCTAATCACCGACAAGATGTGTATCCAAACTATAGTTTCATTTGCTGGTTCCCTTTGCTACTCAACAGCAATGCTATCCTTCACTGGTGCGCTCTGCAGTAGTTTAAGTATTCGCTCGGATCGCATCATACCGATTATTCTTGCCGCCCCAATTTCGATTCCCGGGATCATAACAGCGCTTGCACTTTTCAAATGGGATATAAACAGTCCAGGGATTTTCACAGCACTATTTTTTGTGAACGTTATCATAGTGTCATTGTTCCCACTAGTGATGGAAATCGCACTCAGAGAAACCTTGGAAAACTTATGATCCGAAGACAGAAGCACCTAACAGATACTTAACAGAGAGGATAATTGCGCAAGCAGTACGCGCAACAAGAAAGAAACGTGCGGTCGAGAAGACTTGAACTTCCAAGGCCGTTTAATTAGCCACAGCGACCTCAACGCTGCGTGTCTACCAATTCCACCACGACCGCAGAACAATCCCGAATTGTACGCCTAAAACATACAGTGTTCAATGAGTACTAACACCTTCCAGTTAGAAACAAAAGCTTCTCAGTTGCAATCTCAACCAGGAAAGCAATCACTGACCCGGTGCTCATCCAAAGTGGACGCTATGAAAGAGATCTAGCTCAGAAAAAAGGTACAAATAAGCAACGTAGCCAAACAAAACAACCACATTAAGAGGAAAACCGAACTTCAAATAATCAGAATATTTGTATTTTCCTGCTTCCATAACGATAAGATTCACCTGATATCCAAACGGTGTGGCAAAAGCACTATTGGATGCAAAGATAAGTGTCCACAATAGATACTTTGGTTCTACTCCCATCATGTAACTGAGTTTTAGCACAACAGGCGTAAAAATTAATCCCACTGCATTATTACTCATGACTTCATTTAATAAAGTCACTATAGTAAAGAGCGCACAGATTATCCCAATAACCGATAACGCACTAGTGTACCGATAAAGAAGCTGAACAAAATCTTCTAGTAAACCCGTCATTTCTAGTGAACTCCCTATAATAAGGGAGTAAATAAGCATTAGGAACAGCTTTATTTCGAGAAATCTGAAAATCTCCCTCACATCGACGGCACCTAAAATAACTAGCAGTGCAAGACCAGAAAAAGCAGTAAGAGCAAGTGGTATTTTCAAAGCTCCAGATAAAAGAACCATACCAACAAAGGTGCATATTACCTTTATGCTATTAGCATGACTCAGAATGTACGATTTGTCTTTCGTGAAAACCACTTCTCCCTTCTCATGATGAGAACTTACCGCTTTACGAACAACTATTAGCCTAGACCCAGAAACTACTTTTCCTGAAGTACGTGCTATGCCAATAGCAGATGCGTTAAAGTAACTCGCAACATCATCAGACAGCACGTCACGACCTATCAATTCAGATTTTTCCGTAACCACAATCTCGTCCAATACCAGGTTATTGCCAAATGCGTGATTATGTAAAATATTTTTTATCTCACGTGTCCCAACCGAAGAGAAAATCAATCTTCCTGACTGAGGCGAATCCAAAACAAAAAGGAATCTCCTAAAATCATCTTCTGCAGGTTTTCTTATTGGAAGTATCAATGTGAGAAAAATTACATAAATGATCCCAAAAATGCCTACGAAGAGAGCTGGTAAGAAAAATCCAAAGAACCCCAATTCAACACCAAGCTCCTCAGCTTTTGAGTAGATAAGTAGATTTGTACTGCTTCCAAGAACTGTAAGCATCCCACCAAGGGATGCAGAAAAAGCGATTGGGAGCATCATTTTGGAATTAGCAATACCTACTTGCTTGCTAAATATGGAAACAAGCGAAATAAGAAGCACCACCATAGGCGTATTGTTAACAAAGGCGCTCAGGACGTAGCACACAAGTATCAAAATTACTGGTATGAAGGTCTTATGTTTGACTTTTACTATGAGACCTGCAGCTCTGTTAACGACACTAGTGCAAGCAACTAATCTTCCCATGACGGCCAAACCAAGTATGGCAATGATGGGTGCAATCATGAGACTTTCTAAAAAAGCCAACGGTTTTGGGAGAGTAAAACTCTGATAAACTATGAGTAGCGCAATTGAAACAAACGTTATTTTCTCCGTATTAAAGCTACTAGTCACGAGTAAGTAGGTACTCACAATCAGAACAGACACTACATAAAGAGGCGCTAGATCTACTAGTAATTGATTGAGCACTGCAAACAAAAAGACATGGCTATGGATGGTCGCAGAATATTGTAAATTAAGCCTTTCTCCTAATAATAAAAATGGGAACTCTGTACAGGCAGCATTACCTTTGGGAAAGTGGACTTGATAAACAGCTCTATAGCTTCAATATTGTGCAGGAGTAACGCAAATTCTAAACGTTACAAGCGCTCTAGCCGTAAGAACTTGTAGGAAAATTGACTGTACTTTACTTTCAAGACCCGGAAACATAACATTTACGTTTGTGTCCTGTGCATTGGGCTGCTTCATGATAGACGGACTCAGAAAAAGATTTATAGATTTCTTTGTCAAAAACGGACACATAAACCTCCCTTCAGCGTCTTTAGTACCAAAAGAAGATCCTTCACTGATGTTCGTCAACGCAGGTATGGTGCCATTTAAGGAGTATTTCGCAGATGTCAGAAAGGCACCATTCTCGAGCATTGTAACAGCACAAAAATGCGTTAGGGCTGGAGGTAAACACAATGACTTGGAAAACGTCGGATTTACGAAACGGCACCACACTTTTTTTGAAATGCTGGGAAATTTTAGCTTCGGCTGCTATTTCAAGGAAAGGGCAATAGAATTGGCTTGGAAGTTCGTTACCGAAGAACTGAAATTAAGTAAGGAAAGACTATATATCACGGTCTACCACGAAGATGATGAAGCGTTCGAGATTTGGGATAAATTAACTGGTTTCGGGAAAAGAAAAATCAAGAGAATTAGCACAAGTGATAATTTCTGGCAGATGGGTGATATTGGTCCATGTGGTCCCTGCTCAGAGATCTTTTACGACCATGGAGAGCACTTATCCGGTGACATACCTGAAGATAACAAGGATCCCGGCGAAAGATACGTCGAGATATGGAACCTCGTTTTCATGCAGTACATAAGAGAACGAAGTGGGAAACTAATGCACATGGAGTGTCCGTGTATAGATACAGGAATGGGACTGGAAAGAGTGACCGCAATCCTGGAAGGTACGGATGATAACTACCAAACACAATTGTTCCAAGACATTGTAAAAGAATCACAAAAGATTACTGGCAACAAAGACAATCAGGCTGCGCATAAAGTAATTGCCGACCATTTGCGTTCTGCTAGTTTTCTTATAGCAGATGGTGTTTTACCCGGTAACACCGGGCGCGAGTATGTCCTGAGGAGGATAATACGCAGAGCAGTGCGGTACTCGCATACACTCGGCTTCGATGCAGTGTTGTTACCAAAGCTTTGCTGGGTACTCGAGAAACACATGGGAGCTTATTACCAGGAACTCACAAGAGCTAAGAATCTCATTTTGAATACATTAACACTAGAAGAGGAATCGTTTCGAAATACACTGAAGTCAGGAATGAAATTACTCGAGGAGGTTTCAAGCTCTATGAGGGAGGGCGATACCTTATCTGGGGACGTAGCATTCACACTATATGACACTCACGGATTCCCATTAGATATAACCATAGATATCTTAAAAGAGAAAAAAATTTCAGTCGACGAAGCACGTTTCACTGAAAGAATGAAAATGCAAAGACTCCTTGCTCAGGCTTCCCGTACGCAGGATATAGCTCGAATTTCAAATGATGAAGTCGAAGAAGTGTTCCTGGAACATGGAAAGACGCCATTTACTGGTTATGAAAGCTTCGCAGGCTCGGCTATCGTCTTAGCGGTAACAGAAAAAGATGCATCTAATGAACTGACAATTATACTTAACCAAACGATTTTCTACCCAGAATCAGGTGGACAAGAGAGCGATCAAGGCGTAATAGAAGGAGAAAATGCTACGCTGAAAGTAGAAAAAGTCTACAAATCTGCTGAAGGAGTTATCCTCCATGAATGCAAAATCATTGGGGGTCAAGCGGTGAGTAAAGGCGAAAAAGTAAACCTCAGGATCGACATAGATCGCAGAAACGGCCTAGCTAGGAACCACTCGGCAACACATATATTACACCATGTTTTGAGAAAAATACTCGGTGTGCATGTTTCACAACGTGGCTCGCTTGTGGCACCAAATAGGTTGCGTTTCGATTTCAGTCACAGCCAATCTATTACGGAGGAAGAGCTTTCTAAAATAGAAGACTGTGTAAATCTTATGATCTGGGATGATTATTCTGTAAAAACGGAAATCAAAAAAACTGATGACGCGATAAGAGATGGCGCCATTGGATTGTTCGGAGAAAAGTACGACGATACGGTTCGTGTTGTCTCAATAGGGGAAGCGGTGGAGCTATGTGGAGGTACACATGTCAAAAAAAGCTCAAGCATTGGATTAATAAAAATTTTATCAGCGTCATCTGTAGCTCACTGTGTACGCAGGATAGAAGCAGTAACACACATTACCGCTTTACAATACATGCGAGAAGAAAAACAAGCACAACTGCAGCAGCTTAATGAAAATCAATTAAGATTCAGAGCGATGCAAAAGAGTCATCAGAAAGAGATCACTAGCGTGTACTATTCACTGATCACAAATGCGGAAGCCCAAACAGAAAGATACGGATCAGTAGAGATAGTAGTTAAGAAGATTCAGGGTATAGCAAGAGAAACACTGTTAAATTCTGTCTCAAGAATAAGACCTAAAACAGGAATACTAATTATCTGCACAGAACTAGATAAAGTCCCCTATTTGCTCATCATACTCGATAAGGAGATTTGCAAGAACATAAGTTTCATAGATTCTACGAAAGAGATGATTTCTAAATCACAGGGAAAAGTCACCCCTTCTGTACCATATGTCATTCAGGCCACACTTCGTGAAAAAGAGGCCCTGGATCTCTGTCTAAAAAGTTTATCTAAATTGGTAGCGTCTACTTTTTAAAATCGCGCAAATTCTACCCTTTTCCGCATGGGATTTCCAAAAAGCTTCGCGTAAAACTGCCTTCGTAATCAGAATCTACTAGACAGCAATGCCAGTGAAAGCTTCTCCTGTACATTCACTCATACTGCATCCATACAAGATAATATTTAAAAAGTCCGCGAAAACCAATGCAGCATCGAGACCTCATAAGAAAACGATACCGATAGGAATTTTCTCACATATCCATATACACTGTATCTCCACCAACAATAGTACGTAAAACTTTACCCTTGGTCTTACGCCCTCCAAAAGGTGAATTCTTAGATTTACTTGCAAACTGTTTTGTATCTATCCTTACCTCTGAATCAAGATCTAGTAAAACAAGGTCCGCAGGACTTCCCACCTTTATTCTTCCAGCTTCAGAACCAATAATCTTTGCAGGATTGCACGTTAGTTTTGCAAGCAAGGAATGCAGCCCTAAAATTCCAGAGTGGTATAATTCCAGTGATAGTGGCAGTATTGTTTCCAATCCAACGATCCCAAATGCAGCCTCTTTGAGTGGGAGCTCTTTATAAACCTCATTGTGAGGTGCATGATCTGAAGCAATAACATCGATGGTACCGTCTTTAAGCGCCCCGATCATACAAAGACGATCCTCTTCTGTTCGCAGAGGAGGGTTCATTTTGGCAGCGGTGTTATATCCATCTACAGCCTCTTCGGTTAAAAGAAAGTGGTGTGGTGTTACTTCACAGGTCACTTTCATTCCTCTATCTTTTGCCGCTCTGACTATCTCAACTGTCTTCTTCGTTGAAACGTGTAACACGTGGTAATGTGCGTTAAGTTGCTCCAAAAGCAATACGTCTCTGGCTACCATGACAGATTCAGCAAGATGCGTGATTCCCGGGACATTTAACTTATGAGACATCACTCCTTCATTTATGCAGCCACCATCAGAAAGGTTTAGATCCTCTGCATGCTGTGCTACTGGCACCTTCAGAAAAGCAGCATTCAGAAAAGCCTGTCTCATGAAAAGCGAGTTCATAACCGGAAGACCATCATCTGTAAAACCGACCGCTCCTGCTTTATGCAAGGCAAACATGTCAGTGAGATCCCTCCCTCCCCTTGTAATCGATGCGTAACATAGGACGTTTACAAAACCAACTTTTTTTGCCTTATCTTGTATGTATGCCAGGGTTTCAACTGTATCAATCGGAGGATCAGTGTTAGGTTGACAAACAACTGTGGTCACACCACCAGCAGCTGCAGACTTAGTACCAGAATGTATATCCTCATTTTGCAACTGCCCTGGATCCCTTAAGTGAACGTGTATATCTATGATACCTGGTATCAGAAGATGCCCAGCACAATTTATAACTTCATCGAAGGGCTTAAGTTCAACATCACTAAGGAGAGATTCCCCAAAATCACTGATTCGTCCCTCATGAACAACAAGATCCCCAAGGATTTCTAATCCGCTTTCTGGATCAACGATTCTAGCATCAACGAAGGCAACTTTTCTGTCACTACCAGCTGGCAGGTTCCATTTTTTCATCCAAAAACAAGAAGAGAAGTCGCTCTCAGAATAGCAAACACATCTAATCTAGTAAACTCACAATTCTCAAACACTATTATTGGTTTCGTGCACGACACCTCCTGCGAGAAACACCATCCCTATTAAATTCGTCACGAGCATAACCGCAGAAGTAAAGTCAACTATCCTCCATAGAAAATACACCTCCGATAGCGCACCCAAGGGCAATACGAGAACGAAAAAAATTTTCCACAATTTGAGTGCTTTGGTACTATAATTCGTGAGATATTCAAGCGCACACTGTGCACAAAAAGACCATGTCAGTACTGTTGTAAAGGCAAAACAGAATAACACAACAATAAGTGAGTACCCCACAGCATCACTTTCAGCACCAACCTTGAAGGCCTCAAAGCACATATTGGTACTTTCAAAAGGACCCCATGCAACACCTGTTACCATAAGCACCAAGGCTGTAACAAAACAGACCAGCAACACAATAAATGGTGAAATCACACCTATCAAACCTTGCTCTATCTCCAATGGCAACTTATGACCTTCTTCCTGTTTCACGTTTGCATGAAGTATACCCTCTAGCCCAAACCCGATGTCAGAAGCAAATATTCCTCTGGAAATACCCATTTGCATTGTAGTCAAAAACTGCGCCCACGCGAATCCAACAATCCCACCTTGTATGTCTGTTCTGCTCCAAATCGACGTTAACATAAGTGAAAGTGCATTTGGGATTCTATCCGCGTGCAAAACAAGTATGTAAAGTGAGACAGCCAGATATCCGATGGCCATAAAGGGCACTATAAATGAAACTACCTGAGTAAAGACCCGAAGCCTACCAAAAGTCACAAGCGCAACTAGGACTGTGAAAACTAAACCCCCATAGATCCTCGGTATGTGGAGATAATCCATCGGCAAAGCAAGAGAGTTCACTTGAACTAAGCCACCGCCAATAGTCGCTGTACAAATCAATCCTATACAGAACAAGAGCGACAAAACTTTAGATTTAAGCCCATCTCGAAGAAAATACATAGGACCACCGATGAAGCGTGTACCTCTCTTCGTCCTGTAAACCAGACTTAAGTAACAAGTGACGTACTTGATCGAAGCAGTGAAAAGAATGATCAGAATCATCCATACAATCGAGCCGGGACCCCCAGTAGCAAGCGCAATCGCGGTACCAGAAAGATTACCAACTCCAAGATTTCCACCCAATATAGCTGAAAAAGCCGAAAAAGAGGAAATGTTTTTTCTGCAACCCTTAGCCGGAACAAAGAGACATTTCAAAGCAACCGGTAGCTTGAGAATATGTATCCACCCCATTTTGCAAGAGACCCAGAAACCCACACAAATGAGCATCGGTATGACAAGAAACTGCAGAAAATAACCCTGGAAAGTAAAAAAAACATCCAACACAAGAAAACCGTGCCCCGCCACCACTAGCAAAATTAGTAACCAAAAAATGAAGAAAAAGAAACCCAGCTTAGTTCGCTTTAAGTCCCCGGCATCCTGGAAAGCCTCCCACCAGCAACAACGACCTCTATCTGTCCCCTGGCTGCGTTCTGCTGTATCCAAAAATTCTCACCTTCTTCTTCCACTATCTCTACTCTGATAGGCTGAAGCAAACCATCTTTTAGGATCTCCATGGCAATCTTCCCATCTTTCCCTAATAAAAGCGCACTACCAGGTACTTTATAGAGGAATCTTTTATCCACAACTATCCTTGTATCGACCACCATCCCAACTGGTACACGATTTTCGCCTAATTCTTTCCGCTCAACCCCAACTTCAACAAGAAACGTCCCTGTAGGATCATTTGGAACGAGTGAAACGAACCTTGTTCTTCCCTTTATAGTACCAACTTCGGGAAGAATAACTTCAGCTTCCAGACCTTCTTTCAAATACAAAATATCTACCTCTGAGACGTTCATTCGCACAATATAGTCCCCGAACGGGATCAATTCTGCTATAAGCGTTACTCCTGGTGATACCACATCCCCAACGGCAACATTTACCTTCCCAATTATGCCTGAAACTGGGGCCTGAATTGTATGTTTTTCC
The DNA here is from genome assembly GCF_001593535.1 of Neorickettsia sp. 179522. Classification (NCBI taxonomy): domain Bacteria; kingdom Pseudomonadati; phylum Pseudomonadota; class Alphaproteobacteria; order Rickettsiales; family Anaplasmataceae; genus Neorickettsia; species Neorickettsia sp. 179522. Next base: position 117,238 of record NZ_LNGI01000001.1, on the reverse strand, counting down.
ATTTGTCTTTCTAACGCTTTCAAATCTGCTTCAGCCTTTTTGAGACCAACCAGCGCAGCTGAAAGCTTTACTTCGGATAAGTACCCATTCTCCTTAAGCTCTTTAGCAGCTTGGTACTCCATTTTTCTTTCTTCTAGCAGAGCTTTCAAACTTTGCAATTGAGCTTCACATACATCATTATTAAGGCGGAGCAACGTATCACCCTCTTTCAAGACCTGCCCGTCCCTAGCGAGCTTTTCTATGACCTCCCCGGGCACCTGCGAGTACAAAAGGTGACGCTGTGCAGCATCAACAGTTCCATAACCACTTACAACAATCGCACGCAATACCGGTTCGACAAGTATAGTGCGCAATGAACGCACCTCTGCACCTACTTTTTCATTCTCAGAATGAACACTGCTCCCTATGAACTTGAACGTCAGCACCAGAAGTACCAGTCCGAGCAAGACCGTCGGGAAAACGAACTTCATACCAAAAACTCAAAAGAAGCTACAAACAAAGATGCCCCAAAGGACAAATATGGAAGTAGTAAACACAACAGGAAAGGCCGGAGCCGGAATCGAACCGACCTAAAAGGATTTGCAGTCCTCCGCATAACCAATCTGCCATCCAGCCTTAATATCCACTCATTTTACAACAATACGATAAGACTATCCACCTCGAATAGATTCACGCATTTTCCAACAACTCTTCCTACACGGGAAAAATGGGAACTCAAGAAACACCTACATCTATCCTTTTATTGATAAAAACAGAAGGAAAACTCGGTCTTTGATACTTCAAAGTGCTGCGTTTCTACAGAGTTCGTCAGCGCTAATCCATCGATTTCGACAATATCGTGAGTAAAAAATGCTTTTACCTTGAGAGGATCCTGGCTGAGAGCATCAGACATGCCTCACCTAAAATGCCAACAGTAAAAAATCACCGATGAATTCCACTTACTTGCAATAACGCAAAAGAAAAACTGTACGGATGCGGCCTGCATATAGTTTGGCTTATATTGCTTTTCGAATGACTACGATATTTAGATCTTTACATGACAAAGCACGACGCATAATGCGTATGAGCTAAAAGTCTTGTAACCAACAAAACAGGAAAAGCATCCGGTAAATAAATTAGTCATTACGGGAATTTAATTACTGCTTAGCTTCAATTCTACTGAGGTTATATTTTTAACTAATCGAACCAACCCTGATCGATAAAAAACTCGGCAAATATTTACTCTTCTGAGAACAAAAGAGTGCAACACAACGAACAACTTAGACCATTATGGAAATTGTCTAAATACGGATAATGGTTTACAGCAAGGTTGAACAGCACTGGTATATATGGTAAATAGAATTAATAAATATAGTAAATAGACTTACACTTTGTAGGCAATTACCCCGATACTAGTGATAGTTCACAGCAAGTTTAAGGAGTACTGCTGGCATTTCACAATAGTATTAGCAACGCATACTTATACTGGTTGAAATAGATGCGGCACTGCTTTCTCGATAGCAGAACCAATAAATTTAGGTACTCGGGCCTTATCCTGTTTTGCAGTGTTTGGGTTATGCCTCTCTACAAAATTTAAAACTTGTAATAAAAACATATGTACTCTTGCTCTGAAATTTATAATGGAGACGCATACTCCTTAGTCCGGAACGATAGCATTTCTACACAGTATTCTAGGAGTGCTGTGTCTAGAGTGTACACACTTTCCGGGAAAAGAGTCTTATGCGTTTTTGTATTACTATTTGTCGCTGTTACATTAACAGTGAACCTGATGTTAGTATGCGGCGCGGAGACTGTTCCTAACGGAAAGACAGTGTTGGCATTGAACATCGTAGCTGCATCATTAGCATTGCTTTTTTTCCTGTACCGTACCGCAATTGAAATTGCTAAGTGCACCGGATTGCAAAGAGAAGTAGAAACACCGAAAAGTCTAGACCTTACAGATCTTGTTTCCGGCCAGCCTCTTTACGTACCGGAAAACACAGAAATACGCAAGCTTTCTATATGCGGATCGGTAGGACTGCTAGAACTCGCGAATCAGATTGTTGAGAAAGCAGTTGCAGAGGGACTACAGGAAATTGAAGATAGACAAAGACAAGAAAAAACCTCTCCTGACCGTGCACCAACTAGCACACCATTTCCTACTGCTCCTGAAAACCCAGTGATATCAAATGTATTACAGGAACCTCCGGGTAAAACAACAGCAGCGGCAAATTTGAATGACTATGTATTAAATGATGCAGCAGCCAATGTCATTTCTCGTACCGTGCGGGCTACAAAATAGGCACAATAAGTGGAATAAGCTCATGGGTACGCAGCCCAAAAACATCGTTAGATCTGCACACCTTTCGAGCATATCATTCCCTCCCCTGGAAACTGATCGAGCACATTACACAGCTGGAACATGGGGCTATATCTCTGCCCTGGCCCCTAAATGGAAAAATATCGCGATACTGTACAAAAAACCATCGGTGAAAACACTCGCGTTAATCCGCCTAATCAGATGAAAAGGCAACGCAACACACTTTTCAAAATTTAAAACGCACAATACAAATAGGTCATTGGTACAGACTCCAAACGGGGACAGGTCCCAATGAACCAACTATAAGTACGCCGTAAGTTTCACTGCTTATACAACGAGATAACTTCCGAAAGCATTGCAAGAGATTCTCTATAAGACCTCTGAAATGCATTCCTACCTATTATGGAGCCGTTGCCACCACCCTTCCTGATTGCTCTAACCTCTTCATAGAGCGCAGGCAACTCCTTACTTTGCCCACCAGAAAAAAGCACTAACCTCTTACCGGTAAAGCAGGACCTCACTATTACCTTCACTCTTTCCGAAAGCTCCTCCACTGAGGAAAGATGACTCTTCTTGTTAGCAAGATTAGAAGTAGGTAACTTCACTTTAACAATGTCAGCACCAAGGAGGCACGCCATGTGCGCTGCATACGAAACAACATCCAAAGCGGTTTCGTCCTTAGTAGAAAGCTCACCACCACGTGGATAGGACCATACTACAACAACAAGACCAAACGCCTTAGCCTGTGCTACAACTTTTGCAGCCTCAGTAAGCATTGAACAATAACTCTCAGAGCCAGGATAAATAGTCAACCCTACACCAACACAACCTAACCTGATAGCGTCCTCCGGCGTACTGATGAAAGCCTGGTTAGGCGAACAACTCTTTGGAAAGAGCTTACTAGCAGTATTGAGCTTCAAAATTAGCGGCACATGGTTGGGATACTTATGTGCCACATCCTGCAGCATTGAGAATGGAGCAGCATACGCGCTCAAGCCAGCATCGACTGCTAATTTAATATGATATTCGGGATCATAGGCCAGGGGATTATTGTAAAAACTCTCGTCTGGACCATGTTCAAATCCTTGGTCTACAGGTAAGATTAATAGCTTGCCTGTACCACCAAGACGACCGTATTCCAATATCCGTGCAAGGTTTGTTCTAGAACCAGGAGAGTTATGAGAATATGCTGCCAGTATCTTATCGAGACTCATTCGTAAAACCTACTTCAACCCTGGGATTGTAAAAATTTATCTCAAGGAAATCAACTCTACGACGCCTGGATTGTCCACGAATAAGGGTGCTCTTTTCAGTATCGATATTGCAATAATAGCAACTATGAAACCTATAGTGGGAAACATACTAATTGTTTTTCAACTGGGCATGAGGTATGGAGTTCTAGAGGCATAATCCCTCAACCAAGTTTGGATTCAATGAAATCATCGCGTCGGAAAAAAGCTCACGAATTGGAACTACACAATAAATTGGAACTCACAAAGTAATCTTTTCTCAAAGTAAGGCTGTTATTACTGAACAGGCATTTGAAATTTTCTTCGGTAGATGCTGTGCTATCGTGGAGCTTTTCACAGAAAAAGTGCGGCAAGCTGACTATATAACTCACTGCGGGACTGATGTATGCAAGCAAGTGATTGCAAATATGTGGAACAGTTTCTTGAAAAGATCCTGGTCGAGAGAAACGCCACACTTAACACGATCAGCAGCTACCGGACCGACCTTAGGCTGTTAAGTGCCTTTTTCAAAAACAAGGGTCTACAAAACGCATCGAAAGAGGATTTGTATGGATACATCGCCAACTTGCGAGCTCAGCAGCTCTCCAATGCAACAATACGAAGAAAAATAGCGACTTTTAGACAATTTTTCTCATTTTTATACTCCGAAAAAATCTCCAGCAGCAATCCAGCTCAAACTCTTGAGCTTCCCAAAAAAACGTTGGTACTTCCCAGGTACCTAACCAAAGAAGAGGTTCTCTCACTACTCACTTTCTTAGAAACAGGACAGCCTACCACCCTACGATTGTATACAATCCTAGAAATCTTATATTCCTCTGGTATGAGGGTTTCCGAGCTTATAAACCTGAAAATTTCCGACATACGACCACTTCTCAATGGACAACAACATATCATCATCACCGGCAAGGGCAGAAAGGAAAGGATATTGCCCTTCTCTAAGAAAGCGATACAGGTGCTCAGATTATATCTAACTTCCTACCAAAGTAATTCCCCTTGGCTTTTTCCAGGTGCAGGAAGAAAAGACAGACCGATTTCAAGGCAAAGGCTGGGACAGTTGTTGAAGGAACTTGCATTAAAGTGCAACATTGATCCGAAACGAATTTCCCCACATGTTATTCGCCACTCGTTTGCAACACATCTACTAGATAATGGAATGGACATCAAGGTCGTACAAGATTTACTGGGACATGCGCAGATTACAACCACCCAAATTTACACCCACATTTCGCAAAACAAGCTCCGAAAGGAAATCGAAAGCAAACATCCACTTTCCTTAAAAAAAATCGGACAAACACCTTCTAGTGAGAAATAAACACACTAACTGACCAATATATCCACGCTGAGAATCAGCACGGCATTAGAATATAAGGTTATGCGCGAGTTTATATAATCTTGAATATTTATTAGAGCAATATTAAGCTATCTTTGATGGCGTATGTATATTTTTTGTTTTCCTGCGTCATCGTGTTTTACTCCTAGCTCTGTGCCTTCACACTGGCTCCTGTCGCCGTTGTGGATGGTGAAAGGGTGAGATTTGTTATTAAGAGGTACAAATATATGACAAGGAACTTCCCTGTACATAGTGCATATCCGGAGAGCAAAAAAGGGACATCTCCGTTGGTGCTCTCTGCGTTTATTTTAGCTTCAGCAGCTGCCCTTGCAGCTCTTTCATTCTGTGCGGTGCGTTTGCACCAACAAGTTGTTAATGGGGAACCTCTAAAGGAACTTGCGCAAAACATTGCCCTAGTCGCAGTGTGCTTCGTGATGTTACTGGCACTAGTTGTGACCTTTGCCGTACGTGTGCGACGTCCGGCTGAGAGACTAGCCGTACCGGAAGCAGTTGGAACAGACTACAATGCTCCTAACATGGAAGGTACTCAAGCAATGGGCCCGGAACCGCGTTTCACTCCTCGTTCTATAGACACATCTGTCAGTGCTCCTTCTTCTCCTTCTCTAGCGTCTGATGCCGCAAAAGGTACACTACGTCGTAGTTGCAGTCCCGCGCGTTAAACTGCGTGGCCATCGCTTATGTTGCTAGCGGTCTTCTTTTAGGTTAGCCTTCGTGGAGAATACGACCCATGAAGGTGCAGCGCTTTGTACAGATGTATCGTAGCTGAATGTGATGCAGGAAGTCGTTTAGATGTTTTCCTGCATCGCTGTTTGCCCTTGTTTTCTCGCACTTTTATTAAGCACTGCATAAAAGGTGGGAGGGTTGAAACCAATGGAAAGGTTCAGGTGGAACCCTCCAGGCGCGTTTTAGCAGGTGAGGAATATCGCTTACTGGACCTACCTTTAGAACAAAAACCAAGACGCGCGTTTGTACAACCTCTAGATGTAAGATACGAAGATGATTCTTTGCTCGTGGTTTATAAACCTGCTGGTCTTGTTGTCCACCCAGGAATAGGTAACAGAGAACAAACACTTGTTAACATCCTCGAGCACCACTACCCAATAACACAACTCAGCACTCTTGATTCCTCGCGCCCAGGAATAGTACACCGACTAGATAAGGATACCGCTGGTTTCCTTATTGTAGCAAAAACTAATCATGCACATGTGCGCCTTTGCGAGATGATCAAAGAAGGAGTCATTCGGCGTGAATATCTTGCACTTGTCCACTCAGTTCCAGCGTCCTTGTGCGGAGAGATAAAAAAACCAATAAAAAGGGGACAAAGGAAAATGATGCTAGGAAAGTGTAGTGGAAAACCCGCTTTGACTTACTACAATGTCCTTGCGCGTACGGTTGACAGAAAATATAGCCTTGTTCATTGCAGATTAGGGAGCGGAAGAACACATCAAATCAGGTTGCATATGAAATCCATAGGTTGCCCTGTTGTTGGAGATAAGTTGTATGGACTCAATAGAGATGCCGATCTTTGTGCTGCACACCATGCTCTATGGGCTTATTCTCTTCAATTTAAGCATCCATTCACAGACAAGAATATGATCTTCTACGTCGAGCCAGCTGGTATAATTCAGTCCTTTTTGGAAAAAATTCCTATCAGCTAAGGTCTATTCGCGATATCTCGAGAAGAAAGAGGTGTTACACAACCAGCGTAGTCCTAAAGTGCATTAGAAATAGCGTGAATTCTGCAATCGTCCTGCACCTCACGCTGAGTGGAATTTAGTATGACTAGAAGCACCACCCATCCACGTGAGAAACAGAGACAGAAAGTGCATTAGAAATAGCGTGAATTCTGCAATCGTCCTGCACCTCACGCTGAGTGGAATTTAGTATTACTAGAAGTACCAATCCACGTGAGAAACAGAGACAGAAATTATTCGCACGAAGCAAATTGCACCATGATCTTACTGGAAAATCATCTAAGGTAAACCTCAGCGCAAAATAGCCCCAGGACTCTGTTTCGATGCTTTATAAGCTGGTGGAATGGTCGCAAAGAATGTTATTAGAATTGTTGATAGAGCTATCAATCCTATACTTGCAGGGTCGAGCAAAACTGGTATTTTATCGACAAAATAGACGGACGGATCAAAAATAGTCTCTCCAGTAAGCCACTCTATAAAAAACCTCAACCTGTTAATATTCACGGCTATCAACAGACCAAACATCACCCCCAGACCAGTGCCGACTACTCCTATTATGGAGCCACAGAAAATAAAGATCCTCACAATGCTTGTTTCTGTCATGCCCATGGTACGCAAAATAGCAACAGATTGTTTCTTCTCATCCACTAACATGAATAACCCAGAGACGATATTAAATGCCGCCACAAGCACAATCATCAATAAAACGATCGACATCACTGCTTTTTCAACCTTCAGGGCACGGAAGTAAGGGTTACCAACAGCTTGCCAGTTAGTTACATGCAAATCCGGAAACTTTTGTTTTATGAGCTCTGATACATCAGAAGCAAAATAGGGATCGTCCAGGTAGATACTTGCCGTGTTCATTTCAGAACGGAAAAGAATTGATGCAACATTAAACGGCATGTATGCAAACGCACTGTCGTATTCAACAAGCCCAAGAGCAAAGATGGCTGCTACTTTCAGATGCTTTATCCTGGGTATTAGACCAAGCATCGTATTGGTATATGACGCAGATAAAAACTTCACCTCATCGCCTACACTTACTCCTAGCTCTTCTGCCATCCTTGCACCAATCACGATACCATCTTCGAAATCTGCAACCTTCCCTTGGATAATTTTCTCGGTAACAAGTGATTCCCTCGCAAAATCGTTTAACTCCATTCCTCTAACAAGGACACCTACGTTTGTCAGCTCATTTGAAATGATAGCTCTTGCCTCAAGAGCCGGAACTACCCTCACAATATGTGGAATTTCAGTCACGAGTGAACGTAGACGCATCACATCTTCATTTGTGCCCTTCTGAAACCAAATGTTCACATGACCACTTACGCCCACAATATTTGAAATAAGCTCTGCCTTGAAACCGTCCATGACAGACGTGACAACTATTAAAGAGGCAACTCCAATTGTTACTCCAACAAGAGAAAGAAACGTTACAAGTCCCCTGAAGCTCTTGGAGATCAAATAATTATACGCAAGCTCAAGCTCCAGCTTTATAATAAACATTTGGAAAAGGCGGTGCCGCTATCAAGAATCGAACTTGAGACCTCTTCATTACCAATGAAGCGCGCTACCACTGAGCCATAGCGGCAAAACGAGAAACGATCTCACACATAATACCCTTTGACTTACCATTCCACAACTGTGGCACTTCTTTGAGTTGTAAGGATTACCTATGTCAAAATGCTCACTTGAACACACCAAGCACAACACAATGGATTTCAGACGCAAATAGACCAGGTGCTATCGGGAATAGGAAGAAAGAAAACATTTTCTTTTTCTAAGAATTCGTGTTAGGAATCTGTCACTCCTGATACACCATTCAGCCTTGCTATGTACCGTATTGGATTTGGGTATGATGTCCACAAAATAGAGAAACCTATAAAGATCAGCGATACGCACGTTGTCCTATGCGGAGTGTCTGTGCCCTGCGAGTACATCGTCATTGCACACTCGGACGGTGATGTTGCACTGCACGCATTGGTTGATGCACTACTCGGTGCAGCGTGTATAGAAGGTGCAAATGATATCGGTATGCTTTTTCCTGACACAGATGAAAAATGGCGTGGAAAGTCATCATCTTACTTTGTAGAGCATGTAGTCACACTCGTTCAAAGAGCTGGATACATGGTGAATAATGCGGATCTCACAATAGTGTGTGAAACACCGAGAATTCAGCAATACAGAAACAAGATGCAGCAAAAAGTAGCGGACCTACTCTGTGCTAGAAAAGACCAAGTTAATGTCAAAGCAACAACAACCGAAAAATTAGGCCCTGAAGGACGTAAGGAAGGAATCTCAGCATATGCGATTGTTTCACTAGCCGGGAAAAAACCATAGACTACCTTTCGACGTATTTTTAAAAGTTCATCAGTGGGACAATTCATTCAAAAAGACGTTATTCATGATTGAAGATAAAGCGCGGTTACGCGAGAAATATCGCAAAATAAGGAAAAGCATTGCAAACAGAGAGTTGATTGACAGGCTCACAGTGGAAAATCTCCTTAAAACGTTGGACTTCAAGCACTACAAAACCATCGGACTCTATTTGCCAATTGATGGAGAAGTTGATCCGACACCGCTTCTGGATGAATTGGATGATAAAGTCTTTTCTCTCCCATGCATTTTGAGTAATCAAGGAATGTGTTTCAGAACATGGAAAAAAGGTGATATCTTAGTGAAACACGATAAACTCAACATCCGTTATCCTGCGGGGGACGAAAGTATTATACCTGAATTAGTATTTGTTCCCTTAGTAGCCTTTAATTGTGATCGTCATAGATTAGGTTTTGGTATGGGATTTTTTGATAGATTCATTAGTCACTCGAGATCGAACGGCGACAATACACTATACGTTGGGTTAGCATATGACAAACAACTCTGCCATGATCTAGTAATTGAAGCACATGATCAAGCTCTTGACTCAATTGTTACATCAACAACAGTGTACTAGATGTTCTGTATCCTAAAAAATAACACGTTGGGTTAGCATATGACAAACAACTCTGCCATGATCTAGTAATTGAAGCACATGATCAAGCTCTTGACTTAATTGTTACATCAACAACAGTGTACTAGATGTTCTGTATCCTAAAAAATAACTTGTGCAAAGTAAAAAGAGGTACAGTCGGATTTGCAAAAATGCTCAAGCTGTAAGAGAATGTGCCTGTGTGGTCGTACAGTAGAGTAAATGCAACAGTATATAGCCGGTAGGTATGCACAGTCCCTGTACGCAGTGTGTGGTCCCAGGTTGGAGAGTGATGTAAATAAATTCCTGAGTTTGCTCAGTGAAAGTAACTTTCTTTCTTTCGCAAGGATAAAGACCAGCACTAAGGTATATGTACTTGACAGATTGGATCTCCCGTGCGAACTCAGGAATCTGTGTAGAATCTTGCTTGCAAATCACCGTGGTTTTCTTTGTACTAAGGTACTGCTGGAGTACATAGAAATAGTGAAAAGAAATAGAAAAGAGGCGGATGCAAGGGTGGAGTCATATAGTCGCTTAAGTGCTACAGCTAAAAAGAAAGTTGCAGGTGCACTGCTTCTGAGGTTCCCTTATCTGAAAAAGATTAACATCGCCCAGAAAGTGAACCACTCACTTCTAGGTGGACTAACAATCAAAATAAATTCCATAATGATAGACCTTTCCATCGCCGGAAGGTTAGCACAGTGTAAAAGTATGGGACAAAGTACAATTCTCAAGACATTTCAATAGGAAGGAAAAAAATGAGTTTAGACGTCAATGCATCCGAAGTTTTAAGGATAATAAAGGAAAAAATCGAAGATTTTGATCAGCAGCTTTTTTCCGAAGAAGTAGGCGAAGTGATCTCGGTCAAGGACGGTGTTGTAATAGCTTGCGGTCTTGAAAATGCGGAGTTTAACGAAAAGGTTGTTTTCCCAAATGGTGAAATTGGGCTCATACAAAGCATAGAATACGATCACGTAGGGATAGTGATCTTAACTAATACACAAGACATAAAAGAAGGTGATACAGTTAGACGTACAAAAGAACCTTTGCGCATCCCGGTAGGAAAAAAGTTACTTGGTAGAGTTATCGATCCTTTGGGTAATCCTCTGGATGGTGGTGGACAAATCTTCGCAGATGCGTATTCTCCAATCGAGGTAAAAGCACCAGGAATTCTAGACCGTCAGCCCGTAAAAGAGCCCCTTCAAACAGGAATAAAGGTAATTGACTTACTTATTCCTATTGGTCGCGGCCAGAGGGAGCTTATAATTGGAGATAGACAAACAGGAAAGACAACTATCGCATTAGACAGCATAATTAATCAGAGAGATATTAATAAGAATCTCCCTGATGAGCAAAAATTATACTGTGTTTACGTGGCGATTGGTCAAAAGTGTTCAACAGTCGCAAGAATCATGAAGACTTTGCAGGAACAAGGTGCCATGGAGTACACTACTATTGTATTAGCAGGAGCATCTGATTCCGCACAGTCCCAGTTCCTAGCTCCGTACGCGGGTTGTTCTATAGGAGAATACTTCCGTGACAACGGTATGCATTGCCTCATTGTATACGACGACCTTTCTAAACATGCCGTTGCATACAGGCAAATGTCCTTGCTCTTAAGACGTCCACCTGGTCGCGAAGCCTATCCCGGCGATGTATTTTACATTCATTCAAGGTTGCTTGAGCGTGCTGCAAAAATGTCTGATAAAAACGGTGCAGGTTCGCTTACGGCTCTCCCAATCATAGAAACACAAGCTGGAGATGTGTCTGCGTACATTCCGACTAACGTAATCTCCATTACTGATGGACAGATTTTTCTGGAAAGTGAGTTATTCAATAAAGGCGTGAAACCAGCTGTGAATGTTGGTCTCTCTGTATCCCGTGTTGGTTCAGCTGCGCAGATCAAGGCAATAAAGCAGGTCGCCAGATCTATCAAATTAGAGCTAGCTCAGTACAGAGAAATGGAAGCGTTTGCACAATTTGGCGCAGACCTCGATGAAACAACGCAGGCATTGTTAGAAAAAGGCAGAAAGCTTACTGAGCTCTTGAAACAAAATCAGCATGAAACCTTACCAGTAGAAGAACAAGTAGTCCTCATTTTCGCTGCAAACGAAGGTTACTTTGATAATATCGACGTAACGGGAATAAGTGCCGCCGCAAAGAATTTATTAGGATCTTTTCGTGTATATCACCAAGATTTATTGGAAGACATTAGGGAAAAAGCTGTCATTGGAGATCCAGCTTTGCTCTCGAGTGCACTGCAACACTGCAAAGACCACTAGTGCCTAGTCAAACTTGGCTTTACGAACTTTGTCGTTGTGTTGCACATTCTTGGTTCATAGGTATATTTGATTCCCTCATTTTTAGACGAGGTAGATTGTGGATAATAGGCGGCCTTTTGCTTTGCTATATGTGTAAGAACACATATAATTTAGGACCTAAATAAAATTAATATCATAATGCGGAACATTGTTAGAATTTCAGTAATTATTTTATCGTATAACATCCAGCTTGGGTAAAACTGATAGGCACTATGCAAAGCCTCACTACACATCTTAAGCGCATCTCCGGTGCACCAATCTTCCATACAAACATGAAAGAGGCGCTGTTGAGTAAAAATGCTTTCTACTACGACAGGGTTGTTTATTACGCAAGATATTTCAGGTTAGCAACAAGACGAGGTTTGGCTACTTTTGAGGCACAAAGGCAGGTCTTCGGGAGAGTTTTAGGAGATCCAAACAGTGTGGAAGTACAGGCCATTATGTTAGTTTTCCTCAGGGACCATTTTGAATCTTCTCACCAGACTCGTTCTCTTACGAAAGAGAGTAGAGAGAGTCTTATAAGGATTGGAGAAGCTATCGGCTTGGCTCTACTTACTAAGTACTATGGTGGAAGCACGCGTAGCGTCCTGAACAAACTGAGAGCCTTAAGAACAGCAGCATCCATTATTTTTCTCTTGATTACTTTGGGACTCGTGGTATTGTTTGCGCTGCACCTCGCAAATAAAGTGCAGGATGTATGCAACAACTCAGGTGGGGCGGCCGCAAAGATTGCTCTGATGGTTGCAATTGGCGTAATGGCACTAGCTAGTACACTTCTGTACCTTTGGGAAACAGTAAGGCCTAGGGACTTTGACCCTTACAAAATTACCGATCGCTCAAAGGCTGCACTACTGGACAAACTGAGTCCGCATATTATGCGCAACCCCGACGCACTATACATATTCTCACTTGCCACAGTTGTGCTTATGGCCTGCTTGTGCGCAGCGGGAGAGATCGTGGCGTCGAAAGGAGGGCTGAAAGCGGAACTTGCTGTTACGATCACACTAGCAGTTTTAGCAACGACGCTTTTGTGCATCATGGCGGCCGGATGGTGTACTTCGACCATAATACCATTCTCTAGCAGATCTCGAGTACCTCCAGAGCTATACGAGTGCGATGTCGCTAACCTTAACGGGCTACCAGAGTACCGCGGTCCGTAGGATAGCGGGGTAGTACTTCTTACTACCGTACTACAAACAAAAAAGGACCTCCAAAGACCTTATTCACCTGTACCAGGGTCAAATTTTACAATTAAACATGGACAAATCTCAACAGAAGAGTCACCTTCAGGCGGTACACAGTGACACTTCCCAATTTCCAACATCATTAGGCTTAAATCCATCACTTGCTATAAAATTATATCAACACGCGCGCGATTTTATCATCACTTTTTCAAAAAGTACACTTTTTTAAAAAATATATTTTGGAATGTATTTTTTAGCTACTTGATAGCAGAATGAAATGAAAAGCGAGATCAACAAATCACACTTAAATGTTTTGCGATAAACTTATCTCAAAACGAGAACACGTTCCGCTCCCGATAAGTCACGATATCTTTCAACAATTTTAAAAGGACAGTCGGCCGACACTATTGAATCTCTCCAGCTGCTGCCAATTTCTAGAAAAATTTCTCCACCCGGACACAGTATCTTGCTTGCAAGCCTCAAGATAGAGAAATAGGGCAATATACCATTGAACCCTCCATCCAATGCAATGCGAGGCTCATTTTGTACTTCTGGCTGGAGATAGGGAATTTCACTGCGTCTTATGTAAGGGGGATTGCTAACAATTACATCTACTTTGCATGAAAGGACCCTCGTTGCGGTGTTAAAGTCGAGCCTATATAGCTTCAAACGAGCACACAAACCATATTTAAGCATGTTACGCACGCTGAGATGAAACGCAGCCCTTGATTTTTCAAAACCAAACCCCAACGCATTTCTGAACTCCTTCAGTATCGAAATGATAACACAACCACTTCCAGTACCTAACTCCACTATTTTTAAAGGTCGATTAAGCTTTTGATAGCGAGACAAAAGAGCTACTAGTATAGTTTCTGTATCCGGACGCGGGATTAAAACATCCTTATTAACGGCAAAGCTGTACTTCCAGAATTCCTTTTCACCGACAATGGCCGCAACAGAATGACTTTTTCTAAGTTCCAACAACCTTCTAAAGTCCATTGCTTGTGGTTCTGTTACCTCCGCATTGTAATGCAGTATCAGCTGCTCACGCTTCAAAGATAATACATGAGCAAGTAAAAGCTCTGCATCGAGATGTGGAGTAGAGGACCAGTTTGCAAGATACCTGCTCCCTGTCATTAGTAGAGCTCTGATCCCCATATCTGAATTACAATTCTTCTCTTTCATCTGAGGTACCATAGATTAAGTCCATGCCCAGATTATGGCACCTAGAACACCTACCATAATCACAACGTTAAAAACATTGTTCCTATTCTTCCGAATTCTCTTTACTTTCCTTCTCAAGCGCCGTCCTCTTTTTACTGACATATCTGCAACTGAAAATTGAAAGCTCATACAAAAATAGCATTGGAATTGCCAATCCTATCTGACTAAGCACGTCTGGAGGTGTAAGAACAGCTGCAGCAATAAATATCAAAACAATCGACAACCTACGTTTTTTTACCAAGAGATTATGATCAAGCAACCCCATATGAGACAATAAAGTTAGGATAGCAGGCAACTGGAACGCTATACCGAAGGCAAACATGAATTGGACAACAAGGTCAAGATATTCGGAAACAGATGGCATGAACTCTATTGGCAGAGTTCCAGGTTTACTGCCGTCATACTCAAAACTTACAAAGAACCTCCAAGCAAGCGGGAAAACATAGTAATACACTACTGCACATCCAAGAATGAAAAGGACTGGTGCTGCTACTAAATAAGGAAGAAATGCCTTTTTCTCACCAGGATATAAGCCGGGCGCGATAAACATATACACCTGCCATATGAAGAATGGAGAAGAAACTAAAAGCGCACCCAAGAAAGCAACCTTAAGATAAACGACAAATGTTTCTGTTAAACCAGTATAAATAAGGGTAAAACTACTATTTAAACCTTCTATGCGCTCTGGCTGATTTGCTACTTCAGCGAGTGGCTTGAGCAGAAACTTATATATCTCCTCGGAAAAATAGTAGCAGAAGCAGAAAGTAGTAAGAAAAAAAATTACGGATACTATCATTCTGTACCTTAATTCAGAGAGGTGACTATCAAAAGTCATATTTCTAATTCACCGAGTTAACATTAATCCAAGGTCACACGACCTGCTAAAGACCCAATTGGGAGATTACAAATTATAGTATATCCCAGGAGCGTATAACATTGAAAAAAACCAGTTGTTTATGGCAAAAAAATACGAAAGATAATTTATTTAAACTTAATCAAGCTAATGTAACATCTCTAGCTGGAGTTTCTAAGTCACGATTGTGGAAACATTGGCTGCACGGAGAAAAGGGGATCTTGTCGTGTCGATTGTTCATGGAAATGACAACGACACAGCTCTCATATCTGGTGCAAATAATGCTATGCTCTCGTTGCTATCTTATGATTATTACGAGCTTGAAGGAAAGCCGTTTCTTGATATCTTAGAGAGTACAGATAGAAAGAAAATCGCTGAACATCTCGAGTACGAAGATTACAACATCGATATCGGAACTGTACTTGCAAGAACTAGGCAACTCCATTTCAAAACTAAGCATGGAGGAGCTATAAAACTGAAGATAAAAATCTTCCCTTCTAGTAGCACATCCAGCAGAGAGAAGAGGTACGAGATATTGGCAAGAGAGCATTCGTGCTTGGACCATCTTACGGAATTTAGAAGGGCAAGACATCACTATGAGTATTCAATGGATGAAGTTCTCAGGATAATGGACCCACTCTCAACTGGAGAAGAATTCGTCCTCCTTTCACATTTTTGCCAGCAACATCGAGAAAATTGTGTAGCAGGACTTTTACAGCTCTCTGACACCTCAGTGACAGTGATGCGTAACGTCATAGATGCCGTTAAAGGAACAATTAGATACGGAGACCAGGTTGGTATCGTTGGAAAAGTTTTGGTAATTTTCACTATCGGATGCAGTCCAGAGCTTGCAGACCGCCCCATGTCTCGGATAGCAGGAGTGGTAAGGAGAATAGATAGCAAAGCAACACTTAGATACTTCAACCTACTCGAGCACCCAGTTTTTGATTTTAAGACCGACCTACTTCAACAGAAAAGAATCTTTGCCAAAACGGTTCACCTAGCACAGTATTAGTCACCGTTCAGGCTACGCTTATCACTCTGACTTCAAACACAGACGATCTTCATTGATTTCCTTATTAGTTTGGACTCCCATACCTTTTAAGTCCTCTGCCCTACTGAGTAGGCTACCCCTTCCATCTCTAAGCTTATTCATAGCGCTTCTATAAAGTCTGTCAGAATTTGCAATAGAGTGCCCAATCTTAACTAACTCATCCACGAATAAAACAAATTTATCGTACATAGCACCTGCCTTTTTAGCTATTTCATTCGCGTTTTTATTTTGATCAACTATTTTCCATACAGAAGACACAGCTTGTAGCATCGCTACAAGTGAGTTCGGTGAAACAATCATTACCCTACTTCTTAGGGCCAATTCTTTTAATTCAAGATCACTAGAAAGGGCCAGTGCATAAGCGCTCTCGACCGGAACAAACATAAATACAAAACCTGGAGTAAAAAGTTCCTGTGCAGAGTGGTATTCTTTTCCTGAAAGATTTTTTACGTGGTTTCTCACGGATTTTAAGAAATTCTCTAGGTGTCCCTTTTCATGAGTGTTGATGTACAGGTCATAATGCTTAAGAGGGGTTTTTGCATCAACTACGAGGTGCTTACCATCAGGAAGATTGATGATCACGTCCGGAATAGTATCGTTTTCAAGCTTCTGCTGAAGCATGTAGTCTCGCCCTTTTTGCAGACCCGAATACTCAAGTATCTTGCTTAATACAAGTTCCCCCCACGAACCTTGGGTCTTACTGTCACCTCGCAAACTCCTTCCCAACTTGTTTGCCTCTTCAATCATTTTATCGGTCTGTGAAGCCATGCGTGCAATTTCTTTCGCCAGAGAATATCTTTCTTTGATATCAGCATGAAATGATTCCTCTATTCGCTTTTCGAATTCAGCTATCTTGAGTTTAAGTGGCTCTAAGAGACCACCTATATCACTAACAGACTGCTCCTTAAGGCGAATTGCACTACTTTCAAGGATCTTGCTAGCCATGGTTTCAAACTCGGCATACATGGCTTTTTGGGAATATTCAAAACTTTTTTTCTCCGACTCAAGTTGGACAACCTGTTTCATAAGGTTAGTCTTCTCTTCTTCCTGCTTTCTACAGATAGATTCAAACTCAGACAACTCGAGAAGAGCTTTATCGAGTTTTTCCTGTTCATTCTCTAAAATGATACCCGTGCGCACCTTAACATAAAGCAGGTAAAGAGATATCAACACTAGTAGGACGTTGGTTAGTCCAAGAAACAGCAACATGGCAACTATATCTCTTGAGGGAACACAACCTCTACACGCTCTTTATTCAAATCAATGTCTGCCACACATGCGCTAGTGAAAGGTATCATGACTTTTTTACCGGACAGAAGAACAATCTCAAGCACCTCAGCTGCCGCACCAAAATCATACAACATCGAGACATAACCGACATGTTCCTCGGAAGCATACACGGCTAGACCTACTAGATCCCCACAGTAATACTCACCTACTTGTAATGTGGGAAGCAACGACTTAGACAAAAAGACATCGAGTCCTACCAGCTTTTCGGCCTCACATGCGCTACCAATACGTGACAGGGTAAGGACAAGCATAGGGAACCTTTGGCTAAACGCGCCACACACGGTATAAGAAATACCGCCAATGGACAGATCGATTCCCGGAAATTTAAAATTAGCACTCATGTAGGAACGGAAGCGCACACAACCCCTTACGCCATGCGTAGAAGTGACCCGCCCCGCACAAACCATGTCATTCAAACGGAGGTAACAAACTTAGCAACCCTCTCAGTAGGCTTTGCACCAACACTGGTCCAGTACCGGATACGTTCTACATCCAAACAAACACGCAGAGGATCATCCTTCGACAAAAGGGGATTATAACTGCCAACTTGTTCCAAAAACTTTCCATCCCTTGGAGAAGAACTATTCGCAACCACAATCTTATAGTACGGACGCTTTTTTCTCCCGAATCTTGCTAGCCTTATTTTGAGCATAAACACTAAGTAATACATCAGGTGATTCTAACCAACTACGGGGAAGATTTCAATTATCAAAGAGGGAGCTTCCGGCTTCAGAACTTCATAATTCAAAGCAGAAGAACACAAAAAATCTTTTAGTACACCCCAAGAGACATTCCTTGCAAATCAGAGCCTTGCTTTTATATCGATACCAATATCTGCACTGATGATAGAATGCGTTAACATTCCCACCGAGATAAAATCTACACCTGTTTCAGCGATTTCTTTCACTGTGGCAAGAGTAACACCCCCGGAAGCATCAATTTTCACACGCGGTGATGCATTTCTTATATATCTAACACAATCAACAATTTCCTTAACCGACATATTATCTAAAAGGATTGAGTCAACGTCCACAGATAATGCTTCTTTCACCTGATCAAATGTGTCACACTCGGCGGTGATATAAACATCCCCAAGCGACTCCTTCAAATTGCATACAGCAGCGGTCATGCTACCACAAATTGCTATATGATTATCTTTCAACAAGACCATATCATTTAGTGAGTTACGGTAGCTTTCTCCTCCACCGACCTTAACAGCATATCTTTCCACACAGCGCATACCTGGCGTCGTTTTCCGCGTATCTCGTATTTTTACTTTTGTGTGAGACACCGCGTTGACAAATTGCTTTGTTGCAGCTGCGACTGCGCAACTCCTTTGAATGAAATTGAGAAACACACGTTCTATTCTAAGTAGCAGACGGGCACTACAACATCCTCGGATAATACACTCCCCAGGAAGAACACGGTCGCCATCTTCCTTATTGAGAAAGTATTCTATCCCTGATTGAGCAAAAATTACTTTTGCCAAGGGTTCCACACATACTACCGTTTCCTTGCGTGCATTCACCTCGAAAGACACAACTAAATCACGGGGAAGTGTATTCTCAGTTGTTATATCACAACCGAGACTTAGATCCTCATCGAGCGCAAATTCAACTATTTTTTCCAAAGCTTCGTAATCCATAGAAATAACAGTAAGCTATAGAGTCGAAGAGTATACTACGGTTTCTAGGTGCCATGCTATCTTACTAATGCATCTGGAACACCGAAATTATTAGGAAAACTCTTTGTATCATGAACTCGCATTCAATTGTGAGCAGCAAACCTATTTACTAATCGGCCGGACTAATTCTATACCCTTTTGTGAAGAGTGATATCTTCCGTCTAGTTAATTTCGGTGCTATACACAGGAGTTGTCCTTTTTACGTCTGTTATGAAGCAGAGATGGCTCTCTCTCGGTATCCTAGCTTTGGGCCTATCAGGGATTTTCTCCCTATTTGTCGTACTACTGAGGTTACCATTCTTCGTTGGTTTACTCCCAAATATTTTTGATGTTTCACTCGTCGTACATGTGACACTCGGAATCAACGCGTGGATGCTAGCTATTACGGCTGCTACCACAGTAGGCGATGGGCATTTTCAAAAATTCAGCTACAAGTTGTGTTTGCTAGGAGTGATTTTCATTTTTCTTGCAGGCTTTATCCCGGAGACGGACGTATTAAAAAACAACTACATTCCCTTCTTGAACAATCTACCTTACGCTTTAGGGCTATCACTACTCTTATTTGGACTTTCTGTAAGCGCCATCAACACGCTGTGCAGTAGGACCACAGGGGAATGTGAACGAATCACCGCGCTAATTTTTTTAATCTCACAACTGTGCATTTGTCTTGCGTACATGAGGACGACAAGTGGCATCACATTATATAACTTTTATGAGTATCTCTTCTGGGGAGGCGGACACATACTGCAGTTCGTCTTTTGCCAAGCACTGATGCTAGTATACGCAACGCTCCTAGGTATAAGTACGTCTGATAGGACCTTGCGCGGACTGTCTTTATTTAACTTACTAGCTGTTTTGCCAACTCCAGTATTATATTTCTTTTTCTCCTCTGATAGCGAAATTCTCATGCAGATTTTCACTTATCACATGCGTGTTCTAGGTAGTGTCGCGCCAATCATTTTTACTTTTTACCTACTTTCTCTTCCAAAACAAAAAGTGGATTGGCCTAATATTGCTGCTTTTGCTTTCTCAGCATGCCTTTTCATCTATGGTGGACTTTTAGGCTTTCTCATCAGGGAAAGCAATGTCGTTATCCCGGCTCACTACCACGGTTCAATCATTGGGATCACTCTTGCTTTCATGGCATTTGCTTACCATATTACAGGAACATTATCTTCAAAACTCTCTATTGCACAGCTTACTACATATAGCATTGGGCAATTTGCACACATTACCGGCCTACTTCTCATGGGTGGATACGGTGCACTCAGAAAAAGCGCTGGAATGGTAGGAGAAAGTACCACATTGTTTAAAGGTATCTTTTTCGTCGGAGGTAGCCTTAGTATTTTGTCTGGTGGATTGTTCGTAGTACTGCTTACATCGACCCTCCTTAAGCACAAAAGAAAGGATCAAGCCTCTTGAATACAGGGACTTCTTACAGCCCTGTGAGCTTCTTTATCCAAGATGCAAGCCACGATCTCCTAGATTCCAGTTTTACCACAGCACTTCCTTTTTTGACTGTCTGTTCATCCGCCTGCTCTTCCACAGTGGTTACAGCGCGATCTTCCTCTACTATCTGTACATCATCCTTTTCGTGAAAGACAATCTCGAAGCCCTTTGCAAGCCCGAGTTTTTCATCAATCTTGAAAACTATGCTTCCTCCCACAACTTCTTCTGCTTGAGCTAGCATCTTGCGATAACCATTGAATATGGCTATCGCTAATTCAGGATTGGCGGTCACAATAACTTCCCTGCAGCGAGGTGCTGCGTATATAGCTGAAAAAACCTTACGAACCTGATGCTCAAGCTTTAGTACTTTACCCTTACCTTCGCAGTGAGGGCATTTCACAGTGTGAGAGTCAAGAATGTTGTGTTTAGTCCTCTGTTTAGAAAGCGCAATAAGTCCAAATTTATTAATTGGGGCAATCTGCACCCTAGCCCTATATCTTTTGAAAGCATCCTGCAATGCCCTTTCAACATTCAACATGTATTTGGAATTATTCATGTCAATGAAATCGATCACGACAATGCCAGCAATTCCTCTAAGCTCAAGATGGCGAACAATCTCAGCAACTGCTTCCATATTCACCTTATAAGCAGTCTCCTCGATATTGCTCTCTTTCTTCATCCTCCCGGAGTTTACATCTACCGCTGTGAGAGCTTCAGTACCGTTGATGACGATATAACCACCGTTTCTCAGATAAATTGTCTCTTCATATAAACTTTCAACTTGAGGTTCAACTTTGTACTTATCAAATACAGGGAAAGTATCTGAATAGAGTGTGATATTAGGATTTTCAAAGTGAAGAGAATTCTGTATGTAATCCTTTGCTTCTTGGTAGACATCACCGTGATTAACGATGACCTCCCCTACACTTCCGTCATATGAATCTCTCAAGAATTTTTTCACAAGATTGGCTTCACGGAAAACGAGTCTTGGTGCCTTGCTTTTATCACTCTGCAAAACTACCTTCTCCCACTCGGAAAGCAACGAACAGTAGTCCCCCAAAACATTTTTTTTATCAGCATTTGCGCAATACGACTTGAATACAACACCGTATTTCCTATCTGCCATCTCTTCCTCAGCAAAACGTGTTAGCCTACTGACGGCTTGCTCGTCCACAATTTGCTTAGACAGGATCAAATCCTTCAAAAATGGCATCAAGACGCAATACCTACCAGGCAGTTTTACATATGCTGTCAAAGTAACATCTTTGGCCCTTCTCTTCTCCTTTGTAACTTGCACGAAAAGAACAAGTCCTTTTTTGACTACCTCGGTCGCATTAAAATGCTTGTATAAGTTGACGTGCTTGCCCTCAGCTATCGCATTTGCTTTAACTTCTTCAAGCAGGTCAAAGTAAACTACTGGAATTTCAGAAAATGGCAAAAAGCCGTATTCACCAGGTAAATACTCAACAAAAGCAGCTTGTAGAGAATCATCAACCTTAAAAATTACTCCCAGGTATACATTTCCCTTTTGAGGCAAATTAGTAGTATGCTCACAATCGTACCCAACAAGGAGACCACCCCTAAGAATAGCAAGCCTGGTTTCACCTTCTCTTGAGTCTATCAGTATTTTCTTCAAGTCACTTCCCTTAAAACGCTAGACGATCCCTCCATTCTACCTAACCTGTATAGTTTCAGCAATCAATGAGCAAAGAGTCTACCTTAGAATAGCAAAATGGAAACCGGTAAGCCATATATATAATATCTCATGAGGACTTTAGCGCTCATGTCCATGAGTGTACAACTGAATGAACAAGCAGACACTTCTGCAAAACCATCCACCAATATATGCGGGAAATTCCCCGAAACAGAATACATTAGCTTCTACATTACTGCGGTTGGTTAGTCTGAAAAAGTTACCATCCACTAACTAATGAAAATGCCAAATTTATGCTTATATATACTATGGGCTATTTACTATGCGCATGCGGTTCGACAAATTCACAGATAATTCAGCATCGATCATTCAAAACGCACAACTAGACGCAGTAAGCATGGGTCACCAGACGCTTACATCGCTTCACATACTGAGAGCGCTGCTGAAGAATACCAATGGTATTATCAACCAACTGCTAGAACAATGTGGTGCAAATCTAGAAGTGATTCTAAATAGTGTAGACCTGGCACTGAGAAAACTGCCATCCGTAAGTGGTCAAGGTGCAGGACACATTCATCTAACGCCAGATGCAGCACAGACAATACAGACATCAATTGAAATAGCTGGAAGGTCACAAGACAGTTTCGTCACTGTAGAAAGACTCTTGCAAGGTGTAGCAGCAACAGAATCTGAAGCATCTAAAATTCTAAAAGAACAAGGTGTAGACGCAGCAAAGTTACAACAGGTCATTGATGCAAATAGGGGAAGTAGGAGGGCTGATTCTGCAAATGCGGAGAGCAACTTCAATGCTCTTAGACGCTATACAAAAGACCTAACTGAGATTGCGCGCTCGGGAAAACTTGACCCAGTTATCGGCAGAGACGAAGAAATCCGAAGGGTGATGCAGGTCCTTTCTAGACGAACAAAGAACAATCCGGTACTTATTGGTGATCCAGGCGTTGGTAAGACAGCAATAGTTGAAGGTCTTGCAATGCGGATGGTTGCAAAAGATGTCCCACAAAATTTGGCAAGCGCTTCTCTACTTTCACTTGACTTAGGTGCATTAATAGCAGGTTCGAAGTACAGAGGTGAATTCGAGGAAAGATTAAAATCAGTAATCAACGAACTTGCAGATTCTGGAGGTAGCGTCGTTCTGTTTATAGATGAGCTCCATACTCTCGTAGGTGCGGGTGCAACAGAAGGTGCAATGGACGCTTCGAATTTATTAAAACCAGCACTTGCCCGAGGAGAAATACACTGCATAGGTGCAACTACACTGGACGAGTACAAGAAACACATAGAAAAGGATGCCGCGCTAGCAAGGAGATTTCAGCCGATTTTCGTTGGACAGCCTACGGAAGAGGATACCATTTCAATACTGCGCGGCATAAAAGAGAAGTATGAAGTCCACCATGGAATAAGAATTGCTGACAGCGCAGTTGTCTCCGCTGCAGTTCTCTCAAATCGGTATATCACAGACAGATTCCTTCCAGATAAGGCTATAGACTTAATGGACGAGGCCGCAAGTAAGATCAGGATTGAATCTGACAGTAAACCTGAGGTAATAGATGAACTCGACAGGAAAATCGTACAACTAAAAATAGAAGCAGAAGCACTGAAAAAAGAAAAAGATGCTAATTCTATTGGCAGGTTGGAAAAAATAAAGCAGGATCTAGAAGGGCTTGAAAAAAAACAAGCGGATCTCGAAAGCTCCTGGCAAGCTGAAAAGTCAAAGCTTAAGGAGATACAAAAATTAAAAGAGGAACTCAACGAAGCAAGGTATTCGCTTGAGATTGCACAGAGAAACGGTGATCTTGCAACCGCAGGAAAGATCCTATACGGTACCATTCCAGACTTGGAAAATAGATTGACCAATGAAGAAAAACAAGTGGGCGGTACACTTCTAAAGAGAGAGGTCACAGAGGACGACATAGCAAACATCGTTGCCAAATGGACAGGAATCCCTGTTGAAAAAATGATGGGGAGTGAACAACAAAGACTTTTAAAAATAGCAGATGAACTGAAAAAACACGTCATAGGACAAGATGAAGCCGTAGAAGCAGTCAGCAGTGCGGTAAGACGCTCTAGAGCTGGTGTCCAAGATGCGAATCGTCCGCTTGGATCCTTCATGTTTTTAGGTTCAACAGGTGTTGGAAAAACAGAGCTAAGCAAAGCACTAGCAAAGTTCCTTTTCGATGATGAAACAGCACTGCTTCGCATTGATATGTCCGAATATATGGAAAAACATGCCGTAGCACGATTGATAGGCGCACCTCCTGGATATGTCGGGTATGAGGAAGGTGGAATACTTACCGAAGCAGTAAGACGACGTCCATATCAAGTAATCCTATTCGACGAAGTAGAAAAAGCACATCACGATGTGTTTAATATATTGCTTCAAGTATTAGACGAGGGCAGACTAACCGATACTCAAGGTCATGTCGTTGATTTTAAAAATACAATATTAATTCTTACATCAAACTTGGGATCGGATGTTTTATCGGAAGCTACACAGATCACTGAGGTTGAGAAAACTAAAATACTAGAGATAGTCAGGCAATTCTTCCGTCCTGAGTTCCTGAACCGTCTTGACGAGATCCTTTTCTTCAATCGCTTGAGCAAAGAAAACATAGAACAGATACTGGAGATTCAATTACGCAAACTACAGGAACGAATAAAAAGCAAGAACCTCCACCTTTCCTTTACTCAGGAAGCCAAGAAGTGGCTGTGTGAACAGGGATATCATCCAGTATACGGTGCTCGACCATTAAAACGTGTGGTTCAGCAATACGTTCATAATCCACTAGCACAAGCAATCCTCTCGGGTAGCCTACCTGAAAATGGCGAGATTACATTCGATAAAATTGGTGACAAGCTAGAAATCCAGTCTTAGCAAGAATTGGATATAAAAACATTTGGCACGTTAGGAAGAATAGGATCGCAGACGTGCGTATTATATGAACGCCGCGGTTCTATTCTACGTGTCAACACCTCAGCCAAATATACACATGGGATACCTAATATAGGCTAAAGCTTCTTTTTAAAAGCAAAAAAGTGCACTCACCATAGTATAGATCTCCTTAACCACAGTTCAATCAAAAGCACTAAGGTAGAACGGCATTCTAAGTAAAGCATTCAACCATAGGGCTGTTTGCATAGGTTGCACCACCCACGAAGATAATATTTCTGGAGAAAGAAACCCTAAACTGCGCACAACAGGACAGATGCTTGAAAATAACCGATTCAAAAGACGGACACGGGGAGCTTCTCATATACAAAAGCTGACCCCCAATTTACCGCCGGGGAAAACCAGAGACAACCCCTCCACGGTGCCCCAAGCACTAATTCCTTAATGGGCCTCGTACATCACAAGAGGGTCCAGATGCACAAAAAAGCTCCTGCGCACAGCAAGGCTCTATCGCATCAACCATTGTAGGATCAGCCAAAGCAGCAAGGGTGCGCCAACAATTGACAAAATGACACTGAAACTCCGGATTAGGGACTAAAACCCTTACTTTCCCAGATTCTAAAATACTACCCGTTTGCCTCAGAGGCTGCATCCACTCAAAGAGCCCTCTAGCCCACGCACTCGCCGCAATATGTGAGGATGGCACTACAGGAGCATTCTCTGAATATCCAAACCGAGTCACTCCAGCTGCGAAAATTCTTGGATCACACACTACACATAAGCCGTTGTCCAAAGCAGACTGTAGAAGGGTTCCTTGATTGGGTTCTGTAACATGCGCAACAGCCTGCCTAACAGTAGCAGCCAAACGCGAAGATATACCCTCCACTTGACTGACAAACGGAACACGTAGATCGATACTACCATTCTCCACAAGCCCTTCTACGGTAGAGGGAGCTACAAGAGCAGGTGAGACGGTATTCGTTAGTACAGTGACAGGTTCTCCGGTAAGTCTAGCAACAGTTGAACACACTTTACCACATGGATCAATAAACGTGCATTCCTTAAATTGATCAAGAAGAGCCGAGCTGACACCACGAGCTGGATCGACACTGGGCTCACTGACCGTACTCTGTGGTACAAAAACAATATATGCTGGTACCCGTTGCGCCTGAGAACGTGCTTCTTCATTTGCCTCGCAACAGCTACACAGTATACATGTCATAAGCACAGTAAACAGGATGAAAAGTATTATAGATATAAAGATACATAATGCTTTTTCCTGATCTGGTGAAAGGTTGGGAAAGAAAGAAGACGACATTACAAATAGAAAAAACAATCCAAATACAATACGTTCTGAAAACCGACCAGCAGCTTACAACCGGTAAAACCCAAGAGACAGCACATTGATAGACGAATTCGGGTGAACACTACACTGTCCTCCCACACATAATATGTAGTACCGCACTCTCTCCAAGTAGGGCTACATAAAACATTTCACCAAGGCATCACTACCACTGCCGATACACACCTACCTACACAGCTTTATCGTGCAGGATCACAACAACGCGACAGGGTACAGTCTAGCAATTCTTTTTTAAAAAATAAACTGTTTTGTAGAAAGATATAAAATAATTTATTATTTTAGGGACTGTACTCGCCAGACCGTCGAACTGTTGGGCTGTTGTTAAATGCACGGACAAGCATTTGAAACACACTGGGATCTACACAGCATACTCTTATCTCCTCTAAAGCCAATGCACAAACCAACTCTTCAGAACCAGAACACGATACAGAGGCAAGAGCTAATCCATTGGCGAATGCTGAGGCATATGCATCAGATACTTCTACACTCCCTAGAGGCTGTATTGGAAAAGGAATGTATAACGTTGCTCCATTCGTCACACCAGAGAATGCTCCCTGTGTTGCTATAGTTGTAAAAACATCCGTGAAAAACTGTTCAAACGCACCTGACGACACTCCAGGCTGAAGAACCCCTCGTACCACCATAGTACTAGCATCCTGTTTAAACCCACCCTGTGAAGAACACTCTTCTTCGACTACTTCCGCAACAATTCTTTTCTTACCTGAAGATTTTTTACCCAGATTGCAAGAAGCTTCTATCTCTTCTTGCGATATTATGCAACCACTTAATTTCCCAAGAAGAGAAATCGGAAAAGCTGGTTGGCAACCTTGAACAACAAGATTACTTGGAGCAGATGGTTGAGTATTCGGTTCCCCTTCAGATTGCGCTGTTGAAGATGCTCTTTCTACTAACGGTACGTTAGTTTGTTCCTTAAATTTCCGTTTTTTTGAGATAATCTTGTGCGAAAAGTAAAACGCAACAATGGATAAAAGCACCACTGCTGCCAGGCAAGATATAAGAACACCATTTCTATCGGCAGGGAACATAACTTACGTGCGTAATAGTAAAGACAATGGAGCAAAACCCAACACTATCCTTTTATGACATAAGCCAAAATCATTCAAACATTTTAGCTGTATGTTTCAAGAAAGAGGGAGAAAAAAGGCATGCAACTACAACTTACATCCCAGCGCTTTACACTATATGATGCCCCATATTTGTAGTATAGCATTACAGTTCTATAATATAACAGGAAACTTAATTTTTTTATTATACCCTAGGCTAACTAATTTCTGTTTTGAGTGGGTTTATCTATGTGCGACTTGTTTATTCCCAGCCATACATATCTCTTCGAGCACCAAACAATAATTTGACCCGACTCCCAGAACAAACAAGTATCTTATACACACCTAGCACTTCGGATGAGATTCAGGCAGAGGATGTTTATCCTACAAAGGTCCGCCAAAACAGAAAACATTATCACCATACGGTGAGAACTCGCACCCGCTGATACTATGGTCGATCACTCTAGAAATATACCTATCAAAATACTTTTGAGAACACGCTTCTACACTATTGTTTGAATTAACTTGGAAGCACATGCTACCTGTAATTTGTTCTATAAAACACAAACATCAGGAGTCATGACAGACAACGCGTCCCATAAGTCAAAACCAAGAAATAGAACTGCTGCACCAATCTCCAAAATCTAGTTCCTCTGCTACTAGCACATTTCTCATTCGAGTTGCTAAAGCACCCGGGTAATACAATTTTTTAATGCAGCTTCCGCAATCGAGCAATGAGGTTGAACGTCACGCTCGAATGCTAACTCCAACATATCTCGCATAGCAAGACTTCCACAACAAATCCTTATATCAGGTATATTTATGAACTCGGATAAAGATGCGGTAGTTTTACGTAAAAGCTCGTCTACTGCTGAATTAAACGCATCTGCGAATAACTCTATATACACTGCCCTCTCACTAGCAGTAAAATCTTCTACATTATGCAAAAATGGGATGTACATGTTCGTAATTTTACTTGCATAAGAATGACTCTGCTCCTTTGCTAACCGCAAGATTAGTAGAAATCGCTTTTTAAGCACCTTGCATGCGGATGAATACTCTCCTGGACTACGGGAAAGAGGTATATATAGAGGCCCAGAGTGCAGCAGAAAAACTCGCGAAGTATAAGTTTCAAAGTAAATTGATGATAGAGCCGCACCGCACTTTAACAAGTAATCCCTACTTACATAATAATGAAAAGGCTTATGCCCAAAGATTCCCAGACTGTTGTACATCTTCCCAAAAATATCTGATCCATCATACTTTTCATGTGAAACAATTCTTGTATTTGGATCAACAACTATTACACTTTGGCCCCATAGTGGATAAGCCGATTCATCAGTATTGTCACGACCCAACAGATTCTTCGAAGATAGGAAGCATCCGCGCATTCTGGGACCCTCCATACACAATAACTCGGCATCGATCTGCCTAAAAAATGACCGAGGCGGCTCGACATGAACAGCGTCTTTTCCACGCTTCAAAAGAATCTTATAAGTACATACTATGAAAGATAGCAGAAAGGAGAATAACAAAAACGCTGCACTTAGCAGCAAAGCGACACACAAGCGCCTCCACCACATGATATTCTCCTTCGCAAGTTATACTTAATCAGAGGGGTTATCCAACTTTTTATTGTAGGATTAGCATATACTTTCTAGATTAATAAGGGATTAACAACACACAAACCGTAACCAAACCATGATTGAGAAGATGAGATTCACACACCTAAACCCTGCAGCTCACCACATAAATGCTGCGACCCCATCACTTGAACGCTACACTAACTCGCTGATGTAGCGTCCATACCTGTTTGCTGAACTATCGTTTTAGCTAAAACACGAAATATCGGATAGCTACTATAACCCTCTCGCATCTTGTAAAGGCGCATCTTGTGAACGCTCTCGTACAGCATCTCTCACTCCCTCGAGAGCAGCAGCCCGAAGCACTTCATATCCACAACAAACGTTAACTGGCGCATTGATAAGGGGCAGAATACCACGCTCCTCCACACCAGGCTGAGAAGCAAGGCACTTAGCAAAATGACGTATCTGCCTAAACCATGGTAGAACAGTGCGTGCTGACAACGGAGGTTCTAGAAAAATAGTGGGCACATGACCTGGACCCAAAAACCGTTGCATTTCCTCATTAACATATTCGGCAAACTCCTCACTGGAGAGAACCTCTGACATAGTCTGAAGAACGGCCTTAATTCCTTCTTCCTTAGAAGAATGATCAAACTTCGAATAAACAGCATGCACAATCATCCAGCTACGTCCCTCAGCAGTGCGACCTCGTGGACCGCAGAAAACTTGAACATCATCAATCGTGATCTCTTTGGATCTGCAAATCCAAGTACCAGCAATTCCGAGACCGGCATATAAACAATACCGAGAGTACTTACGACTGATGAGTACATCTGGATTTGGATCCACAATTACTACATCAGTATCCCATCTTGGTCGAGCTGGTCCAGGCGGACCTAAAAGCCCATCTGTGCTAAAGCAACCTTCCAGAGCAGCAAGAGTGCCAACTTTTACTTCTTCAAGACGAGGAAGCGGAGATTCTTCCGGTAAAAGCTGCGCGCGCTCCTCCTCTTCGGCAGCTCTTAATGCAGCACGTCTCCTACATAACCAACGGAAACAACAGAGTATATTTAGTAAGAGTAGCAAGCCTAACATACCTGCAACTACTACTAATGCTATCGTTAGATTTTTGTCCATAAACCACCTAACTAGCTATAATTAAAGACTCAATTGTTTTATTGTTTTTATTAAATATTATAACGTGAAACAATAAATCCTGAGAGATCTTGGAAGATTTCCTTAAAATGTTTACTTAAAGAAAAGACCGCTGAATTATCGTTTTAGCTAAAACACGAAATATCGAATGGCTACTATCACCTTCTCGCACCTTGTGAAGACACATCTTGTGAGCGCTCTCGTACAGCATCTCTCACTCCCTCGAGAGCAGCATTACACATATTTTGAGCGTAACAACAAACCTTAACTGGCGCATTCATATGTGGCAGAATACCACGCTCCTCCACACCAGGCTGAGAAGCAAGGCCCTTAGCAAAATAACGTATTTGCTCATTGAAATCTACGAACATACTGTCTACCTCGACAGTGAACGGAGCACCGTCACCCCAATGCCGTCGCACCTCCCTCTGAACACATCTGGCAAAATCCTCACTGGAGAGAGCCCCTGCCAAATCCCGAGTAATAGCCCTAGCTCCTCTTCCCCCTGCATAAACACGCCAAAACTCCGGATGAAGAACATGCATAAGGATCCAGCGATGTCCCTCTGGAGTACGACCTCGTGGACCGCAGAAAACTTGAACATTATTAGTCGTGACCGGTGCGGATTTGTCAATCGGAGCACCAACAATTCCGAGAGCGTGGTATAAAGCGTAGGACTGGTATGTCTCAAAAGAACTTAGACCTGGCCTCATCTCCACAATTACTACATCACCCTTCAAGTCTGGTTTAGTCCCCTCCGCATCTAATATCCCATCTGTGCTAAAGCAACCTTCGAGAGCAGCAAGAGTGCCAACTTTTACTTCTTCAAGACAAGGAACCGGAGATTCTTCCGGTAAAAGCTTCTTCGTTTCCTCCTCTTCGGCAGCTCTTAACGCAGCACGTCTCTTGCATAACCAATAGAGCAAGATTGCTGATACTATCAGCAGCGCCACAACAACACAGGCTATAATTGTTCCTTTAATCGCTTCTGTCATATACTCCTCGTTAGTTAAGTACGACTAAGGTAATCTATTCTTAATCGTAGATGAAACCTCTAATATTGAGTATATAAAAATTAACAAAATAGATCCAAAAGGGAATATGAAAGCGCTATACCTTCACAGGTTGAACACTGGACTAATCAAATACACTATCTCTGCCTGCACCACCTTGTTGGGCCATTACTTCAGCTAAAGCAAGTTGTATATCCCTGTTACCACAACAAATCTTCACATTCTTGACACCTAAAGCCTCGGACAAAGGTTTATACAAACCCTTACTGGCAATATCCAGAAATGCTTCAGCAAAAACTTTCAGCCGATCAGATTTCAACAAATGTTTGCCGCGCTCTGGCAAATCCATCACCGGTATTAAAAGGGTGGCTTCAATAGCAAAATTGCGCAATCTGGCTTTAATGCAATACAATATATCCACGAAAGTGCAAGAAAAGAGCGTGCAAGGCACCCCTAAATTTTCTGCAATACTGTGGTTCAGAGGACGTACATCCGGAGGAGCAATATGTAAAACACGGGCCTTCCAGTTTTGACCACTAAAAACCCTTGGATTGACATATGAACTTTTGTATAGAAACTGCAATGCTTTCTTCATACACTCCTCGATTGGACCATTACAGATTCCAAGAACTTCATACAACCTTCTTGAATCACCTGTTCTACTGTAGCAGTAATCCTGTATTACACTTGCAGATGGGTCAACAATTATCACGTTACCACGCCAGTTGGGTTGAATTTCTTCACCTTCAGCACCTAAAATGCCATCTGAACTTAAAAAACAACCTTTCAGACCAGGAACTTGAATATCTTGCGAAAATACTGACTCACTGAACACAGAATTCGGAGCGTTTAGCTGTCCGTAAGAATCCACGTGCTCTTCACTATACCACTCTCCCTCTTTTCGCACTGTTGGCTTTAACTGACTAGGGAGAATCTCCTCTGATGGATATTTGCGTTTACTACGTTTTGTAGACACTATAAGGGTTGATAGTACAGCTATAAGAAACACTAAGCCGCCAACTATCACA
Organism: Neorickettsia sp. 179522; assembly: GCF_001593535.1. Lineage (NCBI taxonomy): Bacteria > Pseudomonadati > Pseudomonadota > Alphaproteobacteria > Rickettsiales > Anaplasmataceae > Neorickettsia > Neorickettsia sp. 179522. Next base: position 84,843 of record NZ_LNGI01000001.1, on the reverse strand, counting down.
CCTATTTTGACACGAAGGTCCATACTATTTATTTAATTATTGATTAATATCTATTCTAAAATAAAATAGAATAAAGTTCCACACGAAAGTGGATAAATCCCGGCATATTCTTGGTGCATAGGAAATGGAAAAGTTTATTTACACCTTGATCAGTTCATCATTTTGGCACCCTAACCCATTCTCATGGGAAAAAGCTGAAACATATTTGGATGGGTAAACACCTAAACGTGTTCCAGTACATCAAGGAGCTCAACCGTTTTATATATATTCTTTCCAGATTACTACCCATAATTGTGACTAAGCAAAGACAGTGACATAAGGAGAAAAACCTATCAAAACAGCAAACACCGCCTTTTTAATATTCTGAATAGAAGAAATGAAAAACAACCTTGGCGAAGATCAACCTGCTTCCCACCTGGTTAGATAAGACTTACATGTTTCAGGAATCACGTATTCAACAACCAATACTTGTACCGCAAAGAAACTTCAATTGCCCGAACATACACCAATTCGTTCGTCGATTCACGCAGCTCTTTTAGTACTGGAGATTTCCCTCTTTGTACACATAAGATATGCAGAGAAATCGCTAATTGGCACATAGTAACATTACAACAACTCGTAAAAGATATATCCGTGTCATAAAAAATCAGCACCGGAAGGCAAGTCATTATGCGGTACAAGGACGTACGAAACTAGAAACATCAGTGCGTACTACCAGGCATGCAAGACAAAGTGTACACCAGATATGCAAGATGAAGAGTACAATTACCTGCTTCAGCATAATAATTCGGGCAGTCCAAACACACCACGCGAGACTAATATCGGACCACCCGATGCAAATAGAGCACAAAGCAGATAAACTAGTACAGTACACTGAACACATCACGCTAAAAGAACCCTACTTATACTGAGCGATCCAAACTCAGTAACACTGAGCAATTCAACAGATGTCTTCAGTTTTTCTGACTCACTAGTATCACTCAAAGGAGGAAGTATCGTACCAAAGCAGGATAATCCACCCGACGCATACGCTAAACTACAATCAAAACAGTCCATTAACTCCTCAAAAACCTTGTCCAATGAACTCAGGAAAGAACCCTAAGCTTCAGCAGAATCTGGTAACCCACAATTGGGTTCGACAGAATGACCCACGTTAACTGTACGAAACGATCCATAAATACCTAAGTCACAACAACCCGATCCAAGTACGATGTGAGGTATTTCCGAACATTGTACTTGGACTCATATTGCTTAACCTTGCTAGCACCACCTGTACTCGGCATAAAGCTTGCGAACACAGGATCCTCCATAGAGTTTACCTTCAAAACATCCGCCTTGAACATGTCTGCTAATGGATCTTACGAGCTACCCAAAGGACAATCACGTACGAAACGAGCCTTGCTAGATACCGCCGATATTTGTTGAGCATTGTTGCAGCCGTCTGCTTTTAGGCGTTCAGAGACATTGAGGGTGCGATTATACCTTTTCAGCTCACCACTTCTCTGAGTGATAATGACGCTTTACGTTCTAACTGTCTAGCAAGCATGCGCTCGTGAAGGGACATTTTCCCATCAGGATCCGCAATATCATAAAGCATGTCCGATAATGACGCTTTACGTTCTAACTGTCTAATAAGCATGCGCTCGTAAATGGCTATTTTCTCATCAGGATCCGCGATATCATAAAGTATGTCCGATAATGACGCTTCACGTTCTAACTGTTTAACAAGCATGCGCTCGTAAGCGGCTATTCTCTTGACAGCATCCACAGTGCCATAAACCGCGTTTGATAATGACGCTCCATGTTTTAGCTGTTCCACAAGCATGTGTTCGTAAAAAGGTATTTTCTCAGCAGCGCCTGCAGCATCATGAACCGCTCTCAATACGTCATGACCATTTTGCATCCAGTGAGTTTGGCATAAAGGGTTTGCATGCCGCATGCTAGCTTTTTGATCGAAAGACATATCTGGACTCATCGCAAGATAGAGATCTAATTTTCCATAAAAATCCTCAACCCGCTTTTTAAGTGTCCTAATTTCCGCTTTGACCCTTCTCACAGAAACAATCCACATGATAAAAAGAACAAGTATGGATAAAAACCCTAATACAGCGACAAAAAACATGGAAAGCGAATACTTTGGCTCACATAAACCCACAGCTGACATTTTCAACCTCCAATACTTACAAGAAAATAGTAAAATGGTTAGACTCAGTCCTATATCTCCCGGACGAATGGCCACAACTGAAACAGAATAAGCAAGCCAAACCCTCAGAGTAAACGATCGAAGCAGCATTCTCTCCAGAGGGATACACAAGAAAAAACAGCACCGAACAATATGGCATTGTAATACTTTTCTGTATATACGCACAATTCTCTCCTATAGCATTTTCGAAGCATACCAGTCTCTAAGTGATACCTCCTTCAATGACAACGGACCCCTCTTTTAAGGGAAACACTCTATTTGCAAGAACAAACGAAAAAATCACAAATCACTTGCCCCTTAGTAAAGAGGAAATATAACCGTCTTACCATGGTAAAAGCTCACGTTATAGAAGCAGAACCACCTATAAAAATAGGTCAATTTCTTGACTATACCTAAGAAAGGCACTATACTTAGAGGTGTAGCTTTGCTACGGTAGGTGGATCGCATGGATACCAACAAAATTTTGCTGCTTTGTGCTTTTGGTTGCTTGACTCTTTTTGTAGCGGTCGCCGTTGCACTTTTCGCACGCTTGAGCTCCTTGGATATGGGAACGTCGCCTCGGGCTTTGGATGCGCCTGCTGCACACGGAAACCAGAACGGAGCGCTTAGCTAAGCGCCTTGAATGGAGCACCCGGTGGGACTATATGCTCATTTGTAATTTCTGAAAGTTTCTTTCCACTGGTGATGTCGAACACACCTGACTTTGTTCTACGTATCCTACTAACAAATGCCAGTGAACCTAGTCTGTGTGCAATATCTCGGGCGATCGCCCTGACGTAAGTTCCTTTACTACATGATACTCTTAGAACTGATTGCCCGGATGAGTGGTTTATACACTCGATACTGTGTATAACGATTCTCCTGGGCTGCATTTGAAACTCCATACCAGCTCGAGCAAGCAAATAGGCTCTGGTGCCATTCACGTGGATAGCTGAAAACCTGGGTGGGACTTGTAATTGCTCCCCAAGAAAAGACGGTAAAACTCCAAGAATTGCATTCATACTTGGTATGAGACCACCGCTTCGGAGTACTGTACCCTCCGAATCTAGTGTATCTGTTTCTGTACCCCATTCGATTGTAAATTCGTATTCTTTTAAAGAATCATCAAACTGCGGGATAAGCTTTGTTGTCCTACCAAGAGCAATAATCAAAACTCCTGTTGCAATAGGGTCCAATGTGCCTACATAGCCGGCTTTCTTGACACCGAGCTTACGTTTTAAAAGTTTCAATGCACCAAAGGAGGAGATTCCCCTTTCCTTATCTAAGTTAAGCCAACCTTCAATGGTATCTAACTTCACGTCCAACGCCATGGCATTCTTACTTACTCGCCAAAGATTTTTATAAATGATTTTTTAAAGTATCTATCAAATGCATCGAAACTCTTTATTTCTATACCTACTTCCTTTACAGAAGTTACACCAAAATTCTTGATTCCACACGGAATTATCCCATCATAGTGGCTCAGATCCGGATACAAATTAACAGCGATACCATGATAACTCACCCACTTACTCACTCTTACACCAATTGCGGCAATTTTTTTTAGCAGCTGACAGCTTGTTTCAACCCAGACTCCAGTATGTCCATCTTTTCTGTGACTATTAATCCCAAAGTTATCGAGCGTCATAATTACTACTTCTTCCAATAAATAAATATATTTATGAAGATCACATATATTACGGCTTCTTAAATTGAGTATTGGATAGATCACACGCTGTCCAGGACCATGATAAGTATACTTTCCGCCTCTTCCCGCGTTAAAAACTGGGAAAAGATCCGGATTGCGTAGATCCTGTGGATCCGCGCTTGTACCACTTGTGTAGAGCGCTTCATATTGCAACAACCACACCAACTCATCGCCTGAACCATTAATAATCTGCTTTACCCGCTCTTGCATAAACATGAGTGACATTTGGTAATCGAGACAGTCTTTATCAACTTTCCATTCCATCACAACCCATTTACACAGACACGCTTGAGGTCATTAAACAAATCAATAATATCAACATTGCACAAAACTCGTTGCTTTTAGGAGATCGAACATCAAGACACGCTTGATATTCAGAACTTACTGAAACAACTTTCGAAGCTAATGCACTTGAGGTACAACTCTACGAAATTTTTTGAATCCAACAAATTAACGCAGTCTGAAAATTCTAACAGCCTCTACTCATGGAAACAAACTTTTCTCCTAGAATTGAGTATGAGGGCTGGAATATCTTTCTAGTCAAATAGAGAGATTCTTAAATGTAAACCACAAATTTACAAATACCATATTTGAAGAATCATGCGTTGTTAGCAAATACTTTTCTCCTAGAATTGAGTATGAGGGCTGGAATATCTTTCTAGTCAAATAGAGAGATTCTCAAATATAAACCACAAGTTTACAGATACCATACTTGAAGAATCATGCGTTGTTAGTAAATACTTCGGTCACACAGTAAAATACGGCACAGAATGCTAATTAGGGACTTTCATGTAGATCCTAGATGCGAATACAATCTACGCACCCTATAGCGAGTTCTTCCGGAAAATACAATTGGACTCCTTTACCTCACACAAAGTAAAGGTTATTTGTAACACTTATATGCGGGGACATCACCACGAATTGAGAAAATACTATTTATTTGTACTTCACGAACTAAGAAAGTATTTAGAGAATGCAGACACATTAGACGTAATCGTTGGACTTTCTGGAGGAATAGATTCGGCCCTAGTCGCAACAATCGCAACTGACGCATTTGGTAGTAATCGCGTGCAAACTGTGATGATGCCTTCTCCTTACACAAGCACTAATAGTATTGATGATGCACTAGAGGTCGCTTATAGGTTGGGCGTGGCGCATATGGTTATCCGTATAGATGGATTGCTTCAGTCATTCAAAGAGGTTTTTTCGCAGTGCATGACTTGGGAAGAACAGGATATTACAGAGCAGAACTTGCAATCACGCATACGCGCTGTCATCTTAATGGGACTTTCAAATAAAACCAATAGTCTTGTACTTTCGACCAGTAACAGGTCTGAGATTCTTACAGGTTACTTTACTCTCTATGGTGATTCATCTGGGGGGTACGCACCTATTTCACCATTCTTAAAAACACAAGTTTACAAACTTGCACAATGGCGCAACAGCAACATACCAGAAAGTAGTATGCTGCAAAAAAAAAATGTTATCCCAGACTCAGTATTAAGAAAGGCTCCAACCGCTGAGCTAAAGTATAACCAAAAAGATTGTGATACACTTCCTGAATATGACATACTCGACCAAATTTTAACCGCCATTTCATGTAAACAAGACTTAACAACTCTCAGTATAGATGAAGGAATAGTCTCAATGGTTGTTGAACGCGTTAGAAAATCTGAATACAAGAGAAGATACTTACCTATTGGACCTGACTTACTTGAGATGAATTAGAATCTTAGGCTTTTATTTAAATTGAGCATATATTGCAACTATTCCTTAATTTCTACCCAATAACATCAACTATGCATTGATGCTGCATTATATGCTGCGAGGCAACATATTTTCTTTCCTCCCTGGGTATAAAGTTGCCTTGCAAAAATTTTCTCAACCAATAGCACCATCTCATGAAGAAAAAGCCATACAAAGTCTACAAAATTGTAATGTTTAAGGATTCTTGGTAGAATCTCATTCTTCGGGGCTATAGCTCAGTCGGTTAGAGCACTCCGCTTATAACGGAGAGGTCGCTGGTTCAAGTCCAGTTAGCCCTACTGAATGGTTCTAGTTTGTTTCGGACTCAGTGAAGATACTTTTTATGGGATCGTCGGCGTTTGCGGTTCCGACGCTTTTGAACCTTATATCGGACCCGCAATTCGAGGTGTTAGAAGTCTATACCAAACCTCCAAGACCTAAGGGCCGAGGCCTCTTAACATCTATGACTCCGGTACATTCGAAGGCTTTAGAATATGGCTTTCCTGTAAAAACACCTTTTTCTTTAAAAGGAGAAAAACTCACTCCTTGTGATGTCATTGTTGTTGTTTCTTATGGTCTTATCATACCAGATCATTTACTATCGCATCCGAAGTTGGCACCTCTTAACATTCATCCGTCCCTTTTACCAAGATGGCGCGGTCCTTCACCAATTCAATATACAATCTTGGAGGGAGATAAAGAGGCAGGCGTGTCTATAATACGTATCACATCTGAACTAGATGCTGGAGCGGTATATGACCAAAAAGCTATCCCTCTCGATGGAACCGAGACATACTCCAACTTACATGATCAGCTTGCTAACCTTGGTGCCTCAATGTTGCATGGTGTATTAAAAACTTTAGATGCAATCAAACCTGTACCGCAAGCGGAAGAAAACGCAACATATTCAAAGAAACTTCCTAATTCAGTGAGCATTGATTTCTCTGAAGGAATAGAACCATTCTTGAGAAAGCTCAGAGTTTTTGGGGCCATTTCAATTGAGCTATTCGGCAAACATGTAAAAGTAATAGAAGCTTGTAGGACTGCAGATTCACCAACTACTAAGGTAGGCATTATACAAAACTCCAACAAGATCTTCCTACAATTTAAAGATGGGTGTGCAACTGTAAAAATTGTGAAACCAGAGAATAAAAAGGAAATGTCCACGGAAGATTTCCTCAATGGAATACGAAACAAATGTATCACTTAGGCTGACTCATCCATTTCCACAGACTGTGGAAAAGAACATTAATCTAGTTCATTGCCTTAGCAGCAAGGCTTTAATCTTCCGATAGAGTTTCACACCGAACGGAGGGGTCTTTTTCACTATAATGATGCGTGACTTTAAGCAGCTTTTTCACGGCAACAGTTGCAAAACCAGCAAAAGACAGATTGTCGCGTACACCACTTAAAAAGGATTAGATCCTACAAGCCCATCCAATTAAAGTAACTTCAAGAATCGCAGATACCAGTCATAAACCAAAACTCAAAATGCAGCACCCCATAACCATGGCACTAACCGGTTTCTACCATATTTTTTATCAGCTGAAGAGGCACACAGCCACCGCAATGTTAGTACCTACCATAGAGTTTCCGCATAGCTACAAAATTTCCTTCATAGCAAGTGCAATTTTATGATACAGAAAGTGCTGCTCGACTTTCCTCAGAAGCCCAACACTTGTTCATCTCAACGGTATAAACGCGCAACTTCCTAGAGTAATCAAGGTCATAAACTACCTGACTGACTTGAAATGTGTCACACAAAAGGTAAAGCAATGCTACAGCAACAGCCGCACTCACGCACACTGTTTCAGCTATTACCCATGGTCCAGGAGTGCCTTTCGTGATTTCCTGGTTAGCATGATATGCAAGAAACACGCACGCAGACACAAGCACAAATACAGATAGCACACACAGCACCACGATACCAGACAGCGCGTCTTTTACTGGTCTTGGAATGCCATTTTCATGCTTATAAAATGCATCCACATCAGTCGGCGGGTGCATACCTTTTAGAAGTTTTGCATCAAGAACCGCTGCAACAACAAGAGTAAGAAGAGCGGGCACCCAAAGACACATAATAATCTTTGAACTATCAAATTTGAGCTTTAGCCTAGCAACAATATGAAAAGCAAGCATAGCAGCCATCATCGGCGAAACTATAAGCACATAAGGTAAGACAGACATAAAGACTGGTTTTCTAGATCTAGTTGGCCTTTTAGGTCTAGATGGTTTATCAGATGTAACTGACTTATCAGGAGCTACTATTTCTTCAACAGTCACGATATAAGTGATTGATATAATTGAGAGATAATTATAACGTATGCCAATACTATTGCTGTATACTAGTACTATTACTCAATATCCATAAGGTGATTAGTAAAAAGATTTGATAATGTACAGTAAATAACGCACTACCAGATCCTAATTACCCCTAATCAAACAGTGAGGATGATTGGATTCCCGTTGATTGGGTAGCCACAGCTGATGAGATACCAATAGACTCCAGTTGTCCTGAGTGAAATAGTCAAAATAACCCACTAAAGTAACCAATAAATAAGTCTTTCTAGGTGAAAATGGAGGTGAATATCATTAATTAAGTAAACAATTAACAAGATACCAGCAACATTTAGCCTCTCAGATTTGGAGCCAGTAAATAAAAACATAAGAAACAGTAGAACGACCATAAAGAGATAGGTAAGCAAAAACTGTCATACTGTTTATACTCATCTTTGAGCAAAGCACTCTAAGAAGTACATGAGTAACAAAAACTCTATCATGCAACCCATTTTTTCATCTGTCTTCGCAGAGGTAAGAAAAAATAGATATCTAAGCAAATCATGCGCTTCTTGGTAAAGTTCAAAAACGTGTTACAAGAACTTGGCTGAGTATGAGGACTACTTTACCTCAAAAACGGACTCGTTATTGTACCGGATATGGAGTATGTGCATGCTTAACCACAGCTTATTCATTATCGCAATACGGTGCAAACGAGAAACCACGGGAAACTTTAATTTCTTAAAATACGGAAAAAACCAGATAAAAGCTCCTTAGCCTCATCCTCCATAAGACCTTCGTATATCATTGGTACGTGGAAATAAGTCCCCGTACCAAGACAACCATTTGAAATAGCACCACGTTTCTCGTCGTACGCAGCAAAACAAAGTGTGCCAACCCTGCTTAAAGACATCGCATACATACACATCGGACATGGCTCCAATGTTACATACAGTTCGAAATCCGTAAGAAACTTCACACCCAGCTTCTGGATTGCTTCTCTTATGACGAGCATTTCCGCGTGTGCTGTAGGATCAGAATCTTGAAAAACGCGATTACCAGATGAAGAAATAACAGCACCCTGCCTAACTAGGACAGCTCCAACAGGCACTTCACAATCAGACTGACGAGCAACACTAATTGCTAGCTCCATAAACTTCTTATCCATTCTGCACGCGACGCCTCTCGAGTTCCTCAAGTAAGACCTTGTTGACCAAATGGGGACTTGCATTCCCATTACTCTTCTTGATCACTTGTCCGACCAAAAAGGCAAGTATTTTCTCTTTACCCATGAGATACTCTCTAAGCTTTGCGGGATTTTCATCTAATATCTCTTTTACATACCCGAGAATAACCTTATCGTCCGTGACTTGCCGTAAGCTTTCGCGTTCCACAATTTCCTTCGGCGAACCCATACCTTCAAAGCTTTTTCTCAGAACCTCTTTTGCCGTTCGCTCTGATATTTCCCCGCTATGCACAAGTCTCAGGAGTTCATCCATCAGAGCTGGAGTCACAGGACTTTCCACGATTTTGATACCACGCTTATTAAGCAAACCGAAAAGCTCAACAGTGATCCATCTCGCAGCAAGTTTTGGTTGATGACCAATTTCCAAGAGGGAATCGAAATATCGAGAGGCATCGACATTTGAAACAAGCACGTTCGCATCATATGGAGATAAGTTAAGGTCTCTCACATATCTATTTTCCCTCTCGTCAGGTAACTCAGGCATCGAAGCCTTAATATCCTCTATATACTTTTCCTCCAAAACAAGAGGAAGCAAGTCAGGATCCGCAAAATAACGGTATTCGGTTGCAGATTCCTTGGACCTAGTGGCAATAGTACTTGAGGTATTCACATCAAAAAGTTTTGTTTCGACCGCAATCGTACCACCACTTTCAAGAACTTCTACTTGTCTTCTAGCTTCATGCTCTATGGCCTGAGCCAGGCTTTTAGTCGAGTTGAGATTTTTTATCTCACATCTTGCACCTAATCCCGGTTCACCTATTCTTCGAACTGAAACATTTGCATCACAACGGAACTCACCTTTTTCCATATTAGCATTTGAAGCACAAACATACTGCAGAATGAGCTTCAACTTATCTACATAAGCAACTGCCTCAGCTGGAGATGACATATCGGGCTCGGAGACTATTTCCATCAATGGGATTCCGGCCCTATTGAGGTCTATGTATGTTTTATCAGGTGAGAGATCATGTATACTTTTACCTGCATCCTGTTCGATGTGTATGCGATTTATCCTAATGACTTTATCGGGATTTCTTATTTGCACACATCCACCAGTTATGAGCGGATAGCTATTTTGGGTAATCTGGTAGCCATGTGGGAGATCGGGATAAAAGTAGTGTTTCCTCTCGAATACCGAATATAAATTAATTCTTCCACCAAGACCCAAACCAGCTCTAATAGCTTTTTCAACACAGTTAAAATTCAAAACTGGCAAGACTCCTGGCATCGCAGCATCAAAAAGAGTCACCGCCGTGTTAGGCCCTTTCGTGGAATCACATGGGGCATCAGAAAACAATTTATTTTTGGAGAGAATCTGTGCATGCACCTCCAGCCCGATAACAACCTCCCATTTAGCAGTCTTTCCATCTATACAATACATGACCTCAAATAACCTCCAAGTGGATCATTCTATGCAAACCACGACCAAAGGTACACCCCCTTTCCATGATATGCAAAATGCAGATACCACACCACCAATAAATCTCCAATTCATGAATAACTTAGTTTAGAACATTACAAAGAAAAATAGGAGGATTTATTGACAATAGGATATGCGGAATATTACTTTCACTCCTACATCGGTGAAGATCACAAAACATTTACAGAAACATGGCTTATCCATCAATAGAAGGAAAACTGTTTTCGTCGCTAAGAAGTACACAAGAAAACGCTCGATCTCGGAATTGGGTTAAAACGACGAGACAGGCACCTGCTTATTGTTTCGATTATTATCAACAACTAACCTACAAGGTCCCGCACGATCATATGTAAAATGTTTGACCGTTATGGTCCTAAACCCTCAAAAACAATCCGAACATAAATGGACAACATACGGAACCCTAATCAATTATCTCAACTATTACTCTCATACGCACAATAACGCTAGTTATATCCGTCACCCCCATTGCAAATAACTGAGGTTATCAATGTTTCTTAGTTGAGATACCTTGAGACCAAACATGAGAACTATCTAAACCCTATATGTTGGCGAACCAGAACGTACAGGAGCAAAGAGGAAAAGCTTAGATTTTTGCTATGGCTCTACTAAATCAGCACATGCAAGAACTAAATGTGCAATTTACTCATCTAGGTGTGCTCACCTAGATAACACATCCTAGAACATAGCACTTCATCGTATCACATCTCATCTGCATATTGATTTTTCTACTTCATCTGTTTGGAGTGCAGTTCTATTCAACTTATATGCAATCCATAATACAGTCATCTTAATATCAGTATAATGGTGTTATGTTAATATGGTGAAGAATAATTTTTTCTAGATTGGAGTTGAATTTGTTCAAGATGCAGAAACACTCTTCGCAATATTCCAAATTAAATTACATCCTTATCCCTTTGGTTGCCTTACAGTTCGCATACTGTGTGATCTCAACTGTGGCTCTTATAAACGCTTCAACACGTGACAAAAATGTCGATATAGGGAAGATTTCATCCATTTTGTTCTTCAATAGCGTTTTCATAATGTTGATCATTCTGCAGTGGACCATACAACAGAGTTACCTTTCCAAAGCATTGGAAGAGTGTGCAGTAGGAAGAATCGCGTGGAAAAACAAGGCACCCACAATAGGGGAGAGAGAATTAGCCAGAAACCTGAATCAATTATCAGTTGAGAATATGAATTGGGACTATCTAGAGATGTATCCAGACACCAGTATAAACTGGAGTACGTTTATAGAAGAAGATAGCTTTGCAAACACAAGACTATCTGACTTTCTGACCTCAAATCGAAATGTCAATAGCAATGGCGATTTTTACCAAATTGAAGGGCTCCCTCACAATTTGGATAGAAGATTGGTTTCAGAGAGACACAGACTTTTGAGTGACATTCCCGATGAAATAGAATCTACCTCGCAGAGCATAGAAAGGTATGAGTCACCCACCCGTAACGAACTCGCTCAGAGCAGGCACAGCTCATCAACGGTTTCGCATTTCTTTGAAGAGAATCGTGGCCCGTGTGGACCTATCAGATGTTACAATTTGACCTGTGTGTATCTAGTTCAAAACGGAACTATTATAGAGCAATGCGAACAAGTCACATGCTCAGTTTTTTTACCGGACATTAATGGAGGACCAGCTCTGTAGGAACTTACTACATCAGTTGATTCGCATTTACCTAAGTCATGCACACAAGTTAGGTAAAAGGTTTTACAGCTGCAAATGGTAATCTGATCCTAAAGTATCAATCAAGGTACTTTGGCGTGAAAGCTGCTTTGAGCAAGCACCACAAACCTCCCGATTACCCGAAACAGCAGAGATAGTCCTATCTTGAGATAAATAAAAGTTGACAAATTTAATAAAAGTATGATATACTTACCGTATATTTTCGTCTCCCTCCAATTTGTGGTGCTGTACTTACTGATATGAAAAATTTTTCATCTATTCTCTTTAAGCCGGTTTCTCCTTCTGCGGAAAAGTTGAGACGGGCTATTTTGCATCCAAGTTCATCAAAAACCGTTATCCTTGTAACCGCTTTGTGGGTCTGTATCATCCTGTCATACTGTATTCTGCAGGCACCGCAGTATGGGCGGGTCAGGCCATTTGGTGAATCCATGTCGATTCTTTTGATCCCTATCATCGGGGCAGCTGTGTTTTCTTTTTTTGCGTTAAGCAGACTTCCTTCAATTAGTGAGAAAAATACCGCTCTTGCAAAAACAATATCGGAAATTCATGCCCAGGGCGGCTACCAAGCATTACATTCTGCTGCTGTTGAACTACAGCAGATCAAAAAACCTTCAATCGCCTCTGTTGGTGCTTGTGCGTTTTTTTTCAGTATTGCATTCATAGTAGTAGGTGTTTCTCTTGGAGCTGCAGCCGGAACAAGTGCATATGGCCCACTTCTCTGCCTAGAAATAGCACTTGTAGTAGCAGCTTGTGCTGGTCTCGTTGCATTCTTGATACCGCGTCAGCAATCCAGGATGGCTAAAGCCGTGCTCGAGCTTTCAGAAGAGCAAGTCAAAGGGATCGTGCAGACTGTTCGCCTTGAACAATTAGCTACTAATGCTCGAGCTCCAAATAAGGCCTAATCTCATACACCCACCAGTTTGTTGGGTGTCGATCTGCGCGGTCTCTGTTTCGAGGTCTTTAGCTCTTTCTGTTCAGCAGTAAGACACTCGGACAAGCGCCGTGTTGCTGAGTCTTCCCATGCGTTCCACCATCTAGTGTGGATTGCTGTGTGGGGCAAAGCACTTTCACACAATCTGAACCATAGCTGTTCTTGTGCAGAGTCTGTGCAACGAATCCATACAGCTCGCACATAAGCTTCTCAGATCATTGGCTTACTTTAATCATCCAACAACGAGAAATCCTCAAAACACACACTCCAGCCACAACGACAAAATGCGGTCCTACACCGCCAATGCACAGAACATAAACAGTAACCATCTCAAAGCAAAAGCCCCAAAACGGCCTCTACACGATGTACGCCGTTGATGCTCAGAAATGAGTCCTATATCTCAACTTAGTTACGGAAATTGTCTTTGATTCTACTAGAACTTATATTGTCATCAAAATCCAATGCCATTAAACTGAAGTGTTTGTATTGCGAATATACTAATTTCTTGACATAAGACTAGAAAAATGATTACTATTGCAGTAGTTTATTTGCAGTTTTATCGATTGACTTATGATCAGAGATAATCAAAAGGGCATCATAGACAAGGCTATGCGTGGAGGGCCGTTCTACCTGCGGTTTATACTGCTTGTAAGTGCTTGGGTGATAGCCTTGGCAGGGTATGGCTTTGTGCTATTTGTCGGTAATGGTGTGAGCAGCAAAGTATGTGGCAGCGATAGTAATGGTGGGCATGTTGCACGTGCTTGTCTTGCTGCGTTCTTCCTGTTTGCGGCTCTTGTAACATTTATAGTTGGGTCTAAAGCTAAAAACCAAGACACCGCCATGATACAACTAGAGAAGCTGCCTAGGACACATGATGTCAAGGCTTATCTTGAAGAGCGGGTAAGGCAAGATACATCAAAGTCTAGATCAATAGCTGCGGCTTCTGCTGCATCTGCGGTAGGACTCGTGGCGATGATGCTTTGGCCACTAATGTTGCACTTCGCTGGTGTCACTGAGTCAGACAGCAAGCTTACTTTCAAGATAGGCGAGTTCGTTATATGTTGTCTAGCTGTCTTCTCGCTACTTTGTTTGGCGTATATGTCGCTAGTGGAAACTAGGGCTGTGACTGTGTACAGTGCTGCTGGTAAAGTTGGACTCCTCGATCCGGAGCCGTCTGACCAGGTGGGAGCAGCAGAGGTAGAGTGTGTTCAGCGTTCGCGCCGCCACAGCGCAGGCTAAGCACAAGATGGGCTTCTGTCTAGCCCAAAGCAATATTTGTAGGCAGTACATTCTTTATTTGTCACTACGGATCTTTGCTATTCCGTAGTGCTTTCATCGGGTAGAGCTGAGTTTCTAATAACTCTTTTACCAAGTGTCTCGTTTGGTGTCTTTTTGTTATGTTTTTTTGAGTATAGTAAAACCCACAATAAAAGTTTTACGATCATGCAAAAAAACGATTTAGAGCTACTCAAAAGGGGATTACTCGATAAAAGGACTGTTGCTCTGTTTTCCGTAATGACCTTCCTCTCTGCGTTTGCAGTTGGAGCACACATATTCTTCAGATTCCCCTGGAAAAACAACACTATAACGCATGGCCGATGTGTTTGGCTTTACCTCTTTCCTCCAATACTTGCAGTGACTTTAATAGGGGCATTTAAGCTCATTCAAGGAGTAGATCTAACTTCTACAACGCTTCGCTCGGCAGTGCAAGAAATGTACGATAATGGAAGACGGAACGGAACAATAAGCAACTGTGCAGATAAGCGAACATCAGAAATAATGCAAAAAATAAATGGGACAGCATACTCCTTAGAACAGTCATTTAAACCAAGAAAAGAAGAATTGTTTGTTATCTCCGCTATACTCTCGGTTGCCTGTATCACTGTTGCGGGCTGTTTGGATAAGACAACATGTCCTGTAAAGATGCAAACCCTAGCAGTTATCGAATCTATCCTCTTGGCTAGTACTCTTCTTAGCTCACTTGCTCTATGGATCGCTTTATATTTCACTCAGGCAGGGAAATCCCTACAATCTAATCAGCCTCAAGGAAAGAAAGAGGTTTTTAGACTCGTGGAAACACTTCGACTCTCAGATCCTCTAGAATGTTTGGCTCCGTTCTCATATTAAGATATATGAACACAATCTACTAAAATCCTATATATGAAATACGTCTATCAACACACAGTGCACTATCAAGAAGACTGAAGAAGACGTATTTCTGCTAACAGGTAAGAAGTCCCTCTTTATTGAATAATCTTAAAAGAAAGAAAAACACTCAGGTTTAATAGAAATGAGGTGAACCGTTCATTCAGCTTTTCGTATGTCATACCCACATGCGTGTAGGCAATTCACCAAAAATGATATCATCCGTTGAAAACTAGGACTTTACGAATTTCTCGCGAATGAGAATAAAAGTCATTATAATCTGCAGACCCTATTTTTGACCACAAAGACTGGAATACTACCAACTTGAATCTCAAGGATTCCGAAAAGCGTAACACCTAAACATAAGTATAAAAGAATCCTTTCGTTTGAGATTTCATATTTTCGTGCAACACCAGGAAGAGTGTCCCATTGTAAAATAATGCGACATCTGAGGCACTGATAATTTTGATAAAAATAGCACGCAACTGCATATCTTGGACCTCTAGTTACAACAATAATCTCAACCCAAGAACACAGTTTCAACAGAAAATCAGCAGAATCCAATTAACGGGTCATATTGTTCCACCTGTAGTAAAATACCTGGTATAGCTTAATATCGTCAAAACGAGGCAAAAAGCACCTACACCGGAGCTCACAAGACTAAACCGTCACCACCCCCGAAAGCTTAACCATTCCTTAAGTACATGAAATGAATCCTGATCCCTCAAATCTAATTTGGATTACCCATTTAATGGACAGCATATTGAACAACTGCGTCTTTTTGGCAATCAACTCTATCCAACTCAAAAGCATATGTTACTTGATCTCTGTATAGGAGCAGTGCTGTAACTGTGAGAATTGAACCGCATGAGATAGCTAGTAGTGTGCTTTGCAAGGCAATTAAGCATCCTGGATCCATATTATGGAATAGACCACTCACAGAAAAACACTCTAGAACAATAAATGCAGTCATAGAGACAACAAAAAGAACTCCTCCCACAACAAGCATCATATTGCAAAAAGAAAAATGGGGCTGGACAATTATCGATATCACCTCAATCGGATCCCATACATCCACCTTTTTATAACGAAGAAATTCTTTGATACGGCACCTCAGTTTATACACCTTTTCTCTACAGACCGAGTTAAAGGGAAAAACAAAGTCAAACATTACCGCCCTCATCAGCGAGAGAACGCAAAGAAAAAGAGAGGGAGCCAATAGGTAGGATATACGCAAATTCAGAGAGGAACTCTTTTTCAAGATAGCAATCCGTTCGACAGCAACGTGCGCTGCTATTATTGCCAGCCAAGCAGCCCCAAGAAATACAAATTGAAGATTCGTCTGCCAATTAAAGATACATTTACGTATCTCAGTAGGCAGCTTTTGCCAGACAAGTCTCTGGCTTGAATGATTTTCACTTCCAGTTTGATTATAACTATCTGCGGCATGAAAGTGAGCCTCTCCCTCTGGACTACTGCTTTCACTTTCAATACACTCGCAGGTTCGAAGCTCATCTGGTAAACTTATTTTGAAACTTCTGACATCATTTCTCGAGTTTCTCCTCATATTTTTAGCAGTCATGTACCATGTGTGACTGCATATTTATATCTTAAAAATTAAAAGAATACCAAATACCAAAGAAATAATATTTCTTAAAAAGTATTGAATTTTATTTCAATTATACTCCTGAAAAATTCACTTTATTTCTGAAGCAACGCAAATACCAATGCTTTCAAACGCCAAGCGGACAAAATAAATCAGAATACCCAACAACAATTAATCAACCGTAGCCTGAGGGAGAACAGTTGAAATTCACTTCAAGACGCATGGGCTCTTCTCCACAAATAATCTGGGTGAAAACAAGAACAAATATGCCAAAAAACTGCAAAGACAGATGTAACAATTCATTCCAAAGTGGTTTGTCCTATGCACCGACCCAATAATATTGGAAATATGTATGAAAACCTAATACTCAAAAATCATGGAGAATGGAAAACTCACTAAAAAAACTTCGAAACTGTTAACAGCAATAACACATGACTTTTCAACAGTCTGCTTCAGTCACCCAGACATACTTAAGTAACAATAACAAAGCTGCACATCATGACAAACTCCTGAATCAAGCCGTGAAAAGCGTATGAGACAAAACACAGAAAAATCCTTTCAGATAAGGAACACAACTGCTTCAAATGCACTGCCTGAGTGCGATCGTACACCCACTACTCAGAAAATTTACCCCTTTACCCATAAGTACACGCTATAAACGAACATGTGAGCACAAAACTTACTAATCTAGACTCAAACGCCTATCCTCAGCACACTGCAATCCTTCTACAGAGACGACAACAAAGACACATCGTCTGAAACTTCCATAAACGACTCATCACATCCTCCTTCAAGTGCTTGCTGTTCCGGACCTTCTGCTTCCACAAGTGAAGAGCTCGGTCTATCTCCGGCCCATCTTCTCATCCCCTCAAGATCACCATGAGCTACTTTTAGTACAACTTCTACACCCTCAAATTCGGGATTATCTACTCTATTTATCCCGAGATCCGCGATTACATTAGCACCTGGAGTAAATGGATCAGAGCCCTCAAAGCTGAACTGATTCGTTGCAAGGGTACTCCTACTAGACTCATCGACGAGACGACGCCCACAATAGGACAATGATGCACCATCTAAAATACGAGAGGCTATTGCTAGTCCCACATCCATAACACTACCCCCAACTGAAGGCCGAATATCACCCGTAAGTAAAGGTACAGTATCACTAGGAGAATCACTAGGAGAAGCTGTTGGAACAGTCTTTTTAGCGCGGGCTGCATAAAAAGACTGGTATACTACCAACAAAAGAGAGAAAAACAACAAGCTACACTCTACCCCGGCAAGCACTTTCTGTGTAGTTAAGCTAAGGTCACGAACGCTGTCCACAACTATAGCAACTATGAGGAATCCAAGGAAAAGCACTCCCAAAACGCATGGGAGAATAACGGACTTGAGACTTTTTTTAGTCATGCGAGCACTCTCCTTACGAGACAAGGCTGCTAGCCCTGAATCAACAGAACGAACATGTCTCTCAAGCATGACGAGCAAGCCCCGTGACACAAGAGCGAAAGCCATACAGATGGCGACTCCGTGAAGATATACAAGACACCACCAGCTCCCTGTAACTGGGCGACCACCCCAAGGTACACGTTTTGCTATCCAAACGGCAAAAATAGTCGCACAGGAAGCAACAACACAAACAAGGGTAGCGACTCTCGCAATTCTAGCTACTTTCTGATAGCCATGGCGAAGCCTCTGAATACTATCCAACATATATCACAACTTGAACCTTTACAAATTTAAACACAAACTAAACCACACCACCTCCCCAAGCTCTACGTAACTCAAGAGGTGCACCATTAGCAAATACCAAGCAAAGCACGGTACACAGCAAATAATTTTCGCATCTTACGATCAACGAAAGCCACCGTAGCTCCGAACTTCCCATAGATCATGCTATTATTCCCGAAACCAGCACAGCAAAAGCATGCACTCAGAAAGGCCTAGCTGATAAAAACAAGGCTTCTCGCGTTAGTTAAACTATCAAGATTGATTGAATCCGCACCCTTGTTAACTCACTAGATAAGGCGCTGTATTAGTGAACGATCCCATCAGCAAGCTAGCAAAATCAGACTATATTTGCAACAACCAAAGTGTAACCAGAAAAGCAAAAACAATCAGAGCGAGTAAAGATACAAAACTAATTTAAGCAATCCATGCTTGCTGAGGGTAATACGTCTAACTTTTAAATGGCATTCACGCTCAGCCTTTGAAAGCGCTCGATTCTGTTTTCCCTCAGGTTTCATATCTTTCAACTCCTCGACCTATTACCGACATGATATTAACACAACCGTCGGTAGCACTTGTGCTACGATCTAAAGCACTGCAGATATAAGATCTACATCACTCATTTTACACGAAAAATACTGCATCTGTAAAATAATTTACTTATTTGTAAACCCAGTCCTAATACCTAGTATCGGTATAACTGGCCTACAAAGACACTTCTACACACCAGATTTCAGCATACTAGCTGCAGTTTATTCCGAGAAAAATCAGCTCTGTTAGGTGAACTTTTTTTCACTAACTTATGCGCACTGACGTCTACATTCTTGTAGCTCTGCACCTGCATATCCAGCCTCTTCCAGCTGGGTACCAGGGTTCAGACCACCAGACGGAACTCCTGAACTCTGCCTGGTTCCATCTGCCACCACGTTTTCTGCGCTTCCAGGAACACGCACACAATGTAGTATTGCGATGAACAAAACTGCTGCCAGAAATGCACATTCTATACCTGCCAACAGTGTTTTCTCAGTCGAAGACAAGTTCGATGTGTGGTCCAAGAAGCACGCAACGGCACCCAATCCCACAAGCAGAATACAGCACACAATAAAAGCGAACAATGTGTCATCCGCTCTTCGCAGGCCTTTTTGAGCACCAGGAACTGCTTCATCCATCATCGCCATGATAGAACGTTCTCCTTTCCTAAATTCGCAATACGTACAAACAGCAAAAAGGAGGAGGGCAGCCGGCAGAACGTATAGCGCACACCACCAACTCTTTGTTACCGTAGCCCCCGTCCCAGATATCCTTGTTGTTGCGTGAACAACAATAATAACCAGAGCGAGTACATGTGCTACACAAGCTGCACACCATAATTCTGCAGCAGTAGCACGTCTGATCTTTAAACGACCTCGTCTTCCCGAAGCTCTTGCAGCATGTTGATTCTGTTCTTCTTCAGGCCCCTCAAGCGGTTGACCTTGTTCTCCCCCAGCTCCTGCAGCATGCTGATTCTGTTCTTCTTCAGGCTCTACAGGTGGTTGATCTTGTTCTTCTACAGCTTCTGCAGCCTGTTGATTCTGTTCTTCTTCAGGCTCTACAGGCGGTTGATCTTGTTCTTCTGCAGCTTCTGCAGCCTGTTGATTCTGTTCTTCTTCAGGCTCTACAGGTGGTTGATCTTGTTCTCCCCCAGCTCCTGCAGCATGCTGATTCTGTTCTTCTTCAGGCTCTACAGGCGGTTGATCTTGTTCTTCTGCAGCTTCTGCAGCCTGTTGATTCTGTTCTTCTTCAGGCTCTACAGGTGGTTGATCTTGTTCTCCCGCAGCTTCTGCAGCCTGTTGATTCTGTTCTTCTTCAGGCTCTACAGGTGGTTGATCTTGTTCTCCCGCAGCTTCTGCAGCCTGTTGATTCTGTTCTTCTTCAGGCTCTACAGGTGGTTGATCTTGTTCTCCCGCAGCTTCTGCAGCCTGTTGATT
>NZ_LNGI01000001.1:0-63978 GCF_001593535.1 Neorickettsia sp. 179522 | reverse complement strand
CAACGCCCACACAAAGCAAGCAATAACCAACAGAAGGTATAGAAAACACCACCAGGTCTTTGTTACTTGTGAGTCAGACTTCCAAGGTACCCTTGTCGCCAGCTGAACAGCAAGAATAGTCAGAGATGAGAGAACTGCTGCTGCAACAACGTATCTAGTATCCAGTTTCGTCTTAGGTTGCATATCTTTCAACTCCTTGCACTATTGCCGACCATGATATTAACACAAGCGTCGGCAGCACTTGTAACTACCATCTAATACACTGCAGATATAAGATCTACATCATTCACTGTACATCAAAACACTGCACCTGTAAAACAACCTACTTTTTGTAAACAGTTTACAATTACCTAGATTAGTATAACCGGCCTAAAAACACACTTCTACACCCCGGATTTCAGCATACTAGCTACAGTTTATTCGGAAAAAAATCGGTTCTGTTAGGTGAACCTTTTTACCTCACCTAAACCTACGAGACCTGCGATTATCTATAGTACTTTCAGCATGTATTTGGGAAAATTGCCGCATAAAGTTAGGGGTTTTTCGCTTCAATCACTGGGATCTTCTATTACCATACTCGTGTTGCTCTTATCGACAATCAGAGTCACAGCTGCCTGGAGAAAGCCACTCGCATAATTTACCCCAACCCTACTTCTTCAAATTAGATGAGCTCCGACACCGAAGATGTTGATAATTCACCCGAATATGGATCACAGGCACGAACGCTAAGATTCTTCTCCTCCGGGTTCTGCAAGGAGCTGATCTTATACGAGAGTACATCCAACCAGAATAGAACCACCATTGATGAGAAGGCCAAAAAGAAGAGACCCAAAAGTGCACACTCTATGCCAGCTAGCACTCGCTTTTCAGTCAAAGATAAGTCTTTCTTATGATCCAAGACAGCTCCAAGTGGAATAAGCACTAAAGGAAGGACAAGAATCAGGAACACAGAACAACAGAGCAGAGAGCTCTCAATTGCATTAACTACACGAGAAGTGCGTCTTCGAGGTACATAAGGGGTAATCACATAAGGGCCAACCACCCTTGTAACTCCACGAACCATCATTCCAAGAAGAGAACCCACCAATACGACACCCGGGACAATTAGATATACAAAACACCACCAGCTCTTTGTTACTTCCGAGTCAGACCTCCAAGGTATCCTTTTCGCCACTTGAACAGCAAGAATAGTTACAGAGCTCAGCAAAAAAAAGAAAAGCGAAACAATTGCAGTCCTTTGTAAAAATCGCACGTAGGAATAATCCAGGCCTACACTTGAGTCATCACGCACTTTCATACACCCTCTCCCAACTTTAGTTTAAGAACTAACACAACTCATTCAACAGACAACCTCGCCACACACGGCACTAAATACCCTGTGCACAAGAAACTGAATGATTATATTTACGTCATTACATCATATTCGTTATAAAAGCAATATGTTAGTACTAACATAAATTTGTTAGTACCAACATAAACAAATACCATCTACAATCCAGAAGTTTTAATTTCGACTCATTCTGTAGTAGAGCGCTTCTGTCAGGTGAGCTCTTTTCACTTCATCTGAACCATCAAGGTCAGCAATCGTGCGTGCCACCTTCAGTATACGGTCATGACCACGTAGGGAAATGTAACCCTTCTCGAAAGTAACCTTCAGAAACTCCTTTGTTTCATTATCAAGTGAAACATATTCTGCAAGTGCACGATTATCCATGTGACAGTTCAAATTAAACTTCATTTTCTTGTACCTTTCGTATTGTTTGTTTCGCGCAGCAACGACTCTCTTTCTGATTAAAGCGGACGCTTCTTCATTCTGTGACTCAAAAAACTGACTCTTGTTTATCGGTTCCATATTCACGAAGATGTCTATTCTGTCAAGAATAGGACCTGAAATCGTTTTCATATAGTCCAATCCGCATTTCTTTGAGTTTTTACACTCCTTTTCCGGAAGATAACCCAAATAGCCACATCTGCAAGGATTCATAGCTCCTATTAACTGGAAAGATGCAGGGTAAGTCAATTTCATATTTGCGCGGGATATCGTTACCTCACCTGTCTCCAGTACCTGTCTGAGCGTATCCAATAGATGACTAGAAAATTCAGCCATTTCATCAAGAAAAAGCACTCCGTTGTGTGCAAGAGTCACTTCACCTGGTTTTGGTATTGCACCACCACCAATCATTGCTGCAACTGAAGCCGATTGATGTGGCTCTCGAAAAGGACGTTTTCTATAAATCTTATTTGTGAACTCACCAGAAACACTGATAATTGTATTCACTTCCATGATTTCCTTGGGTAAGAGAGGTGGCATGATGCCAACGATTCTCTTAGCAAGCATTGATTTACCAGTACCTGGAGGTCCGCGCATAAGGAGATGATGCCCACCCGCAGCAGCTATTTCAATTGCACGCTTTGCGATTTTTTGCCCTTTGACATCCTTCATATCTGGGTAAGAATCTTCTTCGAGCACAAAAGCATCACATATCTTCCTAGGTGCAGATTTTCCCGTTAGAAACGATATCAACTCATTCAGTGAGGAAATCGGTAAAAGCTTCTTATTCTTTGAGATACGTGCTTCTATCCTATTCTCCCATGGACACACTAGCCATAGATTACGTTCTTTAGCATAAACAGCTGCTGGAAGGACTCCCACAACACCCTTTACCGAAGCATCAAGGGAAAGCTCACCAAGTACAACAAATTCCGAAAAATCACGACTGATAAAATTGCTATCCAACAACTGAATTACACCAAGTGCTATTGGAAGATCATAATGTGTACCTATTTTTGTCAAACCTGCCGGGGAAAGGTTCACTGTTATTCTCTTTTTAGGTAAGAGCAAACCTACATGCAGGAGTGCTGCCCTGATCCTTTCCTTGGACTCGCTGACTGCTTTATCAGGTAAACCAACAATGTTAAAACAAGGCAGTCCAGGTGATATGGCAACCTGAACTCCCACTTTAACCAAATTAAGTCCCTGAATTGAAATTGTATGAATTTCTGTAAACAAGAATTGTACCTATCAGAAGATAATATTAACTTATTTGCGTTAGAGTTTCTTTTATCATAATCCACTTCTGTTGTTTATGCTTCTAGGCTCTTGAAATAGAAGACAGAAAAGCGTAGACTTAGCACCTGAATTAGCTCTTACTAAATGGTCATCTGCGCCTGAGTGTATGTTTAGGATCAGTAGCCTCAATGGGCTTGCTGTGTTTCTTGACTGCGGGTGAGAAACATGTTAGTCAGTGCCTTTAGTTGGGCCGGCCTTATATCACTTTGCAAATGTTTGGGTTTGGCCGTTTTCTTTCTTTTCTCTATTTTTTCTTTGAATTGCAATTCACCTTGTTTTTTTTGCAGCACTTACACTATTAGGTCGACCCATGACACTACTGAAAGATTTACACCATTCTGCCGCAAGCGAATCACTACCGGGAGAAGCACCACCGGTAGAAAAACATAAAAGCAATCCACCAACAAAAAGAAATACCCTGAAGCTCGTCAAAAAAGCTGAACCCTGTAAAGCTGAAGAAATAAAAAAAACTGTAACAACAGAAACACGACGTGAGCATGATCCAGTCGGTGACCCTGAAAAGCTCATTGATTTGTCTGACTTACGCTCAAAAAGTGCACGAGAACTCTTAACAATGGCAGAGTCGCTCAATTTGCAGAATCTAGCTGGGATGTCAAAGCAGGATTTGATAATCCTTATCGCACAGAGCGGAAGCACAGACAGCCAAGCTGAAAAGGTTATAATGAGCTCCGGCGTAGCTGAGGTCCTAAACGAGGGTTTTGCCTTCATGCGGTCCTCAGCATACAACTATCTTGCGAACCAAGATGACATTTATATCTCACCAGGACAGGTACGAAGACTCGGTATTAGGACAGGCGATCTGATCTATGGTGAAGTGCGAGCTCCAAAAAAGGGCGAAAGATATTTTGCACTTTCTAAAGCATTGGAAATCAATAATAGCCCAGCGTCTGCTGCTAGAAGGTACGTTGCTTTCGAGAGCTTGGTTCCTCTTTATCCAGACACTCAGATAAAGCTTGAGTGCGAAAAGTCCGCACGGCCTTTAGACTCAAAAAACTGTGACTTAAGCGGCAGAATCATTGATATAGTTGCTCCGCTCGGAAGAGGACAAAGGGCATTGATAGTTGCACAACCAAAAACTGGGAAGACTATTCTACTGCAAAACATCGCCCATTCTATTTCCGCGAACTATCCGGATATACACTTGATCATCCTTCTCATCGATGAGCGACCAGAAGAGGTCACTGATATGCGTAGGTCAGTGAATGCAGAGGTGGTGAGCTCAACATTCGATGAACCAGCGGATAAACACGTATATGTTGCTGAATTTGCGATCGAAAAAGCAAAAAGGCTGGTCGAACAGGGAAAACACGTCGTTATTTTACTTGATTCGATTACTCGTTTGGCTAGGGCGTACAATTCGGTTGTTCCGTCTTCTGGTAAACTTTTGAGTGGTGGTGTGGATTCTAATGCCCTTCAGAAAGCAAAGCGTCTCTTTGGGGCAGCACGGAATATTGAAGGTGGTGGTTCTTTGACTATTATTGGAACAGCACTTGTAGATACTGGCTCAAGAATGGATGAACTCATTTATGAAGAGTTTAAAGGTACCGGTAACTCCGAGATAATTCTTGACAGAAAGCTTGCAGAAAAGCGTCTGTTCCCAGCGATTGATATAACTAAGTCGGGAACAAGAAAGGAAGAACTCCTTCTAGAACGTTCCGTTCTGAACAAGGTTTGGGTTTTGAGACGAATTCTCAACCAGATGACGGACGCTGATGCGATCGAGTTCATAATAGATAAGCTGCAAAGAACGAAAAACAACGAAGAGTTTTTCCTCTTTATGGATAAAAAAGTTAACAACTAGAAAAGCTTGTGTTCCTAAGTAGGATCTACAAAAAAATCAGCCTGTATGTGTTTTTGCTGGTATCTACCAGAAAATGGAAAACAGATACCGTTATCTACTAGAAAGCAAGGCCTGTGCTTTCTTTCTCGAGCCCAGCAAATAGTAAACCACTCCGATAAATGCCACTGCATACCACATGAACGCATACCAAAAGTGCATCATTATTTTCAGCTGCGGCTTCTGCAGTGACAAAATCATCCTAGGATGGATCGATATGAAATCATTTGAAGTTGAATACAGAATATATTTCAAAACTGGGAGCTTAAACTTCGATCCAATTTCTTCCATATCCAGAGAATAAAACTCTAAATTAGTAACGTCGTTTCTGATAAGAGGAATACTAGCTCCTTTTACTGGGAGTAAGTAACCTTTAAAGCCAAACTCTTTTTGAGATTTTAAGGTCTGGAGAATAATCTCCTTTGCCCTATCTTTTTCTTCTTTTCTCACATAACCGACATTCACTAGGACAACTTTCCCCTCAGTAACAAATGGAACGAGTATATTGAAATGCATGGAATCTCTATAGTAAAGGTAAATATCATCACATTCATAGAGACTAAGATTACCAACAAAATTACAGTATTCGCGTGGATCGTTTAAGGTACTAATATGGCATCCCGTAATATTTGCATACGCCATGCGTTTGAAAAGAAACCTTTTTACTTGCCAACAACCCAAAAATAAAGAGATTAAAATGCAAAAAATAAAGACCTTTTTCATATTGATAATCGAAAAACTGTAAATAAAACTTTTAGGTAAAGACTGCGAGGTACGACACAGATGATAACGCAATAGATAGTTAATATAGTGATGTTAAATGTCCCCTTTGCGTAGCCAGAATGATATTTTACAGGGAACTCCCAATACGAATCTCTTATTTTTTACATAAAATGCCCCAACTGCAGATCTTTTATTTGAGATAAAGACTAAAAAGCTTGAATAAGTGCGAGAAATTAATGGCTGCATTCTACAAAAGCTCAAATGAAGGTTCTCCTGTGTTGACAGACATATGTCGAAGATAACTGTTTATGATCCCCAATAATAATTTAAAAGCAATATTATGGATGCTTGTGCACATGTTCACTGCTGCATTAATGTGCGCATCGTACAGAATTTTGGGAACACAAATGGATAGACTTGTACTCGCTTTTTTCCTCAATGCAAGCGGCTTTATTTTTATCATTCCATTTGCAGTCTACAAAAACAGAGAAATCAGGCGAAGTACTTTATGGAAATCATACATGCTGCGAGCATCTCTTACTGTCTCTGCACAGTTGTTGCTCATCTACGCATACAACAATATGGAATTCGCGCAGGTTTCAGCAATAACGCTTTTGTATCCTCTTCTTTGCAGCTTTGCATCATGCATCATCCTACATGAAAAAATCGGTGTGAGTAAAGCTACTTCACTAGTGATAGCCTTCATAGGAGCAATAATCATAGTCAATCCCGACTATTACAGCTTCAATTACTACTCTCTCTTTGCAATTCTTGCGACTTCTTTGTGGGTACTTTACGATTTGGCTACGGCAAAGTACGGAAAAACAGAGTCCATAGTGACTCAATCATTCTTCATCATGTTTTTTATTACGTTATTTTCTGGCCTATTAGCAGCTTATAGAGATTTTACAAGCATCCCAGAACTATTCTGGGAAGATGTTCACTACTTTGGATTAGTTGCTTTTGTTTACTTTGTCAGCGGAATTGGAGCAATCATGTATACAAACGAACTTGGTCTGGTCATGCCCTTTTATTTTCTCGTACTAATTGTTTCCACGGCGATAGGATACTACGGCTTTTCGGAAAGTATATCATTTAAAACATCTTTTGGAGCAACAACAATCCTGTGTAGCACCATCTACATTGCATACTGCGAGTACAAAAACAAAGGTAAAAGAAACCTGAAAAAACAAAACTAACGCACGGATAAGAATCAACTCAATACCTATCTAACCGATTTTATAGTGGGACCCCTCACTGCGTAGCGGAAAACCAGCATACTTATAAGAACTGACACAATTGTAAATGACGATAGTGGAACTATTGTGCCGTCATAAAAAGGTGCGTTTAGGTAGACACTCAATGCACCAAGTACCATTTCGGAACACACTAAAAGTGCTGTAGCCTTGCCATTGTCAGATTCATCAACTTGGTCAAGAGCAAGCGTCGTTGAATTCCCAATTACGAACGCGAGTCCCATAGCACTGAAAAACCATATACATTCAAGTACAAGCGGCGAAAACCCAACAGTATAGTGGAGAATAATAAGCGTCACTTCACTAAACAGAGGAAGGATCAACCCAAATGCTACCAACTTCTTTAGACCTACCTTCGTAATATATCTGTTATTTAAGATTGTTCCCAGTAAGAAACCCATTACATTAATTGCAACTAGATACCCGTACTCGCGGATTGTGACGCCCATATCTTCGAGTAATAAAAAAGGAGAAGAACTAATAACATTCCAGAGCCACATAAAAGTAATAACTGTCACAGCAGAATAAAGGACGTAATTCCTGTTGGTCGCTATTCGAATGTAAGAGTTAAAAAGACTTTTTAGCGAAGCAGGATTTCTCTCCTTCACCGTTTCCTGAAAAAAGAAAATTAATAGCACGAGACACACCGATTCCAACAAGGCAAGGAACAAAAAAGTGTAGTGCCAACTGAAATAAAAGAGGATAGCAGTACCTAGAATAGGCGCAAATGTGGGAGAAATTGCAACCACAGAGGATAATTTAGAAATAACTTGTGCACATTTATCACCGGAGTAGAAATCCTTAACACTAGCAAAACCGACAACAACCGCAACACCTTGTCCGATACCTTGTAGGAACCTGAAGAAAACCAATGCATCGACCGAAGTGGAAAAAGCACAAAGAACACTAGAGACAATAAAAACCGATGCTCCTAAAAGCAAAGCAGGCTTCCTTCCCCATAAATCAGAAAGCGTACCCCAAAAAAGGCTGGAAAGAGCTAGACCCAGTATATTACCACTTACGCTCGCCTTTACAGCTACTGCCGTGGCTGAAAAAAAAACACCAATGCTTGGCAGCGCGGGCACATAAATTTCCACTGCAACATCTGCCACAAAAATGACGAACGTGATCAAAGCCACGTGCAAAAACCGATTCACAGACAACTCAAGAAGATAAAGATGCAACCTCTTCTCTAATGGCATCTAGTTCCTGATTTGGCAGCGGAACCATACCAATAGCCCTTAGGTAGCCGTATGTTCCTAGTGCATTCTCACTAAGAACTTCATTAAGCAGATCCCTAAGCCCCCGAACAAGACCAAGATGCGAGAGTTTTACGTACAAGTACACTGGACGAACAAAATCGTACTGACCACTCATTATACTTTCATAAGTTGGTCGCACCCCATTTACAGAATGCGCCGTTAGTGCATCGGAATTCCTTATGAAAAAACTGTAACTCAGAAGACCAAACGCATTGGGATTACGTGCAAGCTTTTGGACCATCAAGTTTTCATTGTTACTGACTTCCACATACACACCATCATCTCGAACGACTGAACATATCTTTCTCAATTTTTCCGGCCCATACGCTAAATTGAAAGCAGGTTCACTTAGACACTGGCTGAGTAAGATCATTTTTTTTACTGACTCGAACGTACCAGTATTCCTTGTAGGGCCATAAATCTTAATCTCGGAATCATAGAATTTTTTATCATCTATGTTACCCCATCGCTTGTTGTGATTTTTAACAAGTCTGACCCCCTCCGGCACGTAAAAAGAGATAGCCTCAAAAATGTCACGAATGGAGAATTCGTAATCAAGGCCACTACCACTACTACTTGCAACAACAAGAGCATCTCTGCCGAGCTCAATTTCCATTATATCTTCACTGTTGATTGAGTACACCTTGCACAGTGCCAACTCCACTTCATTTATCCTGCGAGAGGATACAACTATGTCTGGATGAGCATCACCCACACCCGTACAAAAGAGCTTAAATCCAGCACTAGTTCCAGTGGACTCGACTATAGGAGTCTTAACTCTATAGGTCTTAGCGAACCCCTCAGAAATCGCACTCATGAAGGGAAAGACGGTACTCGAACCTACAACCCTCACATACTCCCTAGCATAAGAAAAACTAGCACAGAGGAACAGGAAAAATAGGTATAGAAAAATCCGCGCCATTCAAACTAAAAAGACACTCTAACACACCAGTCTACACTCTACTGCAAAAACCGGAACGATACTCGCATTCCAGAAAAACTGAGCCAGTTCGCACACTAGAGTACCGACACAAACAGACGAGATTATAAGTGCATTCACGGTATACTTGTCAAGCTAAAATTTTCCTGTTAGAATTCGCCCTTTATCGTGTAACCACTTAATCACATGCCTTCTCACATTTATGAGTGCGTGTTCCTTGCGAGTAGCTCCCTTTCTGAAGGAGGTGTGTCCAATCTCATGGACAACTTCAATGCCGCCTTCGCTGAGAACAATATCAAAGTTCTGCGTCAGGAAAACTGGGGATCTCTTGCTCTTGCATATAAGATAAAGAACCACACGAAGGCAAATTATTTCATGTTCGTTATTTCTGCTGAGCCGACAGCCCTTCAGAAGTTTGAGGCAAAATTGAAGTATAATGATCTTGTGTTACGTTATTTGCTACAGAGAAAGAGGGAGTTCAAGGTGCCTGATGGGGTTATATCGCTTAAACTGCCACAGTATCAGCAGTAATTCGTAGGTAGTATGGGGAGTATAGAAGAAGTTAAAAAAACTCAGGCATCTCCGGTGGACGTTGAGTCTCAGGTTGAGCTTGATTTGAAGATCGAGGATTTTGATTACAAGAATGTGGCGCTCATTAAGCGTTTCATGACCTCAGTTGGGCGTGTCTTGTCGAGAAGAGCCACTGGTTTGAGTGCGAAAAAGCAACGGAAGATGGCGAAGGAAGTTCGGAAGATGAAGTTTCTTGCACTTGTTCCGTATTGTGATCGCCACAAATAGAGCGTAGGGTGTATGTTGGTTATTTTAAAAGAAACAGCACGTAAACTTGGAAACGTGGGTGATGTCCTCAAGGTCAAGAAGGGCTTTGCAAGGAACTATCTCATTCCTTCTGGTAAAGCCGTGCGCGCCACCAAGGCAAATTTGGCAATTCTGGAGAGCAGTAAGGAGAAGTTAGCAGCCCAACAAGCTGCGGAGCTAGAGGCTGCTTCGGAGTTGGCAAAATCTTTTGCAGAGATTGATGTTCTTCCTATATATGCGCAAGCGGAGCGCGGTGTCCTTTTTGGGGCAGTAAATGCTAAGCAGATTGTTGCGGAGCTTTCCAAAAAAGGAGTAGAAATTACTGCTAAGAATGTCGTTCTTGGAGCACCGATAAAGACTCTTGGAGAGCATGAAGTGAAGATTTTTTTGCATTCCAAAGTCGAGTGTTCTCTCAGGATTCACATTTTGGACGCCTCTAGAAGAGACGCCGATGGAAGCACTACAGGTACGTCATAAACACTTGAGTCATGATTCCCAGGTACAGCAGAGAGGTAGCTGCATCGATCTGGAAGGATGATTTTAAGTTTTCCTTATGGTTAGAGATTGAGCTTCTTGCATGTGAGGCGCAAGCTCAGCTTGGTAATATATCTAGCGCAAGTTTAAGTACCATTTTGGAGAAAGCAACATTTAGTATAGAAAGGATCGAATCCATTGAAAGAGAGGTTAAACATGACGTTATAGCCTTTCTAACAAGTGTGGCGGAGTTCGTTGGCCCTGATGCCAGATATATACACATGGGCATGACTAGCTCAGACGTAATAGATACTGCTTTTTCGCTTCAACTTCGTCGTGCGGGAATTTTACTCTTAGAAGGCTTGGATAAGGTCATTGAAGCACTTAAGGAAAGAGCCCTCGAACACAAAAATACTATCTGTGTCGCCAGGACGCACGGAATTCACGCTGAACCCATTACTCTTGGGCTTAAATTTGCTCGATTCTATCAAGAGTTTAAACGAAATCGGCTAAGACTTTCACAAGCAATAAAAGAGATTTCTGTATGTAAGATTTCTGGCGCCGTAGGCCAGTTCGGTAATATTGATCCATTTGTCCAGGAGTATGTTGCAGAAAAGCTCGACCTTGAACCGGAATCGTTGGCAACACAAGTGATACCGCGTGATAGGCATGCTGTCTTTTTTGGTACTCTTGCTCTTATTGCTTCCTCAGTAGAGAACGTTGCAACAGAAATTAGACATCTTCAAAGAAGTGAGGTGTTGGAGTGCTCAGAGTATTTCTCGCCAGGTCAGAAGGGGAGTTCGGCGATGCCTCACAAGAAAAACCCGATTTTGAGCGAAAACCTTACTGGCCTAGCTCGTATTGTAAGGAGCACAGTTATTCCGTTTCTTGAAAATGTTACTCTGTGGCACGAAAGGGATATTTCGCATTCCTCAGTTGAGAGAGTGTATGCTCCTACAGCTTGTATTACGCTGGACTTTGCATTGGAAAGACTTTCCACTGTAATAAGAGAGTTAGTAATTTTTGAGAAAAATATTGAAAAGAATCTAGAACTTCTAGGTGGACTAATTTTCTCGCAAAAGGTCCTTCTGGCACTTATAGAATCTGGGAAGACACGGGAAGAAGCTTACCGCATAGTTCAAGAAAACGCGATGAGAAGCTGGACTGACACAAGCACGTCTTTTATGGAGAACATAAAGATGGATAAACGTGTGACACTCCAGGAAGTTGATAAACTCTTTTGCTATGATAATTATCTCAGGCATTTAGATCACATGTTTGAGCGGGTCTTTGGTACTAGTGAAGCAGATTAGTATACCAAGTGTAACCTTTGCGTGTGTAATCGCCAGACGTGTACAAACAGTGATCGGGATGTACTATGAGTTGATATAAGCGCAAAAGTGTCATAGTAGATCTTTATGATTATTCGTATTACAATGGCCTTCGACCTTCGCGGTTTTCTGAGGGAGACTTTTGGTAGAGCTTGATTTTTGTGTGTCTTTTTATAGATTATGGTTAATGAAAAAGCTGAGGTAATAAAAAAATTTAGGACGGCGGATAATGACACGGGATCTGCTTTCGTGCAGGTTGCGCTCTTTACTAGGCGTATAAATAACTTGACCAGGCATTTACAGGGATTCAAAAAAGATTACTCGTCTAGATTGGGTTTGCTTAAGATCATAAGTAAGAGACGTAAGCTGCTCAATTATCTAGCAAAGAATGATCGTCAAGGGTGTAAGAATTTAATGGAAATGCTTGATATAAGAAAGTAGATAATGTTTGAGATAAAAGAATCCTCCATAGAATGGGAAGGTAAGAGTTTACATATAAAAACCGGTGAGGTGGCACGTCAGGCTGCTGGTGCTGCCTGCGTTTCGTATGGCGGGACTGTTGTTCTGGCCGTAGTAACTCTTCAGAAAGATAGTGCAGCTTCTAAAAAGACTTCCGACTTGTCGGGTCTAGCACTTCTAACGAACTTCTTGGCTAAATCGTATGCTCTTGGGCGCATACCGAACGGTTTTTTTAAACGGGAAGGCAAACTCTCGGAAAGAGAGGTCTTGGCTTCTAGAGTGGTTGACAGGGCTGTGAGGCCCCTAATACAGGAAAACCTCGTTAATGAAGTGAATATAGTGTGCAAACTTCTCGCACATGGCAATAAAAAAGTTTTACCTGAGGTACCAGCGCTGATTGCAGCCTCTGTTGCATTGCAGCTTTCTGGAATTCCGTTTAGCGGTCCCGTTGTTGGGGTCGATGTTAACAGATGTGGGACAGAAATAACATGTAACGAGATTCCGGAAACAGAAGGTGGACTTGGAGTCTTTGTTGCTTGTACAGAGGAATCAATTGTGATGGTGGAAGCCGAAGCGAATGAATCCTCTGAAGAGGAAGTTGTAACTGCCCTTTCAGAAGCGCTGAAAAGTGCACAACCGATTTTTTCCTTTATCAACGAGTTTGTTAGAGGTGTTGGTACAATCAAATCAGTAGGTGTGCTCTATGATAATAAAGAGCTCTATGAGAAAGTGCGTTTGGTCTGTGGTGCACAATTAGAGAACATCTATAATGAGAAAATAAGTAATAAAGAGGAGCGGCATAGCAGACTTAGCCAGGTCTACATGGATACCTTTGCTGAGTTATCAGCTGATGGGTATGCTGAATCGGAGATTTTATTCTTCATTAAGAAGCTCGAAAAAGAAATCGTAAGGAAAAACGTTTTGGAGAACGGTATAAGACTGGATGGAAGAGGTTTGACGGAAATACGTCCGATCAGTATTGCTCTGGATTATCTCCCTGGCACTCACGGTTCTGCTCTGTTTACTCGTGGTGGAACACAGAGTCTGGTTGTAGCTACGTTGGGATCTTATCAAGACGAGCAGGTTATGGATGACATCGATGGTGAAAGGAGAGAGTCCGTGCTTTTGCACTACAACTTTCTGCCGTATGCAGTTGGTGAAGTTGGTGCTCTGCGCGCGCCTGGAAGACGAGAAATCGGTCATGGACGCTTGGCTTTAAAAGCAGTGAAGGCCATACTACCGGGTAAGGACGTTTTCCCTTATACCTTGCGTTTGGTCTCTGAAATTACAGAATCTGATGGCTCCTCTTCTATGGCAACAGTATGTGGGTCGTCTTTGGCTCTCATGGATACGGGAGTTCCTGTTGCGAAACACGTAGCTGGAATAGCTATGGGCTTAATGACTGATGGAACGAAGTCTGCAATTCTAAGTGATATTTCAGGTGACGAAGATATGCTTGGAGACATGGACTTCAAAGTTGCGGGTACACGAAATGGTATTGTCGCACTTCAGATGGATATGAAAGTCCGCGGCATAAGCATAGCGACAATTAAAGATGCATTGAATCAAGCATTAACTGGAAGGTTGCACATTCTTGAAAAGATGGAGAATGTCATTGCTGAGCCGCGGAAGAATCTCAAAGATTCGGCGCCTAAGATATTATGTTACAAGATTGATAAAGATGTTGTACATAAGGTGATAGGCAGTGGCGGAAAAACTATTAGGGGAATCTCCTCTGATACTTCCACGAAGATTGATATAGACCAAAATAACTATGTTTATATCATGGCTGAAACTGAAGAAGCATTGATGGAAGCAAAGAGTAGGGTTGATATGGCTTCAGGTGCTTCTGATTTGAATTTGAGTGTTCCACAGCTCAAAATTGGCGAACTATATGAAGGAAAAATAGTGAGCATAGTTGACTTCGGGTTGTTTGTTGCCCTCCCAAATAAGCAGGAAGGATTAGTCCATATTAGCGAAATTAGTAGGAGCAGGGTTAATGATATACGTGCGGACCATACTGAAGGACAGCCAGTTACAGTCCGGATCAAGGATATAGGCCCAGATGGAAAAATTAAACTGACTATGCGCATTGATGAGGATAGAGTAGGCAGTGGAAGTGGCCCCTCACCTAAGAAGCGTTTTGGAGCTCCTCCTAGAAAAAATAGTAAGGATCACCGATCTGGTGGTAATGAAAGAGTTTTCAATGATAGGTCCAACTCTGGTGAAGGTTCCCCTGTTGGTAGGAAGCGGTTTTTCTAAACGTGGAGAAGCTTTATCGATAAAGAATAAGAATTTAGCTAATTCTACCTTTGTTTGATAAGTGTCTTGCCTTTTGCCACTCGTGATAACTGCGGTCTTGCCTCCTCGAAATAGGAGGCTTGCCTGCAGTTGTTACTTCCTTCGCGCTCCATGTCCTGTGAAAGTTCCTCACTTCATTACGTAAAAGTCTGGCGTTACCGCAGGCAAATTACCAAATTAAATGCCAGAGAAAGAATTTTCTGAACCTTCTTCCTGAATAAACTCTAGCTGAACCCTGCTTGAAGGACTATAATCACCCTATGCTGGTGTGTTTGGATTCCACTTACAGAACATGGATTACAGAATTGAAACTGATTCTATCGGATCAATAAAAGTTCCACAAGATAAATATTGGGGTGCACAAACTCAAAGAGCAATAGAAAATTTCAAAATAGGGACAGAAAAGGTTCCTATGGAAGTAATAAAGGCAATCGCGGTAGTTAAGCTCGCTGCGGCGCGCACAAATGTGAAAGCAGGTGCATTGTCAAAAGCCCACCTTGGGGCAATTGAAGAAGCATGTTATGAGATCATCGATGGAAAATTAGACGATCAGTTCCAGCTTTCGGTCTGGCAGACAGGATCTGGAACTCAGACTAACATGAATGTCAATGAAGTTATCTCTAATCGAGCTATAGAAAAGCTTGATGGTGTGGTTGGTAGCAAAACTCCGGTCCATCCAAACGACCATGTTAATATGGCACAATCATCCAATGACACCTTTCCCTCTGCAATGCATATTGCAGCTGTTAAGAAGATACTCACAAAACTTCTCCCCTCGCTTTCCTGCCTTATTGGGGTATTATCGGAAAAGATAAAGGGTTTTTCTGATATAGTGAAGATCGGGAGAACTCACATGCAGGATGCAGTCCCTATTACATTAAGTCAGGAATTCTCATGTTTTCGTGACCAACTCAATAAAAGTGCATCCCGTTTGAATGAGAATTTATCTAGGCTCCTTGAAATCCCTCAAGGAGGTACTGCCGTCGGTACTGGTTTAAACACGAGAAAGAATTTCGATCATGAGATAGTTGCTGAAATCTCGAGAATTACTTCCATAGACTTCGTTCCTGCACAAAATAAATGTGAGATGCTTGCCTCACACGACGCACTAGTCGAGTTAAGCGGTAATTTAAACACGTTAGCTGTGTCGTTGATGAAAATAGCGAATGATATTCGATTACTCGGTTCTGGTCCAAGATGTGGTATAGGGGAACTTATATTACCTATGAATGAACCTGGCTCATCAATTATGCCTGGGAAAGTAAATCCGACTCAGTGCGAAGCCTTAACTATGGT
This sequence comes from Neorickettsia sp. 179522, assembly GCF_001593535.1. Lineage (NCBI taxonomy): Bacteria > Pseudomonadati > Pseudomonadota > Alphaproteobacteria > Rickettsiales > Anaplasmataceae > Neorickettsia > Neorickettsia sp. 179522. The sequence goes on along the minus strand of NZ_LNGI01000001.1, from coordinate 48,192 downwards.
CTGTGCACAGGTCATTGGAAATCACTTAGCCATAACCGTAGCTGGTGCTGGCGGCCAACTGCAACTCAACACATTCAAACCAATGATTATATACAATCTACTACAATCAATGGATTTACTTTCAGATGGAATGATGAGTTTCGGTGAGAAATGTGTGATGGGAATAGTGCCAAATAAAAAGCGAATAGAAAGTATGTTACAAGGGTCGCTGATGCTAGTTACAGCTTTGAACAAGGAAATTGGATACGACAACGCGGCAAAAATCGCGAAACTCGCCTACTCAAAGAACTGCACACTCAAGGAAGCAGCCATAGAACTCAAAGTGCTTTCTGAAGAGGAGTTTGACAGGATTGTCAACCCCGCACACATGCTGGGGCCAGACCAGTAAGAAAAAATGGGTCCAGCTTAAGGTACTAGGTTACGGCTGCTGCATTTCTGCCCTGACCGGGTTCGCCCGACACCTTACCTGGACCCAAAAAAGAATATCACCCTTCTAGCGTTTGTGCAATTGAAGAGGAGTCCCAGTACTGTTTTTGAGTCTGACGTAGCTTACAACTTCCTTTACACCTTCGATACGTTTTGCAATGTCATGAACCCTATTAAATTCATCTTTGCTTTGCGCGATCCCGAGTAGATACACCGTCCCATCTACCACCTCAACGGTATAACTGAAAGACTTCACAGAACTCTTCAGTAGGAGAGCTAACTTTATTTGTGCCGCGATCCACGCAGATTCGGCAAAAGATTCTTCCCTATCCTGTACCTGTATCTCATTTATTACCTCACGCACTCCATCTTGTGACCATACAAGCTTGCTCGCTGCCACTCTATCCATTGAACTACGCACACTACCATGAATAAGTACACTACCCTCGTCTACTGAGACAGCAAGATCCTTGCAAAAATCCTTGCTAGAAATAACTCCAGACACTCTAGATAAAATAGCGTTATCGTCGATGACCTCACCAGTTCCTCTATCCTGGATAGAGGTTACTGCAACTGTGGCCGCTGTTGTTCCTATCAAAAGCGGTGTACAGGCAGATAAACAAAACACAGCCAAGAACAGAAAAGTCACACAAGCACGCATTTCTAAAAGGGGAGAGCAGGAAACAAAAGATAGCAGAACCCTGAACAATCGCAACACTACTATCAAAGCATAAATGGAGTCTTACGACTCTTTGTTAGACAATATTAAACGCTACTAACCCACCTATAACAACTACCCAGAGTAACGTCACTGGCAGAAATACCTTCCAACACAATCTCATCAACTGGTCATATCTGTAACGTGGGAGTGTCGCTCTGACAATGAGAAAACAAAATAAAACGAACAGAATCTTCAAAACAAACCAGATGAAACCTGGAACAATGGACAAACCCCACCAATCAATTGGTGGATACCATCCACCCAAAAACAGCGTCGCCATTATGCTACTGCTTAGTATCATATTTGCATACTCTCCAAGAAAGAAAAGTGCAAAAGGAATAGACGAGTACTCCACATTGTATCCCGAAACCAGTTCGGCTTCTGCCTCGGGTAAATCGAAAGGATGTCTGTTTGTTTCTGCGAGAATTGAAACAAAAAAGATAAAACTTATGGGCAACATCAGGATATCAACCCAATATGGAAAACTGTGCTTTATTACAACTATCTCAGCCAAATTAAGCGACCCTGTAAGCAGTATAACCGTCATGATTGCCGGCGCTATGACAATCTCGTATGAGATCATCTGAGAAGCCGACCTGAGTGCTCCCAAAAATGAATAACTAGACTTACTCGCCCAACCTGCAATGATTGTTCCGTAAACTTCAAGCGCGGCAACAGCCAGAAGATACATAACCCCTAGATTAATGTTTGCAATTACAGTTGGCACTTTCACACCATCTATTTCTGATATCCCGAAAGGTATAACCGCCCATCCTACCAATGCCAATACAAATATGATTACAGGCGCAAACAAAAATAGTTTTGGGCCAGCAGCATTCGGAATAATTATCTCTTTAAGCAGAACCTTTATGGCATCAGCAATTGGTTGAAGAAGCCCAAAAGGACCTACAAGATCAGGACCAATACGGAGTTGCGTCGCTGCTATTACCTTCCTTTCTGCGTATGTCAGATAGGCGACACAAAGTATCAATGCTATTGAAAGTAGCACTATCCAGATAAGCTTAGAGAGAATAAGATAAATCATTAAACTCCTCACTACACTTTGCCATCGTACTAGAAGCCCTACTGATCACATCGGACATATAGAAATTCCTTTTTTTGAATGAAATCACTTGATCTGCAAAAACCGCTTCACCCATAAACTCATACTTAGAAGGTCCACTAGGTACACATACACCAAGACACTTAAAATGCGGTCCTAGCTTCTCTAATTTCGCTCTTATAAGCGGTAGGCTGATATTGCCAAACGGAATACCAAGTCCCTGAGCGAGTTCTGCTATAATTTCCCTATCATCCCTTGCCTCGCCAGGAGGAAAAACAGCTCTAAAAGCAAGCTGTGCCCTTCCCTCGGTATTGACATAAATCGCATCTTTTTCCACGTAAGAACAACCAGGAAGTATGACATCAGCCCTAGATGCACCCCTATCACCATGATGACCCTGATACACAACAAACGCACCTTCAGGTATGCTATCAACACAATCATCAGCGCCCAAAAGATAAACGAACTTCGTACCGCTATCTAGAACGCCTCTCAAACCATCCTGGTGATAAAATCCTACGTCTAGTGCACCAACAGTTCCAGAGTGACGTTGTAATACCGAGAAGCCATTAAAATTCTCTTGGAAAAATCCAAATCTCTCAGCAATTGCTCGAAGCAATGAAATGATATAGTTCGCATCTGCGCGGCTTAAAACGTCGGGACCAACAATCATCATTGGCCTTCTGGCACTACCCAGTAAATCCTGGAATTTCTGATTTCTGCCGGATGCTATTTCAACAAGTGTAGCAACATCATTACCGATGCTTGAGACATCAAACGCATATCTTGCATCGCTTCCCAACCCCACTACGGTATAATTACCAGACAACCATCTTTTTCTAATTCTTGCGGCTATTAGTGGAGCATCCATACGTAAATTTACTCCAACAAGGAAACAGAAATCGGATTCTTCTATACCAGCGAAAGTTGTATTAAAGGTATAAAAATCGCGCTCTGAGACCATATAACTTGCCCCATCCTGTCTGCATTCGGTCTTGGAGACCCCCAATTTATTGAGCATCCTCTTCAGGAGGAAGACTGACTCCACATCAGCCAAATCTCCTGCAACTGCAGCAATTTCTTCACGATTTACGTGATCAATCTGTTTAACAATTTCGGAGATTGCCTTTTTCCATGTAGACTCACGAAGCTTACCATTCACTCTCACATAACACCTATCCAACCTCTGTACTCTCAAGCCATCATATGAGAAACGCGACCTATCCGAGAGCCATTCTTCATTTATTTCTTCATTTAGTCTTGGAAGTATACGCATCACCGTTTGCCCTCTTACATCAATTCTGATGTTACTTCCAACTGCATCGAGAACATCTACACTCTCGATTTTAGTAAGTTCCCATGGACGAGCTGTAAAAGCATATGGTTTCGACGTTAGAGCTCCAACAGGACATAGGTCTATTATGTTGCCAGAAAGCTCAGATGAGAGAGATTTCTGTATGTAGGTACTTATCTCCGAATCAGCCCCTCTATTGACCATTCCGAGTTCTTCCACACCGGCAACATCAGAGAGAAAGCGAATACAACGTGTACAGTGTATGCACCGATTCATCTCGGTCGAGATCAAGGGTCCAAAATCCTTCTTCTGTACGGATCTTTTAGCGTAAGAGAACCTGCCCTCACCTTTTCCATAGAGCATTGCCTGATCTTGGAGATCACACTCGCCGCCCTGGTCGCATATAGGACAATCTAAAGGATGATTAGCAAGTAAAAACTCCATAACACCCTCTCTCGCAGCTCTTATTTTTGGCGTGTCAGTACGCACAACCATATTGTCAACAACCGGAGTTGCACAAGAAGCAACCAGCTTCGGAGGACCACCTTCCACTTCAACAAGACACATTCGACAATTCCCAGCTATCTTGAGACGCTCATGGTAGCAGAATCTGGGTACCTCAACGCCAGCCACTTGGCAGGCCTGGATGACAGTACACCCAGACCCAACCAAAAGCTTCTTACCGTTGATAGTAACATTCGGCATAAACTTACTAGATACTATCCCACCTTACTGGCATACCGGATGAATCATCACTTTCGACAGGATCACCGTTCTCATACTCCGCACCCATATAGGAAATATTTTTCCCCATGGTATGTCTATGGATATAGAGAGAAGGCTGCACCGGCCTGCCATTATAAGTCTTGGTGGCCTTGGAGCCTTTTTGCCTTCCAGGGTTCGTCTTGCTTGCTACTTTAGCCATATACAAAACCTCTCTAACACGACAACACTGAGGACGCAACAAAAGCGTACTTATAAAACACTCAGAACAACCGTGCCCCTCCAGTTTAGCACTCTCCTCCAAATCCGCAAGATTAGATTTGTAAAGATTCTCTTTTACTTAGATGCAGCCCTTTATAGCACGCAGCAATACCGAATTACCCATAATGACCTCCTGAAAATATAAGAATCTTGGATTTTAGTGTGAATTTTCATTTAGGAATAATGAATTAAAAGAATTTATTAAGGATAATATATGAATATTAGAATACAAATTACTTACTTATTATAGTATGCAAAAATTCAAGAAGAAACTCGTTAAACTCAGTTTGATGGACAAGGACACCACAAACTCTGACACTACTGCAAAAATAAAAAAGCTACCAAAGGAAAAACCACAGAAAAAAATTGTCCAACAAAAATCCAGCTCAAACACAAGCCAATTACGAAATCAAATACCAGAGGAGACATTCATTACGCAAAAGTCTGGCATTACTGCAGGCAAATTAGTGGATCAAATACCAGAGGAGACATTCATTACGCAAAAGTCTGGCACTGCTGCAGGCAAATTAGCAAATCAAGTGCCAAGGGAAACATTCGTTACGCAAAAACCAGAGATAGCGATGTCCGTAGCACCGCTGTGGAAGAGATATACAGAACGCCCTTTACCACCAATCCCAACCAAATATGCAGATACGGATGAAATCCCCTTTATTGACGAGGGAATAGAGGCATCGGACCAAAGTACCAGCGTATACGATGAAATTGCACATATAAATGATGAAAACCACTCCACAAAAAGCAGTATTGGCGATTCGGGAATTTATGATACTTCAGCACCTGACTCAGAAATTCTGAGTGTAGATAAGCAAAATGAAACAAAAAGCGGATTTAGCTTTGGGATAAACACTGCAGTTGGAATTAAAAGTGAGAACGAACTTGCTGCTCACATGCTTCCACCACTATTCAAAGCGTCGAGAAATACCGGTGATCCGTTCCCTTTATCCATCAAGCCGGTAAAAAACGAGTACAACACACAAACAAGTAAGACATCTGAAGAGAAACACACAACTGGAAGACCACAGAATGATCAAGAAAGCCTTACCTTACCGGGTGGTAAAAGTAGTGCAGAAAATGAGGCCATAACAAAAAACCCAACTCTGTCAAAGACTTTTGACACGTTATACGATCTGGAACAGAACAAACATAGTAAGACCGCCTACACTAGAGATGTAAACAGTATCTCCGGAAGAGAACAAAGCAAAAATTTTGCAGAAAGGGAAATTGCTAAAGTGCAAAATCAAAATTTTCTTCCCTCAGCAGATACACAGAAAGAGGCTCGCACACAGAAATCAAATACTTTCTCCACAAACGCAAGAAAAGAACAAGTGGGGAATACACCTTCAGGGATAAAAGGATTTACATCCACCTCTGATAACAAACATGAGGATGTAGAAAGTGAACCCATCTACTGTGAGCCATGGGACCTAAAACCTATACCGGGATTGTATAAGTATACACATACTGATTCTAGTAACAGTTTACATAAAAAATCGGCAAATGAATCAGCTCTATCCACGTTTCAAGAAGAAGGAATTTACGAAAGCCTTGACGATATTGTAAGAACTTACCGAGCAGCAGACAGCATGTGGTTTTCGGGAGAGTTTGCTGAAGAAGCACCTCTAGAACTCTACCCTTACAAGGAGAGAAATGATGACAAAAGCAAACACGCATATGCGCAAGTAAAGAGAGGTAGCCCTTTCAATTCAGAAGATGACACAATAACCGCAGACAGACCCGCTGTAGCAACATCTAGGGCACATCTCAAAGAACATACAGTTGCTGTTTCTTTTGGTGAAACACGGCAAAAAACAATCACAGACACTCTCCTTAGTACTAGGAAAACGGTACCTCAAGAGGCGGAAACTCATAAGATAGTTCCGCATAAATCATGGTTCCGGCGCATACTGGACAGAATCACAAAAGCATTCTCGCAAGGATATGCTACTTTACGTTCCATTTTCGCTCGGTCTACCAAAAATAATGAAACACACGTCGATCAGAGCTTTTCTTTGCACAACGAAAATGGAAAACAGAACGAAATTAAGGAAGCACTTTCTCAAAAACGCCCTATAACGTTAGGTAAGGCTGGAGAACTCAATGAAATTAAGGGAGCACTCTCTCAAAAACACCTTATAACGTTAGGTAAGGCTGGAGAACTCAATGAAATTAAGGGAGCACTCTCTCAAAAACGCCCTATAACGTTAGGTAAGACCGGAGAACTCAATGAAATTAAGGGAGCATTTTCTCAAAAACGCCCTATAGCGCTAGGTAAGACCGGAGAACTCAGCACGATTAGGGAAACACTTTCTCAAAAACGCCCTGCAGCGCTAGGTAAGACCGGAGAACTCAGCACGATTAGGGAAACACTTTCTCAAAAACGCCCTGCAGCGCTAGGTAAGACCGGAGAACTCAGCACGATTTGGGAAGCACTTTCTAAGAAACCTCTTTTGCTACAAGATAACGCTGCGAAACTTGGTAATACCAAAGAAGCTCTTTCTGAAAAAGGTTTTGGCACACATCTTACGAACGATGCACAAAACAAAGGACAGGATAATCTCTACAAAGACAGATATGCATTTAGTACCTGTACAGAGCATGATAAAATTAAATCTATTCTGACCAGAGAGAGTGGCATAACTGACAAGCTCAGAGAAAGTGGGATGAAGGAAGAACAAAACAAAACCTGTGTCCCGTCCTTGGGATGCAATTCGCATTCAAGAAATCAGGCTTCAAGAGCGCTTTGAATGCAATCAGGGCCTCCTGAAAGAGGCCCTACAATCTAGATTACTCTGGTTGCTCCTAAAATGTGGAAAATTCGTTAACTAGTGGAGAAACAGGGTGTCATAATAGATCTAACTGTTGTATAATTGTCGGGTGTTTGTTCGTAGCATTTTGCTTATATGAGTTTTATCAACCGTTATTCTTCTACTTCAGTAAATTCTGCCTACGGAAATGAGGGGCTAAGAGTGTACATGGTGAAGGTCTTCAACTATATGGCTGCAGCTCTTGGAATAACTGGTCTGACTGCTTTCTTTGTTGCAAGCTCTCCGGCAATGCTTTCCCTGTTGTACCAAACACCACTTCACTGGGTTGTGATGTTTGCCCCTATAGTTTTTGTTATGGTCTTCAGTGCGAGAATCTCAAATATGAGCTCCGAAAGAGCAAAGGGCTTATTCTGGTGCTTCTCAGTGCTTATGGGACTCTCTCTATCTTGGGTATTTATTGCTTATACTGGTGCTAGTGTGGCTAGAGTTTTTTTCATCGCAGCGGCAATGTTCGGGGCGATGGCAATATACGGGAATAATACCAGGACAGATTTAACAGGGATGGGTTCTTTTCTCACAATGGGGGTTGTGGGTATTTTGCTCGCTGCTTTAGTGAACATCTTCCTTGCTAGCCCAGCTATCTATTTCGCTGTATCCGCCCTTGGTGTTGTGATATTTACTGGCCTTACTGCTTACGATGTACAGCGCATTAGAGATTTTTATTATTTCTCTGTCAACGCAGATGAAGAAGCACTTTCGAAGGTTGCTGTCGTTGGTGCACTTACATTGTACTTCGATTTTATCAATATTTTCGTTAGCTTATTGAATCTCATGGGTGAGCGTAAGTAGGGATGAGTGTCGGATCTCTGTGAAGAAAAAGGATGTCCGAGTTTGAGACCTAGTGAGCTGTTTTGGGTTTCTACATTCTTTCTACGGGTTCAATCTTCATCACCTTGAGAACGGAAGCTAGGATCCTTCTCACCGCTTTTACCAATGTTAACCTTGCATTCGTGAGCTCGGGTTCGTCCTCTATGATGAACCTGAGTTTATTGTTTGTCATGCCTGCGTTCCATAAAGCATGGAATTTTTCTGCGACTTCGTGTAAATAAAAGGTCAACTTGTGCACTTCACCCGACGCTACGATTATTTGCAGAAGAGAAGGTAACTTCGCAAGAGTAACCATGAGGTCACGCTCTTGATTCTCCACGAGCAGTGCAGCATCACACTTATTCACTGAAGGTTCACATTTTCTAAGTAAGGAAGAACAACGTGCATGCGCGTACTGGACATAAAAAAGCGGATTATCATATGAAGTACTGACGAATTTATCTAAATCAAAATCCAACACAATTTCGCTACTTTTAGTCAGCATGGCAAATCGTATTTCGTTTACCGTAATACCACTCTCAAGAATGTCTTCAAGCGTTATAAGGTCACCATTGCGCTTAGAAAGCTTTACTGGCTTTCCATCTCTAAAAAGATTGACAAGGTTATACAATTTAATATCGATGCGCGCATCACCTCCCGAAAGTGCGTCGACCACACCAGAAAGTCTCTTAACATATCCAGCATGATCGGCACCTAAACCAACAATCATATGCGTGAAACCACGTTCAAGTTTATGATAGTGATACGCAACGTCCGATGCGAAATAAGTCCAACTTCCATCTGCTTTCTGGAGCGCTCTATTCGTGTCGTCACCAAATTTCGTTGAAAGGAAGACTGTTTGCTTCCTTTCAACCCAATCCCCGGCTTTTCCTTTAGGCGATGGTAATTCTTCTTCGCTCAAGTAACCTTTTTTATCGAGTACTGCTATCACTTTTTCAATATAATTTCGCTTATGTAGCTCCTCTTCTCTGACATAGCAATCGTAACCTATACCTAACTTAGTTAGATCCGACTTTATCATATCCATAGTTAGCGAAAGTATCACTTCCCTGAAAGAATCCGAGAAACTTTTCAACTCTGTAGCACCTCTAACGGAATCAGGGAAAGTAGAAATGAGGTAATTTGCTATATCCCTTATATAATCACCGGCATAACAATTACTCGGAAAATTATCACTCTCTTTTCCCTGCAGCTGTTGGCAAAATCGTACAAAGACGGAATAGACAAGCAAGTCAATTTGTTTTCCCGCATCATTAACGTAGTACTCACGCGTAACAGAGAATCCAAACTTATCCAACAGCTCTGCAAAGATATCAAAGATAACCGCACCTCTAATATGTCCCAAGTGAAGCGGACCTGTAGGGTTTGCTGATACGAACTCAAGGTTTAACGGAGCACCATGCCCGATATCTAGAAATCCATAATCACCTGCATCATCATTCACCGAAGCTAGAAATTCGGACCATGTGTCATCCGTAAGAAAAACATTAATAAAACCCCCAGAAGCTACAGAGACATTCTTGAAAAGGTTTTTAAAAGACTCTAGACCAGACGCTATAGAACAAGCGACTTCCCGGGAAGAAAGCTTAACCTCCTTCGCAAGCAGAAAAGAAATAGCCGTAGAAAAATCTCCATACTCTCTTTTCTTTGAAGAGCTCCATAGCGAAACTTGCTCATTAAGCGTCACATTAAAAATCGAGGTAACCACCTCAGTCAGTACATTGTCCAACCTCAAGAACAAGTCCATAAGGCTAAAAAAATAATTTATAAAATACGGCTACAAAAGCAAAAACAGTAGAGCCGACAAAGATAATATTCAAAGAAATAAGAATCTTCCGTAAAAAAGGAGAGGCGATATAATCCTCTATTATTACGTTCAATCCAAGCAAAGCATGGTACTGAGTAATTAAGATGAACGTAGCAGACAGAAACAGCACACCCCAACGGGACCTCAAATATTCGATATCTAATGGCAGAATCCATTCAGAAGAACGGAGCGAGAAAATCGCAAAGATAAATAATAAAAACAGCAAAAGAGCCGTAATACGTTGAGCCAACCAACTCTTAACAGCACATCTCATAAGAAAACAAGAGAAAATACCAAGAAAAACAGCAAAAGGGCAGAAATAATAACAACAAAGTTACTTACCTTCACAGAAGCCTGGGAAAGACCAACGCACAGATCCCAGAAAAGATGTCTAACCCCACTGCAAAGATGATAGCAAAAAAAGAAAAGAAAGAAACAGAAAAGAAAACTCCCTAAATAACCTGAAAAGAATGGACTCAGAACAGTGTGCAAAAACGAAGATGGCATGTAAAAATGAGCAAAAACATACCAAGAAAAAAAGCCTGTATAAAAGAACAAAAACGCACCTGAGAGTCTGTGACTTATCGACAAAATAGCAGCAAGAGGAAAACGATAAGCGAAAAGAGAAGGAGAAAGAGGAGACCTCATGGCTAAGAAACAAGAGAAAGAAAGTACGCAAAGACAGCGAAACAAGTTAGGCATTTGCCTAAATAAAAGGAGGTAATCCAGCCGCAGGTTCACCTACGGCTACCTTGTTACGACTTAACCCCAGTCACCCACCCCACCGTAGATAGCTGCCTCCTTGCGGTCAGCTCACTAGCTTCGAGTAAGATGAACTCCCATGGCCTGACGGGCAGTGTGTACAAGACCCGAGAACGTATTCACCGCAGCATGCTGATCTGCGATTACTAGCGATTCCAACTTCATGCCTTCGAGTTGCAGAAGGCAATCCGTACTGAGACAACTTTTAAGAGATTGGCATCACCTTACGGTGTAGCTAGCTCATTGTAGTTGCCATTGTAGTACGTGTGTAGCCCATACCATAAGGGCCATGATGACTTGACGTCGTCCCCACCTTCCTCCAGCTTGTCACTGGCAGTTTCCTTAAAGTTCCCGGCCGAACCGCTGGCAACTAAGGATGAGGGTTGCGCTCGTTGCGGGACTTAACCCAACATCTCACGACACGAGCTGACGACAGCCATGCAACACCTGTGTTGGATCCAGCCGAACTGACTCCCTCCCTTCAGAGGGATACGATCCACATGTCAAGGTATGGTAAGGTTTTTCGCGTTGCATCGAATTAAACCACATACTCCACCGCTTGTGCGAGTCCCCGTCAATTCCTTTGAGTTTTAGTCTTGCGACCGTAGTCCCCAGGCGGAGTGTTTAACGCGTTAGCTACAAAGCAGATAAAATAACCCACTTTTAACACTCATCGTTTACAGCGTGGACTACCAGGGTATCTAATCCTGTTTGCTCCCCACGCTTTCGTGCCTCAGCGTCAACTGTGATCCAGGCAATCGCTTTCGCCCCTGACGTTCCTCTTGATATCTACGGATTTCACCCCTACACCAAAAATTCCATTGCCCTCTATCACGTTCGAGTCCCACAGTTTTAAATGCAGTTCTTGGGTTAAGCCCAAGGATTTCACACCTAACTTACGGGACCGCCTACGCACCCTTTACGCCCAGTAATTCCGAACAACGCTAGCCCCCTCCGTATTACCGCGGCTGCTGGCACGGAGTTAGCCGGGACTTCTTCTGTGGGTACCGTCATTATCTTCCCCACTAAAAGAGCTTTACAACCCAAGGGCCTTCATCACTCATGCGGTATGGCTGGATCAGGCTTTCGCCCATTGTCCAATATTCCTCACTGCTGCCTCCCGTAGGAGTCTGGACCGTGTCTCAGTTCCAGTGTGGCTGATCATCCTCTCAGACCAGCTATAGATCGTCGCCTTGGTAGGCCATTACCCCACCAACTAGCTAATCTAACGCGGGCCTATCTGATAGCAATAAATTTTCCCCCTCAGGGCGTATAGGGTGTTGCCCAATGTTTCCACTGGTTATTCCCTACTACCAGGCAAGTTCCCACGCGTTACGCACCCGTCTGCCACGGGACCGAAGCTGCAAGCAGCTTTGATTCCGTTCGACTTGCATGTGTTAAGCCTACCGCTAGCGTTCGTTCTGAGCCAGGATCAAACTCTCAAATCAGGAGAATTTGATTTATTCAAACTCTATAAATTAACGTTTCGCTGTCTTTACTTACTTTCTCACTATTCAAACAACCGGCTGTGTTACCCAAACGAGACACACGCCTGAGATCTATGGATACTACACAAAACTTCATGAGTCAACAGAGGCACACAACCCATAAGACCCTATTTTCATTTTGCACGCAGGATTATTGAAAGTATGGAACCCACTAAAGGAGTGGCTAAAACAACGACTTCGCGAAAAAACCACACCTAGAGACACCTAAATGTCTACCACAAGAGCCTTTTACCTTTTATAATCCCGTGGAACATTTCTCGTTTATCATGAGCCTGTTAAAATTGAAAGAGGCTTTTCCAAGTATCGCCAGCTCTTCTTTCATAGCTGAGAATGCATTCGTTATTGGTGATGTTGCAGTTGGTCCTAAAAGCAGTATTTGGTATGGATGCAATATTCGAGGCGATGTTAATTACATAAGGATTGGTAGTTATACGAATATCCAGGATTGTACAATGATACATGTTAACCACGATGAAAAAGGGCATACAGAGATTGGCAACTATGTCACTGTTGGACATCAATGCTTATTACATGCGTGCACTTTAATGGACGAAACCTTCGTAGGTATGGGCTCGATAATAATGGATGGCACCATTATGGAAAGTGGATCAATGGTAGCAGCCGGTTCTTTAGTGACTTCTAATAGACACATAAAATCCGGTGAATTATGGCTCGGGAGACCAGCAAAGTTCGCAAGGATACTTACTGCAGAGGAAATCTCACACATAAGAGAGTCCGCAGTGAGGTATGCTACTCTTGCAGAGAAATATATAGAAAACTCACTAAATAAGACGACATTTTAAGCATTTCTTATACAGTCCTCGGGAAAATGTCAGACGAACAGAAAATAACCATTAGCGTAAATGGTGACAGCATTGCTGTAGAAGCAGGAACAACGGTATCAGGCTTGGTACATTTGCTAAAACTCAACACTTCGCAAATGGCAATTGAATTAAATCACACCATCATACCAAGGTCTTTACATGAGAAACACGTACTAAAAGCAGGTGATTCGGTCGAAATCGTAGAGTTTGTTGGGGGCGGGTAAGGTCTTTAGTAGGAACCCCTGTACACAAACCGATCAGGAAGTCATGATATCCGGCGGCAAGTCTACTGCTCTCATCCCAACTACATGATATCCACAGTCGACATGTAACATACTACCTGTGGTTCCACCGCTTAGATCACTCAAAAAGTAGAGAGCTGCACCAGCAACGTCCTCTTTAGTAGTGTTCCTCTTTATAGGCGCATTATGCTTGTTCCACTTAAGTATGTAGGAAAACTTTTCGATTGCAGACGAAGCAAGAGTCTTGATCGGCCCAGCAGAAATTGTGTTTATCCTTACATTGTACTTACCAAGATCAACAGCTAAGTATTTGACGCTCGCCTCCAAAGCAGCTTTACACACACCCATAACATTATAGTGAGGAATCACTTTTTCGGCTCCGTAGTACGACAAAGTCAGAACACTGCCACCGTTTTTCTTCATCAACGGTAAGGCATATCTACAGACTGAAGTGAGGGAATAACATGAAATATGCATTGAATTCAAAAAATTACTAAGAGAAGTATTGATATAATCACCCTGTAGTTCTTCCTTATCCGAAAAGGCAACAGAGTGCACGACAAAGTCGAGCCTTCCATATTTCTCCTCAATGAAACGAAACAGTTCTTCCACCTGGCTTTCCTGTGAAACATCACAGCACACAAGCAGGGAATTCCCAAATTCCTCAGCTATCGGAGTTAAACGTTTTTTGAATTGGTCAGCCGGATATGTAAGAACAAGCTCCGCTCCATTTTCTCTACAAATCTTTCCTATTGCATATGCAATCGAACGGTCATTGGCGACACCCAATATTACACCCAACTTCCCCTTTAGCATTAACTCACCATATCTAAAACAGCTACGGTATTGTACTATGATAAACTAAGAAATAGAACTTCACGGTTAATAATTGCAAGAAGGAACAAAATTCATTTTAAGATTATAAAAGTTGAGCATTATTCGGGCTTAACTTTCGAGAACGACTTCAGGTATCTGCGCAAGGCAAGGATTTCAATTCGTTAACACAGAGTTAGCAATTTTACATTGAGAGGCACATCTTTTCCTGAGATAATACGTTTCACATAAGTAATCAATGCGAAATGATTAAAATTACGGACGCGGCCACTGAAGAAAAACTCAAGGAGACCATACTCCACAAAACTTTACATAAGTGCAAATCTGTATTTTGGATTCTTTTTTGGTTCAGTTCAGGGATAAATGTACTGGCACTGTTCTTACCGCTTTACACCTCACAAGTTCTCGACAGGGTACTCTCAAGTGGCAGCACTTCGACACTAATAGCACTCACAGTGATAACCTTGTGTGCTTTCGCGTGCTCATCAGTCCTTGATGCTTCGCGAGCCATGATCACTGTAAAAGTTGGCAACTGGTTTGATGACACCCTAACACCAGGTCTACTGAACAATGCGATTGCACTCATATCGGTTAGGCCGGGCACGTCAAGTGGCGAAACTATGCGGGACATGCAGATCATCCGTGGATTCCTTACTGGCCATGGAGTCTTTGCATTTTTTGATGCCCCCTGGTCGATATTATATTTGATAGCAATATTCTTAATAAACTTTACCCTTGGTATTGTCGCTATCATAGGTATTGTCACACTCATCGGCATAGCACTCTTAAACGATTTTGCAACTAGAAATCTTGCCCGTCAGAGCAATGAAGCAAATGTGCGTAATTTGAATGAGATAGAAATAGCAACACGAAACTCTGAAGTGGTAGAGGCTATGGGTATGGTGGAACCTATAGTCGAAAAGTGGAGTAAAAAAAATACCCTGGTAAGAGACATACAGACACTCGCTTTGAGTCGTTCATACATAATCATGGCATTCACAAAGGCGGTACGTTTCACGTTACAAATCGCCGTAATCGGAATTGGAGCTTACCTTGCTATTTCTGGACACAAGACGGCAGGAGGGATAATTGCCGTATCAATTCTAATGGGGAGGGCATTAGCACCATTTGAAATAGCTATCTCGAACTGGAAAAATTTATCGCAGGCAAAAACTTCATATAGTAGGCTTCAAAACATGCTTATTACCTCCCCCGTAAGGTCCCAAGCCATGGAACTTCCTGAGCCCACTGGGGAAATAGAATTTGACAGAGTAATATACACTCCATTAGGTGGTTCTAAGCCAACGATCAAAGGCATCTCTTTCACAATTCCAGCTGGTAAAGTAGTGGGGGTCATAGGCAGTAGTGCAGCTGGAAAGTCCACTATAGCAAGGTTGACCGTTGGAGTTCTCAAACCAATAGCCGGGGTAGTACGACTCGATGGTGCTGACACGTACACTTGGGAACGTAAGCACTTTGGTAAGCATGTGGGATACCTTCCACAGGATATAGAATTATTTAACGCAACGGTTAAGGAAAATATTTCAAGATTTGACCCAAATATGGATCCTGCAGAAGTCGTGAGAGCAGCGAGAATTGCTGGTGTCCATGAAATGATACTGCACCTGCCAAATGGGTACGACACCGTTATAGGTGCGGGTGGCTCAGTTTTATCCGGAGGACAACGCCAACGTATAGGAATAGCAAGAGCTTTTTATGGAAATATAAAGCTTCTTGTACTAGATGAACCTAACGCAAATCTTGATTCAAATGGAGAGGCGCATCTAGCCAAAGCTCTACGCTACGCAAGAGAAGCAAGGATCACCACACTTCTGATGACCCATAACTTTTCTCTGCTAAGCGAAGTTGAATGGCTTATGCTTGTAAAAGAAGGAACAATTGCGTTCCTTGGAGAGAAGGAAGAAATCATCAAACAACTCTCCATAGGAACCACAGAACAAGGCAGCGAATCTAATTAGGCACCTATATCCTACTTCGATTTTTAAGGAGAGGTTGATCAACCCCCGCTTTATTTAAGCTTGAAGAAGGGGCTTTGCCCAGATCTCCGGTTGCCTTAGATTTGTCAGTCTCTGAAGAAGCCTCTTGTGATGAATCTCGCATGCTAGTGCCAGCATCCCGACTTAGTGGTTTACCAGTATCCGGAGAAGCACTTCGTGATACCCCTGCCGTGCCAGCATCCCGACTTAGTGGTTTACCAGTATCCGGAGAAGCACTTCGTGATACATCTGCCGTGCCAGCATCCCGACTTAGTGGTTTACCAGTATCCGGAGAAGCACTTCGTGATACATCTGGCGTAACATAACCTGGACGTAGTGGTTTACCAGCATACGGAGAGGCATTTCGTGATGCATCTGGCGTAGCATGACCCGGACGTAGTGGTTTATTACTAGTACCCGGAGAAGCATTCCCTGATACACCTACCGTGTCAGAATCCTGGGTTAGTGGTTTACCAGCATCCGGAAAGGTAGTTCGTAATACACCTACCGCGCCATAATGCCGACTTAGTAGTTCGCGAGCATCTGAATTTGGAGAAGTATTTCGTGATAAATCCTGTCTGCTTCTACCCATATCGATCATATTGATGTTGTCTCTGAAATGATTCTCAAGGTTCAAGGCTCCAGTCCTTCTTTTGTACATCGTGTACCCAGCACCCAAACCCAAAAGAGAAATAGATAAAATCCCCAGAACCACAGTTGCGGCTACAAGCCCACTGTTTGCGGTGCTGACAACTTCAGGTGCTGGAACAGGTATAGGGTTATGTGGAAAAATACCATTCCACCTCTGGAGTAGATCGGTTAACTGGGCACCACACTCTTTTTCACTGCACACAGCCTCCAACATCTTTCTTATGACGCTGTCGTCCGCACTAAATTTCGCCAAGCTGTCTACGTAGACACTTAGGTCCTCAATTTCCACCTGATCAAGTTGAGCAAGCGCATCTTTGAAAACATCAAGACCAAAATTCAACTTTAATTTTTCACTAAAGAGTTTTTGTATGTGCTGTGCCAATTCATCTGCGTTCATAGTTGTGTATTCTTTTCCTAACATGTTTTTATTATAACATTAGGATAAAAGAATTGCAATGCTAATAAAGTTTTTAATTTTAAAATTAAACAAGCTTGATTTCTACATATAAATTTTAGCATGAACCAAAATAAAAAAACGCATCACACTGAGGAAGAATGAGATTACGCAAATGAGAAAACGAACTTAAAAATTCAGAGAAAGAGCAGCGCGGATATCTGCCAGGATTTGTTCCTTTAATTCCTCAAGGGAAGGAAAAAGCTTTTCTTCTCGCAGAAAAGCTTTTAGGTATACTGTAGCCTCTTTACCATATACGTTATCAGAGAAGTGAAAAATATGTGCTTCTAGGATAACTTCACCACTATCAGAGGTAGTGGGCCTTTTACCAATATTTGCTATACCGCCGTACCTGGTACCTTCTATCGAAATATCAACTACATACACACCAAGTTTTGGCTTAATTATCTCCTCGGGAATTGCAATATTGATTGTGGGAAAACCGATAGTACTAGCAAGACCCCTGTCTCTCCGAATAATGCCACGTATACTGTGATACCGTCCCAAGAGTTGACTTACACTTAACACATCACCATTCTTGATGCCCGCCCGCACCAGAGTAGAAGAGTATCTACTGCCAGAAGCGTTAACCTCAGGCTTGATAATTACAGCCTTATATGAAAGCAACTCTTGATATTTCTCTATTTCAGTTATGCTACCGGAACTAAATCTCCCGAACCTGCAATTTTCCGCGTTTACAAGGCACTTAAAATTCAAAAAAGAAGACAAAAACTGTAGAAAGTCCTCAGGAGACAACTTCCTAAGCTCATCATCAAACTTTATAAAATATAGAGAATCCGCATACGGAGAAAGAAGAGCGATTTTAGTACATTGATCTGTAATAAGAAAGTCTTTTTTGCAGTTAAGAAAACAAAACGGGTGAGGATCAAAAGTGATTACAACTCTATGTAAAGCAGCCGACTTACCCACACTAGAAAGTGTAGACAGCAAAGCCAGATGCCCCAAATGGACTCCATCGAAGTTACCAAAGGTAACGACTGAAGGGTGGGGAAGTAGCTCAGGAGTGTGGTAAACTCGCATCTACGGAGGCAAAAATCCTACCTACTCGTCCCCCTCATCTTCAGCAAAGGAAAACTCAGAATCAGAGAAAACTTCCGGGTCACGCTCTTCGACAAGATCGTGATTAATGTGCTCTACGAGACCTCTAGCATGAGATCTAGCCGGACCAGAATCCGACGAGATACCCGCATAACCAGAACCCGAAAAATGGACTATTCTCCTTATGGCAGCATGGAAAAGCTTTCCATAATCCATGTTGAGAGAATAGAGTTCCTTTAATGCAATCACGGGGCTCTTATCACCTTCTTCGTGCTGGACATCAGGGAGAGAACCGCTTTGTAAATCGTAAGCTCTCTGGCTTGCAAGTATCACCAGCTCAAACCTGGAACAGGATAAATTCCCATCCTCAAAGAAACGCCAATCGCGCATCGCAGACAAAAGAAAGTCATAGAGTAACACAAAAAACCGGAAGCAACAACTTACTTCGTCAACCTAGCATCAACCTTCCAACCAAGAAGGATAAAAAATTTGAGCAATCTTTCTAATGAAAAACCCTCTGTTTTGAAATTTTTTATCTGCGAAACTTTTGGCTGATCGATCTTCAAAAGACTGGCAGCATACTTCTGACTCCAGTTGTTATAAGCAATGATCTGCGAAATTCTCTTCACAAGGATAGCACGCACATCACTAAGCTGACTGGCATCCGAGATACTGAAGCGGTCCACATCAACGTATACCTCCTCTTCTGAGGTTTTATCACCTCTAACAATATCTTTTAACATTATTTCTTTCCGTCCCAACTACTACACTAAGTGGTATTATAAACAATATTAGGTAAATTATCCATAAATAATATACTACACAGCACTCCCTAATTTCGAAAAATACTATATTTATTATGAACTTCACACCCAGATTACAATAATAAACGCTATAAAAGTCCTAAACGCATTACGAAGGTAGATTAAAGACAGGCTTAACCAAAGTAGCTTCGTGGTTGTTAAATACTTACAAACTGCCCGCTTGTATTAGGGTAAAGACTGCAACTTTGTATTAGAACAAAATTATTATGGCATGTCTACTGATTTTTCTTATCCATCACTTCCAAGGAATGATTTGATGAAAAGTGCGTTTGTCATATCGGGCAAATCAATTTTGGATAGCGGTAAGTGCTAAGATAATCTGGACTGTACGCTAAAATAATTTGAACTACACAACTTTTTTGCGTCGTGATACTTGCAATAAGAAGTACATTCAACAATATGCCCCGTTTGTTATGTTAAAGTGGGGTGTTTTTACTTTTATATAATCAGAAATGCGACTTACAAGGTTGTTTTTGAATGTTGAAACCATAGAGAAAGGTGTAAAAATTCATATAGATCCGAAAAAACAGCACTATTTATTTACGGTAATGCGCTTACAAAAAGAAGGTCAGGTTATAGTGTTTAACGGCCGGAATGGTGAGTGGATCGCAAAAGTTACGCAAAATTTTTTGGTACCCGATGTACAAATTCAGCCACAAACAGCAGGTTATCCATATGAAATCAATTTATGCTTTGCAATTCCAAAACACAAAGCGCTCAAGGAAATTGTTAGGCAGGCAACAGAGTTAGATGTCACAGCACTACGACCAATATACTCATCGCGTGCAGAAAATAAGAACAAGGATCTCGAAAAGCTTGAGCTTTGGGCAATCGAGGCAGCACAACAATGTCGTCGGATGAGCATACCCACCCTACTACCACCTATCACCCTGAAAGAGGTGAAAACATATCACGAAAACGTATTCATTTGCGATGAAACACTTTCTGACTCTGTCATTTGTGATATCCCCATCTTAGGCTCTTACACTATAGTCATTGGACCAGAAGGAGGATTCTCTAATGAAGAGCTCTCCTTGATCGATAAAAAAATCTCACTAGGTAGAACTATATTGCGTTGCAGCACCGCAGCAACCTCTGCAATAGCCCAAGTGAGGTCTGTGTACAGCCACCTCACACGACCTCCTAAGTGAAAAATTGAACTTTTCCACATATCTGAGATAATGGGCTTCATACTTGCTTTGCGAGTGTTGGAAGCGGCTCGTTCTGTCCACTTAGGAATTGCCTTGGTCGTACGTTCCCGTCTGTTTGGAGTAATGGGCTCTGTGCTTGCTCAACGAACACTCGAGATGGTTCGTCCGGTACAGCATTAGTATGCTTTGATTATCACGCGTGTGTGGTTCTATGATTGAATCGTTGTGGCTATTAATTGTCTTCATAGGGGTTACCTTTATGTTCAGCGGAACTGTTGGTATCATCCGTTTCCCGTGTTTTTTTTTGAAGATCCATTCAGCAAGTATGACGGATTCTTTTGGTGCACCACTTATACTCGTTGGATGCGCGCTCAAATTCGGATTTTCGGTTACGACACTAAAAATTTTGTTACTCGTTCCAATAATGTGGATTGCTTCTTCGCTTTGTTCATATCTCCTGTGTAAATCTAAATTGGGATGACCATATATTAACGCCTCAGAGTCAACAACTATGGAACTCACTATATTGAGGATCACACTTTTATTTCTCCTCCTTTTTGTCACCACGGCACTGGCCCGTGTTGAGGATCTATTAACAGAAGTTATCTATCTTGGTTTGATTAGCTTCCTTCTTACACTTTCATATATGGCAATGAATGCAGCAGACGTTGCAATTACCGAGAATGCCGTAGGGAGCTGTATCTCGACCATCTTCGTTTTGTGGGCTGGACATTTAATCGGCAGAGAAGGTATTCACTATTCGAGGAGTACCGTTCCCGCTCTATTTGCAAGCATCATGCTTGGAAGCATTCTGCTTTATATTACAGTCGATCTTCCTATATACGGTTCACCTACTGCTGCTGTGAACAATGAAGTTTACCGGTATTACTTGGAAAACACTGAACCATTATTTGGTTTTCCAAATGTCGTTACAGCAGTGCTAGCTGGTTTCAGAGGATATGACACTTTGATAGAAACGATTGTTGTTTTCACAGCGGCTTTATCAGTTTTCATTTTATTAGGCTTCGGTAAAGGAAATGATAGGTGATAAAGTGTTGAAGGTCCTCGCTTCAGGAATTATCCCACTTATTATTTTGTTTGCCGTGTACATTCAAGTACATGGCGAGATTTCCCCTGGTGGAGGCTTCCAAGCTGGTGTATTACTTGCAGCATCTTTAATAACGTACTCGCTCGTATTTGGTCTCGATTCACTTCTTCATTTTCTTGGTCCAAATACTCTCATCCGCCAAGGGGCAACTGGTGGACTGATGTACCTATCAACAGGTTTAGTGCCGTTACTTAAGAATGCATCATTTCTACAGCACTCTCATATAATTGAGAGCTTGCCCATACTGTCTCAAGAAATTGGCATTTTTGTTCTTGAGTTGGGCGTGGGACTTACTGTTTTCAGTTCAATACTAACTATATATGTGTGTTTTTCGTTTTTGCTAACGAAAAAGATATCCGACACCGACTAGCGCGAAGTATTCATATCCAAATGCGTCCACGTGTATTTCTACTTTCACCAGTTAAGAAAGACACTTAGTACTACTTCGTGTGTAAAAACTTCCTGTGTGAGTATGTTCATCCGTATTTTCACAGTTGCTGATAAAAACCACTTTATTGGTCAAGATAAAAACCTTTTGTGTAAATGTGCTATGCTGGAGTGCAACCGATAAAAGTACTTATGTTCACGTTTTACAACTACGCAGTAGTAGTATGGTTAATGGTGGTTGGATTGTACATAACAATGGCGAGTCCCAGACCAATAAAAAAGCTCATAGGCCTTGGGCTTTTCCAGTCATCAGTTTTGTTGCTTTATATATCTCTCGCGTATATTGAGGGCGCCGCGACCCCGGTAATTTCGCCCGGTGTACAAAATTATGTGAATCCCTTACCTCATGTTTTGATGCTCACAGCAATCGTTGTTGGCGTTGCAACCTTAGCGTTAGGTCTAACATTAGTTATACTGATGAACCAAACACCAAAAGATAGTAATACTAAAAACATCTAGGCTTGGGCCGAAGGTCTCGTCCTTTGAGTATTCTTGTCATCCAATATGGACTTTACTGCTCCGATCATATAAGAAATACTCTCCTAATTTCCCGAATTGTGAGAAAAGCGAGCTAGTGGAAATACTACAACAAATTGTGGTACAATCGCGGTTTGCCTGCGTCCGTATACATTTATCACCGCGGCACTTTTTTCAGCGGTGAGTTCTGCCTAAAATGAAAAAAACTCTCTCTTACAAAAGCTCCGGTGTGAATATAGATACCGCGAATAGCTTTGTTGATTTTATAAAAAAAAATGCAGAAGTTGATAATCATTGTGTTTCCACTATCGGTGGTTTCGCTTCTTTATTCTCCGTGGGTAATTTGAATTACAAGGACCCAGTTATCGCTGCAGCAACGGATGGAGTTGGAACCAAGTTACTGATAGCAAATGAGTGCAACAACCATGCAAACATTGGTATAGACCTGGTGGCCATGTGTGCTAACGACCTGATCTGTCATGGGGCAAAACCACTCTTTTTTCTTGATTATTACTCCACAGGAAAACTTGAGCTTGGTGTAGCACAGGCAGTAATCTCAGGGATTCTGGTTGGCTGCAGAGAGGCTTCCATGTCCCTAGTAGGTGGAGAAACCGCTGAAATGCCCGGTTTATACGGTGCTGGTGAATATGATTTGGCTGGCTTCGCTGTTGGAATCGTCGAAAAGGAGGAAATCCTTCCACAAAATGTTACGAAAGGCGACATCCTGATTGGATTAAGGTCATCTGGCTTTCATGCAAATGGATTTTCACTTATCCGCAAGGTTTTCTCCAGCTTAAATATTGGGTACTCAACACTGTTCGATGATAGAAGCTGGGGTGAGATACTCCTAACTCCAACAAAAATATATGTGAAGTCACTTCTTTCCTTGAAAAAATTCGTAAAAGCAGCTGCACACATCACGGGTGGTGGACTGTTAGAAAATCTCAAAAGAGTCCTTCCTGAAGAGTTAAAAATTTGCATTCAACCTTATGAGTTTCCCGAAATCTTCAAGTGGCTCATGTTGAATGGCAATATTCCCCGGGAAGAAATGTTGACTACTTTCAACTGTGGTATAGGGATGGTTCTAGTTGTCGCAGCACAAAATGCAGAATTTGTTTCGGAGGCACTTGGGGAAGAAGCTCTAATCCTTGGAAACCTTAGCTAGGATTTCAGCAATTTAAGCACCAAAGTTTACTCTCGTGTTTTAGGCTACGCTTTCCCGAAATATTCACTCAGTTCCCTTGGAATAGGAAAGATTTTGATCATATTTAATCTCGGTGTTGATTTCCATCCTTTTGGACCGCACATATCTTAAACAGTCATTTGGTCTTTTAATAGATTACCTCTCAGGGTGACATACAACAGTGTAACTACTGCTTTGCATCTACCATCCTGCTTCAAAATCTCGGATATTTATGAAAATGGAGCATCAGTTTACATTACCTTGGAACAAATATTTCTGGATTCAATAAAATACTTGGAAGGTCTTCCATCATACACAATTAGTCTACTGGAGTTTCTTCTGTGTATGATGACAATACTTATAAGTTTTAAATTCTTTGGAGAGAAGGGAATTTATGCCTTCAGTAGTTGTGTTTTTATTCTTGCAAATATACAGGTCTTAAGACAGGTGCAGTTTTTTTTTCAGGATACTCCGGTAGCACTTGGAACAATTTCTTTTTCGTCAATTTTCCTTGCTAACAACATTCTGGCAGAGTATCGCGGAACTAAAGCGGCAAAGACTAATGTGTATTTGAGCTTTCTCTTATATACATTCTTCACCTTAGAAATAATAATCACGCTAAGCTATAACCCTAAAACAGACATCCACTATTCATGCATGCAAAAGCTCTTTCAAAATAATGCTACGCTTCTATTTTCTGGAGTTATTGCATATTTGGTCAGTCAGCTTTCCGACATCTATATCTTCGGTGGTTTAAAGTAGATCCTTCCAAAACGACGTTTTCTCTGGCTACGCAACGTAATAGGTACAGGAGTGTCCTCGTTGATAGACAACATAATATTTTCAACTCTTGCATGGTACATTCTTACAGGAGAGCCAGTCGAAATGAAAAGTTTAGTGTTCACATACATACTAGGAACATATTGGATAAGAGTACTAGTTGCATTACTGGGAACCCCCTTTCTTTATTTTGCGAGGCGATTAGCATAAAGAGGACTAGTTGGGAGTCTTTTTGGAAAATATCTTCAAGTTTTGTAAGCTGTTCAAAATTGCCTTGCAAAATGATCAGAACAAGGCACTAATTGATACCTCTCCTAAGGGACACCTTTGCAAGTCACCTGTAATTAGCTGCTATTAGGAACATCATTTTTCTATTTTTCAAAACAATTAAGACAAAGTCCTAAATCAATACCTCTTTTGGTAAGACACTTCAAGAACCGCTTTGTCATTGTCATGCAAGGACAATTGAGATAAAGGTGCGATTAATGTTTCTTTTAGGAAAAAGCTTTTTAATATCTTCTATAAGCTGTTTAGAGTTGGTATACTGGTCTGTGAGGTGCCTGAGGTAGTCGCTGCTCTTTTGATAATTCAAAAACTGAGGAGAGGAAAGTCCGGGCTCCACGAGAGAATGGTAGCGGATAACTTCCGCCGGGCTTAGCCCAGGACAAGTGCCACAGAAAATAACCGCCTGTTTTTTCAGGTAAGGGTGAAAAGGTGCGGTAAGAGCGCACCGCGTTCGCGGCAACGTGGATGGCATAGGTAAACTCTACCAGGAGCAAGACCAAACAGAAGAAGAGTGTACTCTCGCGCGATAGATTCTTTGGGTAGGTTGCTTGAAGTGCACAGTGATGTGTGCCCTAGATGAATGACTACCATCTACAGAACCCGGCTTATAGGGCACCTTGTTTTGGCCGAGCTTATCGGAGTGGAGAAATATGCAAGACGGCAGAAAAATACCAAAGTCGCTTAAAAGGAGAATAGAGGAGTCCAATATTATTGGAGATCTAGCTGCTGGAATGAGGACGCGGAGAAGCAGCTTAGAGGCTAGTCAACAAGCTTTTTTTGATGAAGTAAGGAGCGCCAGCCCTGCTCTAGCGGAATTCTGCCAACAACACAAAGCTATTCTTGGATTAAACGATTTACACAAATTATCCGCGGAGGAAGTAACTCTTCAAGCACGCTCATTAGTGGAACATCATGGGGTGGTGTTGGGGTGTCACGGCGAAATACAGGCTCTACACGAAGCAATTATACAAGCTGAAAAAAGGATAAAAGAGATAAGCAAAAGAGAAAAAGAGGCCTTGCTTGCCGATTTCGCAAAAATTTCGACTTCATCTAAAGTCATGACACAGATCAGTGACAAGATAGAGAAAATTACCGGCATAAATATCGCTGATGGAATGTCGGGTTTGATGAAATCGTTGGGAGCAAAACTTGCTCCTAAAGGAAGCGATTCAGATCCTACAAAAACACTCTCTGATATTGAGTGTCTCAAGAAAATTACAAGTGCCAAGTCCATCAGTATGCCTATGACGTTGGCTAAGGCTGTGGTTATTGCTATTATCGCGCCAGGTGGCATTCCATTAGTTGGAGCAGGTTTGACAATGCTCCCAATTGTAACGATGGTTTGGCCGGCTATGGTGGCTTGGGATGTGTTAAAGTTGCCTGGCAACATTGTAGGCTCACCTTTTGCTACTGGCAACCTAAACCTCTTGGTTAAAGAGTGTGAGGCAGGTTTTTGCAGCGGTCCTGTGATTGCAGAGAATATGCCACAACATAGTCAGAGAGATTCAAGGGCAAGAACATTGTAATGAAGATTAGCATTACTCAGGTATCTTTCGCCTAAAAAGATACACTTCTTCGACGTCTTGATCTTATTAGTATTTCGCCTTGTAGTTGCTTCCATATCGTAGGGGTATTTCCTGCTATATGCGATGTCCTTTTTAAAAACATCTTCTGTTAACATTTTTATACTCAACAAAATTTTTACTTTATTCACCTTAAAATATACCTAGTGTTTATATCGGATAAGGTTAGCTAATGCATTCCAGACGGATCGTTTCACATCGGAATATATACAATATTGTCAAGAACTGTAGTGATTTTTACATTAGGGCCGAAGGGTTTAATCCATTTAAGACGATCTACTGGCTTTGTATCATCATCATTGCCACGTTTTTCTTGCTCTACTGCACCTCAGGAATGCTGACAGCGGACCCATCGAAGTACTCCCTAGACAATCTAGCAGTTTCGATGATTGTCATTGGAGCAATATTCATGTTTCTAGTTGCAACGGCAACCTATCTAATCTGCAAAACGCAGAGAATGCTTGTCATAACGGAGTTCCAGAATCTCTTGTTTGCAAGCGCAATGAGAAAAGATACTGTTTTTTATGCGATCATCTCCAAAGATAGTGTCCTGTATATGGACGCACCGTGCATGGAACGAGTTGGAAAGGATTGGAGAGCAATCAGTATAGAAAAATTTTTCCAAAGGCTGGACCTTGATCGTGAACAATCCTCTGGTTACATGGAAAGCCTTTCCCTAAACAAGGAGTTCTCCGCAATATTTTCCAAGGAAAAAGAGGAAATAGAAATCACCCTTACTCCCCTAGAAAGACCCATTGGGTTTTTCGCGGTTTCTGCAAGAGAGAAATATTAAAACACCTCCCGGATGAACCCATCAGTGTAATGTTTTCTTGCATCTGAAACGTTCTTGGGTGAGGATCCTCAGATCAGTGCTATACCTTCTTTGCGGTTTTAAGGTGTTCCTAGATAAAATTTCTCTTTGGTGCCACACTCTTTTGCAATTAACGGATCCCTCATGTAGAAACCCGGCGCAATATTTCTCGCACCTGGAATACCTTCGCGTGAGCTACTTTGGCGTCATAACTTCTTGGCAGCCTCAAAGTATACCACAGCTCTGCGAAAACCGTGGCCGGACTTAGCCACTCAAGAAAAGCCGCTCCACGCGAGAAGTGAAAAACATACCTAAATCAGGTATTTGTACGCTCTGAAGCTGTACCAACCACAGTATATACACATTCCACAAATAAGACCGTGTCCAGTACTCGAAGAAACTCATCACATACACAGAAACTTCTTTACAGAAATCATACAATACGCATCTGTATAACTTCCCACTAAAGTGAGGGTCGATCACTTACTACGACTTCTCTGATCATCACATACATCCTCTACTCTCAAACCTCGCATACTTAGCATGGGAGCACGACCCGACAAAGCATTCTCCCCGGACAACCCTCGTTCCGCAGAGGGAAGGTTAGATCTGGTGCCTGAATCGCCTCTCCGAGGGTCCTCAGTGCAACTATTGATAACAGAGGAGGCAGAAGGAGACGAAGAAAATGCAGCAAGCGGATCTCTGTGACTTCTAACATCACCCCTTGCCCTTTCTACCTTCTCAACGCCTTCAGGTCTGAAAGAAATATCTGGACTTGCATCCAAGAACACCCCATTGTTGAACATAGGACCCGCTACCCTCTCAACAGACTTATCGCTTGACTCCTTTAGAACTGAAGAAAGCAGCAGAACAGCTACGGCAAGCAAAACAAGATATAGAGCGCTTGCAAGGAGCATAACTGCAACAGCGGGTGTTGAAAATCCTGTGTCGTCAGTTTGTTTGGAATATAGAATGGAGACAGCTCCAGCTACTACCGCAATGGTCGATATGCAGAACAAGCAAAAGGCGGCTAAGTTATCAATCAAAGCCCCGGTTCCTAGGCTCTTTCTGCTCGCAACTCTTCTTTGTCTATTTATAGCTCGGGAAACGCAATCGTTCACAGCAAAACCCCAGCTGTACAATTCTTGTTCCATAGAGCAAATAACATCAAGTGCAGATATTCCTTCCGATGCGTTTAATTGCGCGAGCAAAGACTCGAGGTCTGCCTTGTCTTCAAGATAGCGAACCACAGCCACGAAATCAGTGGGAGAAAAACCTCTTGAACCTACAAGACTTGCACAAATGTAAAGAGTGTTACGTCCTGCACCATCCATTGAGGAAAGCGCGCGCTGAACCAAATTTTGCTTACCTCCTAAAAGATCCAGCATAGCCATCATCACATCAACTGCCCTAGGAATAGGTCTTCCATCACCACTAGGACCGGCAAGCATAGCTTGAAGTGGGTTCATACCATCAGGGACAAAAACAGGTGCTGCAGGAGAACACTCTAAAGACCCAGTCGTAAGTAGACTTAGCAGAGCTTCCTCAGACAAGTTATACTTTTTCAGCAGTCTAACTGAATCGCAATCAGTAGCACAATGCAACGGTGTAAGCCCACCGGAATGTTGGGCAAGCATGCTTAACACAAGGTCTTTATTTCCACCGCGACCAGTGACAAGCGAGTCAAGCATTGCTTCTACGCATTCCGGTTGACCCAGGGAAAATGCTAGCTGCAATGGAGACAAGTGATAACCCCAACCCGTACGCAGCATTAAGTCATACCGCCCCTGGACAGACAGAGGTGACAAAATTCGCCTGACAGCCTCTACGTTACCACTTGCAATTGCGTTACTCAAAAAGCGCATTGAAAACTGCTCTGCAACTTGGAGTCCACGTGTCCTATCTCTACTTTCCATAGAGGACTCTATAACTTTCCTAAAAGATGTCTGAGCCCACGCCTCATACTGATTACCCAACTTGTTGAACAGAATCTCAAGAATCCCCACATTTCCTTCGCGTGCGGCCCGGTCAAGTGCAGTGTCACCTGTCAAATTACACCTTGTTAATAGCGATCTTACCTCCTCAGAAGTCAGAGCATTAACTAGAACCCGAACCATTGCAGGATCCCCTGTGGATACAGCCTTATTAAGTCCGTTATCACCTCTAACTCTGATGTCATCATATGAAGCAGATGCATAGACAAGTGAAATCCCAGGTTGCTGCTCGGGACCCATTTTTTTCTCAACAGCCTTCATTGCTTCAATCACCAGGCTCGCTATCTTTACATTGCCAGAGAGGATTGCAGCATTTAAAACCGTCTCCCCGCTCACATCAGCCATGTACCATATAGCCATCATAGAAGATGGCGGCCCACCATCTTCCCCACGCGCGCTTAATATTTTGTCTAGTAGTAACTTCAGGATCTTTAGGTCTCCAAGCGCAATTGCAGTGTGCAGTACCGTGCACTCAGGAAACACATGCGTCGCGCCTGTTCTTCTAGCGCACAAAGCCGCCAAGCAGTCACCAGATAGGGCCTCCATCACACAGTTGAGTATTGCTGGATTCTGCGTCTCTACAGCAAGTTGTAGGATACTACATCCATTAGGATCAACTGCAGACGAGAGAACTTCAGATGGCGTAGCACCACCCGCTTCAGCTGACCCTGCCCTTCGAAGTAGCGACGCTAAAGCAGCAACATCTCCTTTTTTGACTACCTCACATATGCTTTGAAACATCTTTTACTCCTGCAAAAGCATTTTTTCACTTGATTCCTGATGACACCAGCACAACAGAAACCAACTCGCACTTCCACGCACGTGGGGAGTGCGGTATATAACAAAGCATTCTTTATTTGCCTAGCTTACTAGCAATAATTCACCAAAAATAGCATTACTAGCACTGCCAAAAAAGGAAAATGGCCTCATACCACATAAACGAGAGAATACCACCCATCAAAGCCATTATCACAATCGAGCAAAGGAACTGTAACAACGCTGTGGAATCCCGCCACCCTGGACCATGGCAACTAGGGAGCTTAAGCATCAATCCGATCATCTTCACATGATCAACTCTACTCTCGGGCCAATTATTAAAACCTTCATCTTTATTTGTAAACGATAAATATTTAATATGAGTTCCCGTGAGTGGAGCACAGACTATCATAAGCAGCATCTTCAACCTTCGGAATAATCTCAAAAGAAATCACACCTATCGTGAAAAACGGGAGCAGACACTTTGCATACACCCACTCACGAAGACAATTCCTCCGGCAGCTCAATGAGACACATCTCTATCAGCACCAGGAACGTTAAAATCCGATTCCGAATCAACTTTGCAAGGAAACACCGCACCTGTAATCAATATCTCTACTCACAAACACATGGCCTGTCGCCATCGAGAGGTTGTCACCATAGGAGAAATCAACCATCAAAACGTGCTCAACAGTAGCCACTAGAAAGAGCTACATTAAAAATGTGCAGACATCCAGTCACTACCACTCATTTTTGCCTCACAAGTACGCCAAGACAGATAGTGCATCAAATACAGATCCAATGAATATCATAACATAGTAGATTAAGAAAATCTATTTATGCTTATATAGGGATAGGTATAGATCGCTTTTGCTTCAATAATCCACTTTCAAGAAATATAAACCACACGGAGGAGCAGTCGGGCCAGCACAACAACGATTCCTCTTAGAGAGAATCTCTGTAACACTTACGAGTTTTCCAGATGCAATAGCAACCAAAGTACCAACCATTATCCGCACTTGATGATGCAAAAATGACTTGGCAGAAGCATAAAAAATGATTTCTTCCCCATTTTTCTCCACTTCCAATCTATCTAGAGTCCTAATAGCATTAGAAGCACCACATTTAGATGAACGAAAACTTTGAAAATCGTGTCTCCCAACAAGACATTGAGCTTGTTCCCTCATGAAATCCAGATCTAATTTCCACGGTACATGCCAACAACGGTTCCTAAATACTGCCAGGGGTGTCTTTCTATTTATGATTCTGTACTGATAGTGTCTCCTAATAGCGGAAAATCTAGCATCAAAAGTTTCATCGACAACTTCCATGCTCAACAGGACTATTAACTTCTCTTTCAAATGGTAATTTACTGCATTTACTATCTGGAAAGGCTGCAAAGCGGATTCACGTACATCAAAGTGAAAGACCTGCCCAAGAGCATGTACCCCTGCATCTGTTCTGCCAGCAACACTAACTGCTATTTTCTCCTTTAATAAAAAACTAAGGACTGATTCTAACTCTTCCTGCACAGATGGAACAAACATTTGTCTCTGCCAACCAGAGAAACCAGTACCAACATATTCAACGGTCGCCTTGTAGCGCATAAAGACCTACCAAACTACCTGCTAGAAATACTTAATACACAAATAGAAAATGAAAAACGGTCCCAAACAGGGAAACATATAGGTACCGCAGTCATTGAGAAAGCCTATCTGAGGCCTCAAAAAACAGAACCTTAAAATAAAAACATTGGTGATGCCTTATCTTGTAATTCAGGGACTTCATAATTACATATAGTTTTGTGGGAAAAAATAATAAGACACTTTTATGGCAGGCGAAATAGCAATAGGAATAGATCTAGGAACTACAAATTCATGTGTAGCTATCAAGGATAAAGTTATAGAGAATGCAGAAGGAGTAAGAACTACACCTTCGGTAGTTGCATTTACATCGGATGGTCAGACTCTCGTTGGCGCTCCGGCACAGAGACAAGCCGTTACAAATGCTAAGAACACAATTGTTGCCTCTAAGCGACTTATAGGAAGACGTTTTAAGGATAACCTTATCAAGGGAATACAGAAGGACTACCCGTACAAGATTGTAGAAGCAAAAAATGGTGATGCGTGGATCGAAGCAGGAGGCAAATCCTATTCTCCGAGTCAGATAGGTGCAAATATACTGATCAAACTAAAAGAAG
Source organism: Neorickettsia sp. 179522 (assembly GCF_001593535.1). NCBI lineage: Bacteria > Pseudomonadati > Pseudomonadota > Alphaproteobacteria > Rickettsiales > Anaplasmataceae > Neorickettsia > Neorickettsia sp. 179522. Next base: position 16,293 of record NZ_LNGI01000001.1, on the reverse strand, counting down.
CAGCTGAAACCCATACCGGCAAAAAAGTCACAAAAGCTGTAATTACAGTGCCAGCATATTTTGACGATGCACAACGTCAGGCAACAAAAGATGCAGGAAGAATAGCCGGACTTGAAGTCCTCAGGATCATAAATGAACCTACAGCTGCAGCACTGGCTTACGGTCTAGATAAAACTGCGACAACAAAGAATATTGCTGTCTTTGACCTAGGCGGAGGAACTTTTGATGTTTCAATTCTAGAGCTCGGCGATGGAGTCTTTGAGGTAAAAGCAACAAATGGTGATACCCACCTAGGAGGTGAGGATTTCGACAGGATAATACTCAACTTCTTGGTTGAAGAATTTAAGAAAGAAAATGGCATGGATCTTAAGAACGATCCACTCGCTCTTCAAAGGCTCAAGGAAGCAGCAGAAAAAGCGAAAAAAGAGTTGTCTAGTACCCAGGAAACAGACATTAATCTTCCGTACATTACTGCTGATGCTACAGGCCCTAAACACCTAAATGTCAAGTTTACAAGAGCGAAACTCGAATCGCTTGTCTCTGATCTTATTGATAGAACAATAGAACCATGCAAAAAAGCCTTGAAGGATTCAGGACTCAAAAGAGAGGAGATCAATGAAGTCGTTCTTGTAGGTGGGATGACAAGAATGCCGGCTGTAGTCAAAAAGGTAACTGAATTCTTTGGCAAGGAGCCACATAAAGGCGTAAACCCAGATGAAGTCGTCGCTATCGGTGCCGCGATACAAGCAAATATACTAGCTGGCGGAAGCGATGCACAAGATATAGTATTGTTGGATGTTACACCACTTTCCCTTGGCATAGAAACATTAGGTGGTGTTTTCACAAAGCTCATAGACCGCAACACCACAATCCCAACTAAGAAGTCACAAACATTTTCCACCGCAGAGGACAATCAGTCTACTGTGACAATTAGAGTTTTCCAGGGAGAAAGGCAGATGGCTGGTGATAACAAGCTTTTGGGACAATTTAGTTTGGAGGGTATTCCCCCTGCACCGCGCGGAATGCCACAGATCGAAGTAACATTCGACATCGATGCAAATGGAATAGTCCATGTATCGGCAAAGGATAAAGGTACTGGAAAAGAGCAAACAGTGAAAATCCAGGCCTCCGGTGGTTTGACAGAAGAAGAAATTAAGAAAATGGTAGATGAAGCTGCTTCAAAGGCCGATGAAGACAAAAAAAGAAGAGAATTAGTTGAAGCGAAAAATAATGCGGAAAGCTTGATCCACTCTACAGAGAAGTCACTTTCTGAATATGGTAGCAAGATTAGTTCGTCGGATAAACAAAGCATAGATGATGCAATTAATGATCTGAAGGGTGTTCTAGCAAAAGATGATACTTCCTTGATTAAGGAGAAAACCGATGCTCTTTCGAAGGTTTCTATGAAACTAGGTGAGGCAATGTATAAGGAATCGCAGAATGCATCCGACAACTCTTCGTCTAAGAATGACAACACAGAAGAAGGGGAAAAAGTAGTAGATCCTGAATATGAAGAGGTAAAAGACGAGGACAGTAAGTAGTCAGCGAGTGCGGTTCGTTTTCCGTACTTCATAAAAACCAAGTGTACAGCGTAGCAGCGTTTTTGCTTTTGCTATTGCGTGTGCTGCGTCTGTCTCTTGCGAGCATCGGTTCTATTGCGAGCGTACTGTATTGGGAGATTCTTCTATTGGAAGAGAGTCATTCATGAAACCTCGTCCTATAGCAATCCATAAGCTTTCCTGTAAATCGGTATAGGCAAGTGAAATCTCCCCGGTACTTAATGGCGTTTGTATCCAAAAAGCGTCGAACACTTAGTCTTTCCGCTTTTGAAAGAATGGATCTGTGAAGCCGCAACAAAATACTGCAGCTGTTGATACTTAAAACAAAACTTTCCTACTACCTACCACTTGCACTCAAAAAAATCTTGGATGTCTAATCTCTCCACTTTTTGGTGGAAAACACTCGTGAAGCTATAATAAAACTCTACAATGGTTACCACTCAAAACAAAATGCACGAATCGGAAATTTTCCCTCGATTCAATTACCTGGAATATGGAAAAAAACGCTCGAGGACTGGTAGGATAATAACCAAACACGGAGTGATACATACACCAGCCTTTATATTTTGTGCAACCCGAGCAGCAATAAAAGGCTTGGAAATACACCAAGTCAAAGAAGCCGGATCTCAAATAATACTGTCAAATACCTACCACTTGATGCTTAAACCCGGAGGAGAACATATAGAGAAAGCCGGCGGAATACAGAAGTTCACAGGGTGGAATGGGCCAATGTTAACCGATTCTGGAGGTTTTCAAGCCTTCAGCCTAAACACAAAAGATAAGACAAATGTACAAGAACTAAAAAGAAAATACTCTAGGACATCCAACAGTTCCGGCATTATCGCAATATCGGAGGAAGGAATAACCTGCAAATCTTACTATGATGGAACAAAGTTTTTCCTGTCCCCGGAAAAATCGATGGATGTTCAAATAAAACTCGGAGCAGACCTCATTGTTGTGCTAGATGAATGCACTAAATTCTCGTTGGAGAAAGAATACAATAAGGAAGCTCTAAAAAGAAATGAAAGGTGGGCAGATAGGAGTCTTTCGTACGCAGAAAAAAATCGTAAGGCATGGCAAGGGGTCTACGGAATTATACATGGAGGAACCTTTGAAGATCTAAGAAAGGAAAGCGTCGAGTTCAACAACAGTAGGGAACTCTTCGGAAATGCAATAGGTGGCTCTCTCGGAAGAACTAAAGAAGAAATGAAAGAGGTCGTGGAGATGTCTATAACAAACCTAAATAGAGAAAGACCGGTTCACCTCCTTGGAGTGGGTGGCATCTCTGATATTTTCATGGGTGTCGATATGGGAGTGGACACTTTTGATTGCGTCCACCCAACTAGAATAGCCCGGCATGGAGGAGCTCTAATAAAATACTCCTCCTATCCAGAAAACAATGGTAAGGAATACATAAATCTCAGAAACAGCATCTTCAAAAACTCCGACTTACCAATCGATGGATCCTGCGATTGTAAAATCTGTAAAACTTATTCTCGCGGATACCTAAACTATTTACTCTCTGCCAAAGAAAACATCGCATTCAATATAATCACCTACCACAATATATACTTTATGAATGAACTCATGGAGAAAATAAGACACACAATAGAGAAGAACTTAGATCTCGAAGAGTTAAAAAAACTCTACTGCGGATAGGTGATATCTCTTAAGAACCTCTTTTCTCAGTTACCACGATGAACATCATTGGAACGGATTTGAGATTTATATGAACCTGAAAAACAATCTTTTCGCGCAAGTGCAGTTTTAATGGGCATGAGCATGTTAATAATCTCAGTGTCGGCCGCTTCAGTTGCAATATCCATTGGCGTTTTACCAGCTTTATTCAGTAGACAAGGATGCTTACTTAATGCATTGCTCGATAGAAAACTTTCCACGACCCTTTTCAGTATTTTCTTTTCTACTTTTGAAATTACCGCCTCGTGTATAGCTGTGTTACCCAAGAAATTTTTCTCCACAACTGAGGCTCCATTATTAAGTAAGTGCATTATTATGACGACATTTCCTCTTCTCATTGCAACATGTAGAGGAGTATCTCCAGCACTTCCATTTCTCGCGTTCAGATCTGCACCGCTCTCCAAAGCAGTGATTACTGCTTTAACATTACCTGCATTGCAAGCAATATGGAGAATCGTATCACCATTACTGTCAACCATCCTAAATAAGTTATCAGTCTGCAACTTATCTAGAAGGTCACAGAAAAGCTCCGTGTTCTGATCCAAAACGGACGCCCTGACCTCATTAAACGAGCAAGAATTGCTAAGCTTCATTTATATCTCCGGGTTTCATAGATCTTAATAATATACCCAAAATAGTAGTCTAAATTGGTATAAATTCTTATAATTTATGTGTGAACTCAAAACAAAGCTTACACATCTGGCCACTCGTCCACAAAACTAAATCGCATGTAACGATCAGGCGACGAAAAATAAAAACAACATACCCAGGAGAAAAAAGAGCACGGTATGGTATAGAAACCCAGCTTGCAACGTCAGAACGCCAGACGAAAGTTTCTGTGAAATCCTAGCGAGCAATGTCGGCACGAGGTCAATACACTCGACGTCAATCACTTTCCAGAAGAACCTACTACACCGCGTTAATGGACCAACAAACAACATTCTATACACTTCGTCAAAGTAAAACCCACAACTCAGGATCCTTTTGAAAAAGTTCGGAACAACACTATTGCGATTAACTAATACAAACCCGATTAAGAAAATGCACGTTATCACACCTAAATAAAAATTCAAAAGAAATGACAAGAGTGATAAACAAACGAATATTCTGGAGAAAGAAACTCTTCCACCACCAAGAACAAAAACAAAAAAGAAACCAGCCAAAGCAAAAAGCAGAGGAAGGAAATGCATCAACCCATGCACTTCTACAACTTGCTGGAAAATTAAACCAGTTTGCATCCAAAATGATGAGTTTACCAAAAGCTTCACCCCAAAATAACCAGAAACGAGTGAAAGGAGGACCAGCGGCACAAGGGGCAAAATCATGCTTACAGAAGGGGCATGAAACTTCTTAAGACTGAATTTCTGCTCACCGAAAAATACCAACATAAGCAGTCTACACGAGTACACAGAAGTACAAAAAGCTGTGAGTACTAACAAAATAAACGGAACCTCTGCGTGTGAGAGGGAGGAAATTATTAAATCCTTTGAATAGAACCCAGCAAATGGAAAAATTCCACATAAGGCAAGACTTCCTATAAACATCATGCAATAAGTGGAAAAAACCTTATTTTTCAATGCACCCATTTTATGAATGTCTTGTTCCCCACCAATGGAATGAATCACGTTACCGGCACACAAAAAGAGCAGTGCTTTAAAAAAAGCATGTGTGGATAAATGAAAGATAGCTAAGCCATATGCCGATGCACCACATGCAGCAAACATATACCCAAGCTGACTACAAGTTGAGTATGCTATAATTCTCTTTATATCATCCTGACAGAGTGCAACCACAGCCCCAAAAGCAGCCGTAGATACACCAACCCACATAATTATATGCCTGACCAGTTCAGCGCACTCAAATAAAGGAGACAACCTCGCCAGAAGAAATACACCAGCAGTAACCATGGTTGCTGCATGGATAAGTGCCGATACTGGTGTAGGGCCCTCCATTGCGTCAGGAAGCCAGGTATGCAAGCCAAGCTGAGCGGACTTACTCATGCAACCAATAAAGAGCATTGAACAGATAAAAGTGATAGAATCAAAACCCAAAATTGTTTCACCTGAGTGCAAACCAACTTCCGAAATAATTTTCTTTAACTCTAGTGTCCCAAAAATTTTGTATACTGAGAAAATTCCTATTAAGAAGCAAAAATCTCCAACTCTGTTTACAAGAAAAGCCTTCATAGAAGCAGCATTGGCAGACTCCTTCCTGAACCAAAACCCTATAAGGAGATAGGAGCAAACTCCAACGCCTTCCCATCCCAAAAAAAGCTGCAACAAATCCCCTGCGGAAACAAGAGCAAGCATGGCAAAGGTAAAGAGGGAAAGGTACGCGAAAAACCTGGACTTGCAAGGATCTTTCTTCATGTATCCGATTGAGTAACAGTGCACGACAAACGAAACGGTATTAACAACTACGAACATCAGCACCGTTAATTTGTCTATGTTCACCCTAAAAAGGGTTTGCAATGACATAACGGAAATCCACTCAAAAAGGGGAAGTAAAAAAGCCTCACCATCTTTAAGCGTGAAAAATAGACTCCAAGAAAAAACTGCAGCAAGACCAATCAAGAACGAGCTCGATAGCTGTAAAAAGATTGATTCCCTACACTTGACAAAAAAACAACATAACAAACATGACAAAAGTGGCAGGAAAACTATCGAATAACCCAACATACGCAAAATGTTCGACACTTAATTTAGAGAACACGGATAAGCGCACAGAGACTTACCCAAAGAGAGTAAGAATATGCACCACTCCTCAGGGCGGATAATCAACTATTATAGATAATGAATCCCCAAAGTAAACTCAAAAAGGGAGTCCAAAAAACTAACCACAAAGTAGGACACTATAATGAAAAATAAGTACATCAATATTCTGAGCTGCCACGGTTCTCTATTCTTACACTATAGGACTTCCTAAAGTTCAAAACAAACAAAACTTACCGACACAATAAAGAAAAACAATGAGCTCAATGCCCCAGTTTGTCGAGCTTTTTTATATCCACATTTCCGGCTTTTTTGAAATACAAAACAACTACCGCAAGTGCCACCGCAGCTTCAGCAGCAGCGACTGTAATCACCAGGATGGAAAAAACTTGTCCTCCTATAGCGTTGGAAGAAGCACTACAGAAGCTAAGTATTGCACCAAGTAACATAACTTCTACTGCTAAAAGCATAGTAACTACGTTCCTGGTTGAGATTAGCACACCAAAAAGTCCGATAGAAAAGAAACAGCTAGAAACAAAAAAGAGCGCAAAACTAGGACTCATGAGACTCTACGTAACGGAAACACGATAAGTCTAACAAAATCCTATATGATTTGACACCTAAGTAAGGCAAAATCAGGGGAAATTTTCTCAATACGAGATATACGAATGGACGTGCGTTTTCACATTGGAAGGCCTAATAGCGTCTCCACATTGGAAAGCTTAATAGAATGAACCGTGGTCGAGTGACGCAAAACCAAAAAATTGCTCAAGTCCCATCTGTGAAAACTTAGTAGTGGATCAGTCGTAATTTACACCCTTCCCTGAAGGTACATTTAACAATCTCACAACAGAAGACCTAGAAATTTGTTCTTTCACTATCTGGAATTTAGTGCCGCTTTTACTTGGCAAAGCAATACTGATTGCCGCCACCATCGCAAATAAAAGCACTACTCCCGAAAGATGAAAAAGATATACATAATCCGTATAAAGCACAGCCCCTATATCCTTTATGCTTATGTAAGTACGTTCCTGTTGTATGTCGTCATGTGAGGCCAGAAGGAAAAAAAATGGAAGTAATGCTATAAAAAACAGACTCAGGTATCTAGCTACGGACGTCTCTACACCCTTCTTGAAATCATCTGCATTGAGCATCATGACAACAAACAGGAATAAGATCGCTATTGCACCAACGTATACAACAAGCAGCATCAGCGAGATAACCTCTAAGCCAGATACTAACAGAAGCACCGAAGAAGTAAAAAAAGCAAGGACTAAGTACAAAACCGCGTGCACAACATTTCTACACGAAACAGCCCTAAAGGATGAAAAGATTGCAACTAGTACAAGCAAAAAACAAAGTATGTCCATTTATTTTTGCACACGAACATGGTACTTCTAGCACGTGTGGCGTATCCATTGCAATATGAGGTAGCAAGCCTGGGATGGATATAGGTGTACGCAAAGAAACCGATAAAATTTACTATCAAAAACTTTCAAGATTGGCAATTAGGTGGTAGGGTTTGGGGCTGTTAAGGAACCTTTGGACCATTCTTTGTTGCAATTTTCTCTATGAAGGACCTTCCTAACCTACTTACTGTTTTAAGGATAGCGATAATCCCGGTATTCTGCTTAAGTTTTTACATTCAATCTAGATTCTCTTGGGTGATAACGGTAGGAATTTTTTCAATCGCAAGTCTGACGGATTTTTTTGACGGGTACCTCGCTAGGATGCTAAAGGCTCAATCAAAGTTTGGAAAACTCCTTGACCCGATAGCCGATAAAATGATTGTTTCCACTGCTATCGTTATGTTGGTACATATGCAGTACATAACGGGAGCCCAACTAATTCCTGCAATCATGATCATTTGTAGAGAGCTTTTCATTTCTGGACTCAGGGAATACCTCGCTCGTGACAGTGTGGCATTTCCTGTAAATAGATTTGGTAAACTAAAGACGATATCCCAGATGGTTGCTATACTCCTCTATCTCTTAAACAAGGAATGGATCCCAGATATTCTCCCGACGTTTTTCATATGGATAGCTGGTCTAACTAGTGTGGCATCAGCATATTTGTATCTTCATGAGAACAAAGAAGAACTACTAAAATCTCTTAGTTAAAAACTGCTGCCCCAACCCCAATTATCTGCCCTATAATCAGGTCGTGATTTTTGGATAGAGAAATGAACATATCGAATTTGGTGGCATTTTTATCAAAGAAGAAATCTCTTTGGATAATTATTATTTCTGTGTTGTTCGTAGTTTTTCTAGAAATACTGCACATAACGATAGGGATCGACCTAACCGGTGATAAACTTCCTGATATACACATATTGAAAACACCATCTTATCTTGGGATAGACTTGGATGGAGATAAAAAAGCAGACTATGTTCTTGGAGACATGGTGGAACCACGCAAAGACTAGGAAATAAAACAGCAAATCAACCTTGGGGTTGTTTAAGGTGAAATATTCCTTAAATCCCCAAGTTCCTAAAACATATTACTGTTCAAAATTTTTGTTGCGCTCTGCTATTTCGTCTTCACCTTCCATAGTGGAATAACCAAAGACCTGCCTTTTTTCATTGATTGTCAAAAAAGATGCTTTTTCTATACAATCCCAAAGCCTTTCTCTCTTCTTAGACAGCGCCTCTATACTGTCTTTTTCATACGCGAACTCCAAATTGTCTCCAAAAACCGGAGCGAGCCAAACATTCAAGCTATGGACTATTTCATCGAGTATTGGGAGAACTGTTTCTTCCCATAGAGATAGTCTAGCTTCTATTAAGTTGCTGTAGGTATTGTCTCCTGGTATGCCGAGTAATTGTGGTGGTACACCAAACGCCAACGCTATTTCTCTTGCAGAATTGTACTTACTTTCAAGGAAATCCATTTCCTTTGGAGAGATACTCATCTCTTTCCACTCGATTCCTCCTTCTACGAGAATAGCCTTACCTGCATTTTCAGCCCCGGAACAATTTTCGAGTTGCCTACTTAAACGTATGAATTGTTCATGCGGCATTGGCTCCTTAGACCTGGATATAAACGCCCCGCTAGGTCTGGCACCATTTTTGAGCATAGCTTGGTTCCAAAGACTAGCCTGATTATGCTGATCTATACTGTACATTGCCGCCTCTACTGGTGATAGTCCATACCAATCGTTGTATGGATGAAAATTCTTTATGTGTAAAACATCGCAGTCTCCTGTGATTTTGTTCATGTAATATTCCCTTTCGTAGTTTCCAACTTTGTATCTGTATCCCAAAGGTAAACAATCACTTCCTGGTATAACCGTGACCCTATCAGGTCTTAGAAGGTGCAGTTCTTTTGGTAAATTATTCCCAATCTTAAGAAAATATAAATTCCCGCTAATGAGCTTGTACGTAACAGCATTTTTTATCAATGTTACTCTTGACATATTAGGATTAGGTTCGTTTAATAGCTCATTGAGCGGATGCGAGACCGAGCAACGTTTCTTCTCCGTCCCACTACATTCAAATAGTTGTATAGGAACAGAAGAAGCAGCCACTGCTACTATACTGATTGCACGTGAGGCGATCACATTTCTTATGTACGCTTTTTGGGCAAATGCGCTGTAGTCTCTCCCGCTCCAGAGTTCTGTATACGTGCTGTATAGACATTCACCTCCTAATTGGGTTCTACTACTGCGGCAAGCTTTGCTTCTTGATTTTTTAAATATTTTTGTTAGCATCTGTCCTGTGACGTCTGGGTTGACCTCATAGATACACGCTAAAAACCTTCTACGGAAGCAATTCATGTGTCTTCGCATATTGGAACTTCTGCATGGTAGGCTTTTAAATCGCTTTTTTTCAGTAGCCTGGAGTTGCTTTTAGTCGAGTACCAGTAAGAAATGATAACCTTCGACCTGCAAAAATTCTTGAATGCTATTGGAACAGGGAGGGTTGTATCCATTGATCCTGGAAAGCGTACCATAGGTGTTGCGGTCAGTGACCCCGAACTTAGGTATGTACAGAACTATTTTCAGTTCACTTCCCGGGGGAGAGGTTCTGATGCCTTTCATATTATGGAAGTCGTTTCGGATTTTTCAGGAATAATTCTTGGAACCCCGTTTTCGCACACTAGGAACAATGGGTGGTTACATTCTATAGACAAATTTGCTCAAAAATTAAGTGAGGTAACTAAGAAGCCTATCCTTATGTGTGATGAGTCATCGTCAACCAGTGAAGTGATGGTCTTACTCAGTTCTCTTTCCAGATCAAGGCAAAAGAAGTGGAAAGATAAAATCGCTGCCTGTTGTATTTTGGAAAAAACGTTATGTACAATCATGCACTACAATCTCTGCAACCAGAGGAGGCTCGACAGTGTATAAAAAACTGTATTACTTGATACTAGTAGTTCTAGTAGGCGTGCTATTTTTTCTTTATAAAAAGCCTGCTCCAACAGGAAGTAAAGCCACCCAACAAAAGGAGAATATTGTTAACATTTATTCTTCAAGGAAGGAGGAAATGGTAAAAGAAATTTTTGCAGCCTTCACAGAGCGTACCGGTATAAAGGTAAACTATATTACGGACGATGCGACAAAGTTAATTTCAAGAATGAAGAGTGAAGGAACTAACACGTCAGCGGATGTTTTTTTGGCAGCTGATGTAGTGAATTTAGCTCTAGCAGAGTCTGAAGGACTCCTCGAATGTGTATCCTCTACCATATTGGAAGATGCATTGACACCAGATCTGAGAAACTGCTACTGGTTTGGACTAACACGACGCATGGCAGTCATAGTTTATTCGAAAGAAAGAGTTGATCCATCTGATATTAGGGACTACGAAGATTTAGCTGATCCCAAGTGGAAAGATAGGCTTTTGCTCAGATCATCTAATTCTCCGTACAATCAATCTCTCATAGCATCTGTAATACTTGCCAATGGTGAGGAAAAAGCCGAAGCATGGATAAAAGGTGTCATTAGGAATATGGCTAGACCACCATATGGAGGCGATACCGATCAGATTAAAGGCGTTGCATCTGGAGAAGGAGACTTGACTGTAGTAAATAGCTACTACTTAGCTAGGATTCTGTCGTCAAACAAGGAGGCATATAAGAAGGTTGCGCAGAGAGTGGGCGTGGTATTCCCGAATCAAGGCAACAGAGGCACATTTGTAAATATAAGTGGCGCTGGTGTTGCGAAAAATGCGAAGCACAAGGAGAACGCAATAAAGTTTCTCGAGTATATGGTAACTGAAGAAGCACAGAAACTATATGTCAGTAAGAACTATGAATACCCCGTTGTAACATCTGTTGAGATCCCGGAAGTTTTAAAAAATTGGGGAGAATACAAGATTGATTCGTCAAGTCTCTCGAAGATTTTTCCGTATATGTCAGAAGCTGTGTACATGGCTGACCAAAATGGCTGGAAGTAGTTCCTGTTAAAAGTAAAGAAAGCAACACTGAAGAACGGGCCCTAGTTTTGTTTGTTGCCAAGAAAAAACTCTACCGCTTCGGATGCTGAGTTTACTGCGTTTGCAGTTGTAAATGTTCCGGAGCCAGACATGACAAGATACTTCCCTTCTAAGCTATTACCACACTTAACAATCGGCAAAGAATTATATGAAAAATTTCTTATACAGTTTCCGTCAAGTAGAGTTACTTCTTTTTCGGGGAATAAGTCCTTTATAACTTTCTCGTTTCTTTTCACAAACTCCACATTTGAGTGACCTTCACTACAGGTTGATCCCTTCCACATACAGCCAGTACCTACAACGACAGCCTTTTCTCCACCCTTGAAGCCATAACTCTCAGACTTAGTAAAACTATTACAGGAAACAGGAGTATAATTTTGCCAAAAAGTCAGATTTGGACCAACGTAGTTACTGTATTTAAGGGGATGTTTGAGATTTACATCATGTACAAGATGCCATGAACCAATAATTGGCTGTGTTAATTTTCGTAAATTGAAATAGTCATTATAACCAAAAAAGTTGGCCTCAATGGCAATAAAGTAGTTTTTTCCATGAAAAATTTTGCCATGTGACGAAATCATGTATTTCAGTTTCTTAGTGCTGGTGAAATCCACTTTTGAAATTTCAGTATCATAAAAAAAACTAACTCCGTTATTACTTAAGAAGTTCTCAATTTTTTTGCAAAACTTAAGAGAATTAAAACTAAATCCATCACTTTCAAAAGAAATATTTCTTCCATAAATTAAATTCCACTCCATGTCATCAATTTTTAGTGCCTGTGTGATATGCTCGCCCTTTTCACAGTAATTGGATACACCATAGATACCCTTAACCAAATCAATATCTACAGCAAATTCTGGATAATTAGATAAAAATTCCTTCCACAAAAGGGGACCTCTGAATGCTAAGTTTTTTAATTTGTAATCTAAATTTTGATAAAGAAAACGCCCTTCTAGAAGCCGTTTTTTTAGCCAATATTTTTCTTGTGTTTTCAATGACCTACCTATTTCGTTCCACCCACCTAAAACAGCTCTTCTCGAAAGAGTATTTAAATGAAATCTTGAAAGTAGATTTGTATATTCGGATGCACTGACATGTCTAAATCCCACTTTTGAGAGCGAAGAATGCTTTGACATATCAGATGGACTTTTTGTAATAAATGCTATGTTGCTTTTTTAGTGTTATGTAAAATCAGAAAACAGAACAAAAAGGATTCTATTCCTCCACCAACTACTACGTAATCGTACATCTCTGTGATTTAAATAAAAAGTTATATACTTTAATCGCTAACTTGATCGCTGCTCAAAATGTTTAACTATACAAAATCGTTTATCCTGATTGTAGTAACAATACTACTGACTTCTTTTCTTGGATACATGAAAACAGAGAAAAGCCTTCTCGAAAGCAGTATAGAAAGAAATGCAATAAATATTAGAAATATTTTTAATAGACTAATATGGGAAAAATACTCCTTTATGCTTGAGATGTATAATTTTGAGCCTACAAGGATGCATAAAAAGCCACAATTCATGTATTTTGAGAGCGAAGCAAAGTTACTTTTTGAACCACTGGATGTTATTCAAGTTGAGATATTTTATAGAGGAGAAACAAGAGTTTTCAGTCTCAATAAATATTTAGAACATACACATCACGTATACAGTCATGATCTAAAAAACAATATTTCCTCCACTTCTACCGACAACGAGGGAAATATAGTGGTAACAGTGGCCTTGAATCCTGAGGAAAATCCCCCATCAGTTATTGAAATTACATACAATGCAAAGAGCCTCATAAGGCCTTTCAGAGTTATGTGGATAGGGTTCACACTTATCGTATTGCTCATTTGTTCATCCTTATTTTTCTGGAGCGTGATGAAAATCAGGGAAAGCTCTAAGGTCCTGAATGAACAGTTTTCAATAAATACGAAACTAAAAAAAGCTAAAGAAAGTATAGAAGAAATAAGCTCTCAAAAATCACAATTTTTAGCAAATGTTAGTCATGAACTAAAAACACCTTTAAACGCAATAATCGGTTTTTCAGATCTGATACGCACAGCAGAGGTGCTTGGTAACGAACATAGAGAATATGCAAATGATATCTATTATTCAGGGAACCACCTGCTGAATTTAATCAACGATATCCTCGATTTTTCAAAGTCAGAGTTAAACAACTTGGAGATAAAGCCAACATTGTTTGATTTAGTACGCTTGACCGAGACTTGTATCAGAATGACAACAACTAAGAGAAAAAAGATAAAGATAGTGAAGAGTTTCTTTTCAAATAAGATACTTATCAAAAGCGATCATAAGAGGGTAAAACAGGTAATCCTAAATATCCTTTCGAACTCGATAAAATTTACGAATGAAGATGGCTTAATAAAAATTTCCATAATCAGATTACCTTCAGAAATTGAAATCAAAATTTCGGATAACGGTGTTGGCATACCAGAAAAAGATATAGCAAAGGCACTTTCTGTATTTGGTCAGTCAAATACAGAACTCTCAAGAAAATATGATGGAGCTGGAATAGGATTACCACTTAGTAAAAAGCTGGTAGAGTTGATGGGTGGAGCATTCGAGATCGAAAGCAAAGAAGGAAGCGGAACCGTTGTAAAAATAAGGCTTCCGTATATAGAAAGCAACGCCGCTTAAAAGCTAAATTATCTGACTATTCATTGGAGATTCCTAGTCGCAACCCTGCAACTAGGAGGAACAAAAGTACACGATCCAATACCGGCTTCAGAAAAACCTGAGGACCTAAGATCCAATCCAAGAGTGGAGATACCAGGTATTTTTTTTCCTGTTCCATCAGGTACGATACTCTTTTCACGCTCCTCAATTGCAGCTGCAAACGCATCTTTATCAAAGGAAATTATCTGATCCATACAATGCGTAGGTTCTACCTCATCACCGAGCAAAACACGGAAATCATCTCGCATCTCACAAAAGGGCTGTTTAAACAGGAATAAAGATGCCTGAAAGTAATCCGTGTTTAGAGTCAAAACTCCAATAACGATGCTTGCGAGTACCTGAACAGAAGAACAACATACATTAACCACTCCCCTTACTACACTCAAAAGGGCACCAAATCCTATAGATAACGAATCAAGTAAAATGGATATACTTCTTTTAGATTTTAACTCTTTCTTTTCAGAATTCGACACCTGCAGGGAACCACTTACCGTCCCAGTGTGTTTGTCATCTACACAATCCAATCCAAGAACGGCACTTTTTATGTAAGTAAGTGTCCCCACAAGAAACATCTTGCGAGAAACATCTAAAACAGTTTTGTACAACCCAATGTATTCTCTTCTTTTATCCGGACGCATCAGAGGTAGTCCAACGAGCCCAAGAGTCAAAAAACTATAGGAAAGAAGAAGGAAAGATAGTGGTAAGACGAGTCGTGTTACTACACCAACTAGTACTTTAGAAACTAACCCCAATGAAAGATAAGAAGTGTATTTTACAATCAGAGTCGCCGTATAAACGGGAAGAGAAATAAGTGTACATATGAGATTGATGCTTTTATCTCTTGGATCTCTGACAACAGGACTAAATGCTTTCACCGGACCACTGAAATGCATTTCGACATTCCCTGGATTATTATGTTGCTCACTTGAAATACTGTTATCTGGATCTAACCAAAGACCATAAACTGCTGAATTTCTCCTTGTAGTTGTTATTATTCCTTTATTTAATCCCTTTATTTCATATAGTGTCCTTCCTGCAACGGTCTGACCACCTCCTATTTTAATTTTTTCAAGTGTATACGGCTCACCACCGATTGAAATCTCAAGTTTACCCCTGGAAGATCTGCGTGCAGTACTGCTGTCAATATCATTCAAACTAGGAATTTTAACTACCCTATCATTACAGTAAAAGTTTCTCTTCGTTGATAAGACAAACTTCTCAGCTTTTGAAAACCTACTTGCAGTATCAGTGATAAATATTCTTTTGAAAGAAGAGTAATAGAAACCAGCTGAAGTTTTCCACTTTTGGTTTTCCCCAAAAAAGAGGTGTTTTAATTTTACAAAAGGTCCTTTACCGTAGAACATTATTGAATCCAGACCAACTACATTTACAGTGGATCATATGTTACCACAATCCTAAATATGTTTCATTAACTTAGTCTCTCCAAGATATTCTGGAGTTCATCTAAATTTTTGAAGGTAATTTTAACATTTCCGTTTTCCTTTTCACTATCGGTTATTGTCACTTTCATTCCTAACCTTTCTGAAATTTTGTTTTCTAACATACACAATTCATGACTTTTCTTGTTCACATGTGAGTTCTTTTTTTCACGCGCATCTTTTAGGAGGCTTTCGACCTGCCTTACACTCAACGAGAGACGAACTATCTTTTCTGCTATTTTCTCGCTGTCTTTCACGTTCATTAGTAATTTAACGTGCCCAAGCGAGATTTTATTTTCTTCCAAAAGCTCTTTTACTCTTTTTGGCAAAGAAAGTATTCTAAGGTGGTTCGTTACATGAGACCGACTCTTACCAACTATACTTGCCACTTCTAAGTGCTTGTAATTAAATTCGTCGATGAGTCTTTTGTATGCTTCTGCTTCCTCCAATGGTGTTAGATCTTTCCTCTGTATATTCTCTATTATCGCAACCTGAAGGGAACTCTTATCTGTAAAGTCCCTAATGATTGATGGGATCGTTTCTTCTCCCAAGTTTCTCATAGCTCTAAAACGTCTTTCACCAGCAACTAGTTTGTATCTTTCACCAAATTTTCTAACTATTATTGGTTGTATCAAGCCATTTTGTTTTATAGATTCCTCCAACTCCGCTATAGACGCCTCATCGAAAACTTTACGAGGCTGAAAATCATTTACATCTATCTCACTTAACTTTAAATAAACGATGTTCTCCTTTAATCCCATATC